>NZ_CP071139.1:2620000-3233750 GCF_017639205.1 Streptomyces nojiriensis | reverse complement strand
CCGGTACGTCACCGGGTCCGTGCCCGGCACCGCCTCGGCGCGGCCCTGTTTCACCAGCCGCCGCACGTGGGCTTCCGCCTCGGAGACGGCGATGTTGCGGGAGCCGTACGGGATCTGCTCCCAGGGCCGGTTCCACTCCATCCGCTCGGCCAGGCCCCACGGGGTCAGCGGCTCGGCCAGCAGCGTCCACAGGCCCCTCAGCCGTTCCTCGTGGTGGTCGAGGAGCTCCCGTACGCGGGCGGGTGCGTCGGTGAAGGCGTGCTGGTGGGCGGGGAGCACCTCGGCGGGTCCGAGGCGGCCGATGCGTTCGAGGGAGTCGAGGTAGTCGCCGAGGGGGTCGGTGACGCGGGTGTCCTCCGGGGCCTCGTACAGGCCGATGTGGGGGGAGATCCCGGGCAGCAGGTGGTCCCCGGAGAAGAGGCGGCCGTTCCCGGGGAGGTTCGCCGGGTGGGATTCCTCCAGGTGCAGGCAGACGTGGCCGGGGGTGTGGCCTGGGGTCCAGATCGCGCGCAGCCGGCGCCCGGCGAGGGGGAGCAGTTCGGCGGGGACGATCTCCCGGTCGGGGACGGCGGCGCGCAGGCCGGGCAGGGTCCGCATGCGGCCGCTCGCGCGGGCGGCGCGCAGCGGGGCGATGTGTTCCTCGGGGGCTCCGGCTGCGGCGAGTTTGGCGCTCATGTAGTCGAACCAGACGCCGGGTTCGGAGGAGCGGGTCCGTACGACGACCTCGGTGTCGGCGGCGTGCATGGCGATCCAGGCGCCGGAGGCCTCGCGGACCTGGCCGGAGAGGCCGTGGTGGTCGGGGTGGTGGTGGGTGATGACCACCCCGTGGATGTCGGTGACGGCGGTGCCGAGTGCGGCGAGGCCGGCGGCGAGGGTGTCCCAGGAGGCGGGGTCGTCCCAGCCGGTGTCGACGAGGACCGGGCCGCGGTCGGTGTCGAGGACGTGGACGAGGGTGTGTCCGAGGGGGTTGTCGGGGATGGGGACCTTGATGGCCCACACGCCGCCGCCGTGATCGGTGACGTGTGGTGTGTCGCCGGTGACCGGCGACGTGTCCTGCGCGTCTGGGGACGTGTCCTCCGTGACCGGCGACGTGTGCTCCGCGCCTGGCGGCGTGTCTCCCGTGACCTGTGGCGTGTCCTCCGTCATGCGCCCGCCCTCCCCTGTCGCCGCCCCCGGACGAGAACGTGTTCCAGTAGTAGCCCAAGTCGACCACTTTCCGGGCTCCCTGACTAGTCGTTCGATCTTCTCCACCGCACCGACGGAGGTTCAGTCCTGGCCGTGGACTCCTCTAACTAGAACTGGTATCAGTTCTGGAACGTCAAGCCGCAGGAGGCCTCAGCCATGACCGAGCTCGTGGAACACGGAAAGCTGTTCATCGGCGGGGAGTGGACGGATCCGCTGGGCACCGACAGGATCCGGATCGTCTCCCCCCACACCGAGCAGGTCATCGGCTCCGTCCCGCACGCCTCGAAGGCGGACGTCGACCGCGCCGTCGCCGTCGCGCGCACGGCGTTCGACGAGGGGCCCTGGCCGCGGATGACCCTGGACGAGCGGATCGCCGTCGTCTCCCGGATCAAGGACGCCATCGCCGTCCGGCACGAGGAGATAGCCCGCTCGATCAGCTCCCAGAACGGCTCCCCGTACTCCTGGAGCGTCCTCGCCCAGGCGCTCGGCCCGATGATGGTCTACGACGCCGCGATCACGGTCGCCCGCGCCTACCCGTACGAGGAGCACCGCCAGGGCGTGCTCGGCCCGATCCTGGTGCGCCGGGAGCCGGTGGGCGTGGTCGCCGCCGTCATCCCGTGGAACGTCCCGCAGTTCGTGGCGGCGGCCAAGCTGGCGCCCGCCCTCCTGACCGGCTCGACGGTGATCCTCAAGCCGTCGCCCGAGGCGCCGCTCGACTCCTACATCCTGGCCGACATCGCGCGCGAGGCCGGACTCCCCGAGGGCGTGCTGTCGATCCTGCCCGCCGACCGCGAGGTCAGCGAGTACCTCGTCGGGCACCCCGGCATCGACAAGGTCGCCTTCACCGGCTCGGTCGCGGCCGGCAAGCGCGTGATGGAGGTCGCCGCCCGCAACCTCACCCGCGTCACCCTCGAACTCGGCGGCAAGTCGGCGGCCGTGGTCCTCCCGGACGCCGACGTGGCGACCGCGGTGGCCGGGATCGTGCCCGCGGCCTGGATGAACAACGGCCAGGCGTGCGTCGCCCAGACCCGCATCCTCGCCCCCCGCAGCCGGTACGAGGAGGTGGCCGAGGCCCTCGCGGCGGCGGCCGGCGCGCTCGTCGTCGGCGACCCGCTCGACCCGGCGACCCAGCTCGGCCCGCTGGTCGCGAAGCGGCAGCAGCAGCGCTCGCTGGACTACATCCGCATCGGGCAGGAGGAGGGTGCGAAGGTCCTGGCGGGCGGCGGCCGCCCGGCGGGCCTGGAGCAGGGCTGGTACGTGGAGCCCACCCTCTTCGGTGACGTCGACAACTCCATGCGGATCGCCCGCGAGGAGATCTTCGGCCCGGTCGTCTGCCTGATCCCCTACGGGGACGAGGCCGAGGCGGTACGGGTGGCCAACGACTCGGACTTCGGCCTCAGCGGCAGCGTCTGGACCGCCGACGTCGAGCGCGGCATCGACTTCGCCCGCCGGATCCGCACCGGCACCTTCAACGTGAACACCTTCAGCCTCGACATGCTGGGGCCGTTCGGCGGCTACAAGAACAGCGGCCTGGGGCGGGAGTTCGGCCCGGAGGGCCTGAGCGAGTACCTGGAGCACAAGATGATCCACCTCCCGGCCGCGTATTCATCCGGCGCAGGCGAGGCGGGTGCCTGATGGGTGACCGCTGGCAGGTCGAGGTGGACCGGGGGGTCTGCATCGGCTCGGGCATGTGCGTGAACCACGCCCCGGACGGCTTCGTCCTGGACACGGCACGCCAGTCCCACCCGCGCACCGCCGAGTCGGACGCGAACGAGCCGATCCTCGCGGCGGCGGAGGGCTGCCCGGTGGAGGCCATCCTGATCACCCTGGCGGCGACGGGCGAGCCGGTCTTCCCGCCGGAGGAGTAGGGGAGCGGGGGCAGGGGCGGGGGCAGGAGCGGGGGCAGGGGCGGGACGGTCGGATGCGCCCCGCCCTGCCGCATGATCGGCCGTTGTCCGCTCCGTTGTCGATGTTGCATACTCCGCTGCGCTCGTATCTCGAACAGACGGGCGGACGAGTTCGATGACGGGAACCTCAGTGGCCCAGCCTCAGTTGGTTGATTCATCCGTGTCCATACCCATCCTCTACACGGTGGCTGCGGTTGTGGTGCTGTGCTTCCTCCTGGCCGCCCTCATACCCCCACGGCCCCTGAACGGGCGTCTGGCCGGGCCCGATCCGCAGCTCCAGCGCGCGCTCAAGGCCGTGCGCGGTGGAGCGTGGCAGCCCGCGGCCGACCTCATGGAGGCGGCCGGAACCGACTGGGAGCGCCGTACGTACTACGCCGGGCACCTGGCGTACTCGGCCGCGTACGACGGTGACGGCTGGCTGAAGGCCTGGCAGGCGGCCGCCCCGGACGACCCCGACGCGATCTTGGTCGCCGGGTGTACGCACGTGAAGCGGGCATGGCGGCTGCGCGGGTTCCGGTCGGCGAGTCTGACGTCCCAGCAGCAGTTCGCCGGCTTCCACCAGGAGCTCGCCGCGGCGCGCGTGGAGCTGGCGCACGCCGCACGCCGCTGTCCGGGAGATCCGACGCCGCTGGCCGGGATGGTCACGGTCGGGCGCGGGCTGGCCTTCTCCAAGGACGAGATGGGCGCGTTGCTGGCCGAGGTCGAGGCAGCCTCGCCGCACCACTTCGGCGCCCACTACTCCGCATTGCTGTACTTCTGCAGCAAGTGGAGTGGTTCCCGGGCCGAGGTGGAGGAGTTCGCGGCGCGCGCGGCCCGGCAGGCGCCGCGTGGAAGCCTGCTGGCGCTCCTGCCCCTGCTCGCGTGGTACGAGGAAGTGGACCTGGTGGGCGACCCCGCGGGCCTGTTCGGTACGCCGCACGTCGTCGCGCTCGTGGACGCGGCGCTGGAGGACGTCGGAGCGGCAGAAGGTCACCCGAACCTGCCGGAGGCGCGGCACCTGCTCGCCTACTTCCTCGTCCGGCAGCACCGCTACCGCGCGGCCCTGGAGCAGTTCCGACAGGTCGACGGCTATGTGAACGCCATCCCGTGGAGCTACCGCCCGTGGGGCAAGCTCTCCTACCGGCTGCACCGTGCCCGGGCCGTATGGGGAGCCCTGCTCACACGGCGGTGAGGAGTGGGGCGGGGCGGGGGCTCCCGCCCCCCGAAGCCACTCTGCCCCCATCCGACCCGGTCAGACCCCGGCCCCGGCCCCGACCCCGATCCGCAGCGGCGGCTTCAGGCCTTTTCCGGGGACGTCAGGTCGATCAGGCGGCACACCGTTTCGATGTCGATCTTGACCTGGGCGATCGAGGCGCGGCCGGAAAGCCACGTGATCAGTGCCGAGTGCCAGGTGTGCTCGATGACCCGGACCGCCGAGAGCTGCTCCGCCGTCGGCGGCTTCTCCAGGCCCATCGCGTCCAGGATGATCGCCGTGGTCAGCCGGGACACCGTGTCCACCTCGGGGCTCACGCTCCGGTCCGCGAACGTCAGTGCCCGCACCATCGCGTCGGCCAGCTGGGGCTCCCGCTGGAGGGCGCGGAAGGCCCGCATCAGGGTCTCCGCGACCCGCGCCGCGGGGTCGTCCCCGGCCGGCGGCCGCTTGCGCAGCGTGGTGTGCATGTGCTGGAGCTGGTCCTGCATGGTGGCGACGAGCAGGTGCACCTTGGAGGGGAAGTAGCGGTAGAGCGTGCCCAGGGCCACCCCCGCCGCCTCCGCGACCTCGCGCATCTGGACGGCGTCGAATCCGCCCCGGCTGGCCAGCTGGGCGCTGGCGTGCAGGATCCGGCGGCGGCGGGCCTCCTGGCGTTCCGTCAGGGGAGGCGACGCCGGTGTGGTGACGGCCTTCACTTCCGCTGTCATGGCTCCCGTTCCGTGTCGTTGCGCGGGCTGAATCCGGGCTGGTCCGCGGCCAGCATGGCAGGCGCCGGAGCCGTGGCGCGAATCACCTGCTCCGCCTCTTACGGTGTAGTTTCCGGCCGGTAGATTCAATGGTCTTCGACGGATCAAGTCTGAAACTTGTTCTACATTATCCGAGCGGTTACGCTCCGGCGAAAGTTGCAGGGAGAAGGGGGCCGAGAGTGACCGCTGAGGCCATGGTGACGAGCCCTTTCGCGGGTTCCGCCGCCGACGGCGACCGCCCGCTGCGCATCGCACTCCTCACCTATAAGGGGAACCCGTTCTGCGGCGGCCAGGGCGTCTACGTCCGCCACCTCGCGCGCGAACTCGTACAGCTGGGGCACTCCGTCGAGGTCATCGGCGCGCAGCCCTACCCCGTGCTCGACACGGGCGCCACGCTCACCGAGCTCCCGAGCCTGGACCTGTACCGCAGCCCGGACCCCTTCCGCACGCCGGGGCGCGACGAGTACCGGGACTGGATCGACGCCGTCGAGGTCGCCACCATGTGGACCGGCGGCTTCCCCGAGCCGCTGACCTTCTCGCTGCGCGCCCGCCGCCATCTGGCCGCGCGCGCCGGTGACTTCGACGTCATCCACGACAACCAGACGCTCGGGTACGGCCTCCTCGCCGACCTCGGCGCCCCGCTGGTCACGACGATCCACCACCCCATCACCGTCGACCGCAAGCTCGACCTCGACGCCGCGCAGGGCCGGCTGAAGCGGGCCTCCGTGCGCCGCTGGTACGCCTTCACCCGCATGCAGGGCCGCGTGGCCCGCCGGCTCCCGTCCGTGCTCACCGTCTCCGGGTCCTCCAAGCAGGAGATCGCCCAGCACCTGGGCGTCCGCGACGAGCGCATCCACGTCGTGCACATCGGCGCCGACACCGACCTCTGGTCGCCCGACCCGTCCGTGGCCGAGGTGCCGGGCCGCATCGTCACCACCTCCAGCGCCGACGTGCCGCTCAAGGGGCTCGTGTACCTCGTCGAGGCGCTCGCGAAGCTGCGCACCGAGCAGCCCGACGCGCACCTCGTCGTCGTCGGCAAGCGTGCCGAGCAGGGCCCGGTCGCCCGCGCCATCGAGACGTACGGCCTCCAGGACGCGGTCCGCTTCGTCAAGGGCATCACCGACGCCGAGCTCGTCGACCTCGTCCGCAGTGCCCAGATCGCCTGCGTGCCCTCCCTCTACGAAGGCTTCTCGCTGCCGGCGGCCGAAGCCATGGCCACCGGCACCCCGCTCGTCGCCACCACCGGCGGCGCGATCCCCGAGGTCGCCGGACCCGACGGCGAGACCTGCCTCGCGGTGCCCCCGGGCGACGCGGGCGCGCTGGCCGGCGCACTGGGCCGGATGCTCGGCGATCCGGAGCTGCGGGCCCGCCTCGGCGCCGCCGGGCGCGAACGGGTCCTGACCCGGTTCACCTGGGCCGCGGCCGCCCGCGGCACCGTCGCGCACTACCGCGCCGCCATCGAGCAGGCCGCCGCCGCCCCTACCCGCCGGGCGCGCTGACCCTCTGCTTCCTCCGCTTCCTCCGCTTGCTCCCCATCCCCGAACACCCCCGCGACCGCGAAGGCAGGACCCCGTGCTGACCGTCGATTTCTCCCGGTTCCCGCTCGCCGCAGGCGACCGCGTACTCGACCTGGGCTGCGGCGCAGGCCGGCACGCCTTCGAGTGCTACCGGAGAGGCGCCCAGGTGGTCGCCGTCGACCGCAACGGCGAGGAGATCCGCGAGGTCGCCAAGTGGTTCGCCGCGATGAAGGAGGCCGGTGAGGCCCCCGCCGGGGCCACCGCCACCGCCATGGAGGGCGACGCGCTCGCGCTGCCCTTCCCCGACGACTCCTTCGACGTCGTCATCATCTCCGAGGTGATGGAGCACATCCACGACGACAAGGGCGTGCTCGCCGAAATGGTGCGCGTGCTCAAGCCCGGCGGGCGCATCGCCATCACCGTGCCGCGCTACGGCCCCGAGAAGATCTGCTGGGCGCTCTCCGACGCCTACCACGAGGTCGAGGGCGGCCACATCCGCATCTACAAGGCGGACGAGCTGCTCGGCAAGATGAAGGCCGCGGGCCTCAAGCCGTACGGCACGCACCACGCGCACGGGCTGCACTCCCCGTACTGGTGGCTCAAGTGCGCCTTCGGCGTCGACAACGACAAGGCGCTGCCCGTCAAGGCGTACCACAAGCTCCTGGTCTGGGACATCATGAAGAAGCCGCTGGCCACGCGGCTCGCCGAGCAGGCCCTGAACCCGCTCATCGGCAAGAGCTTCGTGGCGTACGCGACCAAGCCCCACCTCCCCGTAGGCGCGACCCAGTGAGCTCGCCGGGGCGCACCGAACACCTGGTCCTGGACGGCGTACTGACGGCCGAGGAGGCCGCCCTGACGGTGGCGGGCATCCTCGCCGCGCAGCGCGCCGACGGCGCCATACCGTGGTTCCGCGGGCACCACCTCGACCCGTGGGACCACACCGAGGCCGCGATGGCGCTCGACGCGGCCGGTGAGCACGAGGCCGCGGAGCGGGCGTACGTGTGGCTGGCCCGGCACCAGAACCAGGACGGTTCCTGGTACGCGGCCTACGCCGACCGGCCCGACGGCGTGGACACCACGGAGCCGCAGGACGCGAGCCGCGAGAGCAACTTCACCGCGTACATAGCCGTCGGCGTGTGGCACCACTACCTCTCCACCGGCGACGACACCTTCCTGGACCGCATGTGGCCGGCCGTCTACGCGGCCGTGGAGTGCGTCCTGACGCTCCAGCAGCCGGGCGGCGAGATCGGCTGGAAGCGGGAGGAGGACGGCACGGCCGTCACCGACGCCCTCCTGACCGGCTCCTCCTCCATCCACCAGGCACTGCGCTGCGCGCTGGCCATCGCCGAGCACCGCGAGGAGCCGCAGCCCGACTGGGAACTCGCGGCGGGCGCGCTGCGGCACGCCATCCGGCGCCATCCGGAGCGGTTCCTCGACAAGGACCACTACTCGATGGACTGGTACTACCCGGTCCTCGGCGGGGCCCTGACCGGCTCCGAGGCCAAGGCGCGCATCGACGGGCGCTGGGACGAGTTCGTGGTCCCGGACCTGGGTGTGCGCTGCGTGCTGCCCAACCCGTGGGTGACGGGCGGCGAGTCCTGCGAGCTGGCGCTCGCGCTGTGGGCGACGGGGGAGTCGGACCGGGCGCTGGAGATCCTGCGCTCGATCACCCACCTGCGCGCGGACAACGGCATGTACTGGACGGGGTACGTGTTCCAGGACGACGCCGTCTGGCCGGTGGAGCAGACCACCTGGACGGCCGGGTCGCTGCTGCTCGCCGTCGCGGCGCTCGGCGGGGACGAGGCCACCACCGAGGTGTTCGGCGGGACCTCGCTCCCGGCCGGGCTGGAGCCGGACTGCTGCGGCTGACCGGGCGGCCGGCTCAGCGGCGGTAGAGCCAGCCGGCCACGGCGTGGCCGACGAGGAGGTAGGCGACGGCGGCGATGCCGTAGCCGATGACGACCTGGACCCACGCGCGGCTGAAGGTGAACAGGTCGTAGGACCAGGCCGCGAGCCAGGAGGCGACGTCGTGGACGAGGTCGACCAGGGCGTTGCCCTGGTTGGCCTCCAGCAGGAAGAGCAGGATCCAGAGTCCGATGACGAAGGCGAGCACGTCCGCCACCAGTGCGACGGCGCGGCCTGCCTGACTGCTTCCCCGGGTGCGTACTCGTGTGTGAGTGCTCATGCGGCGCGTGTTGCCGCTCCGACGTGTCGTAAACCCGAACGGGCGCCCCCGGGTGGTGGAGCCGGGGGTCCGGGGTGAGGCTGCGGGAGACGCCTCATTCCCGGAGGGAACCGTGCCCGTACCCACGACAGTCCGACTCCGCCGCGCCCTTGCGGCGGTGGTCCTGTCCACCGCGCTGATGGTCGGCGCCACCGCATGCGGCAGTGGCGGGAACGGCCCGCGCGAGGAGCTCTCCGCCGCGTCGATGGGGGAGCTGGCCGCCCTCGCGGCGGCGGAGCCCGTCGCCGCCGAGGCCGACGAACTGGCCGCCGCGACGCCGTCGCCCAGTACGTCGGCGGAGAAGCAGAAGTTCGCCAAGACGCGCTTCGTCGCCAACGCGGGCCTCGCGGCGGGTGCGACGTACCAGTGGATCGTCAAGCCGTACCGCGCGGGCAAGTTCAAGAAGGGTGCCAAGGGGCGCACCTTCGCGCTGATCAAGGCGGGCCTCGCGGGCGCGTTCGCGTACAACCGGCTCAAGGCGGCGGCGGAGAACGCGAAGGGCGACCCGCTGCTGGCGAAGGCGGTGGCCCCGCTCACGGCGGGCATCGAGTCCCTCAAGGGCCTCGGCAGCAAGCTGCGCAAGGGGCAGGCGGGTGACGGTGACATCGGCGCCTTCGACAGCGTCATCAGCAGCGTGAAGGAAGCGGGCCAGAGCGCGGGTGCGACGGTGACGGACAAGGTCCCGAGCGTGTCGCAGCTCGGCGGCTAGCCCGTTGCCCCGGCCGGGCGGTGCCCTTGCCCTGGCCGGGCGGTGCGGGTCCCTTGCCGGGTGCGGCCCGTGGCCGCGCCTCAATCGCCGGCGGGGCTGGGTTGTGCCGCCTGGGCGGGGTCGGTTGCGGGGGCGGGGGTGCGGTGCCGCCGGGGGGTGTCTCCTCGGCTCGCGCCTGACTGGCCATCTCGGCCGTACCCGGTGGTTGCGCGCTCGTCCTGCGGGGACACCCCCCACCGTCCCCGCACCCCCACCCCGGCCGAGCCCCCCGGCCGTGGGGTGGGGACACTCCGGGGGCTCCCCGCAGGACGAGCGCGCAACCCGGGCCGTACGGCAGGACCACGGCCGCCTGGCGCGAGCCGAGGAGAGCCCCCGGAGGGGCCCCGCCCCAACCGAAGCCAAACCCAGCCCCGCCGGCGTTTGAGGCGCGACCACCGGGCCGCACCCGGAAACGCACCCGCACCGCCCGGCCAGGGCAACGGCACCGCCCGGCCAGGGCAACGGCGGGGTCTGGGCCGTACCGGGACTGGTTCAATGGGTGGGTGATCGAGATCGTGGGGGTCGTGCTCGGCGCCGTGGTGGCCGGGTGGCTGCTGAGGCGCAAGCATCGTGCGCGGACGGCCGCCGGCCCCGTGGCCGGGATTCCCTGCATGGCCCGGATCCCGGCCGGGGAAGGCCGCTGGCGGATGGGCCGGGTGTACGGGGACCAGGGCACGGCCCGGTGGGTTCCGCGGCGCGGGGAGCCCGTCGCGCTGCCCGGCGGGCGGGCCACCGGGATCCGGGTCCCCTCCGTGAAGGAGGGGATCTCCATCAACCCCGGCTCACGGATCGTCAGCTGCGCCTACGACGGCGGCGGGAGCATCGAGATCGCCGTCATGCCGCTGGACGTGCGGGAGCTGCTGGAGGCCGTACCGCAGGCCGGATCCTGACCGGCCCTATTTCAGGTGCCGGTCGAAGAACCGGTTGCCGTCCTCCACCTCGAACCACGGGGTACCGGTGTGTCCGCCCAGGTTGGCGTGCAGGGTCTTCTCCGTGGCGCCGAAGGCGTCGAACAGGTCCAGGGCGCGTTGCCGGGGGTTGCCTTCGTCGTCCCACTGCAGCAGGAACAGCAGTGGAACGGTGACCTGCCGGGCCTCCTCGCGCTGGGCGCGGGGCACGTACCCCCCGGCGAAGAGACCGGCGGCCGCGATGCGCGGTTCGGCCACCGCCAGGCGGATGCCGAGGGCGGTCCACCCCGAGTACCCGACCGGGCCGCCGATCTCGGGCAGCGCCAGGAGGGCGTCCAAGGTGGTCCGCCATTCCGGGACCGCGTTCTCGACCAGCGGGCCGATGAAGGACTCGAAGATCTCGTCGACCGGCTCACCGGCCTGCATCGCCCGGCGGAGCTCGGCGCGGGCCTGCTCGTCGGCTGCGGAACGGGGCCGGTCACCGCACCCGGAGGCGTCGATGCTGGCCACCGCGTAGCCGTGCGCCGCGGAGTGCCGGGCCCGGGCCACCAGTCGGGCCGCCCCCTTGGGCAGGCCGTTGTTGTGGGCCATGAGGATCAGCGGGACCGGTGCGGAGGATGCGGGCGTCCACAGGGTGCCGGGGATCTCGCCGAGGGTGAATTCGCGTGCGAGGACGCCGTCGTCGAGGAGCTGTTCGGAAGTGAACTGCATGGTCGTGCCTTTCGGGAGTGCGCGTGATCGGCGCTCCCGGACGACCTGCCTAGCGTCCGACCGTGACCCCGGAGGGGAGCACCCATGTCGATACTGCGTTCACGGGTACCACCTCCTCGTTCTCTCGCACGGCCTCCGGAAACGTAGCAGCGGCCGCCGGGGTCCGCCAAGCGGGTTTCGCGGGCACTCAGCTGTTGAGCTCCGCCAGGACGCGCAGGGTGTGGGGGTCCGGGGCGGTCAGGAGGAGGTCGGTCACCGGGCCCTTGCGCCAGAGGTCCAGGCGTTCGGCGATCCGTTCCCGGGGGCCGATGAGCGAGATCTCGTCGGCGAACTCGTCCGGTACGGCCAGGACCGCCTCTTCCTTGCGGCCCGCGAGGAAGAGTTCCTGGATGCGGCGGGCCTCCTCCTCGTAGCCCATGCGGGCCATCAGGTCGGCGTGGAAGTTGCGGGCCGCGTGGCCCATGCCGCCGATGTAGAAGCCGAGCATCGCCTTGACCGGGAGCAGTCCCTCCGCGACGTCGTCGCAGACCTTGGCGCGGGCCATCGGCGCGATCATGAAGCCCTCGGGGAGGTCGGTGAGGGAGGCCTGGTAGACGTCGGTGCGGGTCGGGGACCAGTACAGGGGGAGCCAGCCGTCGGCGATCCGGGTGGTCTGGGCGATGTTCTTCGGGCCCTCCGCGCCGAGGAGGAGCGGCAGGTCCGTCCGCAGCGGGTGGGTGATGGGCTTCAGGGGTTTGCCGATGCCGGTGCCGTCCTCGCCGCGGTACGGGTGGCTGTGGAAGCGGCCGTCCAGGGCGACCGGGCCTTCGCGGCGCAGCACCTGCCGGACGACGTCCACGTACTCGCGGGTGGCGGTGAGCGGTGAGGAGGGGAAGGGGCGCCCGTACCAGCCCTCGACGACCTGTGGTCCGGACAGGCCGAGGCCGAGCATCATCCGGCCGCCGGAGAGGTGGTCCAGGGTCAGGGCGTGCATGGCCGTGGCGGTCGGGGTGCGGGCGGCCATCTGCGCGATGGCGGTGCCGAGGCGGATCCGCGAGGTGTGCGCGGCGATCCAGGTCAGCGGGGTGAAGGCGTCCGAGCCCCAGGCTTCGGCGGTCCACACCGAGTGGTAGCCGAGGTTCTCGGCCTCGGTGGCGAGGTCGAGGTGGGCGGGGGCGGGGCCGCGGCCCCAGTAGCCGAGTGCGAGTCCGAGGCGCATCTGCGGTCCCTTCAGAATCTGACGAGGCGTCAGGTGACTGTAGGGCAACGGCCCCCCGCCCGGAAGGGCGGGGGGCCGTCGGCCTCGGTCCGGGTGGCGGTCAGCCGCGCTGGATGCCCGAGGTGTCGTTCAGCACGCCGCGGCGGCCGTCCTGGGTCTGGGCGATCAGAGTGGCCGCGCCACGCTGCTCGACGGCCAGGTACCAGGTGCCCGGGGCGAGTTCCGCGATCGGGGTCGGGGAGCCGTCCTCCGCGTAGAGGGGACGGGCCACCGGCACCGCGAACCAGAACGGCGTGAAGTCCGCCGCCGGGGCCGGGGCCGGGGCCGGGGTGTGCTGGGAGTCCTGCGGACCGGGACCCGGGGCCGGGTTCGGCGTACCGCCGTACGGCGGGACCGGCTGCGGCGTGGAACCGTACGGGGTCTGCTGCGCGCCCGGGTAGCCGTACCCGGCCCCCGGCTGCGGCTGGCCCGGCTGGCCGCCGTACGGCGGGACGGCGGCGGGACGCGGCTCCGGGACGAGCTGGCCGGCGAGCGCCGGGATCTTCGTACCGGCGATGGCCACACCGGCCAGGGCCAGCGTGGCGAGCAGGGCGAGGATGGAACCCGCGCCCAGGTCGAGCACGTCCGGGCAGGCGATGAGCGCCCACAGCGACGACCAGGCGGCGGAGACGGCGAGCACGGTGCCCCACGCCGTCAGCGGCAGGGCGGCCAGCTTGCGCTCCGGCTGGAAGCGCGACGCGATCAGCAGGCCGGCGGCGATGAAGCCGAGCAGGAAGATGCTGGGGAGCGTCAGGTGGTTGGAGTCGAGGTCCCACACGCTCGGCCGGTCGATACCGGTCGCGGAGTAGAAATCGAGGAACGAGGCGATGAACAGCAGCGCCGCTGCTCCGATCACCACGCCGTCGCCTCGAGTGAGGGAGCGGATGTTCACGTCTTAGGTGTCCTTCTCGGTCTCGGTCGTCGTCGTCTCGTGGTGCCGCGGTCGCAGAACGTGCCTGCAGCAGGGCGGGCGGCACCATGGTACGGAGGTTTCCGACGGCCGAGATGATCGGGGCGGCGGGTGGTCCCGCCGGACTCCCGAGGGGGGACTACCCGCCGAGGAAGCCGACGATGCCGTCCGCGATGCCCTGGGCCGCCTTCTGCCGCCACTCCGGACTCGTCAGCTGCGCCGCGTCCTTGGCGTCACGCATGTTGCCGCATTCGATGAACACCTTGGGCCGAGTCGACAGGTTCAGTCCGCCGAGGTCGTCGCGGACGACCAAACCGGTACCGCTGCCGAGGTAGTTGGCGGGGGCCGAGCCGGTGGTGCGGGCGAAGTTCCCGGCGATCCGCTCGCCCAGCTCCCGGGACGGTCCGACGATCTTCGCGGTGTCCGCGGCGCCGCCCTTGACCTTGGCCGGGAGGATGATGTGGAAGCCGCGGTTGCCCGCCGAGACCCCGTCGGCGTGGACGGACACGACGGCGTCGGCCTTCGCCTCGTTGCCGATGCGGGCGCGCTCGGTGATGCAGGGCCCCCACGGGCGGTCGGCCTGGTGGGTCAGGACCACCTTGGCCCCCTGGGCCTCCAGGGCGGTCCGCAGGCGCCGGGAGACGTCGAGGGTGAAGTCCGCCTCCTTGTAGCCGGCGTTGGTGGTGGTGCCGGTGGTGTCGCACTCCTTGTGGCCCGTGCCGATGTCGACCTGCTGGTCGATCTCGTCGGTGTGCTCGAAGTTTCCGGCGTTGTGGCCGGGGTCGACGACCACGGTCCTGCCGGTGAGCGGGCCCTTGGCGGGTGCGGGTGCGGGCGCTGCCGCGGTGGTGCTCTGACTGGCGCTGGGGCTCTCGCTCGGGGTGGAGCCCGGCTTCGCGTCCCGCTGGCCCGGTGACATGGCCGAGTGCGAGGCGGACAGCGGCACCGGGCGGGACTGCCCGTCGGACCCCGTCCCGGCGAACGCCTGGGTCAGGACCCAGCCCGCCAGAGCGGCCGGGGCGAGCGCGGCAACCCCGACGACGAGCGTGGAGCGCCGGGTGAACCAGGACCGGTCCGGGTCGATGGAGGAGCCGGACTCGGGGGGCGGGGGGCTGTTGTCGTTGCGCACGCCGCGATGCTAGACCCGGCTCCCGGCGCCCGTCCGGACCGTAGGCCATCCGAAGGCGTGGTGCGATTGTCTGCCCGGCGTTCACCAGGTCGGACGACCGGCCTGGTCAGCGTGCCCCCCTGACCCTCAGATACTGCCGCCCGTGCGCCGCAGCACGCGCAGCGAGTCGGTGACGGAGATCTCCTCGAAGGCGCCCGACGCCAGAGCCCGCAGGTAGATCCGGTACGGGGCCTGGCCGCCGTCGGCCGGGTCCGGGAAGACGTCGTGGATGACGAGCGTGCCGCCCTCCGCGACGTGCGGGGCCCAGCCCTCGTAGTCGCCGCTCGCGTGCTCGTCCGTGTGACCGCCGTCGATGAAGACGAAGCCGAGCTTGCCGCCCCAGGCGGCCGCGACCTGCGGGGACCGGCCGACGATCGCGATCACGTGGTCCTCCAGCCCGGCCTTGTGCAGGGTCCGGCGGAAGGTCGGCAGGGTGTCCATCAGCCCGACCTCCGGGTCCACGACCGTCGGGTCGTGGTACTCCCAGCCCGGCTGCTGCTCCTCGCTGCCCCGGTGGTGGTCGACGGTGATCGCCGCCACGCCGGCCTCGCGGGCGGCGTCGGCGAGCAGGATGGTGGAGCGGCCGCAGTACGTGCCGACCTCCAGCAGCGGCAGCCCGAGCGCCCCGGCCGCGGCGGCCGCCTCGTACAGGGCGAGGCCCTCGCGTACGGGCATGAACCCCTTGGCGGCCTCGAAGGCGGCGAGGGTCTCCGGCTTGGGGGTGGCCATGGTTCCTCCGGCGGTGATCGTGTGTGGCGGCCCATGGTGCCCTACCCGCTGGTAGGACGCTACGGCCGGGGGTGCGCTCGTACGCCGCCGCCCGGTCAGCGTCCGAACAGCCGGGACAGGCCGCCCGCCCCGCCCGTTCCCTCGGCCCGCCGCTGCTCCCGTACGGCACGCCGGAAGTCCGCCCGGGTGTCGGAGACCTCCTGGGCCAGGTCCTGCATGCCGGGGAGGAAGGGGAGCCGGCGCAGCAACGGGTTCAAGTGCGCCAGGGCGGCCGCCGGATCGCCCGCCTCGCCGATGGCGCGGAGCACCCGGTGGGCCACTTCCGGACTGCCGCGCTCGGCGAGTTCGGCGAGGTCGGGGAAGAGCCGCCAGTACAGGAGCGCGGCGCCGGCGACGTCACCGACCAGCCAGGCGTCGTGGGCCAGCCTGCGCCGCACGTCCAGCAGGACCGGGCTGTCGGCGGTCAGGGCCCATTCCAGATCGGGCAGCAGCGGCCCCAGCCAGGCGCGTTCGCTCAGCGCGCGCTCCCGGCTGCGCGCGTCCCACTGGCCGTCGCGGGCGTGGGCGCCCCGGTGCATGGCCGACGCGAGGTGGTAGCGGGCGGTCAGCGTGACCAGGGCGTGCGTGCCGAACGCCCGCGTCGCCTGCTCGACGATCTCGCGCAGCTCCTGCTCGTGCCGGCGGCCGTCCCCGGGCCCGAAGGCCGCCGCCTCGCCGACCCAGGCGGCGCGCCCGGTGATCGTGTCCGGGTGCTCCAGGCCCAGGACCCGCACCATGCGCGGCAGCAGGCGTTCCAGATCGGTCGTCCTGGACGGCCCCGGGGCCCGCATCACGCGGTGGTAGGCGGCCCGCACCGTCAGGGGGTCCTGCGCGCCGAGCTCCTCGGTCAGGTCGTCGGTCAGCATCCGCAGCCGCTGCACGACGTCGGGCGGTTCGTCCTCCAGCAGCACCGTCAGCCTGCGCTCCAGCATCGTGCGGACCGGATCGGGGGCCGCGGTGTGCACGGTCGGGGCGTACGACGGCGGGGGCGGGAAGGGCATCGCCGGTGCCGGCACGGGTTCGGGGGCGGCTGCGGGTACGGGTTCGGGCTCGGGGGCCTCGCTCCGGGCGATCTCCGCCAGCCGCCGGGACACCTCGGCCGCGTCCGCGGGCCGGTCCGCCGGGTCCTTCGCGAGCAGCTCCAGCACGAGGGAGTCCAGCGCGGCCGGCAGCCCCTCCCGCAGCGAACTCGGCGCGGGCGGCGCCGTCGTGAGGTGCTGGGCGAGCAGCTCGTGCATCTCGTGCGCGGCGAAGGGACGGGTGCCGGTCAGCAGTTCCGTCAGCACGCAGCCCAGGGCGTAGAGGTCGGCCCGCCCGTCGACGGGCACGCCGTTCGCCCCGCCCGTCCACCGCTCGGGGGCCATGTACGGGAAGGAGCCGATGATCATGCCGGTGGCCGTCAGCCCCGTCGTGGTGACGGCGCCGCTGCCGCTCCCGGCCTTGGCGATGCCGAAGTCGAGCACCTTCGTCAGCCCGCCGTCGGTGACCATCACGTTGGCCGGCTTGACGTCCCGGTGGACGATCCCGGCGGCGTGGGCCGCCCCCAGCGCGTCCGCGATGCGCCCGGCCCACTCCAGGGCGTCCGCGAGCGGCGGCACGCCGGCTTCCAGCACCTCGGCCAGGCTGCGGCCGCGGAGCAGCTCCATGACGAGGTAGACGGCGTCGCGCCCCTCGCGTTCGGTGCGCCCGAAGTCGTGGATGGTGGCGATGTTGGGATGCGCGAGGTTCCCGGCGAGGCTGGCCTCCCGCTCGAAACGGCGGGTGTCCTCCGGCGTCTGTGGGTATCCGATCTTGACGGCGACCTGGCGGCCCACCCGGCTGTCCTCGGCCCGCCACACCTCGCCGAAGCCGCCCCGGCCGAGCAACTCGGCCAGCGCGTACCGGTCTTCGATCACTTCCCGCACCTGCCAGGCCCCCGTCGCCTCAAGATCAGTCCGGCAGAGCATTATCGCCGCATACGTGCGGAGCGGCCGACGACCGCTTCTGACCGACCGTGACCGATCGCGTGATTCACGTCACCGGAGCGCATCCGGCTGATTACGCTCGGCGACAGGGCGAAACGAACGCCGAACGCACAGCGTGAACTTGGGGGTGACCACCTCATGGTCAAGATCCGCGAGCTCGATCCCAGCGCCTCGCCGCTGGACTACTACGGCTACGAACTGCGGCGGCTGAGGGAGCAGGCGGGCCTGAAGCAGGCGCAGTTGGGCGAGATCATCTTCTGTACGGGCTCGCTGATCTGCCAGATCGAGACGACGAAGCGCGTCCCGACCCGGGACTTCTCCGAGCGGGTGGACGCGGCGCTGGGCACCGGCGGGGTGTTCTCGCGACTGGTGGGCCTGGTGCTGCGGAGCGTGCTGCCGACCTGGTTCCAGCCGTACGCGGAGATGGAGGCCCGGGCCTCGTATCTCTCCACCTATCAAGCGCAGTTGGTGGATGGACTGCTGCAGACGGAGGCGTACGCGCGGGCGGTGTTGGGGGTGTGGAGTGAGGGCGACCTCGACGCAAAGGTGGCCGCCCGGATGGATCGTCAGCGAGTACTCGACCGCGAGATCCCGCCGCTGATGTGGGTGGTGATGAGCGAGGCCGTGCTGCACCAGGAGATCGGCGGCCGGGACGTCATGCGGAACCAACTCGCCCATTTGTTGGCGCAGCAGAGGCGACAGTGGGTCAAGGTGCAGATCCTGCCTTTCGAGGCAGGCGCCCATGCGGGGCAGCCAGGCTCATTCAGCCTCATGCGGTTCGACGAAGACCCTGACCTTGTCTATACCGAGGACTTCGTACAGGGCCATATGACGGCCAATCCTCAGGCTCTCAGGGAAGGTTCGCTCCGTTACGATCACTTGCAGGCAGCCGCGCTCTCCGTGGAGGCATCGGCGGTCCGGATCGCCCGAGTAATGGAGGAACGCTATGGAGATCATCCAGAACCTGACGGGCGCACGATGGCGTAAGTCCTCGTACAGCTCTGACACCGGCGGCCAGTGCGTCGAGTGCGCGCCGCTCGGTGACACCGGCTGGCTCAAGGCCTTGTACAGCGGGGACACCGGCGGTGATTGCGTCGAGGTCGCCGCTCAGCCCTGCCGCGTCGCCGTCCGGGACTCCAAGAACCCCGAGGGTCCCGTCTTCACCGTCCACCCGGCGGCGTTCGAGGCCTTCGTGAAATCCCTCTCTGTATGATCCGCTCCCTGACGACGGGGAGGGAGTCGGGGGAATGGAGCGCGTAGGACCGGCCGGTCCGACGCACGTGGGGCCGTTCAAGGTGGCCGGCGTGCTCGGGCAGGGAGGCATGGGGCGGGTACTGCTGTGCGCGGGGCCTGACGGGCGGCTGGTCGCCGTCAAGCAGGTGCTCGCGCACTTCGCCGACGACGAGGACTTCCGGGCCCGTTTCCGGCGCGAGGTCGCGGCCTCGCGCAAGGTCTCCGGTGCCTATACGGCGGCCGTCATGGACGCCGACCCGGACGCGCCGACACCGTGGCTGGCCTCGGTGTTCGTGTCCGGGCCCTCGCTCGGGGCCGTGGTCCGGGCGGACGGCGTGCTGGAGGAGGCCGTCGTCCACCGGCTGGCGGCGGGGCTCGCGTCGGCGCTCGCGGAGATCCACCGGGCGGGGCTGATCCACCGGGACCTCAAGCCCGACAACGTACTCCTCACCGAGGACGGGGTACGCGTCATCGACCTCGGCATCGCGCGGGCCACCGAGGGCGAGGTCGAGGGCGACACCGGGCTGACGCGCACCGGCTGGGTGATCGGTTCGCCCTCCTTCATGTCGCCCGAGCAGGCCGAGAGCAAGCCGCTGACACCGGCGAGCGATGTGTTCTCGCTCGGATCGATGCTGGTGATGGCGTTCACCGGCAGCAGCCCCTTCGCCGGGACCTCGACCCTCCAGACGCTCTACGACGTGGTGCACTCCACCCCCGACCTGAGCGCGGTGCCCGACGGACTGCGCGGGATCGTGGAGCGCTGCCTGGCCAAGGACCCGGCAGCCAGGCCCACCCCGGCGCAGCTGCTCGAACTCCTCGGGCCGGTCGCTCCGACAGGCCTGCAGTGGCCGCCCGCCGTGTACCGGATGCAGGCCGAGCAGCGGGCGGAGATCGACCGGCTGCTGTCCGCCGACACCGCGACCGTGGTGGCGCCGCCGCCGGAACCGCTCCCCGTGCCGGAGCCGGAGCCGGAGCCCGAGCCCGATGAGGTGGCGGAGCGGGCGGTCGAGGTCTCGGAGTCCGCCCCGCCGGCCGAGCCGGCGCCGACCCCGCCCCGGAGGCGGTCGCGGACGGTGGCGCTCGTGGCCGCCGGAGTACTGGTGGCGACGGGCGTCGGCGTGGGTGCGTACACCCTGGACCACCGGGCGGCGGAAGGCGCTGGTCCCGCGGCCTACGCCGACGTACCGGCCTGCCAGAAGGCCACCCAGTACATCCCCCTGACCGGGCGGGATGCCAAGCAGGACTTCCACAGCGCGAACAAGAACGAGGTGCACACGATGTGCACCTGGTACGACTCCTTGGCCGACCGGCGGACCGCGCTGGTCCGGTGGGACGTCAAGCGGGGCGGTGACGACGGAGCCAACGCGAGGCTCCAGCAGGCCGGTTTCGCCACGGACGGGGCCGGGGCGAAGCGGGTGAACAACCTGGGGTTCGGCGACGGGGCGTACTGGGCGTCCCCCGGCAGTACCGAATGGACCTGCGCGCTCTCCGTCCGGCACGGCAACCTGGTCGTCTGGGTCGGCCTCTACCAGCCCGGGGGCTGCGAGCAGAAGGCCAAGGAGATCGCCAAGGCCGCGCTGAAGCCCGTGCCGGTCAAAACCGGCTGAGCGCCCCTCCTACTGCTTCTCCTGCTGCCGTCGCACCATCTCGGCGATCCAGGCGGGCGCGAACGGAGATGTGCAGTTCGGAGGGGTCGGGTAGTCCTTGAGGACTTCCAGGCGCTCGCCGATGTCGAGGGCACGGGCGCGGTACTCGGGGTGCTCGATCCCGATCTGGGCCAGGCAGTGGTTCATCGCCCACTGCAGCCGCTCCGGGGCGTCCTTCATCTCCGCCTCGATGGCATCGAGCAGCCCCGGGAGGTCGAGGCCGTCGGGCTTCTTCGCGACCCGCTCGGTGGTCAGCGCCCAGCCGGCGCTCGCGACCACCGGATCGGGATCCGCGAACCAGGCGAGGCGCAGCTCTTCGGAGTGCGGGCTCTTCTTCACGACGTAGTTCACGAGCCAGTCGTGCACCTTGGGGGTGCGGGCCCCGCGCAGCATGGTGTCCAGCTCGTCGCGCTCGAAGGCCTTCGGGCGGCAGATCAGCAGCGCCAGGAGCATCGCCGCGCTGTCGTCGGTCCTCCAGAGTTCGCGTGCGAGGTCCTGCTGCGTCTTGAGGCGCTTGGCGACCGCGCGCAGCTTGGTGAGGTTCACACCGTGATCGTCACCGTGCCTCTCGTTGACCTCGCGGATCCGCGGGTCCTCCAGCGCCGCCAGCTCGGCCATGACCTGCTCGACCGTCGGCTCGGTCATCTCGGCCCCCTGTCCGTCGTGGATGAGTTCCGGCCAGCCTATGGCGCCCGGAGCGGTCTTTGTGCGGGCCGGCTGCTCGCGCTGGGCGAGGACGACCGCTTCGGCGGGTGGGGCGAACTGTATGCCGTGGCCGACCGGCTCGCCCGGTTCGGCCGGATGCCCGAGGCCATGGAGAACCTTGTCCTCGGGGTCATGCCGGCTCGCGTGGCCACCTCTGGTCGGGGTCGGTGATCCGCCTCAGCGGAATTCGTGGGTCACCTGGATCTCACCGACGATGTGGGCGTTGAAGTCGTCCAGCTCCTCGGCCGGAACCCAGAGCTCGAGGATGGTCCGCCCGCCCGCCTGCTGGACGGGGTAGCGGCTCAAGAACTCCGAGTCGACCTCGAAGCGGGTGACGAAGCCGACGCCGCTGTGCTTCACGTTCCAGTCCCGCGCGATCCTGATCGCGTAGTCCTCGTTGAGGACCGGGTAGAAGATCGGTTGCTCGGGCAGTCGGGGCGGCCACGCACGCCAGTTCATCTCCCGCACCAGGGCCAGCTCCTCGGGGCCGGTGGGGCGCCACAGGGTCGTCGTGGTCCGGGGGCTGGTCATGTGCGTCGCTCTCTGAACGGGTCCGCCGGTACGGCGGGTCGGGGGACCGGACGATACCTGCACCGCGAACCCGGCGGCCACGCGATTTCCGCGCCGGCGGTCACGAACTCCTACTGCGCGGCCGCGGCCTTCGCGGCGGCCACGGTCTTCTGTTTGGCGGCCAGCGGCGCCGCCAAGGTGCTCTTGTTGGCTTCGATCGCGAACTTCTGGTATTCGCTTTCGGCGTCGGACCAAATGCCGATCAGGTTCACCTTCTGCTTGCACAGGACGTCGGCGAGCGCCACTTCCTTCTCGTGCGGTCCGGGGATCGCGGCGCTGAATTCCTTGTCGTTGATTGCGGCGAGGGGGTCAGGGTAGGCGTGCCCGGACTCCTTCATGCAGTTCGACCACTCCTCGGTCGCTTTCACCACCGCGGGAGCCTTCTGCGACTTCGCGTAGCTTTCCATGTTGAGTTTGTGGGGGAGATTCAAGGCGTCCTGCAGCTCGACCTCGTGCAGTTCCCTCTGCGCCTCTCCGATGCATCCGCCCTGCGGTACGGCTACGCCGTTGTACGTGGGCACCTCACCCGTGACGAGCGGCATGACCGACGAGGGATAGTCTTCGGCCCGTTTGTCCATGTCGGGCACGTGATATCCGTGTTGTTTCGCGAGCTCCGCGTCGGCCAGGCCGTAGCGCCGCTCGTTCGTTTCGATATCGGTGTTTCCCCGCGCTTTGGGGGTATATGGGGCGCCCAATCCGTTGAGGCACCGCTGCATGATGGAATCGCGGCCGCGGGCGAGTACGCCCGCGTCGGCGGTCGTCAGCAGGTATTCGTCCAGGGGCAGCTCGAGGGCCTTGCTGTCGGTGAGGCTGCGCGCCGCCGTCCGGCCTGGGGGTTCGCCGGGGCCGGCGGTGCCGGCCGAGCACGCGGACAGGAGCGGGAGCAGGAGCACCGCCATGCCGGCGCACGCTCTGGTGGAAGGGGTGGCCACGTTCACTGGTTTCCTCTACGGGTGGCAAGGAAGGGTGCTCCGCGGCCGCGACGGCGGTTGCGGAACACCCTTTCCCGGGCCAGGTGCCGATGCTCAGCAGATCATGTCTCGGACGGAAGCGTTGTTGTTGTACGTGTTCACAAGGTTCCGGGAGGTGTGAGCCTGGACGGTGTCGTACGGGCCGGCGTAGTTCGAGTTGTAGTAGACCCGGTAGCAGTAGTTCGAGGCGTTCTGGGTCGACGCGGCATTGTTCTTCACCGGCTCGCCCTCACCAGTGGCCCACGTGGTGAATATTTCCCCGGCGAGATTGGGCACGTCGCCGTCCGTGAACCAGCGGGCGCCGCCCTGGTTGGAGTTGTAGTAGAGACAGAAGAAACCGGTCTGGCATGCATATGCACTGGCCGGGGTGGCCATTCCGATGGTGACACCGGCTGCCGCGACCAAGAGTGCCAGGGCCCGCTTCATGCGCATGGTTCGTCCCCCTGCGTAGTGGTGTTCCCGCCGACGCCAAATCGGGCGCCACGAAGGGGAGTTGGGTCCCGAATGCGGCACGCTCGGACCCGGGTCGGCCGTGTCCGTGCCGACTATAGTGAACGGCTCATCTGTACTCAACAGCCTGTATATAAGCCCGAGTTGGGGTGAATGAGTCGGTGGACCCGCTATCTGCGGGTGTACTCGGACCGCCTTGGCGCGGGGTGCACTGTCAATACGGTGGCGGTGGGAGTGGGCGAGTTGCTTGGATCGGCACATGGAGAACTCGATCTGGGACGCGTTGCCGCCGGTGGTCCGGGAAGAGGTGGACGAGCTGATCACGAGTGGTCGGCAGCTTCACGCGGTGAAGCTCATCCGGGAGGCCCACCCCGGGCCGCGTCCTCTGCTGCGCGACGCCGTGGAGGTGATGAGCGAGCGCGTGGCGGAGCTGCGGTGCTGACCCGGGCGCCGGGACCCGGCGCCCTGCCCGCGACGACGGGGGCGACCGTGCCGTCGGTCAGTGGACGGGTAGGGGCCGGGACAAAAACGCCGTGGCGGCCGGGCCCCGGCCGCTGCCCGCCCTTCCGGTCAGCGCAGGTGTGAAAGCCGCAGCAGGGCCTCGTTGCGGACATCCGGGTCCGTATCCGACGTCAGCGTTCGGAGTTGCGCGATCAGCTCGGCGCCGTCCTCTCCGGTCGCCCAGCGCGGGTCGCAGTCAAGTTCCGCAGCGAGCTGATCGGCCGTTCCCTCGCCGGACGCCACTGCGCGGGCCGCGAGCACGGCACGCAGGCCGGCCAGATCTCTCCGAGCCAACAGGGCCGCAGCGGTATCGGAGGTCACCCCGGTGTCCTCGGCGTCCAGGAGCAGACGGTGCAGGACACCGGCGACGCTCTCGATCCGAGGCGCCGCCGCCAGCCGTCGTCCGGCGGCCGCCCTGACGTGCCAGGCCGGAGAGTCGGCGTCAGCGATCGAGCGGCGAAGCCCTAGCTCTGCGAAGTCTTCCACGGCGCCAGGCTCCCAACCGGATGTCTCGATCAAGCTTGGTCGGGACAGTAGTCGGTGGTTCGTGGCGCGGGGTTACCAGGGGATGGTCCCGTCGTCCTCGAAGAACGAACCGGTCGGGCCACCGTCCGGCAGCGTGGCGAGCCGGATCGCCGTGGCTGCGCCCTGCTCGGGGGTGCGGGATCCGTGGAAGCCGGTGAAGTCGGTCGCGACCAGGCCGGGGCAGGCGGCGTTGATCAGGATGTCCGTGCCGGCGAAGTGGCGGGCGTACTGCACGGTGACGGCGTTGAGGAACGTCTTCGACGGCGCGTAGGCCGCCATGACCGGACCGATGTCGATGCCCGGGTCCGCCTGCCGGGTCAGGGAGCCGACGCCGCTGGAGACGTTGACGATGCGGGGCGACCCGGAGCGCCGCAGCAGCGGCAGCATCGCGTTGGTCACCTGGATGACGCCCAGCACGTTGGTCTCCACCACCGTCCGGACCACGTCGAGATCGAGGCTGGTCGGATCCTGGGCCCACCCGGGCCCCATCTCCCCCGGGATGCCGGCGTTGTTGACCAGGACGTCGAGGCCCCCGGCCTCCAGCTCGACCAGTTCGGCGGCCTCGGTGACGCTGCGTCGGCTGGTCACGTCCAGCGGCACGCCGAACGCGTCGACCCCGGCGGCGCGCAGCTTCTCGACAGCCTCCCCGAGCCGGGTTTCGTCGCGGGCTCCCACGCCCACGCGGTGTCCCAAGGTGCCCAGACCGGCCGCGATCGCGTACCCGATGCCTTTGTTCGCGCCGGTTATCAGCGCGATCTTTGCTTTGCTCATGCCGTTGATGCTCGCCCTCGGCCGAGCGGAGCGTCCAACACCGAAACGGTATCCTGCGATACCCGCCAGGTATCAGCGCAGGAAGGGGGCAGTCGTGGACGCCTTGGAGACCCGCGAGCTCAGGTACTTCATCGCCGTCGCCGAGGAGCTGCACTTCGGCCGCGCCGCGGGACGCCTGGGCATGGCCCAGCCGCCGCTGTCCAGAGCCATCCAGCGGCTCGAGAAACGCCTCGGGGTCCGTCTGCTGGACCGCGACCGCCGCGGCGTGCGCCTGACCGGCGCCGGTCAGGTGCTGCTGCACGAGGGCCGCGCGGCCCTGGACGCGACCGCTGCCGCGGCGCGACGCACCCGCCGCTCCTGCAGCACGGACCATCCGGGCGGCCCCCGAGAACGCCTGGTCATCGCGGTCAAGGCCGCCGCCTCCCACGATCTGTTGCAGCGGCTGCTCGACGCCTACGCCGCCGAGCCCGACGCCGCCGAGATCGAGGTGCTGGCCGGCGGTTTCACCGAGCAGGAGCAGATGCTGCGCGACGGCCGCGCCGATGTCGCGCTCCTCATCGTGCCGTTCAACTCCCTGGCCGGGTTCGACAGCGAGGAACTGCTGACCGAGGGGCGGATCGCCGTCCTGCCCGCAAGGCACCCGCTCGCGGCGCGCAAGGTCCTGTCCATGGCCGACATCAGCGACGTCCCCGATCTCCCGATCGCCCGCTGGCCGCGACACGGCGCCTACGCACCCGGTCCAGGCCCGGAAGTCCGCGACCACACGCAGCTGGCCCAGCTGATCGCCCTCGGACGCACCATGGCCGTCGTCCCGGACTCCGCGCGCACCTGGCTATGGCACGAGCACGCCGCCGTGCCCCTGACCGACGCACCTCCCGTCCACACCCACATCGCCTGGCCCCCGCACAGCCGCTCACTCGCCCTCGCCCGTCTGATCCGCACCGCCACGCGGCTGGTTCCGGACAGCGCGCCGACGCACTGAACGGCCGCCCTGGCCAGCCGCTTCAGGTCGGTGGATCTGCAAGGAGCCCGGCCTGCTCGCGCAAGGCCCGTAGGGCTCCTGTGCGCAGCCTGGGCCGCGCCGCGCACATGCGGGGATAATGGTGCGATGTGGGCCTTGCGTTCTTCGACGACAGGCGTCTGGCGTGTGACCTCCATGCCGCGGCGAGCCAGAACGCCGGCCCCGAGCAGGTCGGAGCGGGGATTTCGCGCGTGCTCGCCCCCATCGTGGCCCACGACGCGTTGAGCCTGGTGGGAACCGATCCGGCAACCGGTCCTGGGCTGGGCAGTTTCAGTTTCTGGCACCAGTACGATCCCGCGCTGGTCATGGAGCTCGTCATGCACCGGCATCTGGGGGGTGACCCGCGGCGGTCGGCGGTTCCGACCCTCCTGCGGACCCCGGCCGTCGTCGCGGGCGCGGGCACCGACGGGTCGCCCGTGCCCGACCCGCGTGTGCGGAAGATCCTGACCGCCTACGGGGCGAGTTCCGAGCTGCGGCTGCTCCTCCAGGACAGGCGCGGGGTGTGGGGGGCTCTCGGGCTGCTCCGCTGTGCGGGTGCCGCGCCGTTCGGCCAGGACGACGTCCGGCGGGCGGCCCGGCTCGTACCGGCACTGCTGGCCGCCCTGCGCCGGTACGCGACGGCCGGTCCGCTCTGCCCCGAGGTTCCCCCTCTGCCGGCGGGAGTGATCACCGTCGGTCCCGACCACCGGATCAAGGCGGTCAGCCCGCAGGCGCAGCTGTGGCTGGACCAGTGGTCGGCGCACGCCATCCCCTCGTGGGTGCCGGGGGCCTTCCTCGTCTCGCTCTCCCTCGTCGCCCGGACGCAGGCCCGCCGTCAGGGCGGGGCGATTCCCCTGGTGTGCGCGCCCCCGGCGGCCTCCGGCCGCTGGACCACCTGTCAGGGCCAGGTGCTCGACGCGGACGCCGCGGGCGATGTGGCCCTCGTCGTCCAGGGGGCCACGTGGGACCTGGTCCTGCCGTCGTTGTGCGCGTGGTACGGCATCACTCCCCGGGAGCGCGACGTCGTCACGCAGCTCCGCACGGGGGCGTCCGTCAAGCAGATCGCCCGCCGCCTCGACCTGTCCGCGTACACGGTCAACGACCACCTCAAGGCGGTCTTCCGCAAGACCGGAGCGGACGGGCGCGACGAACTCGGTGCCGCGCTGACCCGCTGATCCGCGGTTCGTACATCCCTGAAGTCAGGGGGTCGCGGCGACCCGGATCCGGCCCACCATGAGAAGCAGACCGGAACACCCGCGGTCGGCTCGCACAGCGAGGCCGGGACGTCCTTCCTCGTCGAGCCGCCGGCGTACACGGCCCGGTCTTCCGGAGATCCCCGCACCGGCATGGCGTGCCGATTTCGACACGCCTGCGCCATGTCGGGATCCCCCCTCACCGAAGGGAACGGACATGACCCAGAAAACGGCAAGCGGCAACGCGGTGAAGGCCGCGGTGAAGGCCGGGCCCGAGCAGGCGCTCCCGTCCACGGGCGGAAGCGGGGGCCAGGCGCAGTTCAATCCGGAGATGGCCGCCCAGACCTTCGACTTCCGGGGCCACGGGATTTTCGACGGGGAGGTGAAGCTGCCCGGCTTCGGCGGGGCCTGGGCCATGGTGCTCGCCAACGTCACGGAGTTCAGTCCCGTCACCGACAAGCCCATCCTGGGATCCGCGGTCGTCACCCTGCACAACGTGGCGCCCCAGGACGGGGGGTGGGTGAAGGTCCGCATGGAAGCGCGCTGGCCCGAGGACCTCTCCATCAGGGTCCAGTTCATGTGGTTCCTCTGAACCCGCTCGCCGACCCGGCGCCACCCGAGGGGGCGCGGGAAACCGCGCCCCCGGAGGGTCTCCTTCAGATGTGCGACTCGGGCGGGAAGCCCGTCCAGCGCAGTTCGGCCGGCAGGTGCCGCATGTCGTTGCAGAGGAGCACGGAGGCGGGCCGGCCGGGCGCGTAGCGGATGACGGTCAGGGCGGCGTTGGCGTGGTTGAGCCCGAGCCAGCGCCACTTCGGCGCGTACATGGCCTCCCGGACGAGCCAGGCGACCAGGAAGTTGTGCGTGACGACCAGCTCGTGCCGGTCCTCTGCGCCGTCCACCGGCCCGGTGAACAGCTCCATCGCCCGGCGGGCCAGCGCGGGTCCCTGCTCGATTTCCTCGGCGCTGGCACCGGCGAGGAAATCGAGGAAGTAGTCGGCCGATTCCGGCGGGAGTTCATCCCGCTGCGGCAGGTGGGGGACGTAGTCGCCCGCGACCTCCGAAAGGTGCAGCGGGACGCCCGTCAGCTGGTCGCCGATCAGGCGGGCCGTCTGCTGCGCCCGGGGCAGCGGGCCGTGGTGGACGGCCGCGAGGGGGACGTCCCGGAGGCGTCGGCCGAGCAGTACGGCCTGTCGGCGGCCGTTCTCGGTGAGCCCGCTCTCGTCCGGTGATGCCTCACCGTGCCGGGCGAGATAGAGGTATCGGGTGGCCGTGCCGGTCATTCCAGACTCCTTCGAACTCACAGTCGATCTTGTGAGTCCGAGGACGTCACCCCCTCGGGGGCCGGTTCCCGCCCCCGGTCCCCGAATCACCCTTCATCTGACCTTCCGTCAGATTGGAACGTGTTCTAGTCTGCCGCGCATGGGCATCGGAATCACGCAGGAGCAGCGCGAGTTGGCCGAGGCGGTGCGCGGCTGGGTCGCGCGGGCCATGCCTCCCGAGGAGGTCCGCAAGCTGCTCGACACCCCGCCGCAGACCGGGGCGCGGCCCGCCTACTGGGACGCGCTGACCGCGCAGGGGCTGCTCGCCCCGCACCTGGACGGCGGCACCCTGCTCGACCTGGCCGTCGTCGTCGAGGAGACGGCCCGGGCCGCGCTGCCCGGGGCGTACCTGCCGAGCGCGCTGGCGTCCGTACTGCTGCAGCGGGCCGGCGCCGAGCCGCTCGCAGGCCGCGTCGGGGCGGTCGCGCTCGGGCCGGGGACCCTGACCGCCGTCGCCGTCGAGGGCGGCGGCCACCTGCTCGACGGACTCGCCCCGCCCGTGCTCGGCGCCGGTGAGGCCGACCTGGTGCTGCTCGCCGCCGAGGCCGCGGACGGCACCCGCTGGTTCGCCGTCGACGCCGCCGCGCTGGACATCCGTACGCACGACAGCGCCGACCCCACCCGCCCCACCGCCGAGGTGCGGGCGCGCGGGGTCGCCACCGGCCCGGACCGGCTGCTCGCGCTGGACGAGGCCCTGGTCCGCGACCTGGCCTGCACGCTCTTCGCCGCCGACGCCTGCGGCACCGCCGCCTGGGCGCTGCACACGGCCGCCGAGTACGCGAAGGTGCGCGAGCAGTTCGGCCGGCCCATCGGGCAGTTCCAGGGCGTCAAGCACCTGTGCGCCGACATGCTGGTCCGGCTGGAACAGGCCCGGGCGCTGGCCTGGGACGCCGCACAGGCGATGGACGAGCCCGCCGACGTGCGCTCGCTGGTCGCCGCCCTCGCCGCCGGGACCGCCCTGGACGCCGCCTACTCCTGCGCCAAGGACTGCATCCAGCTCCTCGGCGGGATCGGCTTCACCTGGGAGCACGACGCCCACATCTACCTGCGGCGGGCCCTGGTCGCCCGCCAGCTGCTGGGGCCCGGCGACGGGCACCGCGTACGGGCCGTGCGGTGCGCGGCGGGCGGTGCGCGGCGCGAGCTGCGCCTGGAACTGCCCGCGGAGGCCGAGGCGTACCGCGCGAAGGCCCGTACCGCCATCGCGGACGCGCGCGGACTCGATCCGGCCGCCGCGCGCCGGATCCTGGCCCCCACCGGCTACGCGGCCCCCTACCTGCCGCCGCCCTACGGGATCGGGGCGGGCCCCGTCGAGCAGCTCGTCGTCCAGCAGGAGCTGAGCGCGGCCGGGGTGAAGGTCGCCGACCTCGGGATCGCCACCTGGGTGGTGCCCTCGCTGCTCGCCTACGGGACGCCCGCCCAGCGGGAGGCCCACCTCCTGCCGACCCTGCGCGGCGACGTCACCTGGTGCCAGCTCTTCTCGGAGCCGGGCGCCGGCTCCGACCTGGCCTCGCTGCGGACCCGGGCGGAGCGCGGGGAGGACGGCTCCTGGAAGGTCAACGGCCAGAAGGTGTGGACGAGTTCTGCACACAGCGCCGACTTCGGGATCCTGCTGGCCCGCACCGACCCGGACGCGCCCAAGCACAAGGGGCTCGGCTACTTCGTCGTCGACATGAAGAACACCCCCGGCATCGACGTCCGGCCGCTGAAGGAGATCACCGGCGAGGCCCTCTTCAACGAGGTGTACTTCGACGACGTGGTGCTCCCGGCGGACGCGCTGGTCGGCGCGGCGGACGGCGGCTGGAAGGTGGCCCGCAACACCCTCGGCAACGAACGCGTCCACATGGCCGACCAGATGACCTTCGACACCGGCCTGGAGGCGCTCCTCGCGCGCGCCGCCGACCTCGACGGCACGTACCGGGCGCGGATCGGCGCACTCGCCGCCGAGGCCCACGCCCTGGCCTGCATCGGGCTGCGCACCACGCTCCAGCAGGTGTCGGGGCTGGAGCCGGGCGCGGGCGCCTCCATACGCAAGCTCGTCCAGACCCCGCACCAGCAGCGGACCGCCGAGCTCGCGCTCGAACTGCTGGGGCCGGCGGGCGCGGTGCGGGAGGGGGCGGGGGAGCGGGCGGTGCACGGGATGCTCATGTCCCGCTGCCTGACCATCGCCGGGGGCACCACGCAGGTCCAGCTCAATGTCGTCGCCGAGCGGATCCTCGGCCTACCCAGGGACTAGGAGTTGTCGGGCATGAAGTCGTACATCGTGGGCGTCGGCATGACGAAGTTCGAGAAGCCGGAGTCGCGGGACTGGCAGTACTGGGACATGGCGAAGGAGGCCGGATCGGCGGCGCTCGCCGACGCGGGCATCGGCTACGACCTGGTGGAGCAGGTCCCGGTGGGGTACTGCTTCCAGGCCTCCACGGCCGGCCAGCGGGCCGCGTACGAGCTGGGGCTCTCCGGGGTGCCGGTCTACAACGTCAACAACAACTGCGCGACGGGCTCGACGGCGCTGATGATGGCGCGGCAGTTCGTACAGGGCGGGATCAGCGACTGCGTGCTCGCGCTGGGCTTCGAGAAGATGAAGCGCGGCGCGCTCGGGGGCGGGGCCGACGGAGGCGACTTCAAGACCTCGCCGGTGGCCCGGCACTACGGGATCATGGCCGCGGGCCACGGCTTCGAGATGTCCCCGCCCACGGCGCAGATCTTCGGCAACGCGGCGCGCGAGCACATGGAGCGGTACGGGACCACGGCCGCGCAGCTCGCGGCGGTCGGCGCGAAGAACCACCGGCACTCGGCGAACAACCCCAACGCGCAGTTCCAGGACGTGTACTCGGTCGAGGAGATCCTGGCGGCGAAGGAGATCCACGCGCCGCTGACGAAGCTCCAGTGCTCGCCGACCTCGGACGGCGCGGCGGCGGCGCTGGTGGTGTCCGAGCGGTTCCTGGTGCGGCACGGGCTGCACGACAAGGCGGTGGAGATCGTCGGCCAGTCGATGACGACGGACACCGAGGCCTCCTTCGCCTCGGGCTCCTGCATCGACGTGGTCGGCAAGCCGATGACGGCGGCCGCGGCCCGGCAGGCGTACGAGGCCTCGGGGCTCGGCATCGAGGACGTGGACGTGGTGGAGCTGCACGACTGCTTCTCGATCAACGAGCTGCTGACGTACGAGGCGCTGGGCATGTGCGAGGACGGCGCCGCCGGGAAGCTGGTGGAGTCGGGCGCGACCACGTACGGCGGGCGGTGGGTGGTCAACCCCTCCGGGGGGCTGATCTCCAAGGGGCATCCGCTGGGGGCGACGGGGCTGGCGCAGGCCGCGGAGCTGGTGTGGCAGTTGCGCGGCGAGGCCGGTCCGCGGCAGGTCGCAGGGGCGCGGGTGGGGCTGGCGCACAACATCGGGCTGGGCGGCGCGGCGGTGGTGACGCTGCTGCGGAGGTAGGCCGTCTCTTCCGGATCTTGTCGGCCGAGCCCGGGTCGTCCGGTGCCACGGGGCCTCCCCAGGCCCGCCAGGGCCGAGGGGAAGCATGGCAAGGCGGAGGGGCGCCCGTGTACTGGACGTACTCGGGCGCCCCGACAACGCGGCGAGGTGCGGTGCCAGGCGTCGCGGGGCAGGCGGGACTTTGCGGACACGGCCTAGCCCCCGGCGGGGCCGCCGCTCCCCGGGCGGGGCCCTGCGGAACGCGCTTTCGGGCATGGGGGCGGAGCGCTAGGCTCCGCTCCCGTGAGTGAGATACGTGAGGTGTCCTTCAGTGCCACCGGCAGTGTGACCAGGGACGAGTACGACGAGGCCGCCAAGGCGGCGGGGCTGTTCCGGCGGGGGCGGGTGGTGGCCGCCCTCGGTACGGTCCTCCTCGCTTCGGCGGGCGTGACGCTGTCCTCGGAAGGTCTCACCGTGCACCCCGTCCCCCTCGCGATCGCGGCGGCGTACGGCCTCGTCGCGCTGCTTCTGCTGCCGCGGTGGGCGGTGGCCCGGGGCTTCCGCAGCGGCAGGGCCGCCGAGGAGAAGCGGGTCGTGGTGGACGGCACGGGCATCGAGGTGTTCCGCGGCGGGGAATCGCAGCGGATGGTGTGGGACGAGGTGCGCTACTACCACGAGACGCCCCGGCTGCACGTGTTCGTGGGCCGCTCGCGCCGCCGGACGTGTCTCGTGGCGCTGCCCAAGCGGCTGTTCACCGCCCCGGGCGAGAGCGAGCTCCTCGGCGCCTTCGGGCACGAGCAGGCCGGCGACGGCTCGTAGCGGCCCGGCCCGGCCCCGCCCGGCCCGCCCCGGTCAGAGCTTCTGGATGTCCTTGTGCACCACGTCGGAGCCGGGGTGGTCGGCTGCCAGGCGCACCTTGAGCGGGTGGCCGACCGGCGCCTTGATGATGATGTCGGGGTTCTCTCCCAGGCCGGTGCCGTTGCAGGAGGGCTCGCTGGTCAGGTTGGTCCAGCCGTTCACGTTGTGCGGGTCGTTCCACGACACCCAGGCGCAGTCGCGCTCGCCGCTGGTGATCGACACCGAGATGATCCTGACCGCGTTCGCCGCGCCGTCGACGCGCTCGTAGATCACCGTCCCGATGTTGTGGTGGAGGCCCTGGCCGGCGTCCAGGTCGACCTGGAGGACCGGGCCGGCCGGGGCGTCGGCAGCGGCCGGGGCCGCGCCTCCCGCGAGGGTCGCGAGCACGAGTGCGGCGGTGGTGGACAGGGCGGACAAGCGCATGGGTTCTGCCTCCACGAAGCTGGGTTGAGGGGCTCTCATCCTGGTCCAGCAGGTGGATGCGCGCTGCTGCGGAATCCGTCAAATCGGTGGCCGGGACCGTACGGTTGAGCCCATGCAGGGTGTCAGCGGGACGCCGGCTTCAGTTCGCATCGGCCGTCCGTGCACTCCCGTTGCAGGCGGCCCCGCGAGAGCGTCTGCGCCAGTCCGATCGCCCAGCACATCGGGCAGCCGCGCAGGGCCACCAGGCCGATCGGGGCGAGGGCCAGGGTGACCGGTCCGTAGAGCGGGAGGAGGGCGAAGGCGCCGATCAGGGCGCCGAGGCCGACCGCGCCGCGGAGCAGGTGCCGGGGCAGGGAGGAGCTCGCGAAGTCGGGGCCGTCAGTGATCGTCATCGTTGCCTCCAGGAGCCGGGTACAGGGTGTGGCGCAGGGCCGCGCGGGCCCGGTGCAGCCGTGATTTCATCGCGGCGGGGCTGAGCCCGAGCGCGTCCGCCGCCATCCGCCCGCTGTAGCCCTGGATGTCCCGCATGATCAGCACCCGCCGCTGGTCGGCGGGGAGGGCGGCGATCGCCCGCGCCACCCGGGCGGCCTCCAGGTGCTCCAGTACCTCGTCCTCGGCCGACATCACGGCGGAGTCGGGCAGCGGGGCGCGCTCGCGCGGCACCAGCCGGGCCCGGCGCATGCACTCGTTGCGGACGATGCGGAACATCCACGAGGCCAGGGCGCCGGACGCGCGCAGCATGCCGATCTTCCGGTAGAGGATGATCAGCGCCTCCTGGGCGGCGTCCTCGGCGTCCTCGGGGGAGGCGCACAGCGAGTACGCGAACCTCCGCACGTTCGGGTGCGATCCGGAGACCAGCGCGGTGACGGCGTCGAGGTCCCCGCCCTGCGCGGCGAGGATCAGCGGCTCGGCGGGCCAGGTCGACTCAGCCACGGGAGCGGCTCCGCCGGCGCGCCACGAGGACGGTGCAGGTGCAGAGCAGGAGCAGTACGACGGCGCCTACGGCGACAGCAGTGATCACGACAACCTCCGGGTCAGGTGCCGAACCTCTGCGCCGGCACATGCATAAGAGGCGTGCGAGCCGCAAAAGGATTCACCGGGGTTCACCCCAGGGCGGGGTCCACCACGGTCTCGCCCGTCGAGGCGCGCCGGACGCAGTCCGCCAGGTCCGCGACCGGGCCGTCCCGCAGCACCAGCCCCACCGCGCCCGCGGCGAGGGCTGCCTCCGCCAGGCCCGGGTGCGCCGAGCCCGTCAGGACGAGCACCCGGCACTCCGGGTCGTCGGCCAGCAGGGCGGTCACGGCCGCGAGCTCCTCCACCAGGGCCACCGCGGGCCGGGCCATGGGGTCCCGGACGACCTCGATGTCCGGCTGGAGGCCGAGCTGGAGCGCCAGGGCCGGATTCGGCGGCTCCAGCAGGACGCGCAGGGCGCGCACCTCACGGTGGTCAACAGGCATTTCTTCCACCCGGGCAGGGTATTGCCCCGCCTCCCGGCGGGCACGCAACACGCCCCGCACGCAGCGGATCTGACGTGAAGTCAAGAGTCTTCCCAAGTGTGGGGGCGTGCGTTATACATTCCCTCACCGGCCGGGCCTAGAACGCGTTCTAGAACCGGCCCCCGCATACGACCTCGGTGCGGCCGACGGTGCGGACGGCCGCGCCGAGGTCTTCCACGGCCCCGGTTCTCCAACGACAGGGAGCAGCATCCCCATGCCGATCGATGCCGCCAAGGCCCTCGCCGCCGACCCCCGCCTGGGGGACATCGGCTGGGACCACAAGGACATCCAGCTCTACCACCTCGGCCTCGGCGCGGGCCTGCCGGCCACCGACCCGGACGAGCTGCGCTACACCCTCGAATCCAAGCTCCACGTCCTGCCCAGCTTCGCGACCGTCGCCGGCGCCGGCATGGCCATGCTCGGCGGCCTCGCCGCACCCGGGATCGACGTCAACCTCGCCGCCGTCCTGCACGGCGGCCACTCCATCGAGCTGCACCGGCCCATCCCCGTCAAGGGGCGGGCCACCTCCCGCTCGAAGGTCGCCGCCGTCTACGACAAGGGCAAGGCGGCCGTGATCGTGCTGCGCTCCGAGGTCGCGGACGCCGACGGCCCGCTGTGGACGAGCGACGCGCAGATCTTCGTACGCGGGGAGGGCGGCTTCGGCGGTGAGCGCGGACCCTCGGCCAAGGAGGAGCTCCCCGGGCGCGCGCCCGACCGGACCGAGGAGCGGCACATCCGCGAGGACCAGGCGCTCCTCTACCGCCTCTCCGGCGACTGGAACCCGCTGCACGCCGACCCCGAGTTCGCCAAGCTGGCCGGCTTCGACCGGCCGATCCTGCACGGCCTGTGCTCGTACGGGATGACCCTCAAGGCCGTCGTCGACACGGCCCTGGGCGGGGACGTCTCCCGGGTCCGCGCCTACCGCACGCGCTTCGCCGGGATCGTCTTCCCGGGCGAGACCCTGCGGATCCGGATGTGGCAGGAGCCCGGCCGGGTCCAGGTCTCGGTGACCGCCGCAGAACGGGACGACGCGCCGGTCCTCGCCGACACCGTCGTCGAACACGCGTAACCCAGAGGACGAGAACAGGCGAGAACAAGACCGTACGAGACCCAAGGAGCCGCACCGTGCGCGCAGCACTGCAGAGCGAGATCGGCCAGGACAAGCTCGAGGTCGTCGACGACATGGAGGCCGTCGGCCTCGGCCCCGGCAAGGTGAAGATCCGGATCAAGGCCACCGGCCTGTGCCACTCGGACCTCTCCGCGATGAGCGGCGTCCTGCCACAGCCCGCCCCCTTCGTCCCGGGCCACGAGGGCTCCGGGGTGATCTCCGACGTCGGTGACGGGGTGACCACCCTCAAGCAGGGCGACCGGGTCCTCGTCTGCTGGCTGCCGCCGTGCGGCCACTGTCCCTCCTGCAAGCGCGGCCAGGGCCACCTGTGCCTGGCGAGCCTGGTCAACGCGGGCACCCCCAACTTCCGCCGCGCGGGCGGCGACATCTTCGGCTTCGCCGCGACCGGCACCTTCGCCGAGGAGCTCGTGGTCGACGCCGCCTGCGCCGTCCCGATCCCCGACGACGTGCCCTTCGACATCGCCGCGCTCATCGGCTGCGGTGTCACCACCGGCCTCGGCGCCGCCATCAACACCGCCAAGGTGGAGGCCGGATCCTCGGTGGCCGTCATCGGCTGCGGCGGCGTCGGCATATCCGTCATCCAGGGGGCCAAGGTCCAGGGCGCGGCCCAGATTATCGCCGTCGACCCGGTGGAGTCGCGGCGCGAGGCGGCCCTGCGGTTCGGGGCCACCGAGGCCGTGGGGCCGGAGGCCTTCGACGACGCCAAGAACCGGATCACCGGCGGCGAGGGCTTCGACTACGTCTTCGAGGTCGTCGGCAAGTCCGCCACCGCGCAGACCGCCTACAAGATGACCCGCCGCGGCGGGAGCGTGGTGATCGTCGGCGCGGGCGCGCTGGACGACAACTTCCAGATCGACATGTTCTCGCTCTTCTTCGACGAGAAGAAGATCCTGCCGTCGATGTACGGCGGCGGGGACGTGCTCCGCTCCTACGAGCGCACCATCGCGCTGTGGCGGGCCGGCCGGGTGGACCTGGCGAGCCTGATCACGCACCGGGTGCAGCTCGCCGAGATCAACGACGCGCTCGACCAGATGCGTACGGGTGTCGCCCTGCGCACCTGCATCGAACTCTGACCCGCTCTGAGAGGAACGCTACGGATGTCACTCCCACTTGAGGGGCTCTCCGCCATCGTGACGGGTGCGGGCCGCGGGCTCGGCCGGGCCGAGGCGATCGAGCTCGCGCGGCTCGGCGCGAGCGTGGTCGTCAACGACTTCGGCCAGCCGGGCCGGGACGGCTCCGGGGGGGCCTCGGCCGCCCCGGCGGAGGAGGTCGCCGCGGAGATCCGCGCGGCGGGCGGCCGGGCGGTGGCGCACCTGGGCGACGTGGCCGACTTCGAGCAGGCGCGGGAACTGGTCGAGCTGGCGGTGTCCAGCTTCGGGAAGCTGGACGTGCTGGTCAACAACGCGGGCATCCTGCGCGACCGGATGGTCTTCTCGATGTCGGAGGAGGAGTGGGACTCGGTGATCCGGGTCCACCTCAAGGGCCACTTCAACACCACCCACTTCGCGTCCGCGCACTGGCGCGAGCGCTCGAAGGCGGCGGGCGGCCCGGTCTACGGCCGGATCGTCAACACCTCCTCCGAGGCCTTCCTCGGCGGTTCGGCCGGCCAGCCGAACTACGCGGCGGCCAAGGGCGGCATCGTGGGCCTGACCACCTCGACCGCGCTGGCGCTCGCGAAGTACGGGGTGACGGCCAACGCCATCTGCCCGCGCGCCCGTACCCGGATGACCGAGGACGTCTTCGCCGGCTTCGAGGTCCCGGAGGAGGGCGAGCTGGACGCCCTCGCCCCCGAGCACGTCGCACCGCTCGTCGGGTACCTGGCCTCGCCCGCCTCCGCCAGGGCCAACGGCCAGCTGTTCGTCGTCCACGGCGGGATCGTGGTCGTCATGGAGCGCCCGAAGGTGGCCGCCAAGTTCGACACGGCCAAGGAGTCCTTCTCCTTCGAGGAGCTCGACGGGCTCCTGACCCCGCACTACGCGTCCCGCCCGGCGAACGAGACCTTCGCCGCGGCGGAGGTGCTGGGCCTCAAGCACGGCTAGGCCTGTAGGAAGGCGAGCGCCCTCCGTTCCTATCGCCCGGCCAGCGGTGCCTGCTGGAGGGGGACGGGGCGGGGGGCGGTCGGCGTGGGCGGATCCAGGACCACCACCGGCGGGGGCGGGGGCGGGGAGGCCGGCAGGTTCAGGCCGACGATCCCGCAGGGCACCTCGGGCGTCGCGTACGGCAGGTGCAGGCGGCCCTGCGGGCTCCACAGCCCGGTCCCGCCGAGCCAGCCCGCCGGGGCGCCGAGCCGGAAGACGCGCCGGTCGGCGGGGCGCCACAGGCCGATGTCGCCATCGGGCAGCCGCAGCGCCACCCCGGAGGTCTCCGGCATCAGGGACTGGCCGGGCTGGGCCGCGAACGGGTACGCGTCCCCCAGCCGGGCCAGGCACTCCGGGAAGCGGACGGGCAGGGAGCTGCCCGACACGCCCCAGCCCAGGCGCGAGGTGCCCGGGGCGTCGGAGCGGATCAGCAGCAGCCCGCTGTCCGGGTCGGCCAGCAGCAGCCGGTCGTCGCTGTCCTCGGTGATCTGCAGCAGCGGGGACACCTCGGCGCGCCCCAGGTCCACGGCGACGGCCTTGGTGGTGCCGTCCAGCTCGCGGTCCAGGGCCAGCAGCCGGCCCGCCCGGTCCAGCCAGACGCCGCCCGAGCACCGCCCCGGGATCCGGGCGACGGGCTGCGGCCCCGACGGGCCCCCGGCCACCTGCCAGACCGTGCTCACGGTGTCCTCCGCAGCCAGGGCGAAGGCTGCGGTTCCGCCCGGGCACGGCGGGAGCAGGCGCACCCGTACGCCCTCCCGCACGTCCACCCCGCCCAGCTGGAGCTCCCCGGTGCTCGGCCCGGCCTCGGCCCCCGTCGGGTACAGCAGCGCGAAGGCGTGCCGCTCCGCCACCCGCCGGTGGATCAGCACGCGCCCGTCGGCCAGCGGCAGCACCTCGCTGTCCGCCTCCTCGGGCTGCGCGAGCGGCAGCGGTACCGCGTACGGCTCGGGCCCGGCGAGGGTCCAGCGCTCCGCGTAGAGCGCGTCGCCCTCCCCGGCCAGCCGGGCCGCGTACGACCCGTCCGCGGCAATGCTGAACGCGGCCGTGGTCGTCATTTCGATGGCACAGACGGTCATCCGTGGTCACCTCCGGGGGGGAAGCTAGTTTTCGGGCTTCCCGGCGAACAACACCACCAACACCGCTTCACACATACGGGTGTCCGGGCGGCGATTCGCGCGTGCCGGACGAGGCGGTTGTGCTGCGCGGCCCGTCCCTGCGGCTCCGCGGGCCCGTGCCGGGGCGCTCCGCTGCGGAAGGGGCGACGGCCGTCAGTCCCTCGAAGTCCTGCGTGGCGGCGCGCGGTGGTCCTCGCGGCGCCGCGGGCACGGGGCCGGGGGCGGCTCGGGCGGGCTGGGGCCCGGGTGGGAATCAGACGATCTGTCCGACCCGGAAGGGCAGGGCCCCGTTCGGCAGGGCTGGCCTGACCGGGACGGTCGCCCCGGACGGTAGCCTTGGCCCGTGCCCCGTCTCTCTGAAGTCATCGCCGCGCTGGACGCTCTCTGGCCCCCCTCGCGGGCCGAGCAGTGGGACGCCGTCGGAACCGTCTGCGGCGACCCGGACGCCGAGGTCACCCGGGTCCTGTTCGCGGTGGACCCCGTCCAGGAGATCGCCGACGAGGCGGTGAAGCTGGGCGCCGACCTGATCATCACCCACCACCCCCTCTACCTGCGGGGCACCACCACCGTCGAGGCCGGCACCTTCAAGGGCCGCGTCGTGCACACGCTGATCAAGAACGACATCGCGCTGCACGTCGCCCACACCAACGCCGACACCGCCGACCCGGGAGTCTCCGACGCCCTCGCCGGCGCCCTCGGCCTGCGGATCACCGGCCCGCTGGTGCCCGACCCGAGCGACCCGGAAGGCCGCCGGGGCCTCGGCCGGATCTGCGAACTGGACCACCCCGAGACCCTGCGCGAGTTCGCCGCCCGCGCCGCGGCCTGGCTGCCGCCGACCGCCCAGGGCATCCGCGTGGCCGGCGACCCGGACGCGATGGTCCGCCGCGTCGCCGTCAGCGGCGGCTCCGGCGACAGCCTCTTCGCGCAGGTCCGCGCCGCCGGCGTGGACGTGTTCCTGACCGCCGACCTGCGCCACCACCCGGTCTCCGAGGCCCGCGAGACGAGCCGCCCGCTCGCCCTCGTCGACGCCGCCCACTGGGCCACCGAGTGGCCCTGGTGCGAGCAGGCCGCAGCCCAGCTCGACGCGATCTCCGAGCGCCACGGCTGGGGTCTGCGGACCCACGTCTCGCGCACGGTCACCGACCCGTGGACGGCCCACGCGCCGTCCGTCACACCCCCTTCTATCTCTGGAGCCCCCAACTGAACGCCGAGCCCGCCGACCAGATCCGACTTCTCGACGTCCAGGCGCTGGACGTCCGGCTGTCTCAGCTCGCCCACAAGCGCAAGTCGCTCCCCGAGCACGCCGAGCTCGACTCGCTCACCAAGGACCTCGCGCAGCAGCGCGACCTGCTCGTCGCCGCCCAGACCCAGGCGAGCGACACCGCGCGCGAGCAGACCAAGGCGGAGCAGGACGTGGACCAGGTGCGCCAGCGCGCCGTCCGCGACCAGCAGCGGCTCGACTCGGGCGTGGGCATCTCGGCCCGGGACCTGGCGAACCTGCAGAGCGAGGTCGTCTCCCTCGCCAAGCGCCAGGGCGACCTGGAGGACGTGGTCCTGGAGGTCATGGAGCGTCTGGAGGGTGCGCAGGAGCGCGTCACCGGGCTGACCGAGCGCGTCTCGGCCCTGGAGGCCAAGACCGCGGACGCCACCGCGCGCCGGGACGCGGCGACCGCCGAGATCGACGCCGAGGTCGCGAAGGTCACCAAGGACCGCGAGGTCATCGTCGCGTCGATGCCCGCCGACCTGATGGCGCTGTACGAGAAGATCCGCGTCAAGCAGGGCGGGGTCGGCGCCGCGCGCCTCTACCAGCGCCGCTGCGAGGGCTGCCGGCTGGAGCTCGACATGGCCGAGGTCAACGAGATCAAGGCCGCGGCGCGCGACCAGGTCGTCCGTCACGAGAACTGCGGCCGCATCCTGGTCCGTACGGCCGACTCGGGCATCTGATGCCGCAGTTTGTCGTGGAGGCGGACGGCGGGTCCCGGGGCAACCCGGGGCCGGCCGGCTACGGCGCTGTGGTGCTCGACCCGGCGACGGGCGAGACGCTGGCCGAGCGTGCCGAGTACATCGGCGTCGCGACGAACAACGTGGCCGAGTACAAGGGCCTGATCGCCGGGCTCACGGCGGCCCGCGACCTGGCGTCCGACGCGCAGGTCCTGGTCCGGATGGACTCGAAGCTGGTCGTCGAGCAGATGTCGGGCCGCTGGAAGATCAAGCACCCGGACATGAAGCCGCTCGCGGCCGAGGCCGCGCGGATCCTGCCGCGCGCCCAGGTGACGTACGAGTGGATCCCGCGCGAGCAGAACAAGCACGCGGACCGGCTCGCGAACGAGGCCATGGACGCGGGCAAGCGCGGCAGGCAGTGGGAGCCGTCGGCGTCCACGGCCGCCCTCGACCACGGCGCGGCGCGCGCCCTGGCCACCCCGCCGGCGCCGGCCGGCCCGCCGGGGGACGCGGCGAAGGGCGCCGCGGCCGTCCGCGCGGCGCTGGTCGCCTCCTCCGGAGCCGCGGCCACGACCGCCCAGGAGCTCGCCGACACGCTGTTCGCCGACGCCGAGACCCTGGCGGACGCCATCGAGCCCTGCCTCGACGCCGATGCCCCGGCGGTCGCCTCGGGCACTCACGGCTGGGGCCCGGACATGGGGGCGCCGGCCACCTTCGTGCTGCTGCGGCACGGCGAGACCGCCCTCACCCCGCAGAAGCGCTTCTCCGGCAGCGGCGGCAGCGACCCCGAACTGTCCCCGGCCGGCCACCGGCAGGCCGCCGCCGTGGCCGAGGCGCTCGCCGTCCGCGGCACCATCCAGACGGTCATCAGCTCCCCGCTGCTCCGCTGCCGTGAGACCGCCCACGCGGTCGCGGACCGCCTCGGCCTCACCGTGACGGTCGAAGAGGGCCTGCGCGAGGTGGACTTCGGGGCATGGGAGGGGCTGACCTTCGCCGAGGTGCAGCAGCGCTTCCCGGACGACCTCCAGGCCTGGCTGGACTCCCCGAAGGCGGCCCCCACGGGCGGCGGCGAGAGCTTCATGTCCGCCACCCGCCGGATCTCGGCCACCCGCGACCGCCTGCTGTCCGCCCACGCGGGCCGCACGGTCCTGCTGGTCACCCACGTGACCCCGGTCAAGATCCTGGTCCGGCTGGCGCTGGGAGCCCCGCCGGAAGCCCTGTTCCGCATGGAGCTCTCGGCGGCCTCCCTCTCGGCGGTGGCCTACTACGCGGACGGGAACGCCTCGGTCCGTCTCCTGAACGACACGTCCCACCTGCGGTAGCCCTGGCGGGGGGCCGGGCGGGGTCCGGTCGCGGTGCGGTGCCCCTGGCGGGGGGCTGGGCGGGATCCGGGCTCGGTGCCGTACCCCTGGCGGGGGGGCCGGGCCGGATCCGTCGCGGTGCAGGCCGGTGCGCGGGGCCGGGCAGGGGTGTCTCCTCGGCTCGCGCGGTCGGGCATGTCTCGGCTGTGGATCGGGGGTGCGCGCTCGTCCTGCGGGGACACCCCTGCCCGTCCCCGCTCCCCACGCGTCGGGGCGGCTTCGGGGGCACTGCCGAAGTCCTGCCGTGGGGTGGGGACACGGCGGAGTGTCCCCGCAGGACGAGCGCGCACCGCCGGGTACAGCCGAGACATGCGGTACCGCGCGAGCCGAGGAGACACTCCGGCGGGGCACCGCCCCACACCACCCAGCCCCGCCGGCGATTGAGGCGCGGGGTCCGGGGCAGAGCCCCGGCACCACCGGCCGGCAGGAGCCGAGCCGGAGAGAGAACCGCTTGCCCCCGAACGGGAGTGGAAGCGGCAGACGAGCCGGCCTGTACGCCGGGTTCTGTCGCCCGGTGACCTCGCGGTCGCCGGGGAGACGGCCATCCATCTAGGACCGGTGTTGCCACCGGCCTCGTGCGGTCTACCCGCGAACTCGGGCGGGCAGCCCTCGAGCGTTCGCGCAGACCCGTCCGGGGACGGATCCTCTTGACCTTGCTCCGGGTGGGGTTTACCTAGCCGCCTGAGTCACCTCAGGCGCTGGTGGTCTCTTACACCACCGTTTCACCCTTACCGAGGGCCGAAGCCCCTGGCGGTCTGTTTTCTGTGGCACTGTCCCGCGGGTCACCCCGGGTGGGCGTTACCCACCACCCTGCCCTGTGGAGCCCGGACGTTCCTCGGCGGGATCCGAGGATCCCGACGCGGCCGCCCGGCCGACTCGTCTGCCGTGGCGACCATGTTACCCGGGGCGACGGCCGTGCCCGACCTCGCTTGACCTTGACGCAGCGGCAGGGTTTCTACTGGGGGCATGCGGATCGGAGAGATCGCCGCGGTCGTCGGGCTCACCACCCGGGCGATCCGGCACTACCACCATGTCGGGCTGCTCCCGGAACCGGAGCGGCGTCCCAACGGCTACCGGGCCTACAGCCTCCGCGACGCCGTGCTGCTGGCCCGCGTACGCCGGCTCACCGAGCTCGGGCTCAGCCTCGACGAGGTGCGGGACGTCCTCGCGGACGACGCCGGGCGCGAACTCGCCGACGTCCTCACGGAACTCGACGCCGACCTCGCCCGGCAGGAGGCCGAGATCCAGGAGCGGCGGCGCCGCCTCGCCGTGCTGCTCGCCGCCGGGCCCGGGGAGGCCGAACCGCTCTCGCCCGGGCTCGCCGCGCTGCTGGCGAAGGCGCCGCAGACCGACTCGCCGGCCGCCGCGAAGGACCGCGAACACCTGACCCTGCTCGATGCGACGGGGGCGGGCGGCCAGGAGATGTACGCCGCGCTCGGGCCACTGGCCGCCGATCCCGCCGTGCTCGCCCTGTACGTGCGCCTCGACGAGCTCGCCGACGCGCCCGTGGACGACCCGCGGATCCCGCCCCTGGCGGCGGAGCTGGTGGCGGCCGTCCCCGACGAGGTGTTCGCCGCGATCCCCGCCGACGGGGTGGTCGTGACCGGGTTCAAGGAGGCGCTGCTCGCCGAGTACGCGCCCGCGCAGGCCGAAGTCGTCCGCCTCGTCATGGAGGCGTTCATCGAGAGGGGGCGGGGATGACCCGCATACGGGCGGCGCGCATCGCCGTCACCGCCGTCGTCCCGGCGGAGCTGGTGCTCGTGGTGTGCCTGGCGGCGGGGGTGCGCCTGCCCGGGTGGGCGCTCGCCGCCACCGAGGCGCTCCTCGTCGGAGTGCTGCTGCTGGAGGCCCGGGTGCTGTACGGCCTCTACGCCTCCGAGCGGGCCCGTGGCGCCGACCGGCGGGCCGCCGGTCGCGCGGCGGTCCGGGCCGTGGTCCCCGTACAGGTGCGGCGGCTGGTGCTGCACGAGCTGCGCGCCGCCGCCTCCCTCGGCCGGTGGGCCGTCCGCGGCAGGCACGGGGTGCGCCCCGGGGACCTCGCCGCCGCGTACACCGGACCGCAGACGGCCATGATGTACGGGATGCTCTTCGTGTCGGTGATCGAGACCATCGGCCTGGCCCTGCTCATCCCCTGGCCGACGGTGCACCGGGTGGTGCTGGTGCTGGACGTGTACGGAATCCTGCTCGTCCTCGCGCTGCACGCCGCGTGCGTGACCCGGCCGCACGTGGTCCGCCCCGACGGGTCCCTGCGGATCCGCTACGGGGCCCTGTTCGACCTGGCCGTACCGGCGGACGCGGTGGCCTCCGTACGGGTGGACCGGCGCTATCCCGAGGGCCGGCTGGTCACGCTGTCCGAGGACGGGGTGCTCGACCTCATCGTCGGCAGCCAGACCTCCGTCACCCTGGAACTGAACCGGCCGCTCCCCTTCACCCGGCCGCTCGGCGCCACGGGCGAGGCCCGGACCGTCCGCTTCCACGCCGACGACCCGCGCGCCCTCGTCACCGCCCTGCGCCGACAGCCGGCCTAGACCGGCGCGAAGAGGATCTTCGACGTGCCCGGGTCGGCCTCCGTCAGCCGGACCCGGATCCGGTCGCCCAGGGGCAGGTCGAGCGTGGTGGACCGGACGCGGCCGACGACCGCCGGGTCCTCCAGGTGGACCGTGCCCACCAGCGGCTCCCGGTCCTTGACGTCGATGACCGTGGCCTCGAAGGTCTCCCCGACCCGGTCCTTCAGCACGGCGGCCTCGACCAGGTCCACGGACTCCCGTTCCACCGTGTTCGCCAGCCGGCCGCCCTCCGCCATCTCGTCCGGGAGCGCGGGGAGCGCCGCCATGACCCACGCCGGGGGTTCGGTCCCGGCCATCGCCGCCACGCACAGTTCCCCGGTGTACCGGTCGACGAGGCGGCGCAGCGGCGCCGTGCAGTGCGTGTACGGGGCCGCCACCGCGGAATGGATCGCCGGGTCGGGGCTCTCGCCGCCGGTGAAGGCCGTGTAGCCCGCGCCGCGCAGCAGGGCGGTGCACTCCTGGAGGAAGGCGGCGTGGGCGGGGCGGTGCGGGTCGAGGGAGCGCACGAGTTCGGCGTACGGCACGTGGTGCGGCCAGTCGATCCGCAGGGCCTTCGCGGTCCGCCGGAGCCGGCCGACAGCGCCGTCGGGGGCGCTGGGCAGCGTACGCAGGATGCCGGTGCCGGTGGCCAGCATCAGATCGGCCGCGGCCATGCCGGTCATCAGGGAGAGCTGCGCGTTCCACCCGTCGGCGGGCAGCGGGGCGCGGTAGGCCAGGGCGTACGTGCCGTCGCGCGCGACGATCTCCTGCTCGGGCACGTTGAGGGAGATGCCGCCGCGCGCCTGTTCCAGGGCCTCGCGGAGCCGGCCGATGTCCTTCAGGAGGGCGAGCGGCTCCTCCGCCGTTCCGGTGTCGATGGCCTTCTGGACGCCGTCGTAGTCGAGCCGGGCCCGGCTGCGGATCAGCGCGCGGCGGACGTCGACGGTCTCGACCCGGCCGTCGGGGTCCAGGTCGAAGCGCCACACCAGGGCCGGGCGGACCTGGTCGGGCAGCAGGCTGGCCGCGCCCTCCGAGAGGACGGCGGGGTGCAGCGGGACGTTTCCGTCGGGGAAGTAGAGGGTGGTCACACGGCGGTGGGCCTCGGAGTCGAGCGCTCCGCCGGGGGTGACGAACGCGGCGACGTCGGCGATGGCGTAGTGCACCCGGTATCCGCCGCCGGAGCGCTTCGCCAGGTGCATGGCCTGGTCGAGGTCGACGGAGGCCGGCGGGTCGATCGTGAAGAAGGGGATGTCCGTACTGTCCAGGTCGGGGAGGCTGGGGTGCGCCGCCGCGTGCTCGGCCTCGGCGAGGACTGCGGCCGGGAACGCCTCGGGCACCTCCAGCTTCGTCCGCAGTTCACGCAGCGCGGCCCGCAGAGCAGCCCCGTCTGCGCCGGTCATGTGCATCTGACGGCGTGGCATGCGTCGAGCGTAGGTGCGGGGGGCGCGGACGGCGCGGCGAGCGGGGGCGGCGGACGTCTACCCTGGCCCGGGGGCCGCACCCCCTGCGATGTCGTACCGAAGGAGAACCACCGTGCTCGTGCTGCTGCCGCCGTCCGAAGGAAAGGCCGCCGGCGGCTCCGGCGCACCCCTGAAGCCGGAGGCGCTGTCGCTGCCCGGTCTGGCCCCGGCCCGTGCGGCGGTGCTGGAGGAGCTGGTCGAGCTGTGCGCGGCGGACGAGACGAAGGCGCGCGAGGTGCTGGGCCTGAGCGAGGGCCTGCGCGGCGAGGTCGCCAAGAACGCGGAGCTGCGTACGGCGGGGGCCCGGCCGGCGGGCGAGATCTACACGGGCGTGCTCTACGACGCGCTGGGCCTGGCCGACCTGCCCGCGGCGGCGCGGGCGTCGGCCGAGGCCGCGCTGCTCGTCTTCTCGGGGCTGTGGGGCGCGGTGCGGGTCGGCGACGCGATCCCCTCGTACCGCTGCTCGATGGGGGTGAAGCTGCCCGGGCTGGGCGCGCTCGGCGCGTACTGGCGGGGGCCGATGGCGGAGGTCATGCCGGAGGCGGCCGGAGACGGGCTGGTGCTGGACCTGCGGTCGGCGGCGTACGGGGCCGCGTGGAAGCCGAAGGGTGAGGTGGCGGGGCGGACCGCGACCGTCCGGGTGCTGCACTCGCAGCTGGTGGACGGGGTGGAGAAGCGGTCGGTGGTGAGCCACTTCAACAAGGCGACGAAGGGGCGGCTGGTCCGGGACCTGCTGCTGGCCGGTGCCGCCCCGGCTTCGCCCGCGGAGCTGGTCACGGCCCTGCGGGACCTGGGGTACACGGTCGAGGCCGAGGCCCCCGCGAAGGCGGGCAAGGCCTGGTCCCTCGACGTGGTGGTCACGCAGATCCACCACTGAGCCGGGCGCGGCGCCGTTGCCGGGGGCGCTGCCCCCGGACCCCCGCGCCTCAAACGCAGGCGGGGCTGAATTTTGGCTGAGCTGCGCCCGTACGTGCCGCCCGGCGGGCTGCATTGCCCGCAGGGCAATTTCAGCCCCGCCAGGGGGCACCTCCCAGCGGTAGCTGGGGGAGTTTGAGGCGCAGGTCCGGGCGGAGACCGGTGGGGTCCGGGGCTAGCGGCCCAGGGGCCAGGCCACCGTGGCGGGGGCGTGGTCGGCGGCGCCGGCGTAGGTGGCGCAGGCGTCGGTGAGGGTTTCCAGGAGGGTGAGCGGGTCCGGGAGGGGGTGCTCCATGCCGCGGATCCAGGTCACCGACCGGTCACCGGGGAGGGCCGCCGGCGGGACCAGCACGTAGCTGCCGCGGCAGTGCCAGCGCAGGCCCGGGTGTTCGTCCATCGTCTCGGGGTGGCAGTCCAGTGCGCAGGGCCACCACTCGTCCTCGTCCTCGGGGGTGCCGCGGGTGGCGGTGAAGAAGAGCATCCGGGCCTGGTCGCCGGTGCCGCCCGACTCGGCGACGGGGCCCACCTTGATGCCGGCGAGCAGGAGTCGGTCGAGGGCGTCGGTGCCGGCTTCCAGCGGGACGTCGAGTACGTCGTGGACCATGCCGGTCGCGGTGATGAAGTTGGCCTGGGGCTGGTTGCGCGCCCAGCGTTCGACCTGTGCGCGGTCGGTGGTCGACTGGGTCTGCCAGGCGAAGGAGACGGGGTGCCGTGCGGGCGTCGGACAGCCGATCCGGTCGCACGAACATCGGTAACCGGCGGGATGGGCGGCGGGGGCGAGCGGCAGGCCCGCGGCGGCGACGGCCAGGAGGAGCGCCTCGCGCTCCGCTCCCGGATCTTCGGCGGTGGGTTTCTGCCGCCGGCGCAGCCACTGGGAAATCCTGCTCTGCTCGCCGCGTTTGACGCGGCCGGACTCAGACCCCATCTATCCCCTCACCTCACCGTATCCCCGGCGGACCAACCCATGGTCCCACCATCCTGAGCCCCGGGTGACCGCTCTGGACGACCGGGGGGTTGGAGATGCACGGCCGGAAATCCCCACATAGCCATAGAAACAGGCCAAATGTTCTCGGCCGATCTTCGATTCCCTGCCCGCTATCGGGCGGTGACGTTGGCCACCCCACCTAGCACCCGGTCCACGAGCGCGTCGGTGTACGCGTGCGTCAGGGGCGCGGTGCGCATCAGCCAGCGGTAGGTGAGCGGTCCGACGAGCATCTCGACCGTGAGGCGCAGGTCCGTGTCCGGCGCGAGCCGGCCGGCCTCGCGGGCCGTGCGCAGCCGGGCCTCGTACAGGGCGAGCTGGGGCTCCAGCAGCCGCTCGGTGAAGCGGGCGCCGAGCTCGGGGTCGGTGGCCCCGGCCGCCGTCAGGGCGCGTGCGGGGGCGTCGTACTTCTCGTCGTTGAACTCGTCGACGGTCGCCCGCATGACCTGCTTCAGGTCGGCGGCGAGGTCCCCGGTGTCGGGGAAGCCGGTCCACCCGGCCTCCGTCTCCGCGTCCCCGGCGAGGGCCACGGAGGCGTCGAGGAGGACGGCGGCCTTCGACGGCCACCAGCGGTAGATGGTCTGCTTGCCGACGCCCGCGCGGGCGGCGATGGCCTCGATGGTCAGCTTGTTGTAGCCGACCTCCCCGACGAGGGCGAGCGCGGCGTCGAGGATGGCGCGCCGGGAGCGGTCGCTGCGGCGGGTGGCGTCAGGGGTCTTGGGCATGGCCCGAAAGTATCAAAGCGAGACGTCTCGTCTTTTCACAGGTTTGCGTAAACCACCCAATCAGTTCACTGTGCTGTCCAGGTGGAGGAGAGACGATTCTCTCCAGCACTCGACCCCGAGTCGTGAAAGTCGTGAGGAGCCTTCTTTGCGCAGAGACGCCACACCCCGGCGCTACCTGATGTGCCCACCCGCACACTTCAAGGTCACGTACTCCATCAATCCGTGGATGGATCCCACGAAACCGGTGGACCTGCCCCTCGCACTGGCCCAGTGGGAAGACCTGAGGGACCGCTACCGCTCCCTCGGACACGTCGTCGAGACCCTCGAACCCGACCCCGGGCTGCCCGACATGGTCTTCGCGGCGAACGGGGCCCTCGTCGTCGACGGCCGGGTCCTCGGGGCCCGGTTCGCCTACCCGGAACGGGCCGCCGAGGCCGAGATCCACCTCGACTGGTTCCGTACCCACGGCTACCCGGACATCCACGAGCCGTCCCACGTCAACGAGGGCGAGGGGGACTTCGCGGTCACCGAGAACTACATCCTGGCCGGCCGGGGCTTCCGCTCCAGTCCGCTCTCGCACGACGAGGCCCAGGAGTTCTTCGGCCGCCCGGTCATCGGCCTCGACCTGGTGGACCCGCGCTACTACCACCTGGACACGGCGCTCAGCGTCCTCGACGGCGACGAGATCATGTACTACCCGGACGCCTTCTCGCCCGGCAGCCAGGGAGTGCTCAGGCGGCTCTTCCCGGACGCCCTCATCGCCGACGGCCGGGACGCGGCCGCCCTCGGCCTGAACGCGGTCTCCGACGGCCTGCACGTCCTGCTCCCGCAGGCGGCCACCGGACTGCTGGAGCCGCTGCGGGACCGGGGGTTCGAGCCGGTCCCGATGGACCTGGGCGAGCTGCTCAAGGGCGGCGGCAGCGTGAAGTGCTGCACCCAGGAGCTGCGGCCCTAGGCCGTGTCCGCAAAGTCCCGCCTGCCCCGCGACGCCTGGCACCGCACCTCGCCGCGTTGTCGGGCCGCCCGAGTACGTCCAGTACACGGGCGGCCCTCCGCCTTGCGATGCACGGCACCAGACGCCGCGGGGCCCGCCCTCCGGGCGGCCGGAGCTACTTTGCGGACACGGCCTAGGCCGTCTACGCCGGGGGCCAGGCCTGGCCCCAGTCGGCGTCCCGGGCGGCCTTGTAGAGGTCGCCGTGGCGCTTGGTCACATTGACCCGGGTCAGGCCCTCACCCTCGGGGCCGCACAGCTCCAGCAGGACGAGCCCCTTCCGGATCTGCGGCTTCCGCGTGATCCGGGAGGTGGCCGGCTCCGTCGGGAAGCGGGTTGCGGCGACGTAGCTGAACTTCTCGTCCTCGTACGGGAGCGAGCCGCCCTTGACCTGCCGGTGCAGCGAGGACCGGCTGACCCGCGCAGAGAAGTGGCACCAGTCCTTGCCGACCTCGATCGGACAGGTCCCGTCGTGCGGGCACGGGGCGGCGATCCGCAGCCCGGCCTCGATCAGCTGGTTGCGGGCCTCGCGGATGCGCAGGTACCCCTCCGGCGTGCCCGGCTCGATCAGCACCACGGCCTGGCCGGCCCGCGCCGCCTCGGCGACGACGGCCGTGCGCGCCGGCGCGGTCAGTTCGCCCAGTACGTACGACACCGTCACCAGGTCGGCCTCGGGCAGGCTCAGCCCCGAGCCGATGACGGCCCGCCGCCACGCGGCCCCGCGCAGCACCTCGGAGGTCGAGGCGGCCGCCAGTTCCCGGCCGAGGGCCAGGGCCGGCTCCGCCCAGTCCAGCACCGTGGTCTCCCGCGGGCCGTCCCAGGTGGCGTCCACCGCCCAGGTCGCGGCGCCCGTACCGCCGCCCACGTCCACGTGCGAGCCCGGCGCCCAGTCGGGCGCCGCCTCGGCCAGCCCGTCGAGGGCGCTCCGGACGGCCTCGAAGGTGGCGGGCATCCGGTACGCCGCGTACGCCGCCACGTCGGAGCGGTCGCGCAGCACGGGCGCGTCGGTCGGGGTCTGCCCCCGGTAGCTGGCGATGAGCCGCTCGACGGCGGCCGCGGCCTGCTTGGGCGGGAGCCCGTCGAGCAGCCCGCCGAGCGTGCGGCGGAGGGTGTCGGCGGAGGTGGGGGCGGAGGCGTTCACCTGCGAAGTTTATGACGCCGGTCCGGGGCGGGGCCGCCGACCCCGGGCGGGGCCGGCTGGTCCGGTGCGGCTCGAGGACCGGGGCTCCGCCCCTGACCCCGCGCCTCAAACGCCGGCGGGGCCGGATTGGGCGGATGTGGTCTGCCACGGGCGGCACAGGCCGAGGAAGGTGCTCACGGCGAGGAGGGCGCAGACCAGCTGGACCAGTGCCATCGGCACCGCCGTGTCCTCGCCCGCGATGCCCACCAGCGGCGAGGCGATCGCGCCGATCAGGAACGAGGAGGTGCCGAGCAGCGCGGAGGCCGATCCGGCCGCGTGCGGGGTCCGCATCAGGGCCTGCGCGTTGGTGTTCGGCAGCACCACGCCCATGGCCGACATCAGGACGAACAGGGCGGCGGCGATCGGGGTCAGCCCGACCTCCCCGAACACTCCGGTCGACATCAGCAGCAGCGACACCGCGGCGGCCAGGACCACCGCGAGCCCGACGCCCAGCACCTTGTCCAGGCGGACCCGGCCCACCAGCAGCTTGCCGTTGATCTGGCCGACGAGGATCAGGCCGACGGAGTTCAGCCCGAAGAGCAGGGAGAAGGCCTGGGGCGAGGCCCCGTAGATCTCCTGCACCACGAACGGCGAGGCGGATATGTAGGAGAAGAGCACGGCGAAGGAGAAGCCGCCGGTCAGGGTGTAGCCCGCGAAGACGCGGTCGCCGAGCAGCCCGCGCATGGTCCGCAGGGCCGAGCCGACGCCGCCGGTGTGCCGCCGCTCGGGCGGCAGGGTCTCGCCGAGGCCGCGCCAGACCATCAGGGTGAGGACCGTGCCGACGACGGTGAGGACGACGAAGACCCCGCGCCAGTCGGCGAAGCGCAGCACCTGGCCGCCGATGAGCGGGGCGATGATCGGGGCGGCCCCGGATATGAGCATCAGGGTGGAGAAGAAGCGGGCCATCTCGTCCCCGTCGTACAGGTCGCGTACGACGGCCCGGGCGATGACGATCGCGGCGGCGCCGGCCAGGCCCTGGAGCAGCCGGAAGGAGATCAGCAGCTCGGTGGTCGGGGCGAGCGCGCAGATCGCGGTGGCCAGGACGTAGACGACCATGCCGATGAGCAGGGGCCGGCGGCGGCCCCACTTGTCGCTCATCGGGCCGATGACGAGCTGGCCCAGGGCCATGCCGGCGAGGCAGGCCGTGAGGGTGAGCTGGATGGTCGCGGCAGGGCTGTGCAGGGCGTCGGTGACCTGCGGCAGGGCCGGCAGGTACATGTCCATGGAAAGCGGGGGGAGGGCGGTGAGCCCGCCGAGCACGAAGGTGACCAGAAGGCCCGTACGGCGGGCGGCCGTCAGGGGCGCTGTGGCGGTGGGGGCAGAGGGCGAATCGGGCGACGAGTCGTGCGAGGCGGCCGTCGCGGGGCCTCTCTCCGACATGCGGAACTCCAGTCTTCTCATCTGATCTACGCACCCCTGACCGACCCATGCTCTCAGCAATCGGAACGTCCGGGGAACGCGGCGCCGTGTGACGTACCCTGCGGCCCCATGGACGAAAGTACGAAGAAGATCGCCGTGGTGACCGGCGCCGGCTCAGGGATCGGCCGCTCCGTGGCGCTGACCCTGGCCGCCGCGGGCTGGGCCGTGGCCGTGGCCGGCCGCCGCACCGAGCCGCTGCAGGAGACCGCCGCGGCCGCCGGGAAGGCCGCCGACGTGCTGTGCGTCCGGGCGGACGTGGGCGACCCGGACGACGTCACTGCGCTGTTCGAGTCGGTCCGGGCCCGGTACGGGCGCCTCGACCTGCTCTTCAACAACGCGGGCACCTTCGGACCGGGCGGAGTCCCGCTGGAGGACCTCACCTACGAGGCCTGGCGCTCGGTCGTCGACGTCAACCTCACCGGCGCCTTCCTCTGCGCGCAGGCCGCCTTCCGGCAGATGAAGCGGCAGGACCCGCAGGGCGGCCGGATCATCAACAACGGCTCCATCTCGGCGCACGTGCCGCGCCCGAACTCCATCGCCTACACCGCGACCAAGCACGCGATGACCGGCCTGACCAAGTCCCTGTCGCTGGACGGGCGGCCCTACCGGATCGCCTGCGGCCAGATCGACATCGGCAACGCGGCGACCGATATGACCGAGCGGATGCAGACCGGCATCCTCCAGGCCAATGGTCAGCTGGCCGTCGAGCCGGTGATGGACGCCGCCGACGTGGCCCGCACGGTCCTGCACATGGCGGAGCTCCCGCTGGAGGCGAACGTGCAGTTCGCGACGGTGATGGCGACCTCGATGCCGTACATCGGCCGCGGCTGAGCCCCGCGGGATCCACCGCCCGAAACGCATTGCCAGGCCGCCGGGACGCAGTCGATCATGTCGGCATGACCGACACCGAGGTACTGCGCTACACGGCCTTCTCCCACGACCCGGACGGCGGCAACCCCGCCGGGGTCGTGCTCGACGCCGCCGGACTGGACGAGCGCGCCATGCTGGAGATCGCCGCCGGGCTGGGCTACAGCGAGACGGCGTTCCTGACGGCCCCGCCCGAGGGGTTCGGCGGCGAGGAGGGCCGGTCCTTCACCGTGCGCTACTTCAGCCCGAAGGCGGAGGTCCCCTTCTGCGGGCACGCGACCGTGGCCACGGCCATCGCGCTGGGGGAGCGGATCGGGCCGGGCGAACTCCTGCTCGCCACCCGCGCGGGGACCGTACCGGTGTCCGTCACCTCCGAGGGCGGGCAGCTGCGGGCCACGCTCACCAGCGTCGAACCGCACACCGAGGAGATCGGCGCGGCGGACCTCGCCGAGGCACTGGCCGCGCTGGACTGGCCCGAGGCCGACCTGGACCCGGCGTTCCCGCCCGCCATCGCCTACGCCGGAGCCCGGCACCTGGTGATCGGCGCCCGCACCCGGGCCCGGCTCGCCGACCTGGCCTACGACTTCGCCCGGCTGGAGGCCCTGATGCGGCGCCTGGACCTCACCACGGTCCAGCTGGTGCACCGGGCCGGCCCGGCGGAGTTCCACGTACGCAACCCCTTCCCGGTGGGCGGCGTGGTCGAGGACCCCGCCACGGGAGCGGCCGCGGCCGCCTTCGGCGCGTACGCCCGCGAGCGCGGCCTGGTCCCGGCGGACGCCGTGCTCACCCTCCACCAGGGAGCGGACATGGGCCGCCCCGGGGTGCTCACCGTGGAACTGCGCGCCGGTGACCCCCGGGTCAGGGTGGGCGGCGAGGGCGTCCGCATCCCGTGAGCACCGTCCAGCCCTGCCGGAGTTTGAGGCGCGGGGGTCCGGGGGCAGCGCCCCCGGCAACGGTGCTGCGGCAGAGTCGGGAGGTCCGCCCATGAGGGTGATCGGATATGCCGAGGCGGACCTGCCCGCGGGCCCGGCCCGGCAGGTTGCCGAGCTGGAGGCGAGAGTGTGGCCCGGCTCCACGCCCGGCCATGACCCGGCGCTCCACCCGAGGACGATGCTGCTCGTGGACGCGGTCGGCACGGTGATCGCCGCGCTGTCGCTGCTGTACAAGCCGATTCCGCTCGCGGACCGCACGTATCGGGCCGCCGGACTCAGTTCCGTGGTCACCCTGCCGGAGCTGCGCGGCCGGGGATGCGGAGCGCGGCTGGTGGCGGCGGCCCGCGCCGAGCTGGCGGCCGACCCGGCCGTGGACCTGGCGCTGTTCAGCTGCGACCGGCCCCTGGCGGCCTTCTACGAGGCGGCCGGCTTCGACGTGCTGCCCGGCACGGTCCTGGTGGGCGGGACCCCCGAGGATCCCCTGGCCACCGACGAACCCGGCTTCGACAAGGTGGTGCTCGCGGCCTTCTTCACGGACGACCCGGGCCGGGACCGCGCCGCCTTCACGGGCGTCCGCGTCCCGCTCCACCCCGGAAACACCGACAGGCTGTGGTGACGGGCCCGAAGGCCCTTCACCACAGCCTGTCGGCGACAGCCGTCCGGCCGCCCGCCCTCAGCCCGCGGGCGTGGAGTCCGAGTCCGCGGGCCGCACCTGCGGCGCGGCCGCCGGGCGGCCACGGTCGAGCAGGAACAGCGTCAGCACGGGGACCAGGTACAGCAGCCACACCGAGAGCTGGAGGACGGTCGGGTCGGGCTGGAAGTTGAAGACGCCCTTGAGCAGGGTGCCGTACCAGCTGTCCGGCGGGATCGTCTGGCTGATGTCGAAGGCCTTGTCGCCCAGGCCGCCCAGGAAACGGGCCTCCTGGAGGTCGTGCACCCCGTACGCGAGCACACCCGCGGCCACGACCACCAGCATGGCGCCGGTCCACCGGAAGAACTTCGCCAGATTGATCTTCAGCGTGCCCCGGTAGAAGAGGTACCCCAGGGCGATCGCCGTGGCGATGCCCAGCAGCACACCGATCAGCGGAGCCGAGGAACCCTCGCCGCTCGCCCGTACCGACGCCCACACGAACAGCGCCGTCTCCAGGCCTTCCCGGCCGACGGCCAGGAAGGCGGTGGCCACCAGCGCCCCGGTGCCCATGGCCAGCGCCGTGTCCAGCTTGCCGTGCAGATCGGCCTTCAGATGCCGCGCGGTGCGCTTCATCCAGAAGACCATCCACGTCACCAGACCCACGGAGACGATCGACAGGGTGCCGCCGAGCAGCTCCTGCGCCTCGAAGGTGAGCTCCTGGGTGCCGAATTCGAGCATCGCGCCGAAGGCGAGGGAGATCCCGCAGGCGATCGCGATGCCCAGCCACACGGGACGCAGGGCGTCCCGGCGCTCGGTCTTCACCAGGTAGGCGACGAGGATGCAGACGACCAGACTGGCCTCCAGCCCCTCGCGCAGGCCGATCAGATAGTTGCCGAACACGGCGGTTGTTCCTCTCCGGCGGGGACTACGCGAACAGCGTCCGGCCCCACCAGTCGTCCTTGTCGCGGACGCCCGGCGGGACGGCGAAGACGGCCGAACCCACGTGCTGGATGTATTCGTTGAGGCCGTCGGACTTGGCCAGATTGCGCTGGATCGGGATGAAGCCCTTGCGGACGTCGCGCTGGTAGGCCAGGAAGAACAGGCCCGCGTCCAGGCGGCCCAGTCCGTCCGTGCCGTCGGTGAAGGAATAGCCGCGGCGCAGGATCGTCGCACCGTTGTTGGTGTCCGGGTGCGCGAGGCGCACGTGCGCCTCCGGCTTCATCGCCTTCAGGAACGGCTCTTCGCGCTCCTTGGACTTGCCGACCGGGGCACCTTCGCCCTTGTCGCGGCCGAAGATGTCCTCCTGCTCCTGGAGCGGGGTGCGGTCCCAGGTCTCGATGTTCATCCGGATCCGGCGCGCCACCAGGTACGAGCCGCCGGTCAGCCAGTCGCTGCCGTCGCCCGCGCCGACCCACACGTGCTTGTCCAGGGCGGCCTTGTCGGTGCCGGAGATGTTCCGGGTGCCGTCCTTGAAGCCCATCATGTTGCGCGGGGTCTGCTCGTCGGGGGTGGTCGACGAGGTCTTGCCGAAGCCGAGCTGCGACCAGCGCACGGCGACCTTGCCGAAGCCGATGCGGGCCAGCTGGCGGATCGCGTGCACGGCGACCTGCGGGTCGTCGGCGCAGGCCTGGACGCACAGGTCGCCGCCGGAGCGGGCCGGGTCCAGGTTGTCGCCGGGGAACAGCTCCAGGTCCACCAGCGCCTCGGGGCGCTTGCCCTCCAGCCCGAACCGGCCCTTGGCGAACAGGCCCGGCCCGAAGCCGATGGTCAGGGTGAGCCGGGAGGCCTTCAGGCCCAGCGCCTCGCCCGTGTCGTCCGGCGGGGCCTCCGGGAGGCCGCCGAAGCCGCCCTCGCCGACCGGCAGACCGGCCGTCATCAGCCGGGCCGCCACCGTCCACTCCTTGAGGAGCTTGACCAGTTCCTCGCGGTCCTTCGTCTTCACGTCGAAGGCCGCGAAGTGCAGGCGGTCCTGCACGGCGCTGGCGATACCGGCCTGGTGCTCGCCGTGGAACGGCACGGACGCCCCGGAGGACGCCGCCGACACCATGTCCGGGCCGCTCCCGAAGGCCGACACCGCACCGCCGGCCGCGGCGGCGCCGAGCGCGAACCCGGCCCCGCCCCAGCCCAGCACCGCGCGTCGTGAGGGCGCGGTCGAGGACTCGCCGACCGCCTGCTGTTCCGGCTGCGGCTGCGCCGCCGACTCCGACTCGCTCATCGTGGTCTCTCGCCTGCTTCCGTCTCTGCCGGTTACTTGGTGACCGCGGCGGCGAGCTTGGAGAGCGGCTCGGCGAGCGCGTTCACGCCGTCCGAGAGCTCCTTGCGCTCCGGCTCGCCGACCTTGTCGTACGAGGTGAACTCGTAGGTGGTCTGGTCGGCGCGGTACTTGTCCAGAAGGGTGTTCAGGGCCGCGAACTGGGTGTCGAGCTGCTTGACCAGCTCCGGGTCGTTCTTCGACGCGATCGGCTTGAGCAGCTCGTACGCCTTCTGCGCACCCTCGACGTTGGCCTTGAAGTCGACGAGGTCGGTGCGCGAGTAGCGCTCCTCCTCACCGGTGACCTTGCCGGTGGCGACCTCGTCGAGGAGCTCCTTGGCGCCGTTGGCGATCGAGGTCGGGGTGATCTCCGCCTGGCCGACCTTCTTCTGCCAGTCGGTCAGGTCCGTGATCAGGGTGTCGGCGAGCTGCTTCTCCCGGTCACCGATCTTGTTGTCGGCCCACAGGGCCTTCTCCAGGCGGTGCCAGCCGGTCCAGTCCTTCTCCAGGTCCTGGCCGGCCTCCAGGCCGTCCTCGCGGACGTCCACCTTCGGGTCGATGTCGCCGAAGGACTCGGCGACCGGCTCGGTGCGCTCCCAGCCGATGCGCGAGGTGGCGTAGAGCTTCTTCGCGCCCTCGATGTCACCGGCCTTCACCGCGTCCGCGAAGGCCTGCGCCTTGGGGAGGGTCTCCTCGGCCTGCGTGACCACGTACGCGCGGTAGGCGGCGACCGCGGCGTCCGCCTCGGGGCTGCGCTTCTCCTCGGCGGCACCCTTGCCGGTGACCTTGACCTTCTGCTTGATGCCGTCGCCCTTCATGCCGGGCTTGCAGACGATCTCGTATTCGCCCGCCTTGATCTCGGCGGTGATGGAGGCCTTGGTGCCGGGGCCGATGTTCTCGCGCTCGGTCACGATGCGGGCGTCGGGGAAGAGGACGTAGACCTCGGTGACCTTGGCGCCCTTGTTCTCGACGTCGAACTGCACCTTGCCGGCCGGGAACTCCGTCTTCGACACGTCGCAGGCACTGTCGGACGCAGCCACCTTGATCGCGTCGTTGCCGCCCGCGTCACTCTTCTGGGAGCAGCCGGTGACGGCGGTCAGTGCGGCCGCCACGGAGGCCGCGGCGATGACAGTGAGGCGGGCGGGGCGCATACAAGGGCTCCTGGCGTCGGACGAAGGGGCCGTCCCGAGGAGGGAAAGGCCGATGAGGCGGACCTAACTTAACCGAGGCTTACCTCACCCATACCCCCGCCTACCGTGATTCAGCTCATATGTTTGTGTCCCGGACACGGCGCTGTCACGGCACCTTCACGACAGTCCCATGGCACGGTCAAGCAGAAGTAAAGAGGGGGGTAGAATCGCAGTCCGAGCCGCGGTCCGAGCCGCGGTCCGAGCCGCGGTCCGAGCCGCGGTCCGAGCCGCGGTCCGAGCCGCGGTCCGAGCCGCGGTCCGAGCCGCGGTCCGAGCCGCGGTCCGAGCCGCGGTCCGAGCCGCGGTCCGAGCCGCGGTCCGAGCCGCGGTACGAGCCGTAGTCCGGGCCGGACGTCGGGCCGCGGGTCAGGCCCGTACCGGAATCACCAGCGGGGCCCCGGTGCGGGGGTGCGGGAGGACCTCCACCGGCTGCCGGTAGACCCGGCTCAGCAGCTCGCCCTCGAACACCTCGGCCGGCGGGCCGTCCGCGGCGATCCGCCCGTCGTGCAGGACGGCGGCCCGGTCCGCGTAGGCGGCGGCCAGCCCCAGGTCGTGCAGGACGACGACGACCGCGTCCCCGGCCGCCGCCCGCTCCCGGCAGATGCGCAGCACGAGCTCCTGGTGGCGCAGGTCGAGGGCGGCGGTCGGCTCGTCGAGCAGCAGCAGCGGGGCCCGCTGGGCCAGTACGCGGGCCAGCGCGACCCGGGCCCGCTCGCCGCCGGAGAGGGCGGAGAAGGGCCGCGCGGCGAAGTCCGCGACCTCGGTGGCGGCCATGGCGAGCGCCACCGCCTCCTCGTCGGCCTCGGCGAGCGGGGTGCCGGCCCAGGGCGCGCGGCCCATCCGTACGACGTCCTCCACCGGGAAGGGGAACGACAGCGCGGCCGACTGGGGAAGTACGGAGCGGCGCAGGGCGAGATCCGGGGCGCTCCAGTCGCCCACCGGGCGGCCGTCGATCCGGATCACTCCGGAGGCGGCGGGCAGGTCGGCGGCGAGTGCGCCCAGCAGCGTGGACTTGCCGGCACCGTTCGGGCCGACCAGCGCCAGCACCTCGCCGGCCCGGGCGGTCAGGTCGATCCCGGCGAGGACCTCGCGCTGCCCGAGCCGCAGGTGCAGGTCCACGGACTCGGCGACCACGTCGCCCGGGGCGGGGCGGGCCGGGACGGTCCTGCGGGAGCGGGTGAGCAGCCCGGTCAGCTTGCCGGTCACGCCCAGCCTCCTTGCTTGCGGCGGGTGCGGCGCAGCAGCCAGAAGAAGAAGGGGCTGCCGAGCAGTGCGGTCAGTACGCCGAGCGGGAGCTCGGCGGGCTGGGCGAGGGTACGGGCGGCCAGGTCGCCCGCGACCAGGACGACGGCGCCGGCGAGGGCGCTGCCGGGGACCAGGAAGCGGTGCCCGGGGCCGTTGGCCATGCGCAGCAGGTGCGGGACGAGCAGCCCGATGAAGGTGATGACGCCGGCCACGGCGACGGCGGCGGCGGTGAGCAGCGCGACGACCAGGATGAGGGAGAGGCGCAGCCGCTCGACGTCGATGCCGAGGTGGCGGGCCGGGCGTTCGCCGAGGGAGAGGAGGTCGAGGCGGCGGGAGTAGAGGGGGGCGATCACGAGGCCGGCGACGGCGCAGGGCAGGACGGCGAGGACCTTGGGCCAGGTGGCCTGGGCGAGGGAGCCGAGCTGCCAGAAGGTGATCTGGTTGACCTGTCCGCTGTCCGCGAAGAAGACGAACAGGCCGATGAGGGCGCCGGCGAAGGCGTTGACGGCGATGCCGGTGAGGATGAGGGTGACGACCTCCGTCTTCCCGCCGTTGCGGGAGAGGAGGTACACCGAGCTGACGGTGATCAGGCCCGCGATGAACGCGCAGACGGTGATGGTCCAGTTGCCGAAGAAGCTGAGGCCGAGGCCGATGGCGGCGACCGCGCCGACGGCGGCGCCGGCCGAGATGCCGATGACGCCGGGCTCGGCGAGGGGGTTGCCGAAGACGCCCTGCATGAGCGCGCCCGCGCAGCCGAGGCTGGCGCCGACGAGCAGGGCGAGCACGACGCGGGGGAGCCGGACGTTCCACAGCACGCTCTCGCCGACCCGGTCGAGGGGGGCTCCGCCGAGGCCGAGGTGGTGCCGGACGGAGGCGAGGACGTCGGTGAGGGGGATGTCGTACGCGCCGACTCCTGCGGAGAGCAGGGCGAGGAGGGCGAGCGTCCCCACGAGGGCGGCGGTGAGCAGGGCGGGCCTGCGGGTGCCGGTGCCGCTCCCGCTGCGTCTGCCGTCGCCGTTGCCGTCGCGGTCGCGGCCGCGGGGCTTTGCCGGGGCGGCGGTGGGGGCGGCGGTTCCGCCGGGGCCGGGCGCGCGCCGGGGCGTCTCCTCGGGCGCCGAACGTGGCGAGGGGTCGGAAAGCGCGGCGGCAGTGCGTTCGGCGCCCTGCGGGGATCGCCCCGGCACACTCCCGTCCCCGGCGGAACCGTGCGATGCCGCCGCGACTGCCGACTCGTTGGAGTCCGTCTCGGGAGCGGTCCTTGCTTCGGGGTCGTGGCGGGTCACCGCAGGCGGCCGTAGAGCTGGGTGACCAGGGAGGAGAGGACCTGGTCGGTGCGGGGGCCGTAGTTGAGGAGGACGCCGTCGTCGACCGTGACCACCCGGCGGTCCATGCCGGCCGGGGTCTGGGCGACGCCCGGGATCTTCACCAGGCCGTCGATGCCGCCGACCGATTCGAGGCCCTTGGACATGACGAGGATCGCGTCGGGCGCGGCGGCCGCCAGGGCCTCGCTGGTGATCGGGGTGAAGTCCTTGCCGAGTCCGGAGTCCTTGCCGGTGTCGACCGCGCCGGCCGCCTCCAGCAGTGAGGAGGCGCCGGAGTCCGAACCGCCCAGCAGGTAGACGGAGGCGGTGCCGCGCAGGTAGAGGAAGGCCACCCGGGGCTTCTTGCCGGAGGCGACCGGGATGTCCCTGCGGACGGTGGCGATCCGGTCGGCGGTGCGCTGGTTCAGCTGCGTGCCGGCCTCTTTCACGCCGAGCGCGGCGGCCACGGCGTCGATGCGCTTCGGGACGTCGTCCAGCCCCTTGGCGGGGGCGATGACCAGGAGCGGGATGCCGGCGTCGCGGATCTGCTGAACCGCTTCCGCGGGGCCGCTGGTGGTCTCCGCGACGACGAGGGTCGGGCGCAGGGACAGGACGCTCTCGGCGGAGACGTCGTGGCCGCGTGTCACCACCGGCAGCTGGGCGGCCTGTTCGAAGGTGGCCGTGATGTCCCGGGCGACGACCTGGTTGCCGAGGCCCAGCGTGTGGACGATCTCGTTGAGGCTGCCGCTCAGCGGGACGATCCGGTCCGCGGACGCGATCGTGACCTGCGTGCCGTCGGCCGAGGGCACGGTGACCGGCAGGGCGGGCTGTGGCGCCGGGAGCGGTTCCAGCCGGTCCGGGACCGCGGCTGCGGCGGGGGCGGATGAGCCCGGGGTGGTGGCCGTACCTCCGCAGGCCGTCAGTGCGAGTGCCAGTGCTGCCACGGCAACTGCGAGACGGGGAAAGCGGTGTGACGCGGCGGGCGTAGGCACGAAGGCACCGTCCTGATCGTCCGACTGAGGTTCTGGAGACCGGGGGGTGTTCATCCGGCCGTGGTTAGCTTAGGTTAGCCTAACCTTGCTCGCTAGACCTCAGGAGGGGGCATTCATGCCCGCAAGACCCGTCCGTGCGTTCGCCGTTGCCCTGTTGGCGGCCTTGCTGGGCGCTCTGCTCCCGGCGACCGCCGCCCAGGCGGGCACCGTGCAGGGGGGTCGTCTCGACTGGGGCATCAAATCGTCTTTCCAGAGTTATGTCACCGGTCCGGTGGCAAAAGGCGGTTTCAAGCTGAAGAGTGGCGCAGCCACCGTGGGCGGCAGCCTCTTCCGCTTCCATTCCGCGGCCGGCTCCTACGACCCCGACTCCGGAACCTTCGAGGCCTCCTACTCGGGCGGGGTGACCTTCCAGGGCCACCAGAAGCCCGACGGAGTCCACGAGTTGGACATGACCATCAGCCGCCCGACCGTCAAGATCTCCGGCGGCAAGGGCACCCTGTACGTGGACGTCTCCAGCAAGGCCAAGGACAGCGGCGCGGTCACCGACCAGTCGCAGGTCGCCTTCGCCGCGCTCGGCGTCGGCGGCATCAACATGAAGGGCGGCGCCGGCCCGCTGTCCCTCACGAACATCCCGGCCACCCTCACCACGGAAGGCGCCACGGCGTTCGCCGGCTACTACGGCGCCGGCACCCAGCTCGACCCGATCTCGCTCTCCGCCGACGTCAAGGCCGCCGCGGCCGCCGCGCCCGCGCAGTCGGCCACGGCGCAGCCGAGCGCCACCGCGCAGACCCCGCAGGCGGCGGGCGCCTTCGCCGACGCCGCCGTCGACTGGGGGGTGCGCCGTACCTTCCGCGAGTACGTCACCGGCTCCATCGGCCAGGGCAAGTGGGTCCTCGCCGAGGGCGCCCAGGACGGCGGCGCGCTGTTCCGCTTCCCGCAGGGCAAGGGCTCGTTCGACGGCGCGAAAGGCACCCTTGACGCGGCCTTCGCCGGTACGGTCCAGTTCACCGGCGCCCACCTGGACCTCACGCTCGGCAAGATGGGCGTGAAGGTGGAGAACGGCAAGGGCGTCCTGTCCGCGGACGTCACCACCGGCGGCGCGACGAAGAACGCCGTCCCGCTCGTGGAGTTCGACGCCAAGGGTCTGAAGACCGAGGGCAAGTTGGCCACCCTGACCGAAGCCCCGGCCACCCTCACCGAGGGCGGCTCCCAGGCCTTCAACTCCATGTACAAGGCCGGCACCGAGATGGATCCCGTCTCGCTCGCCGTCGCCCTGGATTCCACCGCCCAGCTGCCCGCCCTGCCCGACCTGGGCTCGACGGCCCCGCCCCCGCCCGCGTCCGCGTCCGCGTCGCCCTCCGCCGAGCCCGCCCCCGCCGCGCAGGCCGCGGAGCCCTCGAACACCGGGCTCTTCGTCGCCCTCGCCGTGGCCGTCCTGGCCCTGGCCGGCGGCGGCACCTTCCTGGTCGTGCGCAAGCGTCGTACGGCAGCCGCCTCGCCGGCGCCGGCCGACGCGCCCCAGTAGGCACCCCCTCCTTCCTCCCCTTCCCCTGTTCCTCCAGGAGTACCCAGCCATGTCGTCCATCCGACGCCCGATCTCCCTCGCGGCCGCGGTCCTGACCGCCGCAGCGCTCGGCGCCACCGCCTTCGCCCTGCCGGCCACCGCCGCGGGCGGCCCGCCCACCGACCCGGTGAAGATCACCGGCGGCACCCTCGACTGGGGCGTGCTCGCGAGCTACCGCACCTACGTGACCGGCATGGCCAAGGGCACCATCACCGTCGCGGACGGCGCCAGGCAGAACGAGGACGGCACCCTGCGCTTCGTCGAGCCCACCGGCGCGTACGAGCCGGCCAACGGGCACGTGGTGAAGGCGGCCTTCAAGGGCAGTGTCACCTTCTCCTCGCCCGCCCCGCCGACCGGCCACGGCTTCGAGGTCAAGCTCTCGGACATCCGGATCGACACCGGCACCAAGAAGCTCACCGCGGACGTCACCAAGGGCGGCGCGACCACCCAGGACGTGCCGATGGCCACCGTGGCTTTCGCCGGCCAGACGATGAACGGCCTGGCGACCACGCTCACCCAGGAAGCCGCGGACGTGCTCGGTTCGCCGAGCTACAAGGACAAGCCGGGCGACCCGCTCACCGCGAAGCTGGACCTCGAGAAGAAGCCCGACCCGGAGCCGACCCCGGAGAACACCACCAAGAAGCCGACCCCTCCTGCCGACGACACGCAGAAGGTGCTCAGCGGCAAGCTGACCTGGGGTGTGAAGGAGTCCTTCCGCAAGTACGTGCTGAGCGCGGGGTCGATCACCCCGGCCGGCGGCGCCGCCAAGAACGGCGACACCTTCGACTTCGCCTTCGGCAAGGGCGACCTCGACGTCAAGAAGCAGCAGCTGAACGCCTCCTTCCAGGGCAACCTGCGCTTCCAGTACGCGGCCCACGGCATCGACATGACCTTCGGCAGCCCCCGCGTCGAGGCCACCGGCAAGACCGGCACCCTCTACGTGGACGTCAAGAACGCCTCCGGCACCAAGGCGGGCCTCCGCTTCGCCGCGCTCGACCTGTCGAAGACCGACTACAAGACCAAGAACGGCGTCCTGGCGCTGAACGCGGTCCCGGCGGTCTTCACCGCCGAGGGCGCGGCCGCCTTCGCCAACGACACCACCGGCTCCATGTACAAGGCGGGCGACGCGATCGACCCGCTCACCTTCGCCGTGGCGGTGGACAAGGACGCCACCCTGCCGAGCACCGGCGGTACGACCGGTGGCTCGACGGGCGGTTCGAACGCCGGGACCACGGGCGGTACGGCCGGTGGCAGCACCGGCGGCACCACCGGCGGTACGGGCGGCACCGTGGGCGGCGGCTCCTCCACCGTCGGCGGCAACCTGGCCAACACCGGGGCCGAGATCCCGGCCGGGGCCCTGCTCACCACCTCCGGCGTGGTGATCGCGGCCGGCGCGGGCGCGGTGTACCTCGCGCGCAGGCGCCGTACGGCCCGGGTCTGAGCCGTGCTTCAATTTCCCGCGTGAACGATCTCGACGTGTTGAAGGTCTTCTGCGCGGGTGACGGCCGCTTCGGCAACCTGCTCGGTGTCGTACGCGACGGCCGGACCTGCCCCGACGACGCGTCGCGGCAGGCCCTGGCCGCCGAACTCGGCTACAGCGAGACGGTGTTCGTCGACGACCCCGAGCGCGGGGTCGTCGACATCCGCACCCCCGGCACGCGCATGTCCTTCGCGGGACATCCGCTGGTCGGGGCCGCGTGGCTGCTGGACATCGAAGAGCTCCAGCCGCCCGCCGGATCCGTATGGGCGCGTGACGACGGGGAGTTCACCTGGATCACGGCCCGCCCCGAGTGGGTCGAGGGCAAGCGCACCGAGCAGTACGGATCCGTTGCCGAGGTCGAGGCGCTGCCCGCCCCGCCGCCCGGCGAGGGCTGGTTGTACGCCTGGGCCTGGGAGGACGAGGCCGCGGGCCGCGTCCGGGCCCGGGGCTTTCCGCGCCGCCCCGACGGGATCATCACCGAGGACGAGGCCACCGGATCGGCGGCGATCCTGCTGACGGCCGAGCTGAACCGCGCCCTGAACATCACCCAGGGCGCCGGCTCCCAGATCCTCACCGCCCCCGGCCCGGACGGCACGGTGGAGATCGGCGGCCGCGTCCGTTTCGCCCCGGCCCCGGACAGGATCTGACCCACCCCTTCCTGGGTATCCCGTACAGGGGGAACTGAGTACGCCGGCGCTGACGCGGCCGGCGGGCGCCGCGGTGTGATGGCGTCATGACGAAGACTTCGGTGATCCGCCGCCCCGACGAGCGGCAGCGGTGGCTGCCGGTGGCGGCGCTCTTCACCGCGCTGGCGCCGGTGGCCGTGTGGTGCGGCCGGGCGAGCTCGTACCTGCCCGGGTTCCCGCCCGGGTTCGCCTACTTCTACGCCCTGCCGCTGGCGATGGTGGCCTTCACCTGGATTCCGCCCCGGACCGACGCGCAGCGCAGGCGGCGTCTTGCGCTGGGGAGCATCGGCTGCCTCCTGGCCTTCCTCTACCCCCACGTGGTCCTCGTCGGGTTGCTCGCGCTCTGGGCGCTCTCGGGCGGCTGACGCGGTCACGGGGCCGGATTTTTTACCGACAAGGCGTCGGGAACTCATTGACTTAGGCAAGCCTAAGTAGGAGGATCGGGCGTGACGGTGATGCCGTCACGCCTGTTTCCTCTTCCTGGAGGTCCGCCTTGGACGCCTTCTCTACGGTCATCCGCGTCGCCTCGCACGAGCAGCACACCGAGGCCGAGACGTCGACCTTCATGAGCGATCTGCTGGGTGGACGGCTCGGCGTGGAGGCGTACACGCGCTACACGGAGCAACTGTGGTTCGTGTACCGGGCCCTGGAGGAAGCGGCCGAATCCCTCAAGGACGACCCGGTGGCCGGCCCCTTCATCCAGCCCGAGCTCATGCGCGTCGCCGAGATCGAGCGCGACCTCGCCCACCTGGTCGGCCCGGACTGGCGCGAGAGCGTGGTGGCCCTGCCCGCGACGCGGGCGTACGCCGACCGGGTGGCCGAGTGCGCGGCGCAGTGGCCGGGCGGGTACGTCGCCCACCACTACACCCGCTACCTGGGCGACCTCTCCGGCGGCCAGATCATCCGCGACAAGGCGGAGCGCACCTGGGGCTTCGAGCGCAAGGGCGACGGCGTCCGGTTCTACGTCTTCGCGGACATCTCCAACCCGGCGGCCTTCAAGCGGACCTACCGCGAGCTGCTGGACGCCATAGCGGCGGACGACCTGGAGAAGCAGCGCATCATCGACGAGTGCAAGCGCGCCTTCGACTTCAACGGCGCGGTCTTCCGGGAGCTGGGCGAGGAGTTCCCGCTCAGCGCGTAGCCCTCGGGCAGTGCACGGGAAAACAGGGCCGGGCCCGGTGCACAGGTGCACCGGGCCCGGCCCCGTTCGCCTCCGTGGAGGCGGCCGGAACGGCTAGGGGAGGGTCAGGATTTCCGCGCCGGAGTCCGTGACCACCAGCGTGTGCTCGAACTGCGCGGTCCGCTTGCGGTCCTTCGTGACGACCGTCCAGCCGTCCTCCCACATGTCGTACTCGTGGGTGCCCAGCGTCAGCATCGGCTCGATGGTGAAGGTCATGCCGGGCTCGATGACGGTGGTGGCGTGCGGGCTGTCGTAGTGCGGGACGATCAGGCCCGAGTGGAAGGAGGTGTTGATGCCGTGGCCGGTGAAGTCCCGGACCACGCCGTAGCCGAAGCGCTTCGCGTACGACTCGATGACCCGGCCGATGATGTTGATCTGGCGGCCCGGCTTGACGGCCTTGATGGCCCGGTTCAGTGCCTCCCGGGTGCGCTCCACCAGCAGCCGCGACTCCTCGTCCACCTCCCCGCACAGGTAGGTCGCGTTGTTGTCGCCGTGCACGCCGCCGATGTACGCGGTCACGTCGAGGTTCACGATGTCACCGTCGCGCAGGACGGTGGAATCGGGGATGCCGTGGCAGATGACCTCGTTCACGGAGGAGCACAGCGACTTCGGGAAGCCCCGGTAGCCGAGCGTCGAGGGGTAGGCCCCGTGGTCGCACATGTACGCGTGGGCGACCCGGTCGAGCTCGTCGGTGGTCACCCCCGGCGCGATCAGCTTCGCGGCCTCTTCCATCGCCTGGGCGGCGATCCGGCCGGCGATGCGCATGGCCTCGATGGTCTCGGCGGTCTGCACCTCCGGTCCGGTGTACGGAGCGGGCGCGGGCTTGCCCACGTACTCGGGCCGGCGGATGTTTCCGGGAACGGAACGGACGGGAGAGAGCTCGCCTGGTACGAGCAGCGACTGGCCAGACATGCGAGCGAGTGTATCCAGCGGGGATGGGGCAGCATGGCGGGATAGAGCGGTACGAGAGGAGCCCGACGACGATGGCCCTGTTCAAGAAGCGTCAGGTGGGCAAACCCGGCGAGTGGTACTACTGCCTGGTCCACAAGAAGGTCGAGGAAGGCCCCGACTGCCCGGCGAAGGACCGGTTCGGTCCGTACGGCACCCCGGAGGAGGCGAACCACGCCATGGAGACGGCGCAGGAACGCAACCTGGAATGGCAGAACGACCCCAAGTGGAACGACAGGACCCGCGAGGACGAAGAGGGCACCACCGGCACGGGCGGGGCGTAGGCCTCACCAGCGGCTGGGCGGCGGCGCGGTCAGGTGGTCGGCCAGCCGCGCCAGCCGGTCCCCGAACCGGCGCGGTCCGCGCCGCACCGGCGGCGTGTTCTCCCCGGCCGCCGCGCTGACCAGGTGCTGCACGGTGTCCAGGTCCATTCCGTCGTCCGGCACCGGTGCCGGTACCGACAGCCCGTCGTGGGCGAGCGCGCCCAGATCCGGGTCCCCGCCGTCCAGGGACAGTACGGTCGCCCCCGCGCGCCGCGCGTCGTGGACGCGCTCCAGCAGTCCCGCACCCGGCGTTCCGGGCGCCACCACCAGCAGCGTGTGCCCGCGCCGGGCCGCCGCCAGCCGGCCCAGCCCCACCGAGAGGTGCGGCGGCTCCCCGGGCCGCACGTGGTGGCGTACGAGCGTGGGCGCCAGCTCCGGCAGGCCCGACCAGGCGGCTTCGTCCACCAGGTGCGCCGCCAGATGCCAGGGCTCGTAGCCCTCGGTCCCCACCAGCAGCAGGTGACCGCCGGCCGGTACGACGGACCGGCGCAGCGATCCGGCGAAGCGGCGCGCGTCTCCCGGCCACTGCGTACCGGCGAGCACCTCGCGCAGCAGCGCGACCCTCACGGCGTCCATATCGGCATCCTGCACCATGCGGGCGACACGGGGAGCGGTTCCTTCCCCTTCACCACCCTTCGACTGTGGGCTACCCGGCAGTACCCTCGCCCCCATGACTTCCTCAGACAACACGCAGAAGCCGCCGGTCAAGGACCCGTGGGAGCTGCCGGACGTGTCCGGCCTCGTCGTCGGCGTCCTCGGCGGCACCGGTGACCAGGGCCGGGGCCTGGCCTACCGGCTCGCCAGGGCCGGCCAGAAGGTGATCATCGGCTCCCGCGCCGCCGACCGCGCGCAGACCGCGGCCGACGAACTGGGCCTCGGCGTGGAGGGCGCGGACAACGCCGAGTGCGCGCGCCGCAGCGACATCGTCATCATCGCGGTGCCGTGGGAGGGCCACGCCAAGACCCTCGAAGCGCTGCGCGAGGACCTCGCGGGCAAGCTCGTGGTGGACTGCGTCAACCCGCTCGGCTTCGACAAGCAGGGCGCCTACGCCCTCCAGGTCGAAGAGGGCAGCGCCGCCCAGCAGGCCGCCGCCCTGCTCCCGGACTCCCGGGTGACCGCCGCCTTCCACCACCTCTCGGCCGTCCTGCTCCAGGACGAGTCGATCGACGAGATCGACACCGACGTGATGGTCCTCGGCGAGGTCCGCGCCGACACCGACATCGTCCAGGCCCTGGCCGCCCGCATCCCGGGCATGCGCGGCGTCTTCGCCGGCCGCCTGCGCAACGCCCACCAGGTCGAGTCGCTGGTGGCCAACCTGATCTCCACCAACCGCCGCTACAAGGCCCACGCGGGCCTGCGCGTCACGGACGTCTGATCCGGTCCGTCCGGTCCCGCCCCTCCCGGGCCGGGACCGGACCGCCAGGCACGCGGATCAGCTCCGGCGGCCGCCGCGCGCCTCGAAGGCGCCCAGGTGGGCCACCACACCGTGGTAGAAGCGGTCGACCGCGCCGTCGACGCCGCGGATGAAACCGGACTCCGTGTTGCCCCGGGTGTTCCCCATCCCCTTGATCAGCGACAGCCGGAACCCGGTCGGCGCGGCCCCGTCCTTGGGCAGCAGGTCGCCGGGCTCGGGACGCAGCCGCTCCAGGGTGCCGCGCGGCCCGTTCTCGCCCTCCACCAGCGTCTGGACGTGCAGGTCCGCCGGCGCCTCGGCCAGCGCCCGCAGCAGCCGCTTCGTCGTGGCCAGCGGGTACGAGCCCTCCGGGGCCGGGATGTCCACGGAGGTCCGGACCTTGCCGGTCCGCAGATCGGCGGTGACGGCGATGACGGAACTCGTTCCGTCGATGCGCAGTTCGGCGGAGAGCTTCCCGTCGGCGCACAGGGCCGCGGCCGCCGCGATCCGGCGGGCCCGCGGATCGCTGTCGCGCCGGGTGCGCTGCACGGGCAGGGCCTTCTGCCCCAACTCGCCGCCGAGGCGCAGGCAGACCTGGCGGATCAGCCGCTCCCAGCTCTCGACGACGTCGACGGCGCGCTCGTCGTCGGGGCTGATGGTCTCGTCCTCGATGCCCTTGCGCACGGGCACCCAGGCGGGACCCATGTTCTGGAATCCGTGGCAGCCCGAGTTCTCGTGCTGGAGGTACTCCAGGAGCTCCTGGAGGAGCCAGGCGTGGGCGGCGTTGCCGACGCCCTCGTGGCGGATCAGCATCTGGGCCTGGTGGGCCACCTCCGCCCAGGACAGGTGCCAGAGGCTGACCTTGTGCTTGCGCCGCCCGTCGATCTTGACGTCGACCACGGGCGAGCCGTCCAGGGCCACGTCGTTGGAGAGCGTGATCACCGCCTCGTAGCCGCGGCGCGCCGCGATGTCCATGTACTGCTGGACCTGCTCGTCCTTGAGCGGATTGCCGTGCGTCTTCGTCTCCACGAGCGCCGTCCACAGCTTGCCCGCGCGTTCCACCCGGATCACCCCGTCCGGCCGCTTCGGGGTGTCGCCGTGGGGGAGGGGGACCTCGGTGAAGGTCTGCATGCGGCCCGCGGGTGCCCCGAACCCGGCGGTGAGGCGGCGGCCCAGCTCGGGCACCTGCGCCATGACGGAGAGCAGTACGGAGGTCGCCCGGACCTCGCGCTCCTTGTCGCTCTTGAGGGACGGCACGGGGAACAGCCGCGCGGTGCGCCAGGTGTCGTTCTCGGCGAGCGACTTCTTGGCCACCTTGGGCAGGGTGACCTTCTTCCGCGTCGTTCGGGGTGCGCGGCCGCGGGTCTGGGCGGGCACGGTGGCGCCCGACGCAGCCGCCGCCTCGGTCGCCGCCGTGGCCTCGGGGGCCGTCGCGGGCGCCTCGGCCGGGACCGGGACGGCGGCCACCCCGCCCTCCTCAGGCGGCGCGGGCACGGCGCCGGGCCCGGCCGCCGGCGCTGTCGCCGCCGCAGGCTCGGTGTCCTCCAGTACGTCGATGCCGAAGTCCGTCGCCAGCCCGGTGAGGCCGGTCTCGTACCCCTGTCCCACGGCACGGAACTTCCACTCCTCGCCGCGCCGGTACAGCTCACCGAAGATGAAGGCCGTCTCCACGCCCGCGTCCTCGATGGAGTACCCGACGAGCGGCTCCCCCGTCCGGTCCGAGACCGTCATCCGCAGATCGTCGAGGTCCCCGAAGCGTGCGCCGCCGTACTGGCTGGCCGCCACCACGATCCGCGCCACGTCCTCGGGAACGGCGGTGAGGTCCACGCTGATGCGGTCCTCGTCGCCGTTCGAGGTCGGCGTCTTGCCGAGGAGCTGGACGCTTCCGTCCGCGGCGGCGGGGTGGTTGTAGAAGTAGAAGTCGTTCTCGCTGCGGATCTTGCCGTTCTCGTCCAGGAGCAGCACGGAGACATCGGCATCGCCGGCTCCGGTGGCGCTGGTCCAGCCCAGGCTCACGACGACCGCCCCGGCGTCCTCGCTGAGGGCGGTCAGGCTGACGTTCGCGCCCTTGGAGATCTCCTGCATACGTGCTCCCCCCACTCGCCCGGCGTCGTCCGTCGCGGGCCGAGCAGGCCGGGCTGTCCGTTCTGTCACGCCCGGATACGGCGCGTACCCGCCGAACCTAGTGCCACGGGGCGCAGAAGATCAGGTGAAGCCGGAAACGGGCCGGACGGGATCGCCGGCGCCCTTACGGCAGCACTGCGGGGCATGGGGGACACTGGAGGGGCTCGACCCGTTCAGTGTTTCCGAGGAGCTCATCCCATGCCCCGCCTTGCCGTCTTCGCCATCGTCGTCTGCGCCTGTGCGGTGGCCGCGGCCGTCATCGCCTTCGTCGAGGGCAGCTTCCTCGGGATCGTCTGGGTGCTGCTGGCCGGCCTCACGTCCAACATGGCCTGGTACTACCTGCGCAAGGCGAAGGCCGAGAAGGCCTCCGCCGCGCGCCAGGTCGGATAGGAACTCCGGCAGGTCAGGCGGCCGGGCCGAAGCCGGTGACCGCGGGGTGCGGGGTGGTCGTGCCCGTACCCGGGAACACGGTGACCTTGCCGGTGGCGTCCGCGGACCACAGGTCCGGCAGGCCGTCACCCGTGAGATCGCCGTCGGAGCCGACGCGCGGGTGCGCGGCCGGAGTCAGGGTGGACAGGACCGGCCCGGCGGCCGGGTTCACGAAGGCGGAGAAGTCCGGTGCGTCCGCGGTGCCCTTGACGGAGAAGGCGCGGATCGCGCCGTCCGCCCGGGAGCGGGCCCACAGGGTCGGGAAGTCCGTACCCTGCGCCCGGCCCGGGGTGAGCAGGTCGTAGCCGCCCCAACGGGTGTTGTTACCGGAGAGCAGCGTGGCCGTCGGCAGTTCCATGCCGCTCGGCTTCGCGAGCCACAGCCGCCCGTTCTCGACGAACAACAGGGAGCTGAGCGGCAGGAAGCCACCTACCGTGCTGTCGCCGGTGGGCGATCCGTATGCGGCGATCTGCTTGACCTTCGACCAGTCCGGACCGAAGCCGTGCCGAGCGCAGTCGATGACCGAACCTGCCGCGTCCACGCACGCGGTGGGCTTCTCGATGTGCATCGGAGCCTGCCCCGTGAAGCGTCCCGCGCCGTCGTTCCTGAACTGGTAGAGGTACTCCCCGCCGGGGGCATGGGCCAGTAGGTCGTCGACGGTCTGACCCCTGAAGGACCCTCGGTGGGTGTACTGGACGCCGGCCCAGCTCTCGCCGCCGCCCGGGGCGGCCATGCGGTGGGCGTTCGCGGGGTCCAGCGGGTTCGCGCCCCGCTTGCGGAGGTTGCCCGCCGCGTCCGGGACGAGGACGTCCGGCTTTCCGTCGGCGTCGATGTCGCCGAAGGCGGCGGGCTTGGTGGCGGGCTGCGCGTAGTAGTACGCCTGCGCCTGTCCGAGGTTGCCCGCGTTGTCCATCGTCTGGAGGTACACCGCCTGGCTGCCCCAGGTGGCCGGCTTGACCTTGATGTCGGCCGAGCCGTCCGTCAGCCGGACGACGCGGGAGTCGGTCGCCTCGTCCGCGCAGCTCCAGCCGACGCCGAAGACCGGGGTCGTCTGCCAGCGGGCGCAGGCGATCCCCGAGCCGGTGTCGGTCCCCTTCAGGGTGAAGGTGGCCTCCTCGCCGACCTTCTTGGGGGTCTCGTCCGTGGTGACCTCGGCGGTGGGCTGGGTGTGGTCCACGCGGAAGTAGCACCAGGCCGTGTAAGGGCTGGTCAGTTTCCCGTCGGTGGCCCGGGCCCGCCATGCGTACTGGCCGCCGTCCTTCAGCAGGTCGCGGGAGAGGTGCGTGGTGGCCTCGGGGTAGGTGGACCACGAGGTCGGGAAGTCGGTGCGCTTGCCCCCGTACGAGGTGTCCCACAGCTGGAACGTCGTCTGCAGCTGGGCATGGGACGGCGAAGCGGCGGTGACCTTGGTGGTGACGTCGTTCAGGCCGATCCAGCCGGCTCCGGATCCTGTGTACGGGTCGGTGTAGCAGTCGGACCGCTGGTCCTCGCCGGCGAACCCGGGGGCCGGGCCGGTGCGGGGCGCCGTGACCGTGGGCGCCGCCGGGTCGGCGGCGGCTGAAGCCGGCGCCGCGGCGGCCAGGCCGAGCGCCAGCGACAGGGCCGCCGCGGGCAGGGCGTGTAAGCGTGCCTTGGGTGTCATGGGTGCGAAGTCCCCCCTGGGATCAATGCTGTTGATCGATCGGATCAGTCGCAGTGTTCCCGAAAGGGATAGCAGATCGCACTGACATTTGATCGGGTGGGCGGCTCGGGCCGCTACGGTCCCCGCCCGGCCCCGGGCCGTCAGTCCTGCGGGACGGCGCAGAAGCCGTCGGTGTCCCGCCAGAAGCTGTAGAGGTCGCGGCCGCAGTACGTCTCCAGGTCCGACACGCCGAGCGCGGACATCAGGCCGTCCACCGCGCCGAAGAAGAACGCGTTGACCCCCGGGATCCACAGCAGTGCGAACACGGCCAGCAGGCCGAACTGCGCCAGCGGCTCCATCTCGCGGCGCACCCGGTAGGACAGCCAGGGCTCGATGACCCCGTAGCCGTCCAGGCCGGGTACCGGCAGGAAGTTCAGGATCGCCGCCGAGACCTGCAGCATGGCGAGGAAGGCGAGCGCGTAGCGGAACGCCAGCGGCACCCCGTCGAGGGCGTCCAGCCAGAAGGGGGCCGTGCACACGACGGCGAAGGCCACATTGGTCAGCGGGCCCGCCGCCGAGATGAGGCTGTGCTTCCAGCGGCCCTGGATCCGGCCCCGCTCGATGAACACCGCGCCGCCGGGCAGGCCGATGCCGCCCAGGATCACGAAGATCACCGGCAGCACGATGCTGAGGAGCGCGTGCGTGTACTTGAGCGGATTCAGCGTCAGGTAACCCTTGGCGCCCACCGTGAGGTCACCGCCGTGCAGGGCGGTGCGGGCGTGCGCGTACTCGTGCAGGCACAGGGAGACGATCCACGCCGACGTCACGAAGAGGAACACGGCCAGTCCGGGGCTCGCCGCGTACCCCGTCCACACCGCCCAGCCCGTGACGGCCATGATCGCGAAGATGCCGAGGAATACCGAACTGATCTGCCGCTCGCCGCGACCGCCCTGATGACCCATGCGCGAAACCTATCCCGCAGGCCGAACGGAAAACTGTGCGGGTCCCGGGCCGGGTGCGGGGACAATGGGCCGGTGCGTTACGCGATCCTCGGAACCGCCCAGGCCATCCACGACGACGGGACTCCCGTCGCCGTCGGCGGAGCACGCCTGCGGGCGCTCCTGACAGCGCTCGCGGTGCGGCCGGGGCGGGTGGTGCCCGCCCAGCTGCTCGTCACCGAGGTGTGGGCCGGCGATCCGCCGGCCGACGCGGTGGCGGCCCTGCAGGCGCTGGTCGCCCGGCTGCGGCGGGCGCTCGGGCACACGGCCGTGCGGTCCGCGGAAGGCGGCTACCAGCTGGCCGCCGAGCGCGAGGACGTCGACCTGTACCGCTTCGAGCGGCTGGTCCGGGCCGGCGGCGGGGCACCGGACCCGGCCGAGGCGGCGGCCCTGTACGAGGAGGCCCTCGCCCTGTGGCGCGGACCGGCCCTCGCCGACCTGCCGGACCCGGCCGCCGAGGCCGCCCGCTGGGAGGCCGTACGCATGGACGCGCGCCGGGGGCGGCTCGCGGCGGCCCTGGCCATGGGCGAGGCGGAGCGGTGCCTGCCGGAGCTGACCGCGCTGTGCGCGCAGCAGCCGCTGGACGAGCCGTTGCACACCCTGCGCATCCGGGCCCTGCGCGACGCCGGCCGCCCGGCGGAGGCGCTGGCCGAGTACGACGGCCTCCGCCGGGAGCTGTCCGACCGGCTGGGCACCGACCCGGGTCCGGAACTGCGGGCCCTGCACGCCGAACTGCTGTCCTCGGACGCGCGGCCGCCGGCCGCTGCCGCCACGGTCGCCGCCACGGCCACCACCGCTGCCGCCGCCGACGGGCCCCGGGCCGCCCCCGCGTCCGCGGGAAACCTGCGGGCGCGCCTGACCACCTTCGTCGGCCGTGAGGACGACATCCGCGTCATCGGGGACGACCTCGCGAGAGCCCGCCTCGTCACGCTCCTCGGGCCCGGCGGCGCAGGCAAGACGCGGCTGTCCCAGGAGGCCGCCGAGGCCCAGGACGCGAGCGCCTGGCCCGACGGGGTCTGGCTCGTCGAACTCGCCCCCATCGACGGGCCCGGCGACCCGGAGGACGTCGCCGAAGCCACCCTCGCCGCACTCGGGGCCCGGGAGACCAAGCTGCGCGGCGCCGCCGCCGAGGAACTGCGCGCCCTCACCGAACGCGCCGGGGACGACCCCCTCGACCGGCTCGCCGAGCACTGCGCACGACGCCGGCTCCTGCTGCTGCTCGACAACTGCGAGCACGTCATCGGCGCGGCCGCCGCCCTCGCGGAACGCCTCCTCACGCACTGCCCCGACGTCCGGATCCTGGCCACCAGCCGCGAACCCCTCGGCGTTCCGGGGGAGTCCCTGCGCCCGGTCGAACCGCTGCCCGACCCGATCGCGCTGCGGCTGCTCGGCGACCGCGGGGCCGCCGCCCGCGCCGGGTTCACCGTCGAGGAGGACCCGGCCGCGGCCGCCGAGATCTGCCGCCGCCTCGACGGTCTGCCGCTCGCCATCGAGCTGGCGGCCGCCCGGCTGCGGCTGCTCACCCCGCGCCAGATCGCCGACCGCCTCGACGACCGCTTCCGCCTGCTGACCAGCGGTGCCCGTACCGTCCTGCCCCGCCAGCAGACCCTGCGCGCGGTCGTCGACTGGTCCTGGGAACTGCTCGACGAGGCCGAACGCACCGTCCTGCGCCGGCTGTCCGTCTTCGCCGGCGGCTGCGACCTCGCCGCCGCCGAGGCCGTCTGCGCCGACCCGGCCCGCGACCCCTCGTACGACCCCGCCGACGTCCTCGGCTCCCTCGTCGACAAGTCCCTCGTCGTGGCCACCCCGGGAGCCGACGGCCGCGGCATGCGCTACCGCCTCCTGGAGACGGTCGGCGAGTACGCCGCCGAACGCCTCGCCGAGACCGACGGCGACCGAGAGGCCACCGAGCACCGCCACCTCGTGCACTACCGGGAGCTCGCCCGCACCACCGAGCCGCTGCTGCGCGGCCACGGCCAGCGGGCGGCCACCGACCGGCTCGCCACCGAGTACGAGAACCTGCGTACCGCCCTGCGCCGGGCCGTCGCCGTCCGCGACGCCGACGAGGCCCTGTGCCTGGTCCACTCGCTCGGCTGGTACTGGCACATGCACGACCTGCGCTCCGAGTCCCGGCACTGGGCCGAGGCCGCCGCCACCCTCGGCCCCAACCCCTTCGAGCCGCCCTTCGTCCCCGCCGAGCCCGTCTACGAACGGCTCGTCGACACGCCGCCGCCCTACTCCGGCGAAACGCGCACCGAGGGCTGGCGCGCCCTCAACCTGGTCCTGCTGGCCTCCCGCGACCAGACCAACGAGACCTGGAACACCCCTTCGGTCCGCGCCCTGATCGACGGGGTCCTCGCCACCTACCGGCCCGGACTGCCGCAGACCTGCCGGACCCCCGCCTCCCTGTGGATCTACGCCGTCATGATCGCCGGCAACCCCGGACTGATGCAGCGGGTCGTCGACGCGACCGTCGCGACCGCCCGCGAGCTCGGCTACCGCTGGGAACTGGCCTCCGCCCTCCAGCTGCGCGCCAACATCCTCGCGAACCGGGCCGACTGGGCGGGCGACGCCTCGCGCGACGCCGACGAGAGCCTGGCCCTGTTCCGCGAACTCGGCGATGCCTGGGGCTGCGCCGAGGCCCTGTCCGCCCGCGCCGAGGCCCGGGAGAAGCGCGGCGAGTACGCACTGGCCGCCCGCGACTACCGGGAGGCCATCGCCTACGCCGAACGCCTCGGCGCCCTGGCCCAGGTGACGGTGCTGCGCGTACGGATGGCCGGGACGCTGACCGAGGCCGGCCGGATCGAGGAGGCCGAGCAGATCCTCACCGAGGTCACCGCGAGGGCGCAGCGGTACGGCAACGAGGCCATGCCCGCCGCCCGGATGTTCCTCGCGGGCATCCTCGGCCGCACGGGACGGATCGCCGAGGCGCGCGGCCAGCTGCAGCTCCTGCGGGACGAGTTCGCCTTCGGCGCGTTCGCCATCTTCGACGGCTTCCTGCTCGCCACGATGGCCTGGCTCGACAACCGGCAGGGGCTGTACGAGGAGGCCCTCGACCGGCTGCGCCACGGCATGGGCACCGTCATGGACCCGATGGCGCGCATGGTGGCCCCCCAGATGCCCGCGGTCTACCTGCTGACAGCAGCCCTCTCGCAGGTCTTGCTCGGCGGACCGCGCCGGGAGTACGACGCCGCCAGGCTGCTGGGTGCCTACCGGGCGCAGCTGCCGCCCGCCCACTTCCCGGTCACGACGGAGCGCGAGGACAGCGCCCGCGTGCAGGAGCTGACCCGGGCGGCGCTGGGCGACGCCGTCTACGAGAAGGCGTACGCCGAAGGCGGTGGCCTCTCCCTGGAGGAGGCCACCGCCCTCATCTGACCCGGCCCCCGGCCGGTGCCCGTCCGGGACGCGATCCGAACGGATCGGTCCGCGGGTCAGGTCTTCTGGCGGAACTTCCGCACCGCGAGCGGCATGGTGACCGCGGTGATGGCCAGCGACCAGATCAGCGTCATCCACACCGAGTCGCCGACCGGAGCGTCGTTGATCAGGGCGCGGGCCGCGTCGGCCAGGTTCGACAGCGGGTTGTAGTCCGTGAAGGACTGCAGCCAGTCAGGCATCGTGGTGGGCGGGGCGAAGATCGAGCTGCCGAACTGCAGCGGCATCAGGACCATCATCGCCATGCCCTGGACGGCCTGCGGGGTCTTCATGGTGAGACCGAGCAGGACGAAGATCCACATCAGCGACGCGCCGAAGACGGCCGACAGCCCGATGGCGAGGAACAGGCCCGTCACCGGGCCCTTGATCGACAGGCCGAGCAGGAAGCCCACGGCGAGCAGGATGGCGATGGCCACCATCATCCGGCCGAGCTCGACGACGATCTTGGCGATGAGCACCGACGACCGGGCGATGGGCATGGACCGGAACCGGTCCATCACGCCCTTCTTGAAGTCGTCGTTGACCCCGGTGCCGACACCCATGGCGATGTTCATGCCCATCATGGCCATGAGGCCGGGGATCACGTAGTTGACGTACTCCGCCTGGTTCCCCTTGCCGGAGATCGCGCCGCCGAAGACGAACACGAACAACAGCGCGAAGATGATCGGCATGAGCACGACGTCGACCATCGACTCGGGATCCTGCTTGATCTGCAGGGCGTTGCGGCGCACCAGGGCGCCGATGTGCCGCAGGTTGCCCCGCAGGCCGATCCGGCCCTCGCCGTGCGGGACGGCCACCGAGGCCGGACCGGGCGCGGTGGGGGCGGGCTTCGTCGTGGTTACGGTGCTCATGCCGCGACCTCCTCGGTCTTCTCGGTGGGAACGGAGTCCTCGACGGAGAGGGGCTTCTGGCCGGTGATGGCCAGGAACACCTCGTCCAGGCTGGGCAGGTAGGTGCCGAGGTCGGCGATCGCGTACCCGCGGGCGGCCAGCAGGCCGACGACGGCCGTCAGCTGCTCGTCGCTGAGGATCGGGACCAGCAGCACGCCCTCGTCCGGTACGGCCTGGCTGCCGGCCACGCCGTCCAGTCCGGCCTCGGCCAGCGCGCGGGCCATGCCCGGCAGGTCCGACGCGGCCACGGGGCGGATCTTCAGGGTGCGGCCGCCGACGCGCGCCTTCAACTCGTCGACCTTGCCGTTGGCGATGACCTTGCCGCGGTCGATGACCGTCAGCTCGCTGGCGAGCTGCTCGGCCTCCTCCATGTACTGGGTGGTGAGCAGCACGGTGGCGCCCTCGGCGACCAGGCGCTGGACCTCGTCCCACACCTCGTTGCGGGTGCGGGGGTCGAGACCGGTGGTCGGCTCGTCCAGGTACAGCACGGCCGGGTTGCCGATCAGGGAGGCGGCGAGGTCGAGCCGGCGGCGCATGCCGCCGGAGTAGTTCATGACGGCCTTCCTGGCCGCCTCGGTCAGGGAGAACCGCTCCAGCATCTCGTCCGCGCGGCGGCGGGAGTCCTTGCGGGAGAGGTCGAGCAGCCGCCCGATCATGTAGAGGTTCTCCCAGCCGGAGAGCTTCTCGTCGACCGAGGCGTACTGGCCGGTGAGGCCGATGGTGCGGCGCAGCTGCCGCGGCTGGCGGACCACGTCGAAACCGGCGACGGTCGCCGTGCCGGAGTCCGGGACGATCAGGGTGGAGAGGCAGCGGACGAGCGTGGTCTTGCCGGCGCCGTTGGGGCCGAGGACCCCGAGGACCGTGCCCTCCCGTACGTCCAGGTCGACACCGTCGAGGGCCTTGGTCTCGCCGTAGTGCTTGACCAGCCCCCGTACCTCCACGGCGTTGGGCTTGTTGTCGTTTCGCGTCATGTCCACATGGGACCAGCCGCCACTGACAAAGCACCGACAGCCGACCGACAAACGTACGACAGACATACGACAGCCCGCCGACACGCGGTCGGCGGGCTGTCGGAGCGATCACGCGCGCGATCAGTGGAAGGCGTGCTCCGCCTGCGGGAACGTTCCGCCGACCACGTCCTCGGCGAAGGCCTTCGCCGCGTCCGTCATGGTCTCGCGGAGCTTCGCGTACTGCTTGACGAACTTCGGCATCTTCCCGCCGGTCAGGCCCATCATGTCGGTCCACACCAGCACCTGCGCGTCGCAGTCCGCGCCCGCGCCGATGCCGACCGTCGGGATGTGCAGCGACCGGGTGACCTCGGCGGCCAGCTCGGCCGGGACGAGCTCCAGCACCACCGCGAACGCGCCCGCGTCCTGCGCCGCCTTCGCGTCGCGCAGCAGCTGGTGCGCGGCCTCGTCGCCGCGGCCCTGGACCCGGTAGCCCATGGCGTTGACGGACTGCGGGGTCAGACCCAGGTGGGACATGACGGGGATGCCGGACTGCACGATCAGCTCGGTCTGGGCCAGCGAGCGCTCGCCGCCCTCCAGCTTCACCGCGCCGACCCCGGCCTCCTTGACGAGACGGGTGGCGCTGCGCAGGGCCTGCACCGCGCCTTCCTGGTACGAGCCGAACGGCATGTCGCCGATGACCAGCGCACGGCTCGTACCGCGCACGACGGCCGCCGAGAGCATGGTCATCTGGTCCATCGTCACCGGGACGGTGGAGTCGTAGCCGAGGTGGCAATTGCCCATGGAGTCGCCGACGAGGATGACCGGGATACCGGCCTCGTCGAAGACGGACGCGGTCATCGCGTCGTAGGCGGTGAGCATGGGCCACTTCTCGCCGCGTTCCTTGGCGAGGGTCAGGTCGCGGACGGTGATGCGCCGGGTGCCCGTGCCTCCGTACAGGGTGGCGGAGGCCGCGGATGCGGGTTCGCGGGCAGGCGAAACGGCAGGCGTCATTGCAACTGCTCCTTGTGTCATCTCGAGGCGCCCTTACGACGTCCCCGGACTCACCCCCCATGGTGGCATCCGCTCGGGCAAAGGCGGAAGTGGTCCGTAGTGCGAGCCTGGCCACGGGATCCAATGTGCGCGTTTCGTGACAAGCGGAACCCCCCGCGCACGGCCGTTCGTCCTCCCGGGCGTACGACCGTGACCGGCGGTCGTGACGTACGGCACGGAAGGCTCCGGTTCATCGCCTAGGGTCAAGGGGCGGGGACGGAGCGCGAGCACGGCAGTGAGGGCAGTGGTATGGCACAGGCGTACATGACGGAGTCGGGGAACGGCGGCTCGGAGTCCGAGCCCTCCGGGACCCGCCTCCGGCGCCGGCTGACCGTACTGCGCAAGGACCCGGGAATCTGGCGGCGGGGCTGGGTCCTCGCCGGGATCGCCGTACTGATCTCGCTCGTCATGATCTTCCATGCGGAGCTGCCCAACGACGTGGGCAACCTCGGCAGCCTCACCGAGACCTTCCTGCCCTGGCTGGGCCTGGCCGTCCCGCTCCTGCTGGCCGGGGCCGTCTACCGCAGGTCCGCCACCGCGCTCCTCGCGATACTGCTGACGGCCGCGGTCTGGGCGAACCTCTTCGGCGGCCTGGTCAGCGACAAGTCCGGCTCCGGCGGCAACCTGGTGGTCGCCACCCACAACGTCGACGCCGACAACCCCGACCCGCGCGGCACCGCCGAGTCGGTGGCCCGGTCCGGGGCCGACGTCTTGGCCCTGACCGAGCTCAAGGGCAGCGCCGTCCCGGTCTACGAGAAGACCCTCGCGGCCGTGTACCGCTACCACTCCGTCGAGGGCACCGTCGGCCTGTGGAGCAAGTACCCGCTCAGCGGGAGTGCGCCCGTCGACATCCGGATGGGCTGGACCCGGGCCATGCGCGCCACCGTCACCACCCCGCACGGGGAGGTCGCCGCCTTCGTCGCCCACCTGCCCTCCGTCCGGGTCAAGCTGAACGCCGGCTTCACCGCCAACCAGCGCGACGACAGCGCCGGCGCGCTGGGCGCCGCGCTCGCCGCCGAACCGCTGAAGAGGGTCATCCTGCTCGGTGACCTCAACGGAACCATGAACGACCGCGCCCTGTCAGAGGTCACCTCGCAGATGCGCTCCACCCAGGGTGCGGCGGGCGACGGCTTCGGCTTCAGCTGGCCGGCGCAGTTCCCGATGGCCCGGATCGACCAGATCATGGTCCGCGGCATCCGGCCGGACGCCTCCTGGACCCTGCCCCGCACCGGCAGCGATCACCTTCCCGTCGCGGCCCGGGTCACCGTGAAGCCCTGACGGACGCGGCCGTACGAAGGCCCCGGCCGCCCCCCTCGGGGAGCGGCCGGGGCCTTCGCGTCCCCGCGTCTACGCCCGCTCGCGCCAGCCGTTCGTGATGGGCAGCCGGCGGTCCTTGCCGAAGCCCTTCGCGGAGATCTTCGTGCCCGGCGGGTACTGGCGGCGCTTGTACTCCGCCGTGTCCACCATCCGCAGGGTCCTGGCCACCAGCTCGGGGTCGAAGCCGGCCGCCACGATCGCGTCCAGGCCCTGGTCGCGGTCCACGTACAGGGCCAGGACCGCGTCGAGCACCGGGTAGTCCGGCAGCGAGTCCGTGTCCACCTGGCCCGGGCGCAGCTCGGCGCTCGGCGGCTTCACGATCGAGTTCTCCGGGATCGGCGGGACCTCACCGCGCTCGGCGGCGGCCCGGTTGCGGTACTCCGCCAGCCGGAACACGTCCGACTTGTAGACGTCCTTGATCGGGCCGTACGCGCCCACCGAATCGCCGTACAGGGTGGAGTAGCCGACGGCCAGCTCCGACTTGTTGCCCGGGGCCAGCACGATGTGGCCCTCCTGGTTGGACAGCGCCATCAGCAGGGTGCCGCGCAGCCGGGACTGGAGGTTCTCCTCGGCCAGGCCGGTCAGGCCCAGCGAGCCCATGTACGCGTCGAACATCGGCTCGATGGAGACGGTCCGGAAGTTCAGCCCGGTGCGCTCGGCCAGGTCGGCCGCGTCGCTGCGGGAGTGGTCCGAGGAGTACTTCGAGGGCATCGAGACGCCGTGGACGTTCTGCGCGCCGATCGCGTCGCAGGCGATGGCGGCGACGAGCGCGGAGTCGATGCCGCCGGAGAGCCCGATCAGGACGGAGCGGAACCCGTTCTTCCGTACGTAGGCGCGCAGCCCCACCACCAGGGCGTCGTAGATCTCCTCGTCGTCGTCGAGCCGGTCGGCGTATCCGCCGGTGACGACCGGCTCGTACGGCTCCACGGGCTCCTCGGAGAGGATCACGCGCTCGATGCGCAGCCCGTCGTCCACCACGCCCTCGGGTGCATCGGCTCGGGCGGCCGGCAGGTCGAGGTCGACCAGGACGCAGCCCTCGGAGAACTGCGGGGCGCGGGCGATGACCTGCCCGTCGGCGTCGACCACGATCGAGTCGCCGTCGAAGACCAGCTCGTCCTGGCCACCGATCATCGCCAGGTAGGCGAGGGTGCAGCCGGCCTCCTGGGCCCGCTTCTGGACCAGTTCGAGGCGCAGGTCGTCCTTGTTGCGCTCGTACGGGGACGCGTTCACGGAGATCAGCAGCCCGGCCCCGGCGGAGCGGGTGGCCGGGACCCGGCCGCCCTCCTGCCAGAGGTCCTCGCAGATGGCCAGGGCCACGTCGACCCCGCCCACCCGGATCACCGGCTGCGTGTCGCCCGGCACGAAGTACCGGAACTCGTCGAACACGCCGTAGTTGGGGAGGTGGTGCTTGGCGAAGCGCAGGACGACCCGACCGCGGTGCAGCACGGCGGCCGCGTTCTCGGGGGAGCCGGCCGGGCGGCCCAGACGGGGCGTGGCCCGCTCGGTGCGGTCGAGGTAGCCGACGACGACCGGCAGCTCGCCGAGGCCCTCGGCCGCCAGGCGCTCCGCCAGCTCGCGCAGCGCGGTACGGGAGGCCTCCACGAACGAACCGCGCAGGGCGAGGTCCTCGACGGGGTACCCGGTCAGCATCATCTCCGGGAACGCCACCAGGTGGGCGCCCTGCTCGGCGGAGTGCCGGGTCCAGTGGACGACCGAGTCGGCGTTGGCGGCGATGTCGCCGACGTGCGAGTCGATCTGATTCAGAGCGAGTCGAAGTTGAGGCACGGGGCCCAGTGTAATCGTCTTTCTGACGCGATGTCCTGGGCCCGGCCTGTTTCCTGCGTGGTGACGTCCCGTCAGCCGATCGGGCCCGCGTACTTCACGTCGTCGAGCCTGCTCCCGGCGGAGATGTCCGCGGTGATGCTCTTGGTGCCCTTGGGGACCTCGAAGGCCACGATGCCGCTGGCGGTTTCGCCCGGCAGGATCGAGCCCCTGATCAACTTCGGCACGCTGCCGGAGTCGTAGACCATGTCGGCGGTCATGCCCTGGTCGTCGCGGACGTTGGGCACGGCGTAGATCACTTCGTGCGGCGTGGTCGAGCCGTTGGTGATGGTGACGGTGAGCTGGACCGCGTTCTTGATCCTGTCGCGGGAGTACGTGTTCTGCGCCTCGTACTTCGTCGGAACCGAGAGGCTCACCTTGACGCCGTTCGGGTAGGTGAAGGTCTCGCCGAACGGCAGTGCGCTGGTCAGGCCGGGTGCCTGGGTGGGCGAAGGGGACTTGGAAGGCCAGGGCTCACCGCTGGGGAAGTGCCCGTCCGGCCCCCGGTCCTCGTCGATCTGCCGGTCGATGCGGCTGTCGGCCCGGTCGACGACCAGGACGGTGAGGAAGAGCCCGCCGACCGAGGCGAGCATGCCGAGCACGCCGAGCACGGTGCCGACGACGGCCATCGACTTCTTCGGGGCGCCCTTGTTGGCGCGGACGGTACCGCCGATGCCGAGGCCCACGCCGACGGCGGCGAGCACGGTGCCGGCCCAGAAGAGGAACGGGATGACGCCCAGGAAGATGCCGAAGCCGCCGGTGATGACGGCGGCGACGGCCAGGCCGTTGCTGTTCGGGGTGGCCTGCGGGTACCCGGGGTACCCCGGGTACCCGGCTCCGGGGAAGCCGGGCGTGGGCGCGCCCCACGCGTGGCCGGGGGTGCCGAAGCCTGCGGCCGCGGGGGCGGGCGTGGGCGCGGACGGCGTCGGCGGGGCGAACGGCGACGGGGACGGCGACGGGGACGGGGACGGCGACGGGGCGGGAACCGGCTCCGGCGTGGCCGCGACGGGTGCCTCGGGGGTCTCGGCCGTCTCCGGGGTGGTCTCGGGGGTCGCGGGGGTCGCCGGTGCCTCGGGGGCCGCCGGGGTCTTCTCCAGCGAGAGCGGCTGCGCGGGCGCCGGTATGGAGTCCGTCTCGGGTGTCGGGGTGCCCGCCGGCTCGGTCGGCGGACCGGCAGGAGTGCTGGGCGGGTTCGGCGGGGTGCTCATACCGGCGGGGGCGTCCTTCTGTCGCGGCAGTCGTGATCACCGCAAGGGTGCCATGTCCGCGCCGGTGGCCCACCCGAATTCCCGCCCGGCCCGGAGGAGGCCGGGCGGGAAGGCCGTGGCCTACAGCTGGTAGCCGAGCACCGTCATCATCCCGGACTCCGAGTGGTAGACGTTGTGGCAGTGCGTCATCCACAGCCCGGGGTTGTCCGCGTCGAAGTCCACCGTCAGCCTGCGCCCCGGCAGGAGGATCGCGGTGTCCTTGCGCGCCCCGCCCTCCTGCCCGCCCAGTGCGAAGGTGTGCCCGTGCAGGTGGACCGGGTGCCACATCGGCGTGGCGTTGGCGAACTCCAGGCGGACCCGCTCGCCCGCCTTCACCGGGTGCCGCTGGTCGGGCGTGTACGGCGCGCCGTCGAAGGCCCAGTTGTACGCGCTCATGTTGCCGGTGAGCCGGAGCCGCACCGTACGGTCCGGGTCGCGCGGGGGCAGTGCGACCGGTTCGGCGGCCCTGAGCGCGTCCGCCATCAGCGGCGGCGCGTCCAGTTCGGCCGGCCGGGTCGCGGCCGTGGGCGCCGTCCCCGGCCCGGTGCGCAGTACCGCGAGCGCCGAGCCCTCCTTGCCCTCGGCCAGCGCGGTGAGGGGGAACACCCCGTCCTTGGCGGTGACCAGGACGTCGTAGCGCTCGCCCATGCCCAGCAGCAGTGACCCCGTCTTCGTCTGCTCCACCGGGTGGCCGTCGGTGTGGGTGACCGTCAGTTCGTGGTCGCCGAGGGCGATCCGGAAGGCGGTGTCCCCGCCGGCGTTGATGATGCGCAGCCGGATCCGGTCGCCCGGTTCGGCGGTGAGGACCGAAGGGTCGTCCGCCACCCGCCCGTTGATCAGGTAGTACGCGTAGACGACGTCGCCCGCGTCTCCGCCGAGGTAGTCGCTGTGGCCGCCCATGGCGACGTAGGAGCGCTTCTTGGTGCCCTTGGCGGACGGGGAGGCGGAGGGCGAGGGGGAGGCGCTCCGGCGGTGGGCCGCGTGGGCTCCGGGGTTGCCGTTCATGCCCTTGCGGAGCTCGGCGAGGACGGCGTCCGGGGTGGCTCCGTCCACCCCGTCGATCCAGTCGTCCAGGACCACCACCCACTCCTTGTCGTAGGAGAGGGGCTCATCGGGGTCCTCGATGATCAGCGGGCCGTACAGGCCGCGGTCCTGCTGGACCCCGGTGTGCGGGTGGAACCAGTACGTGCCCGGGTTCGGGATGGCGAACTTGTACGGGAAGGAGCCGCCCGGGGCGATGTCCCGCTGGGTCACCCCCGGGACCCCGTCCATGTCGTTGCGCAGGGCGAGGCCGTGCCAGTGCAGGGAGGTGGCCTCGGGGAGGTTGTTGGCGAGGGTGAGGGCGAGCGTGCCGCCCGCGGTGGCCCGGACCTCCTGGCCCGGCAGCCTGTCCCCGTACGCCCAGGAGCGGACGGTGATGCCGGCGCCGAGGTCGAGCGGGGTGGCGGTGGCGGTCATCTTGACCTCGATGAGGGGGCCGGTGGCGTTGCGGGCGGTCTCGGCGGCCTGTACCTCGGGTCCGGCCGGGTCCACGTACCCCTCGGGCACGTCCGCGGCGGAGCCGCCGTGGCTCATCGAGCCGTGGCCGGTGCCGGTGCCGGTGCCGGTGCCGGCGGACCCGGCGGAATCGGAAGAACCGGCGGAACCGGAGCAGGCGGCGAGCAGACCGGAGCCGAGGACGGCCGCGGACGCGCCGAGCACGGTGCGACGGGTGGGAAGAGAGCGCATGGGAGCACCTCATGGGTGTGGTGTTGCGGATGCATGGGCACGGTGCGGCGCCGCCCCCGCATGCGCGGGCATGCGGGGGCGGCGGCGTCGGCCTACACCCGCAGGACCGCCAGCCGGGTGAGGAGCTCGCGGGGCGAGGGCGGGTCCGGACCACCGCCGGACCGGACCGGTATGCGGGCCGCGCCCCCGAGCGGCGCGGCGCGTCGGGATCCGGTCCGGCCGGTGCCGATGAGCAGCACGACGAGCCCCGCGAGCACGGCGAGGCAGACCGACGTGGGGTCCATCTCGGTCGCGGGCATCGCGTACCCCCACAAGGGGACCGTGGGGGAGGGCGCGTCGGCGGACGCCGGGGCCGGGGTGTGGCGAGGGCCACCGTGCCCGGCAGGGGCGGGCCGCCCCGCCGAGGCAACGGAGTGGGCCGCGGACACGTCTTGCACGGCGTGGGACTCAGTCGGATGGCCCAGGGTGTGCATGGTGACGATGCCCAGCAGCAGCGCGGCGAGCAGCAGCAACCGGGCCCCCGGGGCGGCTCGCTGAGCACTGCGCGTCATGACGGGAACCCTACCGGGGGAGGGTATCCGATCGTAGGAACGACCCCGAGTCTGCTTAGGATTAGTCACACTATGTCCCCACATGGACTCTCGCCGCGGGCCGCCTGGCCGGTCGCCACCCTGATCGGTCTCGCCGCGGCCGCCTACACGGCGTGGGTGCTCGAAGTCGTCCTCTCCACCGGCCTCAACCCCATCGAGACGTACGTCAGCGAACTCGCCGCCCAGGACCAGCCGCTCGGCGGCCTCTTCCGGGCCACCGACTTCACCGCCGGGCTGCTGGCCTTCTCCGGAGGGCTCCTGGCCCTCTTCCGGCTGCTGAAGTACGCGGAGTCCCGCCGCGCCTGGGCGGTCATCGGCTGGGCCGGGGTCGCCCTCTTCGGCGCGGCCACCGCCGCCGACGCCTGGCTGCCGCTCAGCTGCCAGCCCACCGTGGACCCCGAATGCGCCGCCCGGGAGACCGCCGGACTCGTCCCCGCGACCCACCAGGCCCACGCCGTCAGCAGCAGCCTCGCCATGGCCGGGGCCCTCGTCGGCCTGGTGGCCCTGACGGTCGCCGCCCGCCGCTACGGCTGGTTCGCCCCGCTCGCCCGCTACGGCCCCGCCCTCGTCGCCCTCGAACTGCTCGCCACCGTCTGGACCCTGTCCGCGATCGCCCTGTTCACGGCCGGGCGCGGGACCTGGGCCCTCGGCGCCGGCCAGCGGCTCCAGGTGCTCCTCGTCGCGCTCTGGCTGGGCCTGCTCGCCTACTCCGTCCACAAGGAAGGCCGTACGTGAGCGTCACCGGCCGGTTCGTCCGCGTCCTGCGCGTCGACGGGGTCCACGGCGTCGACCGCGTCGACGGGGTCCCGCTGCACGTCGTCGTCGAAGGACGGGGACCCGTGTGCGTCCTCAGCGCCGGGCTCGCCATGGCCTGGTTCGACTGGGACCCGGTCGTCGCACCGCTCGTCGCCGCGGGCCGCACCGTCGTCCGCTTCGACCGCCCCGGACACGGCCTCAGCGGCCCCGCCACCGAGCCGCCCACCACCGCCGGGGAGGCCCACCGCATCGCCGGGCTGCTCGACGCGCTGGGGCTCGGCGCCCGCGCCGCCGGTCCCGTCACCGTCGTCGGGCACTCGATCGCCGCCTTCCACGCCGAAGCCTTCGCCCGCCTCTATCCCGAGCGGACCGCCGCGCTCGTCCTGGTCGACGGCAGCGTCGAGGAGGCCCCGCACCCGGCCCTGCCCGCCGTACTGCGCACCGCGGCCGCCCGGGCCCTCGGCCGGGCCGTGACCGCCGCCGGACTGCCGGCCGCGCTGGGACCGTCGGCCCGGCGCGCCACCGTACGGGCCTCACGCACCGGCGGCTCCGACCCGGCCGCGCAGGACCTCGTACGCCGCGTCTACCGCACCGGGCGGGTCTGGCGCGGCGCCCTGCTGGAGAACTCCCGCTACCTGGACATGGCCGCCGAGCTGCAGGCCCTGCGCGGGACGCACCCGCTGGCCGCCCCCACCACCGTCCTCGCCGGTCACGACGGCTCGGCCGGGCGCTCGGCCCTGCGCTGGCTGTCCCGGCAGGCGGACCTCGCCGACCTGCTCGGCGCCCGCTTCGAGGTCGCCGAACCCGCCGGCCACCTGGTCATGCTGGACCGCCCGGGCCAGGTGGCCCGGGCGGTCCTGGCAACGGCGGGGCAGGGTCAGGCCCGCGCGTAGACCTTCTCCACGAAGGTCGCCATCTGGTCGTCGGAGAGGTGCTGGGCGAGGTCGGCCTCGCTGATCATGCCCACCAGCTTCTTGTTCCGGATCACGGGCAGCCGGCGGATCTGGTGGCTCTGCATCTCCTCCAGCACGTCGCCGACGTCCGCGCCCGCGTCGATCCAGCGCGGGGTGCCCTGGGCCAGGTCACCACAGGTGACCTTCGCCGGGTCCTGGCCCTTGGCCACACAGTTCACGACGATGTCGCGGTCGGTGATGATGCCGCACAGCCGCTCCTCGGCGTCGCTGATGGGCAGGGCGCCCACATTGAGCCGGGCCATCAGCTGGGCGGCCCGGTCGAGGGTCTCGGTGGCGGGTATCCACTGGGCCCCGGGGTGCATGATGTCTGCGGCGGTGGTCATCGCTGAACCTCCTGAGCACGCCGTTCGACACCGGGCGCGGACGCGTCCGGCGCGGCGGTCCCCCACGGGCCGTACGGGCCCCATGGGCCCCACGGGCCGTACTGGCCGGTACGCAGAGCGGTCGATACGGGTCCCCTGCTGCGGAGCACACGCCCGTACGGGTGAGAGGGCGCCTCTCACCACCGTACGGGCGTGACCCGTCACCCGCGCGGCGCGGCTCCGCGCTGCTTGAGCATGTCCGCCATCAGGGTGAGCTCCGAGCGCTGCGCGTCGACCATGCCCTGCGCCAGCGCCTTCTCCACCGGGGTCTCGCACTGCTGCGCACAGCCCTCGGCCATCGTGACGCCGCCCTTGTGGTGGTCGGTCATCAGCTGGAGGAAGAGCACCTCCGCGTCCCGGCCCGAGGCGGCGCCCAACTGGTCCAGCTCCTCCTTGGTGGCCATGCCCGGCATCAGCGCGCCGGGCTTGGCGGCGTCCGCGCCGGCACCGGCACCGTGCCCCGCGTGCCCGCCGTGGCCGCCGCTCGAGGTCCCCATCCAGGACATCGGCGACTCGCCGGCCACCACCTTCGGCAGCCCCCACAGGTCCAGCCAGCCGAGCAGCATGCCCCGCTGGTTGGCCTGGGTGTTGGCGATGTCGTAGGCGAGGGTGCGCACCGCCTCGTCCTGGGTGCGGTCGCGGACGATGAAGGACATCTCCACCGCCTGCTGGTGGTGCACCGCCATGTCCCGGGCGAAGCCCGCGTCCGGCGAGCCGATCCCCGGAGTGCGGGGCGCCGCCGTAGGGGCCGGCGGGCCGGAACCGGCGGAACCGCCGCCGTTCGCGGCGGCCACCGTGGCGGCCGCCGCGAACAGCAGGGCCAGCAGGACGGCCGTGCCCGCGACCCAGTACGTACGGGGGACGGGACGGACCGGGTGTGCCGGGTGTGCCGGGTGTGCCGGGCGTTCCGGGCGGCTCACTTGCCGGCCAGTCCGCTCGTGCAGGCCGCGCCCGGCTCCGGGGTCTGCTCGCCCTGCACGTACTTCGTGAAGAACTGCGACACCCGCGGGTCGTCCGCGCTGTCCACGGTCAGCTGCTTGCCCCACGCGCTGAGCATGATCGAGCCGGTCTGCTCCTTGATCGGGCTCATCAGCGTGTACGGGGTCTTGCCGACGGTCGCGGCGAGCCTGTCCACGTCGGCCTTGGGGGCCTTCTCGTTGTACGTCACCCAGACCGCGCCGTGCTCCAGCGAGTGCACGGCGTTCACCTCCGGCACCGGGTTCTTGTAGACGTCACCGTTGCAGTTCATCCAGCGGGGGTGGTGGTCACCGCCGACCGGCGGGTTCATCTCGTACTTCACCGGGGTCTCGACGTGGTTGCGGCCCAGCGTCTTCGCGTCCCAGAGCTGCTCGCCCTCGACCGGCTGCTTGCGGATCGCCTCGGCCTCCTTGCGGATCTTCTCCGCGGCCGCCTGCTTGCGCTGCTCGGCCTGCTTCTGGTCGATCAGCACCCAGGCGCCGAAGCCGACGAGGCCGACGACGATGGCCGACGCGGCGGTGATCGCGATGGCCTTTTTGCGCCGCTCCCGGATCTGGTCGGCGCGGCGCATCTCGGCTATGCGCGCCTGACGGGAGTGCGGGTCGGTGTTCTGGTTGGTCCTGCCGGACTTGCTGGCCATGTGCCCTGGTTTCCTTCTGCTGAGGGGGGTGGATGAACGCGAAACCGAACCGGACCGCTCAGGTCCGCAGCACCTGGAGGGCATACAGGTCGGGGGCGCGCGGCGGAGCCCCGTACGGCCGGATCCGCGCCGCCCCGGAGGCGATCGCGGCGGGCGCCGGAGCACCCATGGGACCGGTCACGGCGGGCGGCGGAACGGGCAGCACACCCGGAGTGACGCGCGTGAGCGGCGAGCAGCCGGGCAGGTCGTGCGGGGACACGCAGACGGCGTGCGATGCCGCCCCCGCCTCGGCCCCCGCTTGATGCACCCGCGCAGCCGGCGACGGGGCGTGCGACTCGCCCGAGCGCGCACACAGCAGTACCGTGCCGGCCAGCACCCCGAAGACGATCAGCAGGACGGCGCGCCGAAGCCCGGGACGTCCGCGACGCCCCGGCTGCGTGTGCTGCCGGCCCCCCATGGGCGCAGATGGTAATGCTCATGACGGCTCCCAGGTCAGTGCGGGGGTGCCGCGAGCTTTCCCGTGTGCGTAATGTGGCGGAAACCACGACTGGCGATACTGGGCGCGCCCGACTGTGCCCCGACGGTCGAGGCGGTGGTGCACAGGCCGTCTGAACTGCGAGGATGAAGGCATGGACAAGCAGCAGGAATTCGTCCTCCGGACGCTTGAGGAGCGCGACATCCGCTTCGTGCGCCTGTGGTTCACCGACGTACTGGGCTTCCTCAAGTCCGTCGCGGTCGCGCCGGCGGAGCTGGAGCAGGCCTTCGACGAGGGCATCGGTTTCGACGGGTCCGCGATCGAGGGCTTCGCGCGGGTCTACGAGTCCGACATGATCGCCAAGCCGGACCCGAGCACGTTCCAGATACTGCCGTGGCGCGCGGAGGCCCCCGGGACCGCCCGGATGTTCTGCGACATCCTGATGCCGGACGGCTCGCCGTCCTTCGCGGACCCGCGCTACGTCCTCAAGCGCATCCTGGCCAAGACCTCCGACCTGGGCTTCACCTTCTACACCCACCCGGAGATCGAGTTCTTCCTGCTGAAGGACAAGCCGCTGGACGGCACCCGCCCGGTCCCGGCCGACAACTCCGGCTACTTCGACCACACCCCGCAGAACGTGGGCATGGACTTCCGCCGCCAGGCGATCACCATGCTCGAATCGATGGGCATCTCGGTGGAGTTCAGCCACCACGAGGGCGCCCCCGGCCAGCAGGAGATCGACCTCCGCTACGCCGACGCCCTCTCCACGGCCGACAACATCATGACCTTCCGCCTGGTCATGAAGCAGGTGGCCCTCGAACAGGGCGTCCAGGCCACCTTCATGCCGAAGCCGTTCTCGGAATACCCCGGCTCGGGCATGCACACCCACCTCTCCCTCTTCGAGGGCGACCGCAACGCCTTCTACGAGTCGGGCGCCGAGTACCAGCTCTCCAAGGTCGGCCGCTCCTTCATCGCGGGCCTGCTGAAGCACGCCGCCGAGACGGCAGCGGTCACCAACCAGTGGGTCAACTCCTACAAGCGCATCTGGGGCGGCTCCTCCCGCAGCGCCGGCGCGGGCGGCGAGGCCCCCTCGTACATCTGCTGGGGCCACAACAACCGCTCGGCCCTGATCCGCGTCCCGATGTACAAGCCGGGCAAGACGGGCTCCTCACGCGTCGAGGTCCGCTCGATCGACTCGGGCGCCAACCCGTACCTCACCTACGCGGTCCTCCTCGCGGCGGGCCTCAAGGGCATCGAGGAGGGCTACGAACTCCCGGCGGGCGCCGACGACGACGTCTGGGCCCTCTCCGACGCCGAACGCCGGGCGATGGGCATCGAACCCCTCCCGCAGAACCTCGGCGAGGCCATCTCCCTGATGGAACGCAGCGAACTGGTCGCCGAAACCCTCGGCGAGCACGTCTTCGACTTCTTCCTGCGCAACAAGAAGCAGGAGTGGGAGGAATACCGCTCGGAGGTAACGGCCTTCGAACTCCGCAAGAACCTCCCGGTCCTGTAACCCCAGGCCAGAGCCCCTGCGGGCCACACACGAAACTCCGGGCCGGTGGTCAAAGACCACCGGCCCGGAGTCGTCTCACTGCCCCTGGGCCGTCTGGGGGCCGTCCGACGCGGAACCCGAAGCCTTGTAGACCCCGTCCACGGCCTTCCGGGTTCGCCCCTCGCTGACAGGCTTGCCGACCGCGGCTCCTAACGGCCAAGCTCACTCCTCCGATAGACGCAGGCAACAGGTAGCGGCGCAGCGTGCGGTTCAGAGTCACCTCTGTACCGCCAACTACTTGGAGTGGACAGTCCGAGATGCCAGCGGGATGCTTAACCATAGGGGTGCGACCGCGCGCTATCGCCAGGCGCGAACTTGGGAGCGTCTATATGGATACGACGCCGATAGAGGAGCGTAGATGGCTTCCCTCGGGCCAGCTATCGTTACGGGATGCGTCGGGCTAGCCGCAGCCTTGCTGTCGTTTTTGATCGCTCGAATTAGCTTGAAATCTCAACTGGAACAGAATCGGGATATTCGATCCCATGAGGAACTGATGCTTCTCGTTCCGCATCGGATTCAAGCAATTGAGACTCTTTGGCTTCAGCTCTACGAAATTGAGAGAGGCGTGACGTTGGAAGACGCCCGGCTTGCTCAAATAATCTCGGCCGCGATGTGGCTGCCTCCTCTCCTTCGGGACCAGTTCATCGATCTGCTCGTGGTGAAGATTCACGACCGGCCAGAAATCATTCTGCAAGATGAGGACTTTCTCGCTCTGCGAGAGGGATTGCTTGCGGCCGCTCACGTCTCTGAAATAGACGATGCGCTCTCGCTGAGAATTAGGGGTTGATCAACGTGGTAGCACCGCAAAATCCCACCCCCCCTCCCGAAGGTGGCCTTCCGTCCCTAAGTGCCTTGGCGAGTGCGCGACGTGAGCAAACCCGAGAAAGCCTCGCTGTTGCGCAGCCGGATTTCATCCTTGATATACGGCAATCGGAGGTTCATTTCGTGCTGCCCTCTGGTGCCATACCGATGGAGCATGTTGCCCCGTCGACGCTGGTCAGGATAATGCGCGATACGTACGACGCCCGCTTGGCGCAGCTGAACCTGGCGCCGCTACTCAAAAAATTTTCAGGGGAACAGATCGCCAAGTTGGATACAGTCGACGCCTTGAAGGAGCTGATGCGGACGAAGGACTCAGGTGTAGTGATCGGCTTTGAGGGTGGAAAATTCCCAACCCAGTACGATTTCGTACCCCTCTTGTCCATGGCGTTTAATTTCGAAAGCATAACTTCTAGAGTAGCCGGACAGGGCGTGGTGGCAGACGTCGTAGCAAAAGAGTTTGCGGAAATAATCTGGGCGTCTTGTGGAGTCACGAAGCGATGGGAGGAGATAAGTGAGAGGGTTCAGCTGATAGCGTACGCTACCGCGACGAAAGTCAAACTTGGATTCCCGCTCGAAGAGCTCTTCAGTGGCCCCACTCGCGCCTTCCTTGACGAGCAAGCGTTGACGGGTCCTAAATATGCTGCAGAGATGGGCACGCTTTCCGCTCGGCATTCTTTTGGCAAGTCCGACAACGTCTCGGTGCTCGCATTTGCGGATGAGGTGCATATCGCGTTCAAGAAATTCGATCAAGACACCGGCAGGGGCGAGGATAACCTGATGAAGTTCTCGGTTACGGCTCGGGATGAATATGGAACCGGCATCGTTAACGTTACCTCGCACCTTTCGTATGAGCGGCATGTGGAATTCCTGGAACAGTTGCGACAGTATGTTCTAGGGTCGTCAAGCGGTGCTTAGTGGGAGACCCTGTCGTTTCGTGTACCTCAGGGCAAGGCCTGTGGTCTGCGGGTGTGAGTGGAAGTCGAAGTCGAAGTAACTTCGTCAAGGTCAGTGCGATAATCGACGCCTCTTGGCCGCGCCCGAATCGCTGCCTCCGGTGAATGCGCGTGACGCCGCCTCTCTGAGGGACGACAGCAGGCTCCGCCACGGTTCGCGAGCCTGCTGATCCTGAGCACGCCACAGTCTTTTCTAAGCGCTCGGCCGACCGCTACGAGCAGAACGAGGCCCGGCTGACCCCGCAGCCAATTCGTGGACGGAGACCTCCCCCTTCGCGGGTTGTGCGTTTCTGGCCAGCAACTGTGCGCGGACGGCACGGGACCTCCGGAGCTGGTGTTGAAGCCGTCGGAAGTTGTGTCCGGCAGAAGCCTGGGCCGTTACTGGGCCGTTGGAGGGTGGCCGGTGGTCACCGGCGATGACCAATGACGGCCTCTCAGATGCCGGTTGGGCTGGGGTCTGTAGAGGTTGCGCCTGGCCGGTGAGGTGGGCATGACTTCCTCCGCAACAAGAAGCAGGAGTGGGAGGAATACCGCTCGGAGGTCACGGCCTTCGAACTCCGCAAGAACCTCCCGGTCCTGTAAGGCCAGGTCAGAGCGCGCGTCACCCCGGGCCGGTGGTCATCGACCACCGGCCCGGAGTCGTCTCGTCCGCTCGGGCCGGCGCCGCCTAGCATGTGGCTGCTGTCCGGGTGGGCCGCGGGAGATACCGGTGTGGGGGAAGAGCGTGAGCAGGGGCGTGGGTGTGTGGGTGGCTCTTGTGGGGGTTGGGGTGCTTGGCGTCGGTGGGGCCGTGTTGGCTTCGGACGATGAGGACGGGCTCGACGGCTGGGTGAGGGAGCCTGCCGGGGCGGAGGTTGCGGCCCGGGTGGGGGGAGATCCGTCGCGTGGCACGGTCGCGGCGGAGCTCGCCGCCGCAGCCACCGCCGCAGGGCTCACCCCGGGCGCCCCGCACCCCGCGGAGCAGGGGGAGCTCGCCGACTGCATTGCGGACTGGAGGGGCGACGGCCCCGCCGACGACGGCCGGCTGGCGGCGCTCGAAACCGCTCTGGAGGAACGCGGCTGGCAGGTCACGGCCCGCCGGGGCGAGCCCGTCGGTGCGGTGGCCCTGAAGAGCGGTTCCTGGCGTCTGGAATTCACCAACGGCGGCCTCGTCGACACCCTTTCGCTGGTTGCCACCCGCTCCGGCCGCACCTGTGAAGAGGCCTTCCGCCGCGCCGAAGCGACCCGCGGCCCGCGCGGTTAGATGGAGATCCGCTGATCGAGGCGTACTTCGTCCGCGCAGAGGATGCCAAGACCCCGGCAGGCCTGGTCCCGCGGTCTGGGCGGGAAGACCGCCAAGTGCTGTACTGAGGGCATGGGGGACATATGGGCCGGCGTGGCCGCCGTGAGTGCCGCGATCAGCGCTCTCGTGGTGATCGTGGCGTCGTTCTTCGCCTACTCGCAGATCAGGGAGGCCCGAAGTGCACGGCACGTGAACCTTCTCCTTTCGTTCCAAGAGAAGTACCACTCTCCGATGGCTCGCGGCTTCCGGTACCGATTGCTCTCAGGAGAGTTCGGGCCGCCTGAAGAATTCGACCCGGCCCGCTTGGGCGTCGATGACTTCCACAGCTTCTGGCAACTTCACGATCAACTCGAAATGCTCGGCGTCCTCGTTGACCGCCGCTTGCTGGACTTCGACCTCGTCCTGGCCTGCTTCCATCGTTCGCCTCCCCAGGTGTGGGCGGCGATCGAGCCCTACATCCTCACGCGGCGCACGGTTGCTTCTCCCCTTGAAGGACAGCACTTCGAGAAGCTGGTCAGGCGTTACCAGGCATCCTCCGCCCTGCAAACCCGGTACTGGGCCCGCAGCACCGTTCTGTAGCCGGGGACACCGGGAACATTCCCAGGGCCCCGGCGTCAGTGGACCGCGCGGTGCCAGGTGGGGCGGTTGGGGGCGGTGGGGGGCGTTGTCGTGTGGAGTTCGGCGTCCAGGCCCAGGACCGCCGTCGTGGTGGTGCCCGAGGGTTCGAGGACGGCTGAGGGGGCGCCCGCGAAGAGCATGCCGGATTCGACCCAGGCCGGGGGGCCGCCGAGGCCCGTGGTGCTGATGGTGCCGCTGTCCGCGCGGCCCACCATGAGGCGGCCCGCGGCGCCGACCGCGCCGTAGCCCGCGCGGCCGCCCGCCTCCGTGACGCTGGAGACGTGGGGCCGGACCGAGGGGCCCGCCGTGACCAGGGCGGTGCGCACGACCCCCGAGTCCGGGCGGCGGAAGAAGAGGCGGACGCCCGCGCCGTCCGGGGCGGCCGAGAGGGGGACCGTGGTGGCGGGCAGGCCCGTCGGGGCGGGGCCGAGCAGCGGGGTGTCCGGGGTGCGCTGGGTCCAGGCCAGCACGGAGGTCGTGGTGGTCGCGTACACGTGGCGCCGCCCGGCCGCGTCGATCGCCGTCACCGGGTCGCTCTGCAGGTCCTCGCCGCCCAGCCGCTCCCACGGGGAGAAGCCGCCGTCCGGCTGCTGGGTGCTGGCGCGCAGGGTGCGGCGCGAGTCGCGGAGGTAGACGGTGAGCAGGCCCCGCGCGTCCACGGACGCCGCCGGTGCGCTGATCGCCGAGGTGCCCTCGTCGTCGGTGCGTTCCGGGGTGCCGAGCGACTGCCACGAGCCGAACGGGCCGTCGGGCGCGGACTGGACGGCGTACACGACCTCGCGCCGGTACTCCGCGGGCGTCGAGCCGAAGGTGGTGCGGGTGGCGAGGACGCCGACGCGGCCGCCGGGGAGGCGGGCGGCGGTGGCGCCCGGGTCGATGCCCGTCCCCGGGATGAAGACCGGGCCCGCCCAGTCGCCGGCGGCGTTGCGGGTCCAGTACGCGCTCTGGCCGTCCAGCGTGGCGAAGGCCCACAGGCGGCCGGGCGTTCCCTCCGTCAGCCAGGAGGTGTTGTCGGCGCGGGTGTAGCGCAGCGACTGGGCCCAGTTGCGCCCGGTCGGGTTGCCCGCGACCTTGCGGTCGCCGCAGCCCGACGGGCTGCCGCAGTAGTCCTGGCGGTCCTGCCAGGCGTAGGTCTTCAGGAACCCGGTCTTGGTCTCGGCGGTCTGCGGGTCCAGCGCGTGCGGGAGGGTGCTGTTGTGGTAGCCGAGGTAGCTCTGGACCGTGAAGTGCGGGCGCCTGCTGACCTCGGCGGCGTAGGCGGCGGTGCCGGCCTGCACGAAACGGGCCCCGTACATGTGGTCCTGGTGGTCGGTGTACCGGCCGGTCCCGTCCTCGCCGTACCGGTTCGGCGTCGGGTCCTGCATCCGTATCGTCGTCGGCCGGTACTGGTCCAGGACCCCGGCTATCGTCCGGACGAGCTGGTCCTTCGTGTACGTGAACGGCTGCTTGACCGGGGTGCCGGAGGTGAGCTGGGCGTCCAGCGCGGGTATCCGGCCGTTCCACAGGCCGCGCAGGCTCTCGGGGGTGTCCCCGCCGGTGCTGCGGGCCTCCCGGAGCATCAGCCACACCAGGTTGACCTGCGGCTTCGCTATGAGGACGTCGAGTTCGGCCTGCCCGCCCCCGGCGGTGGGCATGACCGTACGCTTCCACGCGCTGGTGCGGTCCCCGGTGGCCATCTGCGCGTACGCGGAGCGGATGCCGTTCTGCCGGGCCTCCGCGTAGTGGGCGCGGTCGGCGGGCTGTTCGGGGTCGGAGGCGGCGCCGCCGTGGGCCTCGTTGCGGCCGTCGGACTCGCCGGAGGTGAGGTAGGCGGTGGTGACCTGGGTGCCGGACAGCAGGGACCGGCTGAGGTCGGGGTTCATGAAGAACAGGTCGTCGTCGGGGTGGGCGACGATCTGGACGACCGAACCGGCGGTGACGCTCGCGGGCCGGGCCGCGGCCGGGTTCTTCTCCTGGGTGGCTTCGGCGGTGGTCTGCTGGCCGCCGGCCACGGAGAGCACGCCGGTCGCGCCGGCTGTCAGCACGGTGAGCAGGGCCGCGAAGCGGCGACGGGTCACGGGCATCGGGTCACGCCTCGGGCTCGTTCTGGGCGGGAGAAAGCGTCGAACAGTCAGAGAGAGGTCGAATCGGCGGACTTGGTTCACCGAATTCGCAGATGACCCGCGCTTTTCCGGCACAAAATACGGACGCTATTCGTCCGCTCTACGGCGACGCAGGCGCGTTGCGCGGGCCCACCGGCTGCCACGGCGCCAGGTGCGCGTTCGGCGCATCGGCCGAGGAGGTCACGTACAGCCGCGCGTCGAGCCCCACCACCGCCAGGCTGACCAGGCTCTTGCCGGTCATCGTGGAGGAGGGCGCGCCGACGAACATCAGCGGGGACCGTTCCCACGGCCGCCCCGGCCCGGCCTCCGAGCCCAGCTGCCCGCCCGCCGTGCGGCCCGCCAGCACGTGCCCGCTCGCCGTCACCGAGCCGAAGCCCTGGAGGCCGCCGAGGTCGGTCATCTGGCTCACCTTCAGCCCGCCCTCTCCCGTGATCAGGGCGGTACGGACATTGCCGGAGCCGGGCTTGCGGAACCACAGCCGCACCCCGCCCTCGCGGCCGTCCGCGGTCAGCGGGAGCGTGGTGTCGGGCAGCCCGGTGGCCGTGACCTGGCCCAGCGGGGCGCCCGGCTTCGGCTGCACCCAGCCCACCACCGACTTGGAGGTGGCGCAGAACACCATGCGCCGCCCGGCGCCGTCGGTCGCGGTGGCCGGGGAGCCGTGCAGGTCGGTGCCGCCGTACTTCTCCCAGGGCCCCCAGCTGCCGTCCGCCCGCTGCACCCGGCCGCGCAGGCTGTACGCGCCGTCGCGGACGTACGCCGCCAACTGGCCGGTGCCGTCGACCGATACGGCGGGCGCGCTGATGTCGGAGGTCCAGGTCTCGTCCGCGGTCTCGGGGGTGCCGAGCGACTGCCACTCCGTGAACTCCTCGGCCCCCGGCTGCTTCTGGACGACGTAGACGACCTCGCGCTTGTAGTCGGTGGGCTTCGCGCCGAAGGTGGTGCGGGTGCCGAAGGCGGCTATCCGGCCGTCCGCCAGGGTCACGGTGCTCACGCCCGGGTCCATACCGGTGCCGGGGAGCAGGTCCGGGCCCTTCCAGCGGCCGACGAGGCCGGGCCGATGCCAGAGCGCCACCTGGCCGTCGAGCACCTTGAAGGCCCACAGCCCGTGCTCCGCGTCGGAGGTCAGCCAGCTGGTGCTGGTGCCGCGGGTGTAGTTGATGGAGTCCGACCACCGGTTGCCGCCCGGCTGGTCGGAGACCTTGAGGTCGCCGCAGCCGGCCGGGCTGTTGCAGTGGTTCTCCCGGTCGAGCCAGGCGTAGGTGCCCAGGATGTCCAGCTTCTCCTTGGCCTCGTCCGGGTCCAGGGTGCTGGGGAGCGAGCCGTTTATGTAGCCGGAGTAGTTCTGCACCGCGAAGTGCGGGCGGTCGGCGACGTCCTTGGCGTAGGCGGCGGTGGCCATCTGTACGAACCGGGCGCCGTAGAAGTGGTCCTGGTGGTCGGTGTACCGCTTGGTGTCGGGATGCCGGCCGGGGGTCGGGTCCTGGGAGCGGACGGTGGTCGGCCGGTACTGCTCCAGGACGCCGACGAGGGTCTGGACGACCTGGTCCTTGGTGTACGAGAACTTCTGCTGGACCGGGGTGCCGGACGCGAGCATGGAGTCCAGGCGCGCGACCTTGCCGTCCCACAGGCCGTGCAGGCTGTCCGGGGCGGTGTCGTAGACGGTGCCGGCCTCGCGGAGCTGCAACCAGACGAGGTTGACCTGGGGCTTGGCGACGAGGACGTCGACCTCGGCGTGGCCGCCGCCCTTGGTCGGGACGACCGTGCGCGTCCAGGGGCTGCCGCGGTCGCCGGTGGCCATCTTGGCGTAGGCGGCGCGGATGCCGTTCTGGCGGGCCTCGGCGTAGGCGGCCTTGTCGGGCTTGGTGGTGGCGGCCTTGGCGGAGCCGGCGTTGATGCCGTCGGCCTCGCCGGAGGTCAGATAGACGGAGGTGACGGGGTGGCCGGCGGATATGGAATACCGCAGGTCCGGGTTCATGAAGTACAGGTCGTCGTCGGGGTGGGCGATGACCTGGAGCACCCGGCCGGGGTCGGGCGGCTCGGGGGCGGGGGTGCCGGCCGCCTTGTCGGGGGCGGTGGGGGAGCCGAGGCGGTCGAGGAGTTCGTCGCCCCGGAACAGGAGGAGGCTGCCGGAGGCGGCGACCACGCAGAAGGCGACGAACTTGACGAGGCCGGATCGGCGGCGACGACGCGGGCGGGCCCCGCCTCGGGCCCCACCTCGGCTCCCACCCTTGCCGCGGGCGGGGCGGCGCGCCCGGCGCGGGCTGCCGGTGGCTTCGGCGGCCTCGGGGGCTTCGGGGGCTTCGACAGGCTCGCGGGCCTCGGCGGGGTCGGCCAGGGCAAGCGGGTCGACAGGGTCGGCCGGACCAGCCGGACCGGCCAAGTCGGCCTGCGGCGGCGCCTGGTGGATCTGCGAGTGCGGGTACGAGTACGGGTGCGGCTGTCCCTGTTGCGGCTGTGGCGCCGGATACGGCTGGTGCTCCCGGTACCCCTCGTAGCCTTGGTGCGCCTCGTACCCCTGGACCGGCTGCTCGGACGGCCAGGCCTGCGGGTCCCAGGTCCCGGGGCCCTGCCAGGAGTCGGACATGAGGCTCCTTCCGGCAGGACGGCGGGGTGTACCCCGATGATGCGATGAATAATCCGATGATCGGAGAATTCTTGGCATCGTATGCGCGTTGAGTCGAACGTTTGATCCGGACACGCCCAAATCTGCGCCGCGGCCCGGGCGGGACTCCGCCGACAGGCCCCAGGGCCTAGGCTCAGGAGCAGAGCCCGCCAGGGCAGCGCGAGCACCGCACGCACGGGCGAGCACCGGCAAGCACCGGCACGCACGGGCAAGCACGGGCACGCACTGGCGAGCAGCGGCAGGCAGTGGCAGCGACAACCGCGGGAGGCGGCGGGGATGACGGTCCCGGGACGCAGGAGCAGCACCTTCATCCGGCTGCTCCGCAGCGGCTTCACCGACCCCTCGGCCGCCGCCCGGCTGCTCGACGCCGACGCGCTCGCGGCCGTACGCGCCGACCCCGTGCTGCTCGACGCCCTCGGCGCCACCGCCGACCCCGACCTCGCCCTCCTCGGGCTCGTCCGGCTCGCCGAGGCCCAGCCCGACGGCGAGCTGCCCGGGCTCCTCGACACCCTCGTCAGCGCCAAGCCGCTGCGCGACCGCCTGCTCGGCGTGCTGGGCGCCTCCGAGGCCCTCGGCGACCACCTCGCCCGCCACCCCCGCGACTGGCTCGGCCTCATCACCTACGAGGCCGCCGACCTGCACCCCGGGCTCCCCGAGTTCGAGCTCGGCCTCGCCGACGCGCACGACCCCGTCGGCCTGCGCGTCGCCTACCGCCGCTGCCTGCTCTCCATCGCCGCCCGCGACGTCTGCGGCACCATCGACGTCGCCCAGACCGCCGCCGAGCTCGCCGACCTGGCCACCGCCACCCTCCGCGCGGCCCTGCGGATCGCCTCCGCCGCCGCCCCCGAGGACGCCGCCCTGTGCCGCCTCGCCGTCATCGCGATGGGCAAGTGCGGCGGCAACGAGCTGAACTACGTCTCCGACGTCGACGTCATCTTCGTCGGCGACGCGGCCCCCGGCGCCGACGAGGGCAAGGCCCTCCAGGCCGCCACCCGCCTCGCCTCCCACCTCATGCGGATCTGCTCGGAGACCACCGTCGAGGGCACCATCTGGCCCGTCGACGCCAACCTCCGCCCCGAGGGCCGCAACGGCCCCCTCGTCCGCACCCTCGCCTCCCACCTGGCCTACTACCAGCGCTGGGCCAAGACCTGGGAGTTCCAGGCCCTCCTCAAGGCCCGCGCCGTCGCGGGCGACGAGGCCCTCGGCGCCGAGTACATCGCCGCCATAAGCCCGCTGGTCTGGCAGGCCGCCGAACGCGAGAACTTCGTCGCCGACGTCCAGAAGATGCGCCGCCGCGTCGTCGACAACATCCCCGCCGCCCAGGTCGAACGCGAGCTGAAACTCGGCCCCGGCGGCCTGCGCGACGTCGAGTTCGCCGTCCAGCTGCTCCAGCTCGTGCACGGCCGCAGCGACGCCACCCTGCACTCCGGCACCACCCTCGACGCCCTGCACGCCCTGGCCGCCGGCGGCTACGTCGGGCGCGCCGACGCCGCCCAACTGCACGACGCGTACCGCTTCCTGCGTGCCATGGAGCACCGCATCCAGCTCTACCGGCTGCGCCGCACCCACCTCGTCCCCGAGGACGAGGGCGACCTGCGGCGCCTGGGCCGCTCGCTCGGCCTGCGCACCGAACCCGTCGCCGAGCTCAACAAGGCCTGGCGCCGGCACGCCTCCGTCGTCCGGCGCCTGCACGAGAAGCTCTTCTACCGGCCGCTCCTCGACGCCGTCGCCCAGCTCACCCCCGGCGAGACCCGGCTCTCCCCGCGCGCCGCCGGCCAGCGCCTCGAAGCCCTCGGCTACGCCGACCCGGCCTCGGCCCTGCGCCACCTCGAAGCCCTCGCCTCCGGCGTCACCCGCAAGGCCGCCATCCAGCGCACCCTGCTGCCGGTGATGCTCGGCTGGTTCGCCGACTCCGCCGACCCGGACGCCGGCCTGCTGAACTTCCGCAAGGTCTCCGACGCCCTCGGCAAGACCCCCTGGTACCTGCGCCTGCTGCGCGACGAGGGCGCCGCCGCCGAGAACCTCGCCCGCGTCCTGTCCGCCGGGCGCCTCGCCCCCGACCTGCTGATGCGCGCCCCCGAGGCCGTGGCCCTGCTCGGCGACCCCGAAGGCCTGCAGCCCCGTACGCACGAGGCCCTGGAGCAGGAGGTCCTCGCCGCCGTCGGCCGTGCCGAGGACCCCGAGGCCGCAGTCGCCGCCGCCCGCGGCGTGCGCCGCCGCGAGCTCTTCCGCACCACTGCGGCCGACATCATCGGCTCGTACGGTACGGAGGACAATCCGGCCGAGGAGGACCACGGAGCCCTCGTCGACCGGGTCGGCGGAGCCGTCTCCGACCTCACCGCCGCCACCGTCGCCGGGGCCCTGCGCGCCGCCGTCCACAGCCACTACGGCGACACGCTGCCCACCCGCTTCGCCGTCATCGGCGTCGGCCGCTTCGGCGGCCACGAACTCGGCTACGGATCCGACGCCGACGTCCTGTTCGTCCACGAACCCCGCGAGGGCGTCGACGAACAGGAGGCCGCCAAGGCCGCCCAGACCGTCATCGCCGAAATGCGCAGGCTGCTCCAGCTGCCCACCACCGACCCGCCGCTGCTCATCGACGCCGATCTGCGCCCCGAAGGCCGCTCCGGCCCGCTGGTGCGCACGCTGGCCTCCTACGCCGCCTACTACCGGCGCTGGTCCCTGACCTGGGAGAGCCAGGCCCTGCTGCGCGCCGAACCGGTGGCGGGCGACGCCGGCATCGGCGCCCGCTTCATCGAGCTGATCGATCCGCTGCGCTACCCGATGGAGGGGCTCGGCGAGGACGCCGTACGCGAGATCCGCCGGCTCAAGGCCCGCATGGAGTCGGAGCGGCTGCCCCGCGGGGCCGACCCGACCCTGCACACCAAGCTCGGCCGCGGCGGCCTCAGCGACGTCGAATGGACCGTCCAGCTGATCCAGATGCGGCACGCCTGGGCCGAACCGGGCCTGCGTACCACCCGTACCCGCGAGGCCCTGGCGGCCGCGCACGCGGCCGGCCTGATCCCGACCGAGGAGGCGCAGATCCTGGACGAGGCCTGGGTCCTGGCGACCCGGGTCCGCAACGCCGTGATGCTGGTGCGCGGCCGCGCCGGGGACACCTTCCCGACCGAGGCCCGGGAACTCGCGGCCGTGGGCCGCTACCTCGGATACGCCGAGGGCACGGTCGGGGAGCTGCTGGACGACTACCGCCGCATCACCCGCCGCGCCCGGGCCGTGGTGGACGAACTCTTCTACGGGGCGTAGCCGGGCCCGCGGGCTGCGGCCCGCGGGCCCATGGGCTCCGCCCCCCGGGCCGCGCAACCGGCGCCCCAACTGCCCCTCCATGCCTGGCGGATGCCTTCGCGATTTGCATAGGATCAGCCTCCGATCATGGGGGAGGCGCAGCAATGGCAGATGCGTTGGGTCCGATACCGGATCAGCAAGTGGACATGCGCTTGAACAGCGGGCCGCCGGTGGGCCCGTACGCCCCGGGCGTCACCGCGCCGTCGGTGGTGCCGTACGCACCGGGAGTGACCCCGCGGCCCGCGGGGCCGTTGGCTCCGGGCGGGTCCCCGGACTTCGCCTCGACGCCGGCCGAGAAGACGGCCGCGGCGAGCACGATAGAGAACGAGCTGGAGCCGGGGACCAAGCGTGCCGCCGACCACGCGGACGAGGCGACCGGCGCCGCCCAGAAGGGCTTCGACGGCTGGCAGACGGCCGCCGCCCTGAAGAAGGTGGCGGACACGTGGGACCAGCAGGTCAAGACCCTGATGGGCCGCCTCGCCGGGGAGAAGACCGCACTGCGCGGCGCCTCCGGTCAGTTCGTACGGAACGACGTCGGCCTGGGCAACCAGTTCGCGTCGCAGTCGCAACTGAACCGGATGTAGGGGGCCGTCGTGCTGACGTACCACGAAATCCTGACCACGGATCTGGGTCTGCTGTCGACGGCCGCCGCCAAGTGGGAGTCGATGGCGGGCGAGCTGAAGAAGGTCGAGACCCGTTACGGCGACTCCGTCCAGAAGATCACCATGGGCGGCGACACCTGGTCCGGTCTCAGTGTCGAAGCCGCGCGGGTGAAGTTCACGGCGACCCGCTACGAGTACTCCGCCGCGCAGGGCCAGGCCAAGGCGGTCGCGAGCCTCTTACGGGGAGCCCACGAGCTGTTCACGGACCTCAGGAAGAAACTGGAGAGCGCCCGCGACGACGCCGTCGCCGCCGGTATGACCGTCTCGGAGCAGGGGCGCGTCGCCTTCGACTACACCAAACTGACGCCCGCCGAGCGCAGCGCCTATCACCACGACCCCGACGGCCAGGAGACCATCCGCGTCGCGGTCGGCAAGTGGCAGCAGCACATCGACGACCGGGTCAAGGCCGCCTCCGACGCCGACCAGCACGTCTACGACGCCCTCGCGGCGGCCGTGGTCGACAGCAACCGGGACGCCTTCGGCCAGGGCAGCGGCGCGGACGAAACGATCACCGGCTTCAACAACTACGCGGAGGGCGACCTCGCGAAGTTCAAGAAGCCCGACGAGGCCAAGGCCGAGACGAAGACCGACAGCCTCGGCGTGAGCACCACCGGACCGGGCCAGTACGGCAAGGAGGCCTCGGTCAAGGCGTACGCCGACCTCTTCCACCACACCGCGAAGGGCGAGACCGACCTCGCGGGCTTGAAGCTGTCCGGGGTCGCCGACATCTACGGCGGAGGCCGGGCCACCGCGAACGCGGGCTTCACCGACAAGGGCTTCGTCGCCAAGGCCGAGGCCTCCGCGGGCGTGCGGGCCCTGGCCGAAGGCCGGATCGGCACCGATCGGCAGAGTGCCTACGGGCGTGCGGAGGGATTCGCCGGTGCCGAGGCCGGAGTCAGCGCCAAGGCCACCAGGGAAGAAGTGACGGTGGGCGCGAAGGCGTTCGCCGGGGCCAAGGGCACCGTCGCCGGAGGCGTGGAGTCCGGCGGCATCGGCGTCGGCGTGACGGCCGAAGGATGGGCGGGTCCCGGTGCCGAAGCCTGGTGGGGCTACAAGAAGGACGAGGAGACCGGAGTATGGAAGCTCGGCGGCAAGGCGGGTGCCTCCCCGCTCCTCGGCGGCTCCATAGGCCTGGAGATCACCGTCGACCCGGAGAAGGTGGCCAAGACCGCCGGCGACGTGGCCGACGCGGTGGGCGATACGGCGCATGCGGTCGGCGACGCCGCGGGCGACCTCAAGGACTGGCTGCTCGACTGATGTCCGTTTCCATGGAAGGAGGGCCCCGGATGCCCACGACACTGCCGGTACCGATCGAGTTCCGGCTGCCGGAGGGCTGGCTCGCGGCCCGTCCGCAGGGAGCGGACGACTCGGAGGTGGCCTTCGCCGCCGTGCATCCACGGCCGGACGCCGGCTTCGCCGCGAACATCACCATCGACGGCGGGTTCCCGAAGGACGGGGTGACGCTGGAGGAGCTCGCCGACGCGTCGGTGGAGCGCCTGCGCGCGTTCGCCGAACCCGGGTCCGTGGTCGTGGTCCACCGCCGCGAGGCCGGTTCCGCCGACGCACCCGCCCTGACCCAGCGGCTGGGCTTCTCGGCCCTGACCGACGGCGACGTCCGCCGCGACCTCGTCCAGTCCCAGGTCTATCTGCTCCTCGTCGACACCGGGGACCCGCACAAGCGGGCGGTGATCCGGCTGGCGCTCACCGCCACCGCCGCCCAGCACGACGGCGTCCTGGGCGACTTCCAGGACTTCGTGCGCACCGTGCGCCCGGACAACGGGGCGGGGAGCTGACGGTGGGCCGTTTCTGGGACAAGCGCACGGGCACCAGGTACCCGCCGCACCAGGTCGCGCCGGTGGACGCGCACAGGCTCCGGGAGGCCCTGCTCGCGCTGGGCGGCCCGGGCGCCCGTTTCGCCGTACGCGAGGGCACCGCGGGGGAGCGCGCGGACCTGGTGGCGGAGTGCCGGATCGGCGAGATGCGCCTGACTCTGAAGACCAGCATGCTGCTGGTCCCCGCGAAGCACGAGGTGCGCACGCTCGAAGAGCGCTGGGAGCCGGCTGTGGAGCACTCCGGCGAGCAGTACGGCCGGGGGCCGGGGAAGGCCGTCTACCGGCAGTGGGAGTTCCAGCGGGGCGCCGACGGCCGCCGCCGCAAGGTGGAGACGTTCCGCTTCGAGACGGCGGAGATGAAGAACCCCCTGCAGAACACGATCCTCAGAGCGGGCTGGACCTGGCGCGGAGTGCTGTTCCGGCTGTGACCGGAACGGGCGGAGCGGACCGCGGACCCCTCGTGGGTCCGCGGTCCGCTCCACCGGGCCGGGCGCGGGGTCAGCGCGCCGTGCCGAAGTCCTGCGTCCAGTAGTAGCCGGGCTGCGCCAGGCCGATGCCGATCTCCTTGAAGGAGCAGTTCAGGATGTTCTCCCGGTGGCCCTGGCTGTTCATCCAGCCTTCCATGACCTTCTCGGGGGTGCTGTAGCCGTAGGCGACGTTCTCGCCGTACGTGCTCCAGGTGTACCCGGCGCGGGTGATCCGCGCGCCCGGGTCCGAGCCGTCGGAGCCGGTGTGGGACATGTTGCTGTGGGCGGCCATGTCGGCGCTGTGGTCCTGCGCGGCCTTCGAGAGCTTCGCGTTGAGGGAGACGGCCTGGCAGCCGGCGGCGGCGCGCTCCTGGTTGACGAGCGCGAGGACCTGGGCGATGTCGCCGGAGGCCGGCGGGGCGGCCGGCTTCGACGGCTGGGGCGCCTGCGGCTTCTTCGTGGCGACCGGCGGCTTCGCGGGCTTGGGCTGCGCGGGCGGCGTGGTCTCCACGACGGGCGGCGCGGTCTCGACGGGGCTGCTGGGGGAGGCCTCGGAGGGGCTGTCGCTCGGCGTCTCGCTCGGCAGCGGTGCGTCCACGGGTGCCAGGGTGGTCGGCGTGGCCGACGGCGTGGACTGCCACTGCCACGGGCGCTGCTGCTGGTGGCTCGCGGTGCGCGTCCAGCCGTTGCCGTTGCGGTTGCCGTTGCCGTTGTCCTGGCCGTCGAAGCAGGCCATGGCGGCGGTGGGAACACCCACGATGGCGAGCGCGCCGACGCCGATGACTATTTTCTTGTAGGACGTCTTCTTCCGATGCTTCTGCATGCCTGACCTCATTCAGTGATCGCGAAGCTTCCGGCGCCGCAAGCACAGGGCGCCGAAGAGGCCGCCATTCTTAAAAGCCTCTGAATGGCCTGGCAAGTTTCCGCTGATCACGAGCTTGGGGCGGTCGGCACGTGGCTTGAAACGGGACCGTGATCGTGCATCATCACGATTTGGTCACTCACGCAACCGTCTGAGGAGCGGTCAGAAACGGCTGTGACCTGGCCGGTCGGGGACGGGTCCACCGGTACCGCATATTCCGTTTCCGGCGGAGAGGGGAATGTCGATTCCAAAAGGGACAAATATCGAAATGTCGGCGGGTTAACACCCCGTCAAGAAAGCCCACCGCCGACGGGCGCCCCGTGACGCATGTCACTGTTTCCCGGCCGGGCCGCCAGGGCTGCCGGTGGACGAGATCGACCCGAAAGGGCCGAGGCAGAGCAAAGCGCCCGTTTTCCCCTCGAACAACTCGAAGGGAAAACGGACGCTACGGGCGATACGTCCGCCGCCGATGCTCCGCGGGCCCTACCGCGGTTCCAGGGCCGCCGTCCGGCAGGCACCGTTCGCGGCGCCACCCGGCACTCCGGCCGCGGTCAGGCCGCTCACGCAGCCCTGCAGATCGCCGCTCACACCCTGCCGACAGGCCGCCGTGACGGCGTCGGTGGCCTCGGCACCCGCCTGCGCGGCCATGTTCGTGCAGGCGGGGATGTCCGCGTGGGCGGCGGGGGCGACGAGGGCGGCGCCGCCGAGGGCGAGGGTCAGGCCGGTGAGCACACCGGCGATTCGGGTCGACGTGCGCATGGGGCACACACCTGCTCTCGGAAACGAGTGGGGCACGGGCGGTGGCACGGGCGGCGGAACTCCTACTCGGGGGCCACCCGGCAGGCGCTCACCGACGTCCCGTTGGTGACGCCTGCGGCGGTCAGGCCGGACACGCACTGCTCGTTGTCGCCGGTCAGGCCGACGTAGCAGGCCATGCGGACGGAGTCCGGGGCCTCGCCGCCCTGCAGCTCGCGTTCGACCTGGTTGATGCAGGCCGTGACATCCGCATGGGCGGCGGGCGCCGCGAAGGCGGCGCCGCCGAGGGCGAGGGCCAGGCTGGTGAGCACACCGGCGACACGGGTCGACATGTGCATGGGGACGTACCTGCTCTCCGAATCGGTTCGGTGCTGGATCGGCTGTGCGGCTACCTCGACTGGACGGCGAAGAGCTCGACGGCGTACTGGCCGTTGGTGCCGATCCCGGTCTGCTTGAACGTGCAGTTCAAGATGGTCTCCCGGTGGCCGCCGGTGCTCTTCATCCAGCCGTCCACGTGGGCCTTGGAGGAGTCGTAGCCCGGTCCGGAGACGTTCTCCGAGGACGGGCCTGCGGGCGAGTAGCCGGCCTTCTCCATACGGGACAGGGCGCTGGACCCGTCCGAGCCGGTGTGTGCGGTCAGCCCGTTCGCCGCCATGTCGTCGGCGTGCGCCTGGGCGGCCGCCGCGAGCCGCGGGTCCACCGTCAGGGGCTCGCAATTCACCTTGGCGCGTTCGGCGTTGACCAGCGCGAGGATCTCGTCCGGCGTGGACTGCTGCACGCTGCTGGTGACGGATGCCGACGTCGCCGTGGCGGCCGCCGGGACGGCGATCGCGGTGGCCGCGCCGCCGAGCACGAGCAGCGGGACGGTACAGGCGGCGGCGCACACGCGACGGATCCGGCCGTTCTTGGTACGCATCAGAGTTTTCCCCTCGTCGGGGGTCGTGGGTAGCCGCCCATGACACCCGCCCCTCGGGGCCAGGGCGCCGCACGGCCTGTGCGGGCACGTGCACCGCCGCAGGCTGCTGCGGGGGCGCGCGCCTCCTTCCACGGTACGACCGGTGGCACGTCCCCACGACCTGGGGCGGTCGGTCATGCGGAGTGGGGCCTGCGGCGGAAGAGGGCGACGTCGTCGCGGTAGCAGAAGGCGAGGTCGCCGGTGTCGGTGAGAGCGATGGCGGTCGGTTGGCCGAGGAAGATTCTCGTGCTGACCGACCAGGTCCGCAGGTCCCAGAGCCGGATCGTCGCGTCGCGTCCGCCGGTGATGGCGACCGGGTTGCCGTCGATCACCCCGCAGGCCACGGCCCGCACCCAGCCGTCGTGGCCGGTGAGGGGTTCGCCGATGGCTCGGTGGGTGTTCAGGTCCCACATCCTGAGCGTCCCCTCGTCCCCGGCGGTGACGGCGACCGGTTTTCCGTCGATCGTCGTGCAGGCGACGGCGCGCACCCAGTCGTCGTGGCCGGTGAGGGGTTCGCCGATGGCTTGACGGGTGTTGAGGTCCCAGATCCGTACGGTCCCGTCGCGTCCGCCGGTGACGGCGACCGGGCGATCGTCGACCATCGTGCAGGCTACCGCGTACGCCCACCCGTCGTGGCCGGTGAGTGGTTCGCCGATGGCTTGGCGGGTGCTGAGGTCCCAGATCCGTACGGTCCCGTGGTGCCCGCCCGTGACGGCGACCGGGTTGCCGTCGATCGTCGTACAGGCCACGGCCCGAATCCGGTCGTTGTGGCCGGTGACTGGTTCGCCGATGGCTTGGCGGCTGTTGAGGTCCCAGATCCGTACGGTCGCGTCGCGTCCGGCGGTGACGGCGACCGGTTTTCCGTCGATCACCGTGCAGGCCACCGCGCGCACCCAGCCGTCGTGGCCGGTGAGGGGTTCGCCGGTGGTTTGGCCGGTGCGCGCGTCCCACACGCGTACGGTCCCGTCGTCCCCGGCGGTGACAGCGACCGGGTGACCATCGATCGTTGTGCAGGCCGCCCCGTACACCCAGTCGTCGTGGCCGGCGAGTGGACTGCCGACGGTTGGCGGAGTGTTGAGGTCCCAGACCCGTACGGTCCCGTCGCGTCCGCCGGTGACGGCGACCGGGCGATCATCGATCACGGTGCAGGCCACCGCATGTACCCAGCCGTCGTGGCTGGCGAGGGGGCCGCCGACGGTTTGGCCGGTGGCGGCGTCCCACATGCGTACCGTCCCGTCGTTTCCGCCGGTGACTGCGACCGGTTTTCCGTCGATCGTCGTGCAGGCGACCGCACGAACCCAGTAGTCGTGGCCGGTGATGGCTTCGCCGAGGCCTTGGCGGGTGTTCAGCTCCCAGACCCGTGCAGTCCCGTCGTCCCCGGCGGTGACGGCGACCGGTTTTCCGTCGATCGTCGTGCAGGCGACCGCACGAACCCAGTAGTCGTGCCCGGTGATGGCTTCGCCGAGGCCTTGGCGGGTGTTCAGGTCCCACGTCTTGAACGTTCCGTCATTCCCACCGGTGACTGCGACCGGTTTTCCGTCGATCATTGTGCAGGCCACCGTCATGACCCACCCGTTGTGGCCGGTGATGGGTTCGCCGATGGCTTGGCGGGTGCTGAGGTCCCAGATCCGTACGGTTCCGTCGTCCCCACCGGTGACTGCGACCGGGTTGCCGTCGATCATTGTGCAGGCCACCGTCATGACCCACCCGTTGTGGCCGGTGATGGGTTCGCCGATGGCTTGGCGGGTGCTGAGGTCCCAGATCCGCACCGTTCCGTCGTCCCCGCCGGTGACTGCGACCGGGTTGCCCCTGACGGCCGTGCAGGCCACGGCGCGCACGGGACCGTCGTGGGCGGTGATGGGCTTGCCGATGCCTTGGCCGACGTTCAGGTGCCAGATTCGTACGGTCCCGTCGTTTCCGCCGGTGACGGCGACCGGATGACCGTCCAGTTCGGTGCATGCCACCGCATGCACCGAGCCGTCGTGGCCGGTGAGGGTGTCCCGTAAGGCGGAACTGAAAGTGCTGCCGGTGGCCCAGACGGGGGCCCAGTCGCCGGGTGGGATGCGGCTCGTGAGGCTGCCGTGGAGGTCGGGGGCGCCGGCGCGGGCCGCGTCCAGGGCGAGGGTCTGGCGGCGCAGTTGCGCGGTGGCGTCCCGGTGGAGGTGGACGCTCGTGCGGTACACCGCGGCGGCCAGCCGGGCCGTGTCGCCGTGGGCGCGGTGCAGGTACGGGGTGAGGCCGCGGGGCTCGGCGTGGACCAGGTACTCGCTGTCGGCCAGCACCTCGTCGAGGAGCCCGGCCTGGGCCGCGTGGTGGGCGAGGTGGGCCAGGGCGTAGGGATGGGCCCGGGACCAGTTGGGGGTCGCGTCGACGTGGCAGGGGACGCGGGCGGTGAGGACACGCGCGTACGCCGCGTGCACCGCCTCGGGGTCCGTGCCCTCGCGCAGGTGCTCGGCCATCGCCTCGTGGTAGAGCCGGTAGGCGGAGCGGCCGTTCTCGGTGGCCTCGACCACGTACGAACCGGCCTCGCTACGCAGCCACACGAGGTCGTCGTCCGTGTAGGCGCGGCCGGAGATCGCGGTGGCGAGAGGGGCCCAGATGTCCTCCCAGGGCAGGCCCTGCCCCTGCGAGTAGGCCAGCGGCCGCAGCAGGTCCGTGGCGCGTCGGGCGTCGTCGCCGAGGCGTTGGTGGAGGTCGCGGCGCATGGCGTCGCCCGCGTGCCGGGGCAGCGATGCGCGCCAGGCGGGGTCGTTCGCATCGGGGATGGCCGGGGTGGCGGCGAGGGTGCCGGCGGTGAGGCGGGCGATGAGGAAGGAGTGCCCGGCGGCCTGGGCGACGGCCTTCGCCACGGGCTGCACGGCCCCGAGCCGCTCGCGGTAGGGGGAGGCACGGTGGGCTTCGAGCAGGTTGCGCGCGGCGTACACGGCCAGGGCCTCGGGGTCGGCGTAGCGGGCGTCGTCGAGGTCGACGGTGTCGGCGGGGCCGATGCCGAGGCGGGGCAGGAGATAGGGGCGCGTGCCGAGGAGCAGGCGGAGGCGGCCGCCGGAGTGCTCGATGAGCGGGCGCAGCACCGAACTGCAGAGGGTGCCGGGGGTGGCGGCTTCGTCGAGGGCGTCGATGAGGACGGTCAGCGGCCGTGCCCGCCGGCCGAGGGCTTCGAGGAGTTCGCCGACGGTTGCGGCCCGGACGCGCGCGGCGGCGCAGACGGCCTCCAGGACCTCGGTGTCGGTCAGGCGCTGGGCGTAGACGGCGGCATCGACCGCGCCGACGTCCAGCAGGTCGGCGGGCAGGCCGAGGGCGTGCAGGGGTACGGTCCCGTGCCGCTCGGGATGGGTGAGCGCGGCGACCAGACCCAGCACGGCCGTCTTGCCCGAGCCGGGGGCCGCGGTCACCACCCGGCACACCGACCGGTCGCCGCCGGTACGGTCGTTGAGCCATGACGCGAGATCTCGGAGGGCGGTGCGGCGGCCGCTGAACCACCACGCTGCCGCCCCGGCCTGGCTGTTGTAGCCCATCGCGCGGACCAGCAGCCGGGACGTGAACTCCGTCTCCCGCCTCCGGTCCTCCTCGTCGAACGCGGCGGCCCGCTGCAGTGCGAGGTCGACCTCGTTCAGCCGGACGTCGTGGCGGGGGTTGGGGAAGAACGCCGGAGGCTCGCCGTCCAGGCCCACCATCGCCAGGCCGATCCGCTGATGGCCGGGCCGCTCCTTCGAGCCGTTGATGTGCTGCACCACCGCGTTCACCGAGAGCGTGTCCGGGCCGTGCCCGGCGACCGACAGGCCGGTGACCGCGTCCTCCAGCAGCTTCGGGAAGGCACCCGTCGCGGCCGACTGGTTCGGTTGCGCGGAGGAGACGACCACCAGCCCCGAACCGGAACTCCTGCCCCAGGTCGCACCGAGACGCTCCAGCGCGGCGGCGGCCATCTGGTTGCCGCCCTGGCCGACGTAACAGGCGTCCAGCAGGAGCAGGACCCGCCGGATCCGGGACCCGCGCAGCACGGCCCGCGTCAGGTCGGCGGTCGGCAGGGCGGTGTAGGTCAGGTCCTCGGGGTCGGTGTCGGTGGTGAGCAGGACGTGTTCCTCGCCGTCGTCGAGGATCTCGCCGTGGCAGGACAGGTAGATCGTGAGGAGGTCGTCCTCCCGGCGCTCCGGTGACGTGCAGAACGCGCGCAGGGCGTCTGTCAGTTGCCGTCCCGTGGGGTTGAGCGGCAGCGAATCGTGGAGGCGGTAGCCGAGCCGGCCGGTGAACAGGTCGACGACCTTGTCGCGGGCCTCCAGCAGGCCGGGCCGGTCCCAGTCCCGGTTCTTCGGGTACTCGGCCACCACTGCGGCGATCAGGTACCGCCGCGGACCCTCCACGCCGCCCTCGGAACTGCTCGCGCCAGGCAAGGCCATGACACCCACCCCCGCCCGATGAGAAGGACCGACACCCTGAGGCTCCACAGTTACCAGGAGCGGCAGAGCTCCGGCATGCGAATCCGCAACACAGGTACAGGCGTCAGGCAGCTGATGCTGCTGCCGCGCAGTCCGTGCATCGCCCGGGGACGGGGGAGCGGAAGGCGCGGTCGCAGTCTTCGCACGAGCGGAGCGGATGGACCTCGCGGTCGGGGAGCGCGGGGTACGCCGACCAGAGGTCCGGGAGCCGGGGCGGTAGCTGTTCCCGCAGGCGGTGGGCGAGCAGGGCGGCCGGGGAGTGGATCACCGTCTGCGGCAGTGCACGCGTCAGCGCGGCGGTGACGGCGCCCGGTACGAGCCCGCGCTCCAGCCAGACGGCCACGGCCGGTGCCAGCCGCACCGTGTCGCGCTCGGACAGCACCAGCCGGGGATCACGCAGCCGCAGCCGGGCCAGCAGCTCACGGGCCTGGAGCTCGACCTCCGGGACGTCTTCCTCCGGCACGGCTTCGGCGGCAGGCGTGGGCTCGGGCTCGTGCTCCGGGGCGGGGTCCGGGGACGGCTCCGGCTCGCGCCGCTCGCAGGCCGCCTCCGCCAACCTGGCGGGCGGGTTGTTGTACGAGACCGTGCAGGTCACGATATGCCCGGACGGGAGCCGCTCCTTGGAGCGCATGAGGTAGCCGTGCGCCTCCAGCTCGCGCAGGGCGGCTGCGATGCGGACCTCGCCCTCCGGGAAGCGTTCGGCCAGGGCCTTGATGGTCACCTTGCAGCCGGTGGGGAGGGACTGGATGTGCGTGGCCAGCCCGATCGCCGTCATGCTCAGCTCGCGGTGCTGGGCGAGATGGTTGCCGATCTTGACGTAGCCGCGACGGTGGTCGTGGTTGATGTGCCGGATGCCCGACGGGACGCGCACAGGGGCGCTAAGCTGCTGGTCAGCCATGGGGAAGGTGTTTGCTTCCTCTGTGGTCAGGCCCTCGCTCGGGATGCCAGTCCCGTACGAGGGCCGTACGCGTTTTATGGGGTTGTCGGGAGCCAGAGTGCCCGGCGAATTGTCATATGCGCCAGCCGGGTTGGGGTGATTCACCCGACCGGGTGAGAGGGGAGGGGGAGGTAGGGAGAGGTCATTTCCCCCGGTTATCCAGTCCTTAGGCGTCGTGCGTGACCGGTGGTCGAGCCACCGGATCGCGGAAACCTCGATCCGGTGAAATCGGACTTCCCAAATCCATTTCCGCCCATACCGTTTTCAGCGGCGCGGGCCCGTGATCGACCCCCCAGCGCGCGGCGAACGCGGAGACCAGGACCAGCCCCCGCCCCGACTCCGCCCCTGGCCCCGCCGGCACTGCGGACGGCGCGAACTCCCGCCTTGTGTCCGACACCTCGATACGGAGCGTAGGCCCGTCCGTGAGCCGCAACGCGAGCCGGAAGTTCCGCCCCGGCACCCGGCCGTGGGTCACGGCGTTCGCGGCGAGCTCGGCGACGACCTGCGCGGCATCCTCGAACGGAAGTCGATGTTCCGCGAGTTGGGTGACCGTGAGGGCGCGGGCGGCGCGTGCTCCGCGCGGGGTGGACGGGAGCGTGGCGACGAGGCAGGTTTCCTGATTCACGTGACTCAGCGTGGCCATCCGTGCGTAACCTGAACAGAGTTGAGGGCGCTGTGTACGACGGCTGTCCAAGGTCGTCCCGCCGTGTCCTCCCGGTCCCGCGGAGGTGGAAGTGAGCACGGACGGCACGGACGAGTCGAGCTGGGAACTCGACCCTGAGGACGAATCCGGGGCGGTCATCGCCGCGGTGGGACGCCAGTTGAAAATGTGGCGGGAGGCGAGCGGACTTGACCGTTCCAAGTTCGGTGAACGGATGGGTTACGGCGCCAATCTGATCTACAAGATCGAGCGCGGCGCCCGCATTCCGCGTCCGGAGTTCCTGGACAAGGCGGACGAGGTCCTGGGGGCGTGCGGGAAAATCGCCGCCATGAAGGAGGACATTCAGCGGGCGCGGTATCCGAAGAAGGTCCGGGATCTCGCCAAATTGGAATCCCAGGCGGTGGAGATCGGGTCGTACGACAACGTCGCGGTGGCGGGCCTGCTCCAGACCGAGGAGTACACCCGTGCGCTCTATGGGGTGAGGCGCCCGGCTTACTCGGAGGACGAGACCGAGCGTTTGGTCGCGGCGAGGGTGGCGCGCCAGGAAATCCTCCGGCGGCATCCGGCCCCGCTGCTGACCGTCGTGCAGGAAGAGGCTGTCCTCCGGCGGCCCATCGGGGGCAAGATGGTGTTGCGCCGCCAGCTTGAACACCTGCTGGAGGTAGGGCAATCCCGCAGCGTGGAGATCCAGGTGATGCCCACCGCCGTCGACGAGCACGCCGGTCTGGCGGGCTCTCTCAAGGTCATGCGCCTCAAAGACGGAACAACGGTCGGACACAACGAAGTTCAGCTGGTCAGTCGCTTGATCACCGAACCGAAAGAGGTCCAGATCCTGGACATGCGCTATGGCATGATCCGGGCACAGGCTCTGACGCCTCGCGCGTCGCTGACGTTCATCGAGAAGGTACTGGGGGAGACGTGACCATGAAGCCGTCGGTGGAGGGCCTGGCCGCACTCACGTGGGTCAAGAGCAGCTACAGCACCAACGACGGCCCCGACTGCGTCGAGGTCGCCCACACCCCCGCCGCCGTCCTCGTCCGGGACTCCAAGCGTCCCGAGTACGCCCGACTCGCGGTCACCCCGGCCGCCTGGAGCGGCTTCGTCGCCCACGCCGTCACCTCGTGAGACGGGTGGCTTCTGCCGTCGAGGCCGTGCACCGGTACCGGCGGCCGGATCCGGCGTGCTGGGACGTCGTGGTCGAAGCGGTCTGTTCCGAAGCGCCGAGCTACGACGCCGACCATGCGCTGGTCCAGGCGGGCCGGGCCGCCACCCGGCATGCCGACCGGATCGCCGACGACCTCCGTCGACAGCAGGGGGTCTTCGGGACCGCCGTCGGTCACGGCGTGAAGGTGCGCGCCCTGGCCCTCGCCGGGATGGGCGACCTGCGCGCGTTGCCGGCCCTGCACAACCTCGGAGAGCACGGCGGCCTTCCCACCCAGCGACCGCAGGCCCGCATTCTGGCCGAGCTGCCCGCGGCAGGGCTGGTTCCCACGATGCGGGCCACGTTGCTGAAGGGCAGCTACCGGGCGGAAGCCACCCTCGAAGTGCTCTCGGCCTGGGGACCCGACGCCGCGCCCGCCGTGCCCGAGGTGACCGGGTTCCTGGACATGCCGTACGCCTACGACGCCCTGCGCGTCCTCGGCCGGATCGGGCCCGCCGCGGCCGGGACGGCGAACCGGCTGACCGGCTTCGCCACCGGTCGTGACCCGCGCGCCGGCCGCCACCACCTGCGGCTGGCCGCCTGGGCGCACTGGCGGGTCACCGGCGATCCCGCCCTCGCCCTCGACGTGTGCGGAGCGGCGGTGCGGTCCGGAACGGCCGGCCACGGCCTGCCCTTCCTCGCCGATCTCGGCCCGTCGGCCGCGGCCCACGCGGACACCGTGCGCGGTCTGATGGAGTCGCCCGGCGCGTGGACCCGGGTGGCCGCCGCGCACGCGTACTGGCGGATCACCGGGGACCCGGAGCCCGCCGTGCCGGTGCTGCTGGCGGAGGTGGATCCGGCCTGGGCGGGGCATCCGGCCATGCCGGTGCAGGAAGCCGTCCGCCGCCTCGGGGAGATCGGCGCCCCGGCCGCCGCCGCGGCGCCCCTGCTGGGCCGGATCCTGGCGCGGGAGGAACGGCTCGGCCACCCCTTCGAGCGCATACGGATCCTGGCGGACGCGGCCTACGTCCGCACCCTCACCGAGGCCCTGCGACGGATCGCCCCGGGCGCGGGCGGCTCCGTACCGGCGCCCTCGAAGGAGCCCGTACCCCTGCCGGCTCCCGCACCAAGGCGGTTCCTCCCCTTCAGGCGCCCGTTCTGACATTCCCAAGTGCCCGGGAACGCCGCGGGGTTACGGTGAGGGCATGTTCACCGTTCGGCGCGCCGCCCCGTACGACGGGGGCGTCCTCGGCGAGATCCACGCCGCAGCCTGGGAGGCGGCCTACGCCCCCCTCTTCGATCCGGATTTCGCCGCACGCGGCGTCGAGAGCAGACGAACGCGGTGGCACGACAGGGTCGGGCAGGCGGACACCACGATCCTGCTGGCCGAACACGACGGCCGTCCGCTGGCGCTGACCGCCTTCAGGGCCTCGACGGCCCGGCCGGGCCTCTCCGAGATCCTCTCCTTCTACAGCCACCCCGACAGCTGGGGCAGCGGCATCGCGGCCGCGCTGATGACCGGGACGCTGGAGCGGCTGCGCGACGACGGGTTCGCCCGCACCCACCTGTGGACCCTGCACGACACCCCGCGGTCCCGCCGCTTCTACGCCAAGTGCGGTTTCACCGAGAGCGGCGCCGCCCGCCCCTTCGACTTCGGCGACGGGAAGCCCCTCACCCAGGTCGAATACGAGCGGGCGTGTTGACACCTCCTGGCCTGCCGTTCGCCTGACGTACCCGCAGCCGTCATATCGGTCTCGCCCTGCGGTACTCCGGGCACGTTGTTCTGAAGAGCGCTCACGAACCCTCGAACAAAGCAGAGGTCTCTCGCCATGGCAGAACTCAACCGCCGTCGCTTTCTCCAGCTCACCGGTGGCGCCGCCGCCCTGAGCCTGCTCAACGAGAGCATCGCGCGCGCCGCCGCGATCCCCGCGCAGGGGACGACCGGCACCATCGCCGATGTCGAGCACATCGTGGTCCTGATGCAGGAGAACCGTTCCTTCGACCACTACTACGGCGCGCTGCGCGGGGTGCGCGGCTTCGGCGACCCGCGCCCGGTGACCCTGCCCAGCGGCAAGTCCGTCTGGCACCAGACCGACAACGCGGGCAAGGAGACCCTGCCCTTCCGGCCGCCGTCCGACGACCTCGGCATGGAGTTCCTCCAGGGCCTCAACCACGACTGGGCGGGCGGCCAGAGCGCCTTCAACAAGGGCAAGTACGACAACTGGGTGCCCGCCAAGACCCCGGCGACCATGGCGTACCTGACGCGTGACGACATCCCGTTCCACTACGCCCTCGCCGACACGTTCACCCTCTGCGACGCCTACCACTGCTCCTTCATCGGCTCGACCGACCCGAACCGCTACTACCTCTGGTCGGGCCACACCGGCAACGACGGCACGGGCGGCGGCCCGGTCCTCAACAACGCCGAGGCCGGTTACGGCTGGACCACCTACCCCGAGCGCCTGGAGCAGGCGGGCATCTCCTGGAAGGTCTACCAGGACATCGGGAACGGCCTCGACGCCGCCGGATCCTGGGGCTGGATCGACGACGCCTACCGCGGCAACTACGGCGACAACTCGCTCCTCTACTTCAACAACTACCGCAATGCCCAGCCCGGCAACCCGCTCCACGACAAGGCCCGCACCGGCACCGACGCCCGCACCGGCGAGGGCTACTTCGACCGGCTGCGCGCCGACGTCGCCGCCGGCACCCTGCCCCAGATCTCCTGGATCGCCGCCCCCGAGGCGTTCAGCGAGCACTCCAACTGGCCCTCCAACTACGGCGCGTGGTACATCGCGCAGGTGCTGGACGCGCTGACCTCCAACCCCGACGTGTGGGCCCGTACCGCCCTGTTCATCACCTACGACGAGAACGACGGCTTCTTCGACCACGTCGTCCCGCCGTACGCCCCGGCCGACGCCAACCAGGGCCTGTCGACCACGCCGACCTCCCTCGACGTCTTCCCCGGCAAGACGGGCTACGTCGCCGGACCGTACGGGCTGGGCCCGCGCGTCCCGATGCTCGTCGTCTCGCCGTGGAGCACCGGCGGCTACTCCTGCTCCGAGACCTTCGACCACACCTCCGTGATCCGCTTCATGGAGAAGCGCTTCGGGGTGCACGAGCCCAACATCTCGCCCTGGCGCCGTGCCGTCTGCGGTGACCTGACCTCGGCCTTCGACTTCGCCCGCCGGGACACGGCCGCGGTGTCGCTGCCCGACACCGGCGCGTGGCAGCCGCAGGACCGCGAGCGCCACCCCGACTTCCGGGCCACCCCGCCGGCCGTGGGGAGCATGCCGCGCCAGGAGAAGGGCCTGCGCCACACCCGTCCGCTGAAGTACGCCCCGTACGTGGACGGCGCCGCGCTCACCGGCGAGGGCAGGTTCAAGCTGACCTTCAGCGGCGGCCCGGACCTGGGCGCGCAGTTCTACGTCACCTCGGGCAACCGCACCGACGCCCCCTGGACGTACACCACCGAGGCCGGCAAGTCGATCTCGGACACCTGGAACACCCGCTACTCCGCCGGCGTCACCGACCTGACCGTCCACGGACCCAACGGCTTCCTGCGGGGCTTCCGCAACCCGGGCACCACCTCCGGCCCCGAGGTCACCGCCCGCCACAACGCCACCACGGGCAACCTGGACCTCACCCTCACCAACGCCGGAGCGTCGACCGCGACGCTCACCGTCACCAATGCCTACGGCGGCGGCCCCAAGCGCCTCACGGTCGCCAAGGGGGCCACCGTCACGTACAGCGTCTCCCTGAAGAACACCCGACGCTGGTACGACGTGACGGTCACCGCGTCCGGGTCCGCGGACTTCGGCCGCCGCTTCGCCGGCAAGGTCGAGACCGGCGCGGCCGGCCTGTCGGACCCGGCGATCCTGACGAACCAGTCGTCCTGACTCCCTGAGCGGACGACTGCGCCCGCCCCCCGGACTTCTCCGGGGGAGCGGTCGCTGGTTGGATGCCGGGATGAGCGATGACCTTCCCGACGGATACGAGATCTCCACCGACGCCGCCCGACTGGACGTCGGTCTCGTCCACCGGTGGCTGTCCGAAGACGCGTACTGGGCGCTGGGGCGCAGTCGGCAGAAGCAGGAGGACGCCATCGCGGGCTCCGTGAACTTCGGCCTCTACGACCAGGCCTCCGGGGCCCAGCTCGCGTACGCCCGCGTCGTCACCGACCGGGCCACCTTCGCCTGGCTCTGCGACGTCTACGTAGATCCGGGCGCCCGCGGCAAGGGGCTGGGCGGGGCCCTCGTCGACGCGGTGTGCGCGCACCTGGAGCCGTACGGGCTGCGCCGGGTGCTGCTCGCCACCGCCGACGCGCACGCCGTCTACGAGCGGGCGGGCTTCGAGCCCCTCACCACGCCCGGGAAGTGGATGGCCCTCGGGCAGCAGTAGCCTCAGGCGCGGGTGCGGACCCGGTTCAGCAGTTCCGTGGCCGGGTGCGGGTCCGCGTGCTCGGGGTGGCGGGGCAGGCGGTGGGCGAAGGAGCCGTACCAGGACCGCGAGACCGTGTAGCCGAAGGCCAGGCAGAGCATGCCGCCCACGGCGTCGAGCCAGAAGTGGTTGGCGGTGGCCACGATGACGACGAGGGTCGCCGTCGGGTAGAGCAGGCCCAGGATCCGGGCCCAGGGGGCCGAGGCGACCGCGAAGATCGTCAGGCCGCACCAGAGCGACCACCCTATGTGCATGGACGGCATCGCGGCGTACTGGTTCGACATCTGCTTGAGGTTGCCGGAGGCCATGGAGCCCCAGGTGTGGTGGACCAGCACGGTGTCGACGAAGTTCTGCCCGTTCATCAGCCGGGGCGGCGCGAGCGGGTAGCAGTAGTAGCCGACCAAGGCGACGCCGGTGGTGGCGAAGAGGACCATGCGGGTGGCGGCGTACCGCCCCGGATGGAAACGGTAGATCCAGACCAGCACGCCGATCGTCACGACGAAGTGGAGCGTGGCGTAGTAGTAGTTCATGCCCACGATCAGCCACGTCACGGAGTTGACCGCGTGGTTGACCGACTGCTCGACGGCGATGCCGAGGGTCCGCTCGGCGCTCCAGATCCAGTCGGCGTTGGCGAGGGCCGCCGCCTTCTGCTCGGGCACCGCGTTGCGGATCAGCGAGTAGGTCCAGTAGCTGATCGCGATGAGCAGCACCTCGAACCAGATCCGGGGCCGGCGCGGGGCACGCAACCGGGAGAGCAGGGTGCGCTCGGACCCCGGGCGGGTCTCGGTCTCAACCACGGTGGGTGATGAGACGTCCGTCCGGGTTTCCAGTGTCTTCACGCTCGATTCACCCATGGGGAGAGAGTCTGCCAGATGCGTTCCCGCCTCCGATCATCCCTCGGTACGGTCTTCGCCGCAGCCGCTCAGACCTGGGTACTACGCCGCCGTCTCAGCCCCCCACCTTCCCGGCGACGATCTGCTGTCCGCGGGTGGCGTCGACCACGATCGGGAGACCGTCGGGGACCTGTCCTTCGAGGTCGTCGAGGAGGTCCTCGATCGGCGGGAGGGCCCCGGGACTGCGTACGTGGACGTAGAAGGTCCTGGACTGGGCGTCGACCCCGGTGACCGCCGCGCCGGGGCTGGCGGCGAGCCAGCGCTCGGCGGCGGTCCAGGTCCGCGAGGTCCACGCGTTCAGCAGGACCGTGGTCACGGTGTCGGCGGCCAGCGGCAGCAGGACCGCCGCGAACAGCAGCCCGACCATGACGTAGGCGCGGCGCGGGGCCCCTCCCCGGGCGGGGTGGCCGCCGGGCCGGGTGTACCCGAGGGCGGCGAAGACGACCATGCCGGCGAACACCATGGCGAGGAGGTTGGACACGAAGAGCACCAGCGCGCCCAGCGCCAGCCACCACGAGGTCTGGCCGGCGCACACGCCCGTCACCACGAGCGGCGGTACCAGGGAGATCGCGATCGCCACCCCCGGCAGGACCGCGGCGACGTCCTTGCGGGACAGCGCCACGGCACCGGCGAAGCCCGTGGCGAGCGCGGCGATCAGGTCGAGGAGCCCGGGGGAGGTCCGGCTGGAGATCTGACTGTCCGACAGCAGGTCGTAGGCGGGTGGCACCACCAGGGAGGCCGCCGCGCCGATCAGGAGCACCAGCAGGCCGCCGAGCGCCACGAAGGCGAGGGCGGTGGAGCGGCGCCGCTGCACGGCACCGAGGGCGATGCCCATGATCGGCGTGGAGAGCGGAGCGATGATCATCGCGCCGATGACGGTGGCGGTGGAGTCCGTCAGGATCCCGCACGCGGCGATCACGGAGGACAGCGTGAGCATGGTCCAGAAGGCCGACTGCTTCGCCCGGCTGTCCCCCGAGGACAGATCGAGATCCTCCTGGAGGTCCTCCAGGGAACGCCGCTTGTGGTCGGGCAGGACCCTGTCGCGAAGCCGGCCGGGCATGGGCATCTGCCCAGTATCGGGACCGGGGTGGCCGCGCCGCCGCAGGGACACGACCGCCCGGCCCCGGTGGACCTGATCGATCTGCGGGACGCGGCGGGCGACCGCTGCGTCGTACGCGTGACGGGCCGCTACCGGCCCGGCGTGCTGACGGGCCACGACACCCTGCGGGCCGAAGTCCTGATCTTCGCGGACTTCGTCGACGCCAGGCTGGAGGTCTTCCTGTTCCAGGAGGACCTCGACAACTGGCAGCGCGACCTGTCGCGGCTCGCGCCGGGACGGGGCGCGACCCTCGGCCGCGACCGCGGGCTGGTTCTCCACCTGCTCATGCAGGAGGACCGCACGCTGTGGCTGAGCGTGGAGGACCCCGACCGTCTGAACGTCCTGCTGGGGATCGACCCCCAGGACACCTGGATCCAGGAGCACCACCAGCGGCTCGACCACGTCCGGGAGACCTGGCCGAGCGAAGTCGTGGAGACGGCTCCCATGACGTACGCGTGGAGCTCCGGCCGCGAGAGCCCGGCCCGGCACGATCCGGAAGGGGCGTCCTAGGCCGTCTCTTTCGGATCTTGCCGGGCCCGCGACGCCCGGCACCGCACCTGGCCGCGTTGTCGGGGCGCCCGAGTACGTCCAGTACACGGTGCGCTCCTCCGCCTTGCCAGGCACGGCACCGGACGCCGCGGGCTCGGCCGACAAGATCCGAAAGAGACGGCCTAGTCGCGGCGGCGCTGGTCCGGGCCGGAGGCCGTGGAGCCGCGCACCACCAGCTCGGGGAGGAAGACGAACTCGCTGTGCGGGGCCGGCGTGCCGCCGATCTCCTCCAGCAGGGTCCGGACCGCCGCCTGCCCCATCGCCTGTACGGGCTGGCGGATGGTCGTCAGCGGCGGGTCGGTGAACGCTATGAGCGGGGAGTCGTCGAAGCCGACCACCGACACGTCCTGCGGGACCTTCAGGCCCTGCTGCCGGGCCGCCCGGATCGCGCCGAGCGCCATCATGTCGCTCGCGCACACCACCGCCGTGCAGCCGCGCGAGATCAGCGCGGCCGCGGCGGCCTGCCCGCCCTCCAGCGAATAGAGGGAGTGCTGGATCAGCCCCTCGATCTCGGCCTCGCCGAGTCCGAGCCGCTCCTTCATCCCGAGCCGGAAGCCCTCGATCTTGCGCAGGACCGGCACGAAGCGCTTCGGCCCGACCGCGAGCCCGATGCGGGTGTGCCCGAGCGCGGTCAGGTGGGTGACGGCGAGGACCATCGCGGCCCGGTCGTCGGGGGAGACGAAGGGGGCCTGCACCTTCTCGGAGAACCCGTTGATGAGGACGTACGGGACGCCCTGCCCGCGGAGTTGGTCGTAGCGGCCCATGTCGGCCGTGGTGTCGGCGTGCAGGCCGGAGACGAAGATGATCCCGGAGACCCCGCGGTCGACCAGCATCTCGGTCAGCTCGTCCTCGGTGGACCCGCCGGGCGTCTGCGTGGCCAGCACCGGCGTGTACCCCTGCCGGGTCAGGGCCTGGCCGATGACCTGGGCGAGCGCCGGGAAGATCGGGTTGTCCAGTTCGGGAGTTATCAGACCGACGAGCCCCGCACTGCGCTGGCGCAGCTTCACGGGCCGCTCGTAGCCGAGTACGTCGAGGGCGGCCAGCACGGACTCGCGGGTGCCTGCGGCCACACCGGGCTTGCCGTTGAGCACGCGGCTGACTGTGGCTTCGCTGACCCCCGCCTGGGCTGCGATGTCGGCTAGCCGTGCGGTCACGGGATTGGACTGTACCGGTCGGACGTTCACAATGACCACCACGTGCACGAATCCGGGGGAAGCCGGACGGTGCGGCCGTCCGTCTCCACCGGGGCGCTGGAGAGTACGGGGCGTCCGGGCGCGGGAAGTTCGACCGGGTCGGGGCGGCTGTTGAGGGTGCAGGCGAAGCCGGGGCGGGTGAAGAGGAGCACGCCCTCGGGGGCGGACTGCCAGCGCATTCCGCATGCGTACGGGCCGTACGGGGCTTCCGCCGCGGCATCGGCACCCGCCCCGGCCCCCGTCCCCGCCCCCGTCCCCGCCTCCGGCGCGCCCAGCCCCGGCATCGCCCGGCGCAGCTCTAGGGCGGCGCGGTAGAGCTCCAGCGTCGAGTGCGGGTCGCCGGTCTGCGCGGCGACGCTGAGGCCGCCCCAGCCGGCGGGCTGCGGGAGCCAGCTGCCGGCCGGCCCGAAGCCGTACGGGGGCTCCGCACCGGACCAGGGCAGCGGCACCCGGCACCCGTCGCGCAGCCCGTCCTGTCCTTCAGGCTCCGACGCGGTCGCGGAATCGGGGGCGGGGGACCCTGCCCCGCCGGCCTTCCCCTCCGACCCCTCCGACCCCACGGGCCCCGCCGGGCCGTCCGTGTCCCACAGCCGACGGCGCCCGCGGCGGAAGGCCGGGTCCTGGCGGACCCGGTCCGGGAGGTCCGCCACCTCCGGGAGGCCGAGCTCCTCGCCCTGGTAGAGGTACGCCGACCCGGGCAGGGCCAGCATCAGCAGGGCGGCCGCCCGCGCCCGGGCCAGGCCGCGGGCCCCGCCGCCGTAGCGCGTCACATGGCGTACGACGTCGTGGTTGGACAGCACCCAGGTGGTGGGGGCGCCGACGGCGGTGGTGGCGGCCAGGGACTCGTCGATGACGGTGCGCATCGCGGCGGGGTCCCACGGGCAGTTCAGGAAGCGGAAATTGAAGGCCTGGTGCAGTTCGTCGGGGCGCACGTACAGGGCGAGCCGCTCCGAGGTGGGCGCCCAGGCCTCGGCGACCCCGATGCGCCCGCCCCCGTAGGAGTCGAGGAGGCGGCGCCAGGAGCGGTGGATCTCGTGGACCCCGTCCTGATCGAAGAAGGGGAGCGGCTCGGTGCCGATGAGGGTGGCCTGGGCGCCGCGGCCGATGTCCGGCAGGTCCGGGGCCTTGACCATGCCGTGGGCGACGTCGATGCGGAACCCGTCGATGCCGAGGTCGAGCCAGAAGCGCAGGACGGAGGCGAATTCGGCGGCGACCTCGGGGTGGTCCCAGTCGAGGTCGGGCTGCTCGGGGGCGAAGAGGTGCAGGTACCACGCGCCGTCGGCGACCCGGGTCCAGGCGGGGCCGCCGAAGATCGACTCCCAGTCGTTCGGGGGCTGGGCGCCGTCCGGCCCCCGCCCGGGGCGGAAGTGGTAGCGCTCGCGGGCCCCCGGCTCCCCGGCGAGGGCGGCGCGGAACCACGGGTGCTGCTCGGAGGTGTGGTTCGGCACCACGTCCACGATGACCCGCAGCCCCAGCGCGTGCGCGGCCCGGACCAGCTCGTCGGCGTCGGAGAGGTCCCCGAAGAGGGGGTCGACGGCCCGGTAGTCGGCGACGTCGTAGCCGCCGTCCGCCTGTGGGGAGACGTAGAAGGGGGTGAGCCACACGGCGTCGACCCCGAGACGGGCGAGGTGGGGGAGGCGGGAGCGGGCCCCGCGCAGGTCCCCGATGCCGTCTCCGTCGCTGTCGGCGAAGGAGCGTACGTACACCTGATAGATGACGGCATCGCGCCACCAGCCACCGCTCGCGGTCGCTTTGCTGGAAGAGCTTGCAAGCTGGACGGCCGTCGAGTCATGGGTCATATCGGGGTCAACGCGGGTACATGCCCCCTGGTTGCGGGCCCGGACAGTCGAAGGTGACTCGAACTAACAGCAAGCTGCGGCAACCGTACGGACACACGGATGTAACGATCGGCTCCGCTTGCAGAAAGTTTGCGCAAGGTCTTTCGGTCCTCTTTCAGTCTTGTTACGTTCCTGGCAACTCGGGACCGCGAGGGCGCGGCCGGGATCATCGAAGGAGTTCATATGCGGCGTGGCATAGCGGCCACCGCGCTGGTCGCGACCCTGGCGCTCGCGGCAACGGCTTGCGGTGGGGACGACAAGAACGCGGCCGACGGCACCAAGGCGGGCGGCGAGCTTTCCGGCACGGTCACGTGGTGGGACACCTCGAACGACGCCGAGAAGGCCAGCTTCCAGAAGATCGCCGAGGCGTTCACGGCGAAGCACCCCAAGGTCACCGTCAAGTACGTCAACGTCCCGTACGGCGACGCGCAGAACAAGGTCAAGAACGCCTTCAGCAGCGGCTCCGACGCGCCTGACGTCATCCGTGCCGACGTCGGCTGGGTCGCGGACTTCGCCTCCCTGGGCTACCTCGACGAGGTCCCGGCCGACCAGGCGAAGAAGATCGACGCCGAGTTCCTCCCGCAGGCCGCGGCCAGCGGCAAGTTCGAGGGCAAGACCTACGCCGTCCCGCAGGTCATCGACAGCCTCGGCCTCTTCTACAACAAGAAGATGCTCGCCGACGCCGGCGTCCAGCCCCCCAAGACGCTGGAAGAGGTGAAGACCGCCGCCGCCGCCATCAAGGGCAAGACCGGCAAGGCCGGCCTCTACCTCCGCGGCGACGACTCGTACTGGTTCCTCCCCCTCATCTACGGCGAGGGCGGCGACCTGGTCGACGCGAAGAACAAGACGGTCACCGTCGACAACGAGGCGGGCGTCAAGGCCTTCAAGACCGCCCGCGACCTGGTCGCCTCCGGCGCGGCGATCACCAACGCCACCGACGGCTACGCCAACATGCAGACGGCCTTCAAGACCGGCGAGGCCGCCATGATGATCAACGGTCCGTGGGCCGTCGCCGACACCTACGCCGGCGACCAGTTCAAGGACAAGGCCAACCTCGGCATCGCCGCGGTCCCGGCCGGCTCGGCCAAGGCCGGTGCCCCGCAGGGCGGCCACGACCTCGCCGTCTACGCCGGTTCCAAGAACACCGCCGCCGCGCACGCCTTCGTCGAGTACATGACCTCTCAGGAGGTCCAGGTGCAGTCGACCAAGGACCTCAGCCTGCTCCCGACCCGTACCGCCGCCTACGAGCTGCCGGACGTCAAGGGCAACGAGATGGTCCAGTTCTTCAAGCCGGCCGTGGACAAGGCCGTCGAGCGCGCCTGGATCCCGGAGAACGGATCCCTCTTCGAGCCGCTGAAGGTCGAATACACCAAGGCGATCACCGGGGCGTCGAGCCCGGAGGACGCGGCCAAGTCGGCCGGCGTCGAGTTCCGCAAGATCCTCAAGGGCTGGAAGTAACGAAACCATGGCTGCTCACACCAGCCAGTCGGTGGCGAAGGCCGCGGGCGACGACGTCGAGAACGACGTCGCCGCCCGCGGCCGGAGCCGCAGGACTGACAGCGACAGCGGTAACCGCGGCGGTGCCCGCGGTGGAAAGGGCGCGTCCGGCCTCCGGCGCGCCGTCGGTACGCACTGGTACGCCTGGGCCATGGTCGCCCCGGTGGTGCTCGTCCTCGGCGTGATCATCGGCTGGCCGCTGGTCCGGGGCGTCTACCTGTCGCTGACCGACGCCACCGAGCGCAACGTCTCGCGCACCATCGGCGCCCGGCACATCGAGGCCACGTACGAGTTCGTCGGACTCGACAACTACGTGGCCGTCCTCGGCGACCCGGTGTTCCTGCAGCGGCTGGTGTGGACGGTGGTGTGGACCGTCGCGTGCGTGTCCATCACCTTCACGCTCGGGCTGGTCCTGGCCAACATGCTCAACCGGGACTTCCGGGGCCGCGCCGCCTACCGGATGGCGCTCATCCTGCCCTGGGCCGTCCCCGGCTTCGTCTCGGTCTTCGCCTGGCGGTTCCTCTTCAACCGCGACAACGGCATCCTCAACAAGATCCTCGACGGCGGCGGCATCGCCGCGATCCCGTGGCTCGACGACCCGACCTGGGCCAAGTTCTCGGTCGTCGCCGTCAACGTCTGGCTCGGCGTCCCCTTCATGATGGTCGCCCTGCTCGGCGGCCTGCAGTCGATCCCCGGCGAGCTCTACGAGGCCGCCGAGATGGACGGCGCCAGCGCCTGGCAGCGCTTCCGGCACATCACCCTGCCCGGGCTGCGCACGGTGAGCATGACGGTGATCCTGCTCTCCACCATCTGGACCTTCAACATGTTCCCGGTGATCTTCCTGCTCACCCGGGGCGGCCCCGGCGACTCCACCGAGATCCTGGTGACCCAGGCCTTCCGCGAGGCGTTCGTGTCGAGCCCGCGCGACTTCGCCGGCTCGGCCACCTGGGGCGTCCTGATCCTCGCCCTGCTCATGATCTTCGCGCTGGTCTACCGGCGCTCGCTGCGCAAGCAGGGAGAGGTGTGGTGACCATGTCCACTGCGAAAACCGCTCGTACGGCCACCGCGGCCCGACCCCGCGGGAGCCGTTCCCCGCTCGCCTCCGTCAGCCTGCACGGCACCCTCGTCGTGGCCGCCGTCATCGCCGTCTTCCCGGTGCTGTGGATCGTGCTGACCTCGCTCAAGCCGGCCAAGCACGCGGTCACCACCGACTTCGTCAAGGAACCGACGCTCAGCAACTACACGTACCTGCTGGAGCAGAGCCACTTCCTCAGCTGGTTCGCCAACTCCGTCCTGGTCGCCGGCATCACCACCGTCCTCGGTGTCTTCATCGCCGCCACCACCGGATACGCGGTCAGCCGCTTCAAGTTCCCCGGCATGAAGCCGCTCATGTGGACCCTGCTCATCACGCAGATGTTCCCGATGGCGATCCTCATCGTCCCGCTCTACAACCTCATGGGCGACCTCGGCCTGCTCAACCAGCCGCTCGGCCTGATCATCACCTACCTCACCATCGCGGTGCCGTTCTGCGCCTGGATGATGAAGGGCTTCTTCGACACCATCCCGGTCGAGATCGACGAATCGGGCCGCGTCGACGGACTCAACCCCTTCGGCACCTTCTGGCGCCTCATCCTGCCGCTCGCCAAGCCCGGCCTCGCCGTCACCGGCTTCTACGCCTTCATCACCGCCTGGGGCGAGGTCGCGTACGCCTCCGCCTTCATGGTCGGCGAGGAGAACCTCACCCTGGCCGGCGGCCTGCAGACCTTCGTCACGCAGTACACCTCCAACTGGGGAGCCATGAGCGCCGCCTCGGTCCTCATCGCCATCCCCGCGGCGATCTTCTTCGTCTTCGCCCAGCGTCACCTCGTCGCCGGGATGACGGCAGGCGCAACCAAGGGCTGACCACCCGAGCCTGCCCCCTCCCACCCCCGGCCCGATCTCTCCAAGGACACCATGACCCAGCACCTCGCCGACGCGCTCCCCACCTCCACCGGCACGCAGCCCGGCTGGTGGAGAGAAGCGGTGATCTACCAGGTCTATCCGCGCAGTTTCGCCGACTCCAACGGGGACGGCATGGGGGACCTCGAAGGCATCCGCAGCCGCCTGCCCTACCTGAAGGAGCTGGGCGTCGACGCCGTATGGCTCAGCCCCTTCTACGCCTCCCCCCAGGCCGACGCCGGCTACGACGTCGCCGACTACCGGGCCATCGACCCCATGTTCGGCACCCTGCACGACGCCGACGCCGTGATCCGCGAAGCCCACGAACTGGGCCTGCGCATCATCGTGGACCTCGTCCCCAACCACTGCTCCGACCAGCACGAATGGTTCAAGCAGGCGCTGCGCGAAGGCCCCGGCACCCCCCTGCGCGAGCGCTTCCACTTCCGCCCGGGCCGCGGTGCGGACGGCGCGGAGCCCCCGAACGACTGGGAGTCGATCTTCGGCGGCCCCGCCTGGACCCGGGTCGCCGACGGTGAGTGGTACCTCCACCTCTTCGCCCCCGAGCAGCCCGACTTCAACTGGGAGCACCCCGCCGTCCAGGACGAGTTCCGCTCCATCCTGCGCTTCTGGCTCGACCTCGGCGCCGACGGCTTCCGCGTCGACGTCGCCCACGGCCTGGTCAAGGCGCCCGGCCTGCCCGACCTCGGTGCCAAGGACCAGCTCAAGCTGCTCGGCAACGACGTCATGCCCTTCTTCGACCAGGACGGCGTCCACGAGATCTACCGCTCCTGGCGCCGGATCCTCGACGAGTACGAGGGCGACCGCGTCCTGGTCGCCGAGGCATGGACCCCGACCGTCGAGCGCACGGCCCTCTACGTCCGCCCCGACGAGATGCACCAGGCGTTCAACTTCCAGTACCTGACCAGCGACTGGGAGGCGGCGGCGCTCCGCGAGGTCATCGACGGCTCGCTGGCCGCCATGCGCACCGTCGGCGCCCCCACCACCTGGGTGCTGTCCAACCACGACGTCACCCGGCACGCCACCCGCTTCGCCAACCCCGCCGGCCTCGGCACCCAGCTGCGCGAGCCCGGCGACCGCGAGCTGGGTCTGCGGCGGGCCCGCGCGGCGATCCTGCTGATGCTGGCACTGCCCGGTTCGGCGTACGTCTACCAGGGCGAGGAGCTCGGCCTGCCCGACGTCACCGACCTGCCGGACGAGGTCCGCCAGGACCCGTCGTTCTCCCGCGCGGCGGGCCAGGACGGCTTCCGCGACGGCTGCCGGGTCCCCATCCCGTGGTCGGGGACCGAGGCCCCGTACGGCTTCGGCACCGGCGGCAGCTGGCTCCCGCAGCCGGACTCCTGGGCGGACCTGAGCGTGGAGGCCCAGACCGGCGACCCGTCCTCCACCCTGGAGCTGTACCGGACCGCCCTGCGGCTGCGCCGCGAGCACCCGGACCTGGGCGCGGGCGAGTCGGTGGACTGGCAGGAGGCCCCCGAGGGCGTCCTGGTCTTCCGCCGGGGGGACTTCCTCTGCGCCGCGAACACCACCGGCACGGCGGTGCAGTTCCCCGTCGAGGGCGAGGCCCTGCTGGTCAGCGGCGAGACGGTCGAGGACGGCGTGCTGCCGGCCGACACCACGGTGTGGTGGCAGGTGACGGCGGGGTGACCTCCCCCCTCCGGCTGACGGACATCGCCGCGCAGGCCCAGGTCAGCGAGGCGACCGTCAGCCGCGTGCTCAACGGGAAACCGGGCGTGGCGGCCGGCACCCGGCACAAGGTGCTGGCCGCGCTCGACCTGCTGGGCTACGAGCGGCCCGTACGGCTCAAACGCCGCAGCAACGGGCTGGTCGGGCTGCTGATCCCGGAGCTCACCAACCCGATCTTCCCGGCGTTCGCGCAGGTGATAGAGCAGGCGCTGGCCGGGCACGGGTACACGCCGGTGCTGTGCACGCAGACCCCCGGCGGGGCCACCGAGGACGAACTGGTGGAACAGCTGGAGGAGCGCGGGGTCACCGGGATCGTCTTCCTGTCGGGCCTGCACGCGGACGGCCACGCGGACCCCGCGCGCTACCAGCGGCTGGCAGCACGCGGGGTGCCGTTCGTCCTGATCAACGGCTTCAACGAGCAGGTGAACGCCCCGTTCATCTCCCCGGACGACCGGGCGGCGGCGGACATCGCCGTACGGCACCTGCAGGACCTGGGGCACCGCAGGATCGGGCTCGCGATCGGGCCGACGCGGTACGTGCCGTCGGCGCGCAAGGAGCAGGGGTTCCTCGCTGCGCTGCCGGAGGCGGAGGCGGACGGGCTGATCCAGCGCACGCTCTTCACGGTGGAGGGCGGACACGCGGCCGGCATCGCCCTGCTGGACCGCGGCTGCACGGGCATCGTGTGCGGCAGCGACCCGATGGCGCTCGGCGTCATCCGGGCGGCGCGCGAGCGGGGGCTGCGGGTGCCGCAGGACGTGTCGGTGGTCGGCTTCGACGACTCACCGCTGATCGCGTTCACGGACCCGCCGCTGACGACGGTCCGCCAGCCGGTACGCGCGATGGCGACGGCGGCGGTGGGCGCCCTCCTGGAGGCGGTGTCGGGCACCCCGGTCCAGCGCACGGAGTACATCTTCCAGCCGGAACTGGTGGTCCGCGGCTCGACCGCGCAGGTTCCGTAGCCCTCCGGCGGGTGCTACGGGGGGCGGGGGCTCCGGTCGTCGGGAGCCACTCTGATTCCGATCGAGTGGCTCCCGGCTGCCGAAGCCCCCTCCGCTATTCCCGCGTGAGGGTCCACCTCATGCCGTCCGGGCCCCTGAGGTCGAGGATCGGGGCGGCCACCGTGCCGCCCGCTACGTAGAGGATGACGCTGTTGGTGCCGGGGAGGCACGCGGTGGTCGCCGTGTCCTGGTGCAGCCGGGCCTTGAAGTCGGTCGCCATCGGTGGGTTGTCCAGAGTCCAGGAGCCGTTCTCCGTACACCCTTCCCGTTGCAGGGTGTACTGGCCGTCTCCGAGCCGGCTGTCGGTGAGGGTGAGGGTGAGGTCGTTCCGGTCGGCGGTCCAGGTCCCGGAGAGGCGCACGTCATCCATCCCCCCGCCCATGGACATCGAGGCGACCAGTGCGACGACGGCCAGGGCTGTCGCGGCCTTCCCGATGCCACCGCCGGGTGCGGTACCTGTCTCGGCGTCACCTTCCGGCGCGTGCCGGGACGCATCCCGCAGGCTCACGACGGCGCCTGCGGGAGCCGCGAGCAGCGCTATGGCGCACCCGGTGAACCAGTCCCCCATCCCCGACTCCATCAGCATCACCAGGACCGCCAGCGTCGCCGTCATCGAAGCGGCCGCCCACCAGGCCGGGCCGGATCGCTGGTGCATCAGTGCGAGCAGGAGGGCCATGAACGCCCCGAACCCGGCGATGAGCAGTACACACATGGCGAGCAGGCCGTCGGATTCGCCGGGCCGCAGAGCGGTGGGGTCGGCGAGGGCGAATCCCACCAGCAGCCCCACCGCCTCGATGCCGAGCGCCCACCACAGCGCGATGTCCGGCCGGCGTTGTGATGACCCACCCATGTTCCTACCCCCTGGTTTGAACGAGTTCAATTGCCGAGGGTGCAGGTTACCCGAGTCTCCGCGGGCGGGGCGACGCGGTCAGTGGCTCCCGCCGTGCCCCCCGCCGTGGCCGCCGCCCTGGTCGACGGGGAGGGGGGCATTGGGGTCGACGATCGTGAACGGGCGCATCAGGTCGTCGTCTTCGTGTTCGAGGAGGTGGCAGTGGTGGACGTACGTCGCCGGGAGCTCGGTTCCGCTGTTCGCGATCCCCGCGATCGGCTCCATCGGCGGGCTCCAGGGATCGGTGATGATCCTCGTCACAGTCTCCGGATAGGACTTCAAGGTGTCCTTGTAGGACAGCGCTTCGTCCGGGTCCGGCGGGATCGGCGGCCCGGTGAAGTAGTTCGCCGGCACCGGCTTGTCCGACGCCTTGCGGCCGCCGTCGATCCACTTCTCGTAGTCCGCCTGGTAGGCGGCCGCGTCGATCGGTTGCCTGTTCAGCACCTGGAAGTTGACCAGGTGGACGTGCATCGGGTGGGCGTCGTGGTTGGGATTGACGTACTCCCAGATCTCCTTCGCTCCCGCCTTGACGAAGTCCTGGGACGGCTCCATGAAGGGCACCGCGTTGAACGTCATGGTGCTGAACAGCCTGTCCGGTACTTGACGACCGTCGGCTGGTCCTTGATCACGCTGATGGTCGGCCCGAGATAGCCCATGCCGATCGGCCGGTGGCGATCGTCCGGATTCTTGGCCCGGTAGCCCCACACGTCGGCCGGCCCGAGGTCCCGGTGGAACTGCCAGGTGCCGGGCCGCATCGTGAATTCGTAGTAGTCGGCGCCCGGATAGGCGGAGGTGTCCGCGACGGCCGTCTCCGGTGTGGGCAGCGGGTCGACGAACTTCTCCAGCGGAGGGGTCTTCGGGATCGGGGCGTCGGAGGGCGCCGGTCCGTGACCGTGGTGATGGCCGGGACCGGGATCCGCGTGCGCCTGCGCTCCCCGGCCGCTCCCCGAGAGCACGGCCGCACCCCCGACGGCCCCGGCCACGAGGAAATTCCTTCGCCCGACCATCGCCTTCAGCCTTCCGTGGACGCCGTGTGTCCTTGAAGGCATATCGCGCTGCTCCGGGGGCGTTGTCGACGCGCGCCGGTCCGGTGCGAGAAGCGCCCGTTCAGCAGCAATCGGGCAGGAATTGAGATCGAGTTGTTGTCGCCGGTCAAAAAACATGCCGCCCGGTGCGCCCGGATGTGTCCATCCCGTACGCACTCCTGCCCGGGCGGTCCGCGGGCCGCGGCCGTGTCCCGCGGGGCGAACTCGGGGCGCCGGGACGGCAGTCGACGGGTCCGGCCCGGCAGGACACGCCTCGGAAACAATTCTGCAATCTCTTGCGCAAGGTCTTGCAGGGCTCCTACCTGGCCCCTACGGTCGCTCCAATCCCCACCTCTTCCGCCAGGAGGCCCCCCGCATGCCTGCCAGAGCCGTCAGAGCTGCAACCTTTTGCATCACCACGGCACTTGCCGCCGCCACCCTCACCGCCGTCGGGCCGCAGGCCGCCGCCGCGCCGCCCGGTGAGAAGGACGTCACCGCCGTCCTGTTCGAGTGGCGCTTCGACTCCGTCGCCAAGGCCTGCACCGATTCCCTCGGGCCCGCCGGGTACGGGTACGTGCAGGTGTCGCCGCCGCAGGAGCACGTGCAGGGCGGGCAGTGGTGGACCTCGTACCAGCCCGTCAGCTACAAGATCGCCGGGCGGCTCGGGGACCGGGCCGCCTTCAAGGCCATGATCGACACCTGTCACGCCGCCGGGGTGAAGGTCGTCGCCGACTCCGTCGTCAACCACATGGCCGGACCGGCGGACGCCGGCGCCACCCTCACCGGGACCGGCGGATCTTCGTACACGAAGTACGGGTATCCGGGGCTCTACTCGGGTGCCGACATGGACGACTGCCGGGCCTCGATCTCCAACTACCAGGACCGGGGCAACGTCCAGAACTGCGAGCTCGTGCAGCTCGCCGACCTGGACACCGGTGAGGACTACGTGCGCGGGCGCATCGCCGGGTACCTGAACGACCTGCTGTCGCTGGGCGTGGACGGCCTGCGGATCGACGCCGCCAAGCACATGCCCGCCGCCGACCTCGCCGACATCAAGTCCCGGCTCACCAAGCCCGGGGTGTACTGGAAGCAGGAGGCGATATACGGGGCCGGCGAGGCCGTCTCGCCGAGCGAGTACCTCGGGAACGGGGACGTGCAGGAGTTCCGGTACGCCCGGGACCTCAAGCGGGTCTTCCAGAGCGAGAACCTCGCCTACCTGAAGAACTTCGGCGAAGCCTGGGGGTACATGCCCAGCGGGCAGGCCGGGGTCTTCGTCGACAACCACGACACCGAGCGGGGCGGCGACACCCTCAACTACAAGGACGGTTCCGCCTACACGCTGGCCAGTGTCTTCGCGCTGGCCTGGCCGTACGGTTCGCCCGACGTGCACTCCGGATACGAGTGGACCGACAAGGACGCCGGCCCGCCCAACGGGGGCACGGTGAACGCCTGTTACACCGACGGCTGGAAGTGCCAGCACGCCTGGCGGGAGATCTCCTCCATGGTCGCCTTCCGGAACGTGGCCCACGGTCAGGGTGTCACGAACTGGTGGGACAACGGCGGTGACCAGATCGCCTTCGGGCGCGGCACCAAGGCGTACGTGGCGATCAACCACGAGGGCTCCGCCCTGACCCGCACGTTCCAGACCTCGCTGCCGGGCGGCGACTACTGCGACGTGCAGAGCGGGCGGACGGTCACCGTCGGCCCGGGCGGACAGTTCACCGCCACGGTCGCCGCCGGTACGGCCCTCGCCCTGCACGCCGGAGCCCGTACCTGCTCCGGTACCCCGGCGGGCTCCGCCGGGGCCTCCTTCGGCGTGGGCGCCACCACCGTTCCAGGGCAGAACATCTACGTCACCGGCGACCGCGCCGAGCTCGGCAACTGGAACACCGGCGGCGCGCTGAAGCTCGACCCGGCCGCCTACCCGGTCTGGAAGCTCGACGTGACGCTCCCGGCCGGCACCGCGTTCTCGTACAAGTACCTCCGCAAGGACGCCGCCGGGAACGTCACCTGGGAGAGCGGAGCCAACCGCACCGCCACCGTCCCCGCGAGCGGCAAGGTCACGCTGACCGACACCTGGCGCAACTGAGCCGCCGCTCCACCGACCAGGGCCGCCCGGCACCACCTCCCTGCCACCACGCCGGGCGGCCCTCATCCATGCACACGTACACAAGGAGACCTGCCTTGATACGCCCTGCCGCAGGAGTGCTCGCCGCCGCCCTGGCCGTGACGCTCCTGCCCGCCCTCCCCGCCGCGGCCGCGACCGGCGGGCCGCCCGCCCCGCCCACGGACGCGAAACTGGCCGCCGAACCGGCCCGGCACGACCTGACCCGGGAGCAGTTCTACTTCGTGCTCCCGGACCGCTTCGCGAACGGCGACCCGGGCAACGACCGGGGCGGCCTGACCGGCTCGCGCCTGGAGACCGGCCTGGACCCCACGGACAAGGGCTTCTACCAGGGCGGTGACCTCAAGGGGCTCACCGACAAGCTCGACTACATCAAGGGGCTCGGCACCACGGCCATCTGGCTGGCGCCGATCTTCAAGAACCAGCCGGTGCAGGGCAAGGGGGCCGATGTCTCCGCCGGCTACCACGGCTACTGGATCACCGACTTCACGCAGGTCGACCCGCACTTCGGGACCAACGCCGACCTGGAGCGGCTGATCGACAAGGCGCACGGGAAGGGGATGAAGGTCTTCTTCGACGTCATCACCAACCACACCGCCGACGTCGTGGACTACCGGGAGGCGTCGTACTCGTACCTGTCGAAGGGGGCGTTCCCCTACCTGACCAAGGACGGGGTGCCGTTCGAGGACAAGGACTATGCGGACGGGAAGGCGAAGTTCCCGAAGGTGGACGGGGAGTCCTTCCCGAGGACTCCGTTCGTGCCGGACGCGAAGAAGAACCTGAAGGTGCCGGGCTGGCTCAACGACCCGACGATGTACCACAACCGAGGGGACTCCACCTTCGCGGGCGAGTCCTCGGACCAGGGCGACTTCGTCGGTCTCGACGACCTGTGGACCGAGCGTCCCGAGGTCGTCAGCGGGATGGAGAAGATCTACGAGAAGTGGGTGCGGGACTTCCGGATCGACGGCTTCCGGATCGACACGGTCAAGCACGTCAACACCGAGTTCTGGACGCAGTGGGCGACCGCCCTCGACGCCTACGCGGCCGAGCGCGGCCGTGACGACTTCTTCATGTTCGGCGAGGTCTACTCCGCCGACACGGCCGTGACCTCCCCCTACGTGACCCGCGGGAAGCTCGACGCCACCCTCGACTTCCCGCTCCAGGACGCGATCCGCGCGTACGCCTCCCAGGGCGCGGCGGCCGGCCGGCTGGGCTCCGTCCTCGGCGACGACTACCGGTACACCTCGGGCAAGGCCAACGCCTACGAGCAGGTGACCTTCCTCGGCAACCACGACATGGGCCGTTTCGGCACCTTCCTGAAGCAGGACCGGCCGGGGGCCGGGGAGCAGGAGCTGCTGGAGCGCTACCGGCTGGCCAACGAGCTGATGTTCTTCGCCCGGGGCAATCCGGTGATCTACTCCGGTGACGAGCAGGGCTTCACTGGGGCCGGCGGCGACAAGGACGCCCGGCAGCCGCTGTTCGCCACGCAGGTCGCCGACTACCTGGACGACGACCAGCTCGGAACGGTGCGCACGCACGCGAGCGATGCTTACGATCCGGGACACCCGCTCTACCAGCAGATCAGTGCTCTCTCGAAGCTGACGAAGGCGCACCCGGCCCTCCGCGACGGCGTTCAGAGCGAACGTTTCGCCGACGGCTCGGTCTACGCCTTCGCCCGCACCGACACCAAGACCCGCACCGAGTACCTGGTCGCCGCCAACAACGGCGCCGAATCCCGCACCGTCGAGATCGACGCCCCGGCCGGCGCCCAGTACCGCACCCTCTACGGCGGCACCGCCCTCATCCGCGCCTCGGCGGCCGGCAAGCTCACCGTGCCCGTGCCCGCCCTCGGCTCCGTGGTCCTCCAGGCCGTCGCGCCCGCCGCCAAACCCACCGTCAAGCCCACCCTGACCCTGAAGGCCCCGGCCCCCGGCGCCACCGGCACCGTCGAGCTCTCCGCCGACGTCAGCGGCGGCGGCCTGAACCGCGTCGTCTTCGCCGCCCAGACCGGCAACGAGAAGTGGCAGGTCCTCGGCACCGCCGACCACGCCCCCTACAAGGTCACCCAGCACCTCGACGCCAAGACCCCGGCCGGCACCGCACTGCGCTACAAGGCCGTCGTCGTCGACTCCGCCGGCCGCAGCGCGAGCGCCCTCGCCGCCTCCGCCACCGGCCAGGCCCCGCCCACCGAGATCCCCACCGCCACCCAGCGCGACCACGCGGTCGTCCACTACAACCGCCCCGACGGCGACTACACCGACTGGCGCCTGTACGCCTGGGGCGACCTCGCCGACGGCGAAGCCACCCCCTGGCCGGCCGGCCACGACTTCACCGGCCGCGACGCCTACGGCGCCTTCGCGTACGTCAAGCTGAAGCCCGGCGCCTCCTCCGTCGGCTACCTCGTCATCGACAAGGACGGCAACAAGGACGTCGCCGCCGACCGCACCATCGACGTGACGAAGACCGGCGAGATCTGGCTGGAACAGGGCAAGGAGCCCGCCCGCACCGACCGCCCCGCCTACCCGCCGCAGGACCAGAACAAGGCCGTCCTGCACTACCAGCGCCCCGACCGCGCCTACGACGGCTGGGGCCTGCACGTCTGGACCGGGGCCGCCGCCCCCACCGACTGGTCCAAGCCGCTCCCGCCCACCCGCACCGACTCCTACGGCGCGGTCTACGAGGTCCCCCTCGCGCCCGGCGCCACCAGCCTCAGCTACATCCTCCACAAGGGCGACGAGAAGGACCTCCCCACCGACCGGTCCCTGGACCTGAAGGCCACCGGCCACGAGGTCTGGATGCTGGGCGGCCAGGAGAAGTACCTCCTGCCGCAGCCCGCCGGATCCGCCGCCGCCCTGGACCTCACCGAGTCCGAGGCCGTCTGGATCGACCGCGACACCCTCGCCTGGAACGCCCCCGCCACGGCCGCCTCCGTACAGCTCCTCGCCTCCCGCGACGGCGCCGTCAAGGCCGAGAACGGCACCCTGACCGGCCGCGCCCAGTGGCTGCGGCTGGGCAAGGCCGAGCTCACCGCCGCCCAGAAGCAGAAATTCCCGCACCTCGCCTCGTACGGCGCGTACACCGTCGACCCGCGCGACCGCGACCGGGTCCGCGAGGCCCTGCGCGGCCAGCTCGTCGCGAGCGCCCGCGCCGCGAACGGCGCGGTCCTCGCCGCCACCGGCGTCCAGCTCGCCGGCGTCCTCGACGACCTCTACGCGACCACCGCCTCCCTCGGCCCCGTCTTCAAGGACGGCCGCCCCACCCTCTCCGTCTGGGCCCCCACCGCCCGGCAGGTCTCCCTCGAACTCGACGGCCGCACGGTCGCCATGCGCCGCGACGACGCCACCGGCGTCTGGTCGGTGCGCGGCGAACGCTCCTGGACCGGCAAGCCCTACCGCTACGACGTGACCGTCTGGGCCCCGAGCACCCGCCAGGTGGTCCGCAACCTCGTCACCGACCCCTACTCCACCGCACTCACCGCGGACTCCGTCCACAGCCTGGTCGTCGACCTGGCCGACCCGAAGCTCGCCCCGCCCGGCTGGAAGACCCTGCGCAAGCCCGCGCCCGTCCCCTTCACCTCCGCGCAGATCCAGGAGCTGCACATCCGTGACTTCTCCGTCGCGGACCGCACCACCACCCACCCCGGCCAGTACCTGGCCTTCACCGACACCGCCTCGGCGGGCATGCGGCACCTGCGCGACCTGGCCGCCGCCGGAACCTCCTACGTCCACCTCCTGCCGGCCTTCGACATCGGCACCGTCCCGGAGAAGGCCGCCGACCGCACCGAGCCCGCCTGCGACCTCAAGGTGTACGCCCCGGACTCGCAGGAACAGCAGGCCTGTGTGGCCGCCGCGGCCGCGAAGGACGCGTACAACTGGGGCTACGACCCGCTGCACTACACCGTCCCCGAGGGCAGCTACGCCAGCGACCCGAACGGCACGGCCCGCACCGTCGAGTTCCGCAGGATGGTCCAGTCCCTCAACGGGTCCGGGCTGCGCACGGTGATGGACGTCGTCTACAACCACACCGTCGCCGCGGGCCAGTCGGACAAGTCGGTCCTCGACCGCATCGTCCCCGGCTACTACCAGCGCCTGCTGCCCGACGGCAGCGTCGCCACCTCCACCTGCTGCGCCAACACCGCCCCCGAGAACGCCATGATGGGGCGCCTGGTCGTCGACTCGATCGTCACCTGGGCGAAGGAGTACAAGGTCGACGGGTTCCGCTTCGACCTGATGGGCCACCACCCGAAGGCCAACATCCTCGCCGTCCGCTCGGCCCTCGACGCCCTGACGGTCGCCAAGGACGGGGTCGACGGCAAGAAGATCGTCCTCTACGGAGAGGGCTGGAACTTCGGCGAGATCGCCGACGACGCCCGCTTCGTGCAGGCCACGCAGAAGAACATGGCGGGAACCGGCATCGCCACCTTCTCCGACCGGGCCCGTGACGCCGTCCGCGGCGGCGGCCCCTTCGACGAGGACCCGCGCGTCCAGGGCTTCGCGTCCGGGCTGTTCACCGCCCCGAACGCCTCGCCCGCCAACGGCACCCCCGAGCAGCAGAAGGCCCGCCTCCTGCACGCCCAGGACCTGATCAAGGTCGGGCTCTCCGGCAACCTGGCCTCGTACGCCTTCACCGACACCACCGGCCGCCGCATCAAGGGCTCCGAGCTGGACTACAACGGCGCCCCGGCCGGCTACGCGGCCGCCCCCGGCGACGCCCTCGCCTACGCCGACGCCCACGACAACGAATCCCTCGCCGACGCCCTGACCTACAAGCTCCCGACCGGCACCGCCCCCCGCGACCAGGCCCGCATGCAGGTCCTGGCCATGGCGACGGCCACCCTGTCCCAGGGCCCGGCCCTCTCCCAGGCGGGCACCGACCTGCTCCGCTCCAAGTCCCTGGACCGCAACTCCTTCGACAGCGGGGACTGGTTCAACGCCATCCACTGGGACTGCCGGGACGGCAACGGCTTCGGCCGCGGTCTGCCGCCGGCCGCCGACAACGCCTCGAAATGGCTCTACGCGAAGCCGCTCCTGACGGGACCGGCGCCCACCTGCACCGACATCGGCGCCACCTCGGCCGCCTACCGCGACCTGCTGCGCATCCGCACCACCGAGCCGGACTTCGCCCTCACCACGACCGAGGCGGTCCAGTCCCGGCTGGCCTTCCCCCTCTCGGGCAAGGACGAGACCCCGGGCGTGATCACCATGACCCTCGGCGACCTGGTGGTCGTCTTCAACGCGGCCCCCACCGCCCAGGCCCAGCGCGTCCCCGCCCTCGCCGGCACCGGCTACAAGCTGCACCCGGTCCAGGCCGCGGGCTCCGACGCCACCGTCAAGCAGTCCGCGTACGACGCGAAGACAGGAGAGTTCACCGTCCCCGCCCGCACCGTCTCGGTCTTCACACGGCGCTGAGCCGGTCCAGCCGCTTCTCCAGCAGGATCACCCCGTAGGTCCTGCCGTCCTTCCCCTCCTTGTTGGGGAGCTCCCCGACCACCCGGTAGCCCGCACCCCGGTAGTACGCGAGCAGCCGGGGGTTGGTGGAGACGCAGTCCAGCCGCGCCCGTTCCCGGCCGGTCCGGGCGGTCCGGCGCTCGGCGTGTTCGAGCAGCCGCCGCCCGGCCCCCGCGGGGGCCACCTCGCGCGCCACCATCAGCCGGTGCACGTAGCCGGCCACGGGCGGCTGGACGCCCCAGGCGTCCTCGTCGGACCACCACAACTCGTAGGCCCCGCAAACCCGCCCGTCGGCGTCGCCGGCGAGCCACACCTCTCCCTCGCGCATCCTCGACCGGAAGTGCGCGGCGTCCTTGTCGCCGGGCTTCCACTGATCGATCCCGTGCTTGCGCATCCACCGGGCAGCCTGGTCGTACAGCTGCACCAGCGTGCCGGCGTCCTTCTCCTCGGCAGGCCGGAACAGGATCTCGTCGTCAATGATCACGCGGGCATTATCGATGATCATGGGCGGCCGCCACACCCCGGATTCGGCGCGGATTCAGCGCGGATCCGGCGCCCCGCCCGGCACCAGCCCGACGAGCCGCCCGACCAGCTCCCCGAAGGGCCCGTCGGCGGGCTCGTCGGCCAGGATCCGTACGAGGATCCCCGCCATCTCCGCGTCGTACGCGGCGCTCACGGCGGACAGCGCGGCGAAGTCGTGCACCAGCTGCAGTTCCAGTTCGCCCCGCGGGATCCGGCGCCCGTCCAGCCAGATCAGCGCGGTGGACTCGGCGAGCGACACCCAGGACCGCACGACGAGCTCCAGCCGCGCGGGAGTCCGCTCCGGCCCGATGCCCAGGTGCGTGAGGATCTGCTCGTACGCCGCCTGCCGGACCTCGTCGATCATCGCGTTCGTCCGGCTGCTGCCGACGGCCGGACCGCCGCGCATCAGCGCCGAGAAACCCGGCCCGTGATCGTCGACGAAATCGAAGAACCGCCCCATCACCCGCAGCAGGCGCGCCCCGAGCGGCCCCTCCCGGGGCTCCACGAACCGCAGCGCCAGCTCGTCGGCCGCCCGCCGCAGCGCGGCCTCGTACAGGCTCAGCTTGCCCGGAAAGTAGTGGTAGACCAGCGGCCGGGATATCCCCGCGGCCGCCGCGATCTCGTCGATCGACACATCGTCGGGCGAGCGGTGGCTGAACAGCTCCAGGGCAACCCCGATCAGCTGCTGCCGCCGCTCCTCGACACCCATCCTGCGTCGCACCCCGGTTGTCATGCGGACACCCTACTGGGGAGCGTTCACAGGTCCAGGACCAGCCGGTCCTCCTTCGCGCGGGAGACGCACAGCAGCATCGAGTCCGCGCGCTCCTGATCCGTCAGGAGCTCGTCGCGGTGGTCCACCCCGCCCGCCAGGAACCGGTGTTGGCAGGTCCCGCAGAAACCCTGCTCGCAGGAGTACGGGGTGTCCGGCAGCTCCCGGCGCACCGCGGCCAGCGTGCTCTCGTCCGCCGCCACCTCGACGACCCGCCCCGAGCGGCGCAGTTCGACCGTGAAGGCCCGCCCCGGACCGGGCTCGCCCGCCGGGGAGAACCGCTCCAGGTGCACCGCCGCCGGATCCGCGGCGGCCGCCGTGACGGCCCGCATCAGCGGCTCCGGACCGCAGCAGTAGACCAGGGTGCCCGGCCCCGCCGCGGACACCGGGGCCAGGTCGGGCCGGCCCGTCTCGTCCTCGGGGAAGACCGACACCCGGTCGCCGTAGGGCGCGAGGTCGTCCAGGAAGGGCATCGAGTCGAGGGTGCGGCCCCCGTAGAGGAGGGTCCAGTCGGCGCCCGCCGCCGTGGCGGCCCGCAGCATCGGCAGGATCGGCGTGATGCCGATGCCGCCCGCGACGAAGACGTACGAGGCCGCCGGGACAAGCTCGAAGCGGTTGCGCGGCGGGCGCAGCTCCAGCTCGGCGCCCTCGACCAGCTGGGCGTGCGCCTCGCGGGAGCCGCCCCGGCCGTCCTCGATCAGCCGGATCGCGATCGTGTACCGGCCGGCGTCCGCCGGGTCGCCGCACAGCGAGTACTGGCGGACCAGACCCGAGGGCAGGGTGACGTCCACGTGCGCGCCCGGGGTCCACGCCGGCAGGTCCGGCGACTCCACGGTCAGCAGCAGCACGCCCTGCGCGGACTCCGCACGGGAGACGATCAGCGCGCGCAGCGCGCGGCGCGGGGAGTGGCCGGAGACCGGCGTCTCCAGGGCCGGCAGCGGCCAGAGCGGGGAGTCGCCGATGCGGCGCTTCAGGGCGCGCCTGGTCAGCCAGGCCGTGCCCAGGGCGGCCGTGACCACGAGGGCGCGCCTCATGCCCGTACCCCGCCGTTCGCACCGGGGGAGGCGGCGAGATAGGCCACCGCCTGGGCCGTCGAGCCCTCCTGCGAGGGGTGGTAGGTGCGGGAGAGGTACTTGGGGACGGACTTCAGCATCGCTCCCGTCGACGGGAGCACCCCCTGCTGCCCGGCCACGAAGAACTTCCCGAAGGAGGCCTTGCCGTCCACCAGGTGCGGGTCGTTCTCCATGAAGAAGCGCACCCCGCGCTGCCACAGGAACACCAGGGCCGAGAAGGCGGTCGCCCAGGTCCGTGCCCGGCGGCGGTAGTTGCCGTCGACGTGCATGAAGAGGTCGAAGGCCACGGAGCGGTGCTCGACCTCCTCCGCCCCGTGCCAGCGCAGCAGGTCCAGCATGGTGGGGTCGGCGCCCCGCCGGTCGAGCGCGTCGGCGTTCAGCACCCAGTCGCCCAGGAACGCCGTGTAGTGCTCGATCGCCGCGATCATCGCGACCCGCTCCATCAGCCACCAGTGGCGGGCCCGGCCGGGCGGCAGGGTCCGGTCGCCGAGGAGCTTCTCGAACAGCCAGTCCACCTGCGCGGTGTAGGGGGTCGGGTCCAGCCCGAGCCGCTTCAGGTGGGGGAGCACGTCGTCGTGCGCGGTGGCGTGCATGGCCTCCTGGCCGATGAAGCCGACCACGTCCGCCCGCAGTTGCTCGTCCTCGATGTGCGGGAGCACCTGCTTGTAGACGTGTACGAACCAGCGCTCCCCGGCGGGGAGCAGCAGGTGCAGCACATTGATCATGTGCCCGGCGAAGGGGTCGCCGGGCAGCCAGTGGAGCGGGGTGTCCTCCCAGCCGAAGGACACGTTCCGGGGCCTCAGGTCCACGTGTTCCGACGCCACGGGGGCGGGCGCGAGCGGCGTATTAGACATGGCGTCAATGTACTGATGGGTAGGTGGGAGGAGAAGCCCCCTGGGCGGACTTCTCCGGACACCGCACTGCCCGGGCGCGTCCGCGGCCCGGGCAGTGTGTGTTGCTGTGTGTTGCTGTGTGTCGGTGTGCGTGAGGGGTGCGCGGGCTATCGCCCGACGTGGCCGGTCGTGAGCGCCCACTCGCGGTTCAGGGTGCCCAGCGGGATGCGGCGCTCGAAGACGGGCGTGCCGAACAGCGACAGCTGGAGCTGGAGGTTCCCGCTCAGGTCGAAGCCGCCGTACAGCGCCCAGGCGCCGTCGAGGGAGGTCTTGCCGTCGCTGGACGCGGACGCCTTGACGTCCCCCTCGCCGCGCAGGTACGGGGCGAAGTCCGCGGTGACGCCGACGGCGCCGTACAGGCCGACCGAGGCCTCGGCGCCGAGCGCGCCCTTGACCTTTCCGGCGGCGGTGACGCTCGCCTTGACCGGCGTGCTCTTGACGTTCGAGGCGCTCACCGGGGTCCAGCCCTTGCCCGCGGCGTAGCTGCCGCCGACCTTGAAGTCGCCCTTGACGTCCTGCTGGACGTCGAGGGTCACGCGGCCGTCGGCCTCCACCTGGATGTAGCAGGTCAGGTCGAGGTTGACGACGACCGGCACCGGGCCGACCTGGATGACGGGCGAGCTGTGCAGCTTGGCGAACGGGATCCGCTTGGGCGCTCCGGTGCTCGCGGCGGCGCGGCCCTGGAGCTTCCACTGCGAGGACCAGTCGCCGCTCATGCCGAGGAAGGCGCCGCGCGGGCCGGGGGTGCCGCCGGTGCTGCCGTCGTACGCGAACTCGACCTGCGGGGCGAGCTGGACGAACCCGGACACCGAGGCGCCGGCCGAGGCCGGGGCGTCCGGGGCGGTGTCGACGGAGGCGTTGACGTCGAGCCGCAGGTTGCCGAGCGGCAGCTTGCCGCCCTCGGGGCCGAAGGTCAGGCCCGGGCCCTTGGCCCAGGAGAAGGTGACGCCCTTGGTCAGGGGTTCGACGGTGACCGCCGCCGGGTCGACCGGGACCTTGCCGTCGGCCTTGTCGTCACCCAGGACGGCGGCCAGCGTGGTGGAGGCGGTCTTGACCTCGGTGCCCTTGTCGGTCTTGCCGACGACCTCGGTGACCTTGGCGAGCAGTCCGGCCGGGGCGCCGGGGGCGGGCGCGCTGGCGATGACGTCGCCCACCGCGACGGGCTTGTCGGCCTCGGGGGACTTGCCCGCCTCGGGAGACTTGCCGGTCCCAGGGGACTTGTCCGTCCCGGACGACTTGCCGGGCGAGGGCGAACGGACCGGTTCCTGCGCGGACTTGGCGATGACGGCCCGACCGCTGGCCTTGTCGTAGGAGGCGACCTTCAGCGTGGACTGCTCGGTCTTGCCCTTCCCGTCGGCCCGGGCCACGGCCGCCGGTGTGGGCGTTCCCTGCGGGGCCGCGGCCACGTCGAGCTGCTGCGACGTGCCGTCGGACGAGGGGCTGACGGCGGCGGGGGCGGCCGGTCCGTCGGCGGCGGTGTGGGGGGTCGAGCCGCAGCCGGTGGCGGTGAGGGCGAGGGCGGTCAGGCCGGGTATGAGGAGGCTTCGGGCGAGCGTGCGCACGTGGGGTGACCTTCGGGTGGGGGAGGGGTGTTGGGGGTTACCGCTTGGTAACCGGAACCCGATCATGCCATGTGTGCACGCCGACCGTCATGTCCGGATCCCGCCAACTACCCGACCATTCCTGACTGTTGAAGCTTCACCCACCCGCGGGGCTCTGATCCGGCCTGATCGACAAGACACCCCTACCGCAGCACGCCCGCCTTCGTGCCGTCCGTCAACTTGCCCGACAGGTCCACCTGCGCACCCGCCGGCGCCTTCACCGCCAGCCGGTTGCCGTTCGCCGACCCGCTCACCCCGCCGCCCGACACCGACAGCGAGGCGAACTGCGCACTGCCCGCCGCCAGCACGTACCACTGGCCGGCCCGCGACTTCCACAGCACGCCCGCCAGCACCCGCGGCTCCCGCGGCCCGCAGGCCGCCGACCCCTCCGAACGGGCCGCCTGCGCCGCCATCGCGGCACCCGGGGCCAGGAACTGCGCCTGCACCCGGTCCGCCGCGCCCTGCCAGGTCTCGGCCCGCGTGCACAGCCAGGCCGCCGTCCCGTCGCCCTCCGGCAGCGGCTGCTTCGCGTACGTCCACGCGTTGACCGTACGGACCCCGTGCGAGCGGACCGCCGGCAGCAGACAGGCGATCCGCGACCAGTCCGCGAGCTCCGCGGCCTCCGTCACATCGCGCTCGGCACCCGGCGCACCCGACGTCAGCCGGGCCGGGGTCAGTTCACCGAGGTCGGTGATCAGCCGGGTGGCGCCGTCGCCCGTCAGGGCCAGCGCGTTCCAGCTCGTACAGGTGCCCGCGGGCGCCGGGCCCGCCACCGGCGGGGTCACCCCGTCCGGGGTCGGCTTCAGCGCCACCACGGGGGCGGCGGGCTTGAGCAGGTCCCGCAGGGCCGTACCGGTGACCCAGGGCGCGGTGAGATAGCGGACGTTGCCGTCGACCCGGCTGAGCACCAGCGCGGTCGCGGTCTCCGCCGAGGCGCCGTCGGTCCGGGCGAAGTCGAGGGCGGCGCCCGCGGTCCCGGTCCGCGGTTCGGCGTAGCGGACCACGCGCAGGCCGTCGTACATCAGGACCACGACCGCCTGGTCCACGGCGCCCGCGAACAGCAGCTGCGCGGGCCCCATCGGCGGCCCGGCGGGCGTGCCCGCGGTGGCCGAGGTGACCACCGAGGGACCCGGCCGGGCCCACACGGCCAGCGCCCGGCGCAGCAGCTCCGTGTCGCCGGCCCGGTCGCCGCGGGCGGGCCAGGTGGAGAAGTCCGTACGGGACGACGTACGCCAGAGGGCGGGCGAGGCCCGGACCAGCTTCGCGGGATCCAGCGCCTGCTCGGCCGCCGCGTTGCGCGCGTACAGCGGGGCGGCGGCCCCGTCCGAGCCCCAGCCCCCGCCGGGCAGCGCGAGCAGCGCCCCGCACACGGCGAGGGCGGCCCCGGCGGCCAGCGCGGCCCGCCCCAGACGGCGCCGCCGCAGCAGGTCGGTGGGCCGGGCCTGGAGCACGCACGGGTCGAACTCGGGGGAGGTGAACAGGGCGTCGTTCGCCGGATCCCCGGACTCCGCGATCGCGCCGGCCGGATCCGGGACCCCGGCCTCGTCGAGCACCCGGAGCACCTCCGGCTCGGACAGCCGTTCCAGGGCCCGCAGTACGCAGGCGGCCCGCCCCGGACCGTCGAGGGTGGCCAGCCACTGGTCGAGGGCGAGCTCCTCGGCCCCGCCCGAGCGGGGGAACAGCCGCAGCCCCCACACCTGGGGGAGCACCGGCGGGAGCTGCGCGCGCCGCGGCAGCGCCCGGAACGTCAGCGGGATCCCCGCCTCCAGGGCGGCGCGCAGCACCCGCAGCCGGACGTACGCGTACCCGGAGTCCTCCGCCCCGTCCCGCTGCCCCGGAACCCCGCCCCGCACGGCGGCCGCGGACGAGTCCCGCCGCCCGCGCGGCAGCGCCCGCTGGACCAGCGAGTGGGCGGTGAGCACCCGCCGGTTGCGGCCGAGGGCGGGCGGCAGCACCAGATAGGCGAGCCGCACCAGCCGGGGGTAGTGCTCGACGATGGCGGCCTCGGCCTGCTCGACGTCCGGCGGCACGGGAGAAAGGGGGCGGGTGGCGGTATCCGGCGCAGTCACGTTCAGCAGAACGAGCGAATCGTCGGATGGTCACCGGTCCCGGCCCCCGGTCCCGGCCCCGGCTCCCGGCCCCGGACGGGTCGAGGAGTCAGACCACCAGGCGGGCGCGCAGCGCCTCGACCGTCTCGTCGGCGACACCGAGCCCCTCGCGCACGTACTTCTCCATGGAGCCGTACTGCGTCTCGACCTCGTCCAGTGCCGCCCGCAGGTAGGAGGGGAAGACGCCGATCAGCGCGAGCGCGATGTCCGGGTCGCCGCCGGCCGCCGTGAAGCCCTCGATCATCGGGGCGAAGGCCTGCCTGACCGCCGGATTGACGGAGAGGTATTCGGCCATCAGCGTCTCGTCGTCCGCGCCCAGCAGCGCCAGGATGACCGTCGCGCCCCAGCCGGTGCGGTCCTTGCCGGCCGTGCAGTGGAACAGCAGCGGGCCCGAGTCGGCGTCGGCGGCCTCGGTGAGCAGCATCCGGTACGCGGCCTGCGCCGATGCGGAGTTCACGAAGGACCGGTAGGTGTCGGCGAACAGTGCCTGCGCCCGCCCGCCGCCCAGGTGTTCCTCGGCCACGGCCGGGTCGGACAGCAGGTCCTTCAGCTGCGCGGCGGGCACCTGGGCGGAGTTCAGCTTGTCCGCGAGGACGTCGCCGACCAGGACCCGGGCCCCCGCGGGTATCCGGTCGGGATGGTCGGCGCGCTCGGCATCGGTGCGGAAGTCGATGACGGTGCGCAGGCCCAGCCCGGCCACCACCGGGTCGGCGTCGAGGTCGAGCCGGTCGAGCTGACCGGAGCGCAGGACCAGGCCGCTGCGGACGGTGCGGCCGCCGGGGAGCGGGGTGCCGCCGAGGTCGCGGACGTTGGCGACGGTGGTGGACGGGATGGCGGTCATCGTGGCGGCTCCTGCGAGGTGTGGTTCATGTAATTTTCGGATGTTTCGCCCCGGAAAGGTAATCGAGGGCCAGCGAGACCCCGACGCCCACCCCGAGCGCGGCCAGGTGCCCGGCGTCCGTGAAGGTCCGCCCGCGCCGGACCACCGGCGCCGCCGCGAGCGCCAGCAGCCCCACCCGCGCGGCCGTACGGACGGCCCCGCGCGGCAGGGCCGAGGTCAGCGAGCCGAGCACGGCGTTGAACCCGTAGCTCGTCCCCACGTCCACCGCGCGCCGCGTCCGCGGATCGGCGGTCCTGCGCAGGGCGCCGTAGACGAGGAGGGTCGCCGCGGCGTGCCCGAACAGGAACACCGAGGCCGCCCACCAGGCTCCGTACGCGTATTCGGCGTATCCGAGGACCGCGACGAGCAGCAGCGCGTAGGGCAGGGGCATGGGCTCCTCGACGACGAAAGCGCTGCTCAGCAGCGTCTCCCAGCGTCCGGCGGCGAGATTGTCGACATTCGTCGAGCAGTCCCGGAGCAGCCGCTCCCGCTCGGCCGCCTCCTGGCGCTCCAGGGCGTAGGCCCCGAACTGCACCCCTCCGGCGTACACCGCTCCCCACGGAATTGGATTCATCTACTCATGATCGGATAAGCCTCTGGCGGGAACCGAGGCCCCCCGTGCGAACATGTCCCGGCCATGTTCGAATCATTTGCGCCGATGCGCGCCACGCGAGCCGCAACCTTCGCGGCGATGTGCGTCGCCCTGGGCGCGACGGGGCATTCGTACATGTCCGGAACGGATATCCCGTTCTTCGGCCTTCTGGGTGCTTTCGTGGTGACCTGCGGGTTCGCATGGCTCGCCGCCGGACGGCGCCGGGGCCCCGTGGGCATCACCGCCGCGGTGCTCTCCGTGCAGGGCGTGCTGCACCTGGTCTTCTCGGGGAGCGTGGCCGGGCATCCGTTCGCCGCTCCCGCCCCGATGCACGGCCACCACCCCATGTCGGCCGCGGACGCGGGCGCGATGGCCGCCGAATCCCCCGGTACGGCCGACATGGCCGACATGGCCCACCTCGCGGGCACCGCAGGAATGGCGGGCGCCACGGACATGGCCGGCACGGCCGGTCACGGCGGCGCTGCGATGATCGCCGCCCATGTGCTCGCCGGGCTGCTCTGCGCCGCCTGGCTCGCGCGCGGCGAGGCCGCCGTCTTCCGGCTGGCCCGCGTCCTGGCCACCGCCGCGCTGCACGCGGCCCGGCCGCTCGCCCGCGCGCTCGCCCTGGTCCGCGCACGGGCGGCCGCCGTACCGGCGCCGCCCGTCTTCCCCGCCCGGTACGAACGGCCGCGCCGCCTGCGCGGAGCCGTACACGCCCATGCCGTGGTGCGCCGCGGGCCGCCCGGACGCGCTCCGCTCCCGCGTCCCACGGCCCCCGGCCGGCCTGCTCACGCCTGACCTGGCGAAGCGGCGAGGCCCGGGGCACGAGTCCCCATGTCTTCGCCAACACCTAGGATCCCCATGTCTCTTGACGAGGCTCAAGACGTCCGCACCCCGGACGCCGAACCGGCCGCGACGGCCAAGAACCGCGGCGGCTGGGCCGCCGTACGGCCGCTGCTCCTTCGCATGCACTTCTACGCGGGGCTGCTCATCGCCCCGGTGATCTTCCTCGCCGCCGCCACCGGGCTGCTCTACGCCGCCTCCTGGCAGGCCGAGAAGATCATCTACTCCGACGAGCTGACCGTCGCCCGCGTCGGCGAGAGCGCCCTGCCGCTCAGCGCCCAGGTCGAGGCGGCCAAGGGCGCCGCCCCCCAGGGCGAGGTCGTGTCCGTGTGGCCCGCCCCGGACACCGAGGCCACCACCCGGGTGATCATGGAGAGCCCGGGCCTCCCCGAGGGCGAGACCCTCACCGTCTTCGTCGACCCGTATACGGCCGAGGTGCGCGGTCAGCTCGCCACCGCCGGCGACGCGCTGCCGCTGCGGGCCTGGCTGAGCGAGTTCCACTCCAGCCTCCAGCTCGGCGAGTTCGGCCGGAACTACAGCGAGCTCGCCGCGAGCTGGATGTGGGTGGTCGCGCTCGGCGGACTCGCCCTGTGGATCGGCCGCCGCCGCAAGCGCAGGTCGCAGCTGGTCCTCCCGGACCGCAAGGCCACCGGCCGGCGCCGCACCCTGTCCTGGCACGGAGTCGTCGGCCTGTGGGCCGTCGCCGGACTCGTCGTACTCTCCGCAACCGGCCTGACCTGGTCGAAGTATGCCGGCGAGAACATCGGGCAGCTCCAGGACAGCCTCGGCGGCGCCACCCCCGCCGTCTCCGCGCAGCTCAGCGCCGGGGCGGACGCCGGCTCCGACGAGCACGCCGGGCACACCATGCCCGACGGCACGCCGATGGCCCCGCCGCCCGCGCCCACCACGGACGTCGGCATCGACAAGGCCGTGGACGCCGCCCGGGCCGCAGGCGTGACCGAGGCGCTCCGCGTGACCCTGCCCGCCAAGGGCAAGGGGTACGTCATCAAGGAGCAGGACAAGCTGGTGCCGGTGCACCTGGACTCGGTCGCCGTCGACCCCGCGGACGCCCGTGTCATGGACGAACTGCGCTTCGCGGACTACCCGCTGCTCGCCAAGATGACCCGCTTCGGCATCGACCTGCACATGGGTACGACCTTCGGGCTCGCCAACCAGATCGCGCTGGCCGCGCTCGCCGTCGCCGTGATGTTCCTCGTCTTCTGGGGCTACCGCATGTGGTGGCTGCGCCGGCCGACGAAGGACCGCAAGCTGTCCGTCGGCCGCGCGCAGCCGCGCGGTGCGTGGCGCAAGCTCCCGGTGACCGTGCTGCTGCCGCTGGCCGCGGTGACCGTCGTGACCGGCTGGTTCGTCCCGCTGCTCGGGATCAGCCTGGTCGCCTTCCTCGCGGTCGACGTCGTGCTGGGCTTCGTCGCGGGCCGCAAGGCCAAGGCCGCGTAGCCGCACAGGCGCACGGCCGTACGGCCGTCACGAGCGAGGTGGGCCCGTACTCCCCAGGGGAGTACGGGCCCACCGTCGTCGGGCCAACCGGCACGTCAGGGCGCGTACTTGTAACCGACCCGGCGCACCGTCTGGATCGCGGCGCGGTGGGAGGCGCCCAGCTTGCGGCGCAGACGGGCGATGTGGACGTCCACGGTCCGGCCGTCGCCGACGTGCCCGTAGCCCCAGACGGTGGTGACCAGCTGGTCCCGGCTGTGCACCCGGTGCGGGTGCTGCACCAGGTGGGAGAGCAGCTCGAACTCCAGGTACGTCAGGTCGAGCACCCGGCCGTCGATCTCGGCGGTGCGCTGCGCCGGGTCGATCCGGACCCGGCCGTCACCCGGTCCGGCCGGAGCGGGGGCGGCGGTCGCGGGGGCGGCGGGAGCCGGGGCGACGGCGGCGGCCACCGCCTGCGGGGCGAAGGCGATCGGAGGCTGGTGCTCGGCCGGTACGAGCACCAGGTAACCGATCATCGGCGGCTGGCCCGGCAGCGCCGGCAGGGTGTGCTGGGGCGCGGGCAGCCAGGTGGCCCCCGGCGGCAGGAAGTCCACGACTCGGGCCACTTCGTCCCGGTCGACGGAACGGAGCCGATGGCGCGGACTGGGCGGATAGGTCAGGGGAGAGGTCGCAGCGGTGGCGGCGGAGGAGAGGGAGCGGGTGTTCGCCATGAGTGGTCAGCTCTTTCACGCGGAAGGGTCGGCAGGAGACGTGCGTACGTCGTCGATGTCGATACCGCGCAGACCGAAGGCCTCGGGGAAGGTCAGGTGGGTGATCCCGGAGGCTTTAGAGGGCCGGCGCGTTCTTCGCGCGGCAACACTCCCGGTCGTAATCGTGATCCTGACGGGACGGCCAGAAAGGCTCGAGGTCGCTGCGACCTGACGAGGTGTGCGAATGACTGGCCATGGCCCCATTCAAGCAGATCTCATGTCTCCGGGGCAGGCTCCGTCTCACCTCGTGGATGCAGATCTCACATGTCGAACTCGCACCCCGGCCAATCCGGGACAAAAGGAAACTCCCCACGCTGCTCAGGGCGAGACGCAGCCGCTGGTAACTGACAGCGCCCGCCGGCCCCGAGGGGGCGCGGCGGGCGCTGTCAGTGGTCATCGGCCGGGCGTGGCCCCGGCGGTGCCGGTCGTCAGACCAGGCCGTCCTTCTCCAGGCCCGCGCAGCAGGTGTCCGTGATGAGGCGGGTCACCACGTACGGGTCCACGTTCGCGTTCGGACGGCGGTCCTCGATGTAGCCCTTGCCGTCCTTCTCCACCTGCCACGGGATGCGGACCGAGGCGCCGCGGTCCGAGACGCCGTAGCTGAACTCGTTCCAGGGGGCGGTCTCGTGCAGACCCGTCAGGCGCTCGTCGATGCCGGCGCCGTAGTTCTTCACGTGGTCGAGCGGCTTGCTGCCCTCGCCCAGCGCCTCGCACGCGGAGATGATGGCGCGGTAGTCCTCGCGCATCGCCTTCGTGGAGAAGTTGGTGTGCGCGCCCGCGCCGTTCCAGTCGCCCTTCACCGGCTTCGGGTTCAGCGTCGCGGAGACGTTGAAGTCCTCGGCGGTGCGGTAGAGCAGCCAGCGCGCGATCCACAGCTGGTCCGAGACCTCCAGCGGACCGACCGGGCCGACCTGGAACTCCCACTGGCCGGGCATGACCTCGGCGTTGATGCCGGAGATGCTCAGGCCCGCCGCGAGGCAGTGGTCCAGGTGCTTCTCGACGATCTCGCGACCGAAGATCTCGTCCGAGCCGACACCGCAGTAGTAGCCGCCCTGCGCGGCCGGGAAGCCGCCCACCGGGAAGCCGAGCGGACGGATGCCGTCGAAGAAGGTGTACTCCTGCTCGATGCCGAAGATCGGCTCCTGGCCCGCGAACTTCTCGGCGACCGGACGCAGCAGCGCGCGGGTGTTCGACTCGTGCGGGGTCATGTCGATGTTCAGGACCTCGCACAGGACGAGGACGTTGTCGCCGCCGCGGATCGGGTCCGGGCAGGAGAAGACCGGGTTGAGCACGCGGTCGGACGCGTGGCCCTCGGCCTGGTTCGTGCTCGATCCGTCGAAGCCCCAGATCGGCAGCGCGTCGCCGTCCCCGATGATCTTCGTCTTGGAGCGAAGCTTCGCCGTCGGCTCGGTGCCGTCGATCCAGATGTACTCAGCCTTGTAGCTCACGGGCCCCATCCTCAGACTCTGCGGGTGCTGCTGGTCGCTGCTTCATCGCTGCGGTGATGACCGCAGCGTGCCCGCCCGCGATTTCTCTTCCGTTGCCCGTGTGTGAACCCCGTGTTACCGAGGTTTGCACCGCAGGTCGGGTGGGTTGTGCGGGTTGACGGCGGCGCGCCCGTCCGGGTGGGGCAGACTGACCGCGTGAGCATTTCGTCTGATGGGAACTCCGCCGAGAGCCCGGCCGGCAGCGCCGACGCCACCGACACCGCCGATCAGGCCCCCGCGGGCCGCCGCCCCCGGATCGGACTGCTGGGCACCGGCCCCTGGGCGCACCGCACCCACGCCCCCGCCCTCGCCGCACACGCCGGCTCCGACTTCGCCGGCGTATGGGGCCGCCGGCCCGAGGCCGCGGCCGAGCTGGCGCACGAGTACGGCGTGAAGGTGTACGAAGACCCCGACGAGCTGTTCGCCGACTGCGATGCCGTCGCCTTCGCCCTGCCGCCCGACGTCCAGGCCGCCATGGCCGTCCGCGCCGCCGCCGCGGGATGCCACCTGCTCCTCGACAAGCCCGTCGCCACCACCGCGGAGGACGCCCGCGCCGTCGCCGAAGCGGCCGCGCGCCACCAGGTCGCCTCCGTCGTGTTCCTCACCCTGCGCTTCGCCGAGCCCACCGCGGGCTGGGTCGAGGAGCAGGCCGCACGCACCGGCTGGTTCACGGCCGCGGCCCACTGGCTCGGCGCCGTCTTCCCCTCCGACGGAGCACCCAGCGCCTACGCCGACTCGCCCTGGCGCAAGGCCAAGGGCGGACTGTGGGACGTCGGCCCGCACGCCCTGTCCGTCCTGATCCCGGTCCTCGGCGAGGTCACCGCGATCAGCGCCACCGCGGGCCCCTCCGACCTCGTCCAACTGGCACTCAGGCACACCTCCGGCGCGGCCAGCACCGCAGTGCTCAGCCTGAGCGCGCCGCGCGCGGCCGCCGGGGTCGGGCTCGAACTGCGCGGCACCGAAGGCGTCCACGAACTGCCCGGCTGGAGCGACGTACCGGGCGCCTACGGGCGCGCCCTGGACGCGCTGCTCACCGCGGCCCGGACCGGGGTGCCGGATCCGCGCGGCGCGGAGTTCGGGGCCCGGCTGACGGAGATCCTGGCCGAGGCGGAGGCACAGCTCCCTACTTGATCACCGCGTTCGCCACGATGATGGCCAGGCCGATCGTGGCGTCCGCCATGCCGATCGCCAGGGCGGAGCCGAGCCGGTAGCCCACGCGGAGCGCGACCAGCGCACCCCAGGCGAACAGCAGGGCGGTGTTCAGCCCCAGCCCGACGGCGGTCACCGCGTACGCGTCCCAGCCGAACAGCCCGGCGGCGACCAGCAGCAGGACGGTGGGCAGGGCGGCCACGATCAGCGGCCACTCGTTCCACAGCGCCAGGCCCAGCATCCGCCACCGGTGCGCGGCGGAGTCCTGCCGGTGCGAGGCCATGTGGTGCGAGTACCCGTGCGCGAGCCCGGCGGTCGCGGCCGTCACGAGCACCCAGCTGGCGTCGTAGTACGGGGTGAAGTCCTCGCCCTTCTGGTGCAGCGCGGCCAACAACGCACTGGCCAGCACGGTCCCGTACACCCCGCCGAACATCCAGTCGGCCCCCCGCCGCCCGGGTCGCGAGCCCGCCCCGGCGGGAAGGGCCGACCGTGCCGCCTGGCCGTGTGGCTGCTGCTCCTCATTCACAACGGGTCCTTTGATCCGATACGTCCCTCTTTGCTGCCCTGGCCACCCTAGGGGTCGGGAGGTGGGGGCGAGGTGAAGAGGGGGCGGCCGGGCGGGCGGGCGGTGGCTTCGGTGGTCGAGAGGCTCCCGCTCCTCTTCAGCACGCCCCGCTCGCCGCCCCCGCCACCCCCGCCAAGGCTCCGAGTGCCCGGGTGAATGCCGAGTCGGGGGGTGCCGCGTAGCCGATCACCAGGCCCTCGCGGGGTGGAGTCGGGTCGGCCGGGTGTTGGTAGGACGACAGGCCGTCCAGGGCCAGGCCCGCCGCGTGGGCCGCCGCGAGGGCGGGGGATTCCCTGCCCGCGGGGAGTTCCAGTACGGCGTGCAGGCCGGCCGAGATGCCCGTGACCCGGACCTCCGGGGCGCGTGCCGCCAGTGCCGCTACCAGCTGGTCGCGGCGGTCCCGGTAGCGCAGGCGCATCCGGCGCACGTGGCGGTCGTACGCCCCGCACTCGATGAAGTCGGCCAGCGCCAGCTGGTCCAGGGCGCTCGCCCAGGACTCCCGCAGCCCCTTCGCTGCCAGCACCTGGTCGCGCAGCCGGTCGGGGAGGACCAGCCAGCCCAGGCGCAGCGCGGGGGAGAGGCTCTTGCTCAGCGAGCCCGCGTACACCACGTGTTCGGGGGCCAGTCCCTGCAGCGCGCCGACCGGTTTGCGGTCGTAGCGGAACTCCCCGTCGTAGTCGTCCTCCACGATCACGCCGTCGGCGGCGCGGGCCCATTCCACGGCGGCGGCCCGTCGCGCGGGCAGCAGGCGGCCGCCCGTCGGGAACTGGTGCGCCGGTGTGAGCAGCAACGTACGGGCCCGGGAGGGGAGTTCCGTCGTCCGGGCGCCGTCCTCGTCGACCGGGACGGGGTGCGGGCGGACCCCGGCGGCGTGGAGGATGCCGTGATGGAAGGGGAGCCCGTACGCCTCGACGGCCCAGTCCAGGGGGCGGACGGACGACAGGAGCCGCAGTCCGTTGGCGAAGCCGGAGCAGATCACGATGTTCTCGGGGCCGCAGCGCACGCCCCGTGCCCGGGAGAGGTAGCCGGCCAGGGCCCGCCGCAGTTCTGGGCGGCCCTGCGGATCGCCGGGCCCGAAGGCCTCGGTGGGTGCCTCGGCCAGGGCCCGGCGGGCGCTGGCGGCCCAGGCGGCGCGCGGGAAGGAGGCGGGGTCGGGCTTGCCCTGGAGCAGGTCGTGGCGGGGCCGGTCGGGCGCGGGCCCGGCCGGGGCGGCCGGTGCGCCGGCGGTGGCGACGCCCTCGGCGACCCGGGTGCCGGAGCCCTGCCGGGCCGTGAACCAGCCCTCGGCGACCAGCTCGGCGTACGCGTCGGCGACGGCGTTGCGGGCCAGTCCGAGGTCGGCGGCCAGCGTCCGGTACGGCGGCAGCCGGGTCCCGCCGGCCAGTCGGCCGCTGCGTACGGCGCTGCGCAGGGCCTGCGCGAGGGCGGTCCGCCGGGCGCCCTCGGCGGGGAGTTCCAGGTGCAGGTCGGTGCCGCCGGGTCCCTGGCCGGGGGCGGTCACGGGCGCGGCTCCGGCGCGAAGGCGGCGTGGGTGGCCGTCAGGAAGCGGCGTACGGTCTCCCGTTCGGCGGGGTCGAAGGCGTCGAGCACCTGGAGCACCCCGTCGATCAGGGGGCCGAAGAACTCCCGGCCCAGACGGATCGCCTGCGGCTCCACGCGCAGCAGGATCCGGCGCCGGTCGTGGTCGTCGCGGATCCGTGCCACGTGGCCGAGCCGTTCGAGGCGGTCGATCACGGCGGTGGTGCCGGCGGAGTTGAGGCCGAGCCGGGCGCCGAGCAGCCCTGCGGTGGCCGCCTCGTTCGCGCGGGCCGCGTCGAGCAGGCAGATCAGGGCCCGTACGTCGGTGGGGTGCATGCCGTTGCGGGCGGCGAAGTCGGCCTGGCGCAGCCCGAACTCGACGGTCACCGCGCGGAGGAGGTGCACCAGCCGGAGGTTTTCGGGTTCCCCGGTTACCGGGTCCCGGTGGTCCGGGTTCCCGCTGTCGTCCATGTCGCCCCCTGGCGGAATCTCTCGTTGAGCGAGATTATCGCCCAGCGAGACATTGGGTGGGATGTCGGATGAGGCATTGGAGCGGCACGTGTACCGGACGTCTTCCTTCCGCGCCGCCTACGACGCGGTGCTCGGCCGGTGGCCCGGCCCCGTCGAGGCCGTCGACCTGGCCACCCCGTACGGGGTCACCCGCGTCAACCGCTGCGGTCCGGCCGACGCGCCGCCGCTGGTGCTGCTGCCCGGCGGCGGGTCCACTTCCACCGTGTGGGGCGCCTGCGTCGCCGCCGGGGCGGCCCGCGCCCACCGGGTGCACGCCGTGGACCTGGTGGGGGACCCGGGGCTCAGCGTTCCGGCCCCCGACCGGGCGGTCCGGGCCGTCGGGGACCTGGTCGGCTGGCTCGACGCCGTCCTCGACGGGCTGGGCCCGCAGCACGGGCCGGTGACCCTCGCCGGGCACTCGTACGGGGCCTGGATCGCCGCCCACTACGCCGCCCTGCGCCCGGACCGGCTCGGCCGCCTGGTGCTGCTCGACCCGACCCAGGTCTTCGCGGGACTGCGCCCCGGCTACGTGCTGCGCGCGCTGCCCATGCTGGTGCGGCCCACCCCGGAGCGGATCCGCTCCTTCCTCGCCTGGGAGACCCGTGGGGCCGCGCTCGATCCGGCCTGGCTGCGGCTGCAGGAGGAGAGCGCCGGCTTCCCCACCGTACGGCCGGTCACCGGGCCGCGGCCGGACCTGGCCGGGCTCGGGCGGCCCTCGGGCGCGGGCCCCCGGGTCGACGTCCTCTTCGCGGGTCGCGCCCGCTGCCACGACTCCGGCCGTGCGGCCCGGGCGGCGCGGGAGGCGCTGCCGGGCGTGCGGGTCGACGTACTGCCCGGGGTCACGCACCACGCACTGCCGCTGGCGGCCGCCGCGGAGATCACCGGGCGCGTCTTCTAACCCTTGCGGGACAGCGCCTCGCGGACGGCTTCCTCGGAGCGGCCGACCACGGCCGTGCCGTCCTCGGCGGTGATGATCGGGCGCTGGATGAGCTTCGGGTGAGCGGCGAGGTGGGCGATCCAGAGCCCGCGCGCCGCGTCGGTCTCCTCGCGCGGCAGGTCCCGTACGCCGGTCTCCTTGGCCAGCGGGTCCGAGGTGCGCGTGATGTCCCACGGCTCCAGTCCGAGACGGCCCAGCACCTCGCGGATCTCGTCCTCCGAGGGCACGTCCTCCAGGTAGCGGCGCACGGTGTAGTCGGCGCCCTCCGCGTCCAGCAGGGTCAGGGCGCTGCGGCACTTGGAACAGGCGGGATTGATCCAGATCTCCATGGCGCCAACCCTACCCAGGGTCGGTCTGGCCAGGGGCTTTTGTCAGTGGTCCCCGGTAAAATCGAGGAAGAACGACAGGAAGCCAACTACCGTTTGGGAGGCTGTAGATGGCCACTGCCACCACCGTCCAGCACGTCAAGAAGAAGCCGCTGCCGGCGGGGCTTCCCCGCGAGTGGTACGAGAGCCACAACCGCCGTCTGAAGGCGATGCGGCTGGCGATATCCCTGCTCGACTCGGGGACGTACGACGCCCGCCGTGCCACCAACCGGAAGATCCGGACGATGGCCGTCCGGACGGGGATCCACCGGCCGTCGAACGTCACCTGCAAGATGGTGCGCGCGTTCATCATGGAGTCGTAGGCGTCAGCCGTCGGGCGTCAGGCGTCAGGCGCCAGCCGTCGGGCAGCAGTTGCCGGCCGTGGTCGCCACGGCTCGTCACGCACCGCATGACAGGGGTTCCGGCCGGCCGAGCGTGGTCGGCCGGGACCGCCCGGCACGGTCTACGCCGCCGGGTCCCGTCCGTCCAGGGACAGCAGCAGCAGGGCCACGTCGTCGTTCGGGCCGCCCTTCGTGAAGGCCGCGAGGTCCCGCCACACCGCCCCGACCAGGCCCGCCGGGTCTCGTGCCAGTACGGGTACCCGGGCGGCCAGCGGGTAGAAGTGCCCCGTCGCGTCGCGGGCCTCCGTCACGCCGTCGGTGTGCAGGAGCAGCTGGTCCCCGGGGCGCACCGCCAGCTCCGTCGCCACCGGCGGGGTCGGACCGGCGAGACCCAGCCCCAGTGGCGGCCCCGGCTCGACGATCACCTCCTCCACCGCCGATCCGCGGACCCGCAGGGCCGACGGATGGCCGCACGACACGATCCGTACGACATCCAGGCCGGGCGGGAACTCCAGCAGCACGGCGGTGGCGAACAGCTCCGGATGCTCGACCGACGCGGCGGCCGCGTCCGCCACCAGCCGCCGGTCCAGCCGGGCCGCGACCGCGCCGAGTCCGGCGTCGTCGATCACGGCCTCGCGGAAGGCCCCGAGCAGCGCCGCCACGGTGCCGACCGCCGCCAGCCCGTGCCCCTGCACGTCCCCGACCAGCGCCCGCACCCCGTAGGGCCCGGCCCGTACGTCGTACAGGTCGCCGCCGACCAGCGTGCCGTGCTGCGCCGCCCGGTAGAGGCCCGAGCAGCGCACCGGACCGACCCGCTCCGGCACCGGCGGGAGGACCGCGAGCTGGGCCGCCTCCGCCACCGTCCGTACGCTGACCAGCTGCGCGTCCCGGCGCTGGCGGACCCAGGCGATCACCACGCTGAGCACGCCGACGGCGGCCACCGTGGCGAGGTCCGTGCTCCGGGCGTTGGCGACACCGAGCGAGTGGACCCCCAGGAGCAGGAGGACGATGCCGGCGAAGGCCGCGGTCCCGGCCGCCCCGTACGCGAAGGCGGCCACGGGGGGCAGACCGGCCAGGAAGAACCCGAGCTCCGCACCCGGGGTGACCGCCTGGGCGAGGACCAGTACGACCAGGGCCGCCGCGGGCGCGATCCGGGCCCAGCGCGGCGGCGGCTCGCCGCGCAGCCAGCCCGCTTCCTGACGTCGGCGTCTCACCCCTCCACCCTGGTACGGGGGCCGGGCCCGCGCACCCCGGACCGGTCCGCCGGGTGGCCTCGTACGCCCCGGGCCGCGACAGTGGGGGCGTGACGGCAAGCGAAGGCGCGGGGAAACGGCCGAGCAGGGCGCACATCGAGGCGCACGGGGAGGGCGGCGACGGCTCGCAGAGCGGGGAGATCAGCACGCGGCTCAACTGGCTGCGCGCGGGGGTGCTCGGCGCCAACGACGGGATCATCTCCACCGCCGGCCTGGTGGTCGGCATGGCGGGGGCCACCACCTCGCGCGCGGCGATCCTGGCGGCGGGCGTCGCCGGGCTGCTGGCGGGCTCGCTGTCGATGGCGGCGGGGGAGTACGTCTCGGTCAGCTCCCAGCGGGACTCCGAGCGGGCGGCGCTGGACCTGGAACGCCGGGAGCTGGCCGAGGAGCCGGAGGCGGAGCTCGACGAACTCACCGACCTCCTCGCCGAGCGGGGGCTCAGCCGGGACGTGGCGCGGGAGGCCGCCGAGCAGCTGACGGAGCGGGACGCGCTGCGGGCCCATGCCCGGGTGGAGCTCGGGATCAACCCCGACGAGCTCGCCAACCCGTGGCACGCGGCCTTCGCCAGTCTCGTCGCCTTCACGGTGGGGGCGCTGCTGCCGCTGCTGGCGATCATCCTGCCGGGGCCGTCGCAGCGGGTGCCGGTGACGGTGGTGGCGGTGCTGGCGGCGCTGACGCTGTGCGGGGTGATCAGTGCGCGGCTGGGCGGGGCGCCGGTACCGAGGGCGGTCGCCCGCAACGTCCTGGGCGGCGCCCTGGCGATGGCGGTCACCTACGCGGTGGGCACCTGGCTGGGCACGACCACCTGAACCGGGCTCCGCCCGGCCCCGGGGCTCCGCCCCGGACCTCGCGCCTCAAACGCCGGCGGGGCTGGTTCTTCAGTCCCGCCAGGGGGCACCTCCCAGCGGTAGCTGGGGGAGTTTGAGGCGCGGGCGCGGAGCGCCGTGTCGTGACGTCAGCGCACAGCGCAGCGACCCGGCAGGATGGGGGCATGCGGATTGCTGTCACCGGTGCGACCGGGCTCATCGGAAGTGCACTCGTGCGGTCCCTGCGGGCGGACGGGCACGAGGTGGTGCGGTTCGTGCGGCGGGAGCCCGTCGGGGCGGACGAGGCGCGGTGGGATCCGGCGGGCGGATACGTGGACCCGGCCGGGCTGGCCGGCTGCGGGGCCGTCGTGCACCTGGCCGGGGCCGGGGTCGGGGACCACCGGTGGACGGCCGCGTACAAGAGGGAGATCCGCGACAGCCGGGTGCTCGGCACCGCCGCGCTGGCGCACGCCCTGGCCGCCCTCGACGAGCCGCCCGCCGTCCTGGTCAGCGGTTCGGCCGTCGGCTACTACGGGGACACCGGTGACCGGGCCGTCGACGAGGCCGCCCCGGCCGGGCAGGGGTTCCTGCCCTCGGTCTGCGTGGAGTGGGAGGCGGCGGCCGCCCCCGCCCGGGAGGCCGGGATCCGGACCGCGTTCGCCCGTACCGGACTGGTCGTGGCCCGCGAGGGCGGGGCCTGGGGGCGGATGTTCCCGATCTTCCGCGCCGGCATCGGCGGCCGGCTCGGCAACGGCCGCCAGTACTGGTCGTACATCTCCCTCCGGGACGAGATCGCGGCCCTGCGGCACATCATCGACACCCCGGTCCTGTCCGGCCCGGTCAACCTGACCGCCCCGGAGCCGCTGACCAACCGCCAGGTCACCGAGGCCATGGGCCGGGTGCTGCGCCGGCCCGCGCTGCTGCCGGTACCGGCCGTGGCCCTGCGCGTCGTGCTGGGGGAGTTCTCCGAGGACGTGCTGGGCAGTCAGCGGGCCCGGCCCGCGCGGCTGCTGGAGTCCGGCTTCGTCTTCCGCGACCCCGGCATCGAGCAGGCGATCCGCGCGGCGCTCTGAGATCCGCGTGCGACCACCGTGCGACCGTTCGTGACCCATATGCGACCGCTGTGCGACCGAAGTTGACCGCAATACCCCGCCGAACTCGGGTTCCCCTTTAACCCGTTGGGGGAAGGAGGATCCCCACACAGCCGCGCCGACCTCGGGGAGGGGCACGTGCTCAGCAGCGCACACCATGCCGCACACCATGCGGACGTCGTCATCGTAGGAGCCGGAGTCTCAGGACTCGCGGCAGCGCAGCACCTGATCGCAGCCGGAGTCACCGTCACCGTCCTGGAAGCCGCGGACGACCTCGGCGGGCGGATGGCCACCGAGTCCGCCGACGGGTTCCGGCTGGACCGGATCGGGCAACTGCTCAACACCTCGTACACGGAGCTCGAACGCACCCCCGGCCTGCGGGCCCTGAACCTGCGCCCCTTCACACCGGGCGTCCTCGTCCACACCGACGGGAAACAGCTGCGGGTCGGGGTCCTCACCCCGGCCCGGGCCCTGGCCAGCGGCTCCCTCGACCAGGCCCGGATCAGCGCCGCCCTCGGCCGGCTCGCCACCCTGCCCGAGGAGAAGCTGCTCGCCCGTCCCGAACGCACCGCGCACGCCGCGCTGCGCTCCCGCGGGCTGCCGACGCGCACCCTGAACGGAGCGCTCCGCCCCCTGCTCGCCACCCTGCTGCGCGACCCGGAGCTCACCACCTCCAGCCGGGTCGCCGACCTCGCCCTGCGCACCTTCGCCCGCGGCCGCCTCGCCGTGCCCGAGGGCGGCGCGGCGGCCCTGCCCGAACTGCTCGCCGCCGCCCTGCCGCCCGGCACCGTACGGACCGGGGTCCGGGTCCGGTCGGTGGCGACCAACCTGGTCACCACCGAGGAGCACGGCGACTTCCGCTGCCGTTCCGTCCTCCTGGCCACCGGGGCCCGCGCCGCCGCCGAGCTCCTGCCCGGGCTGCGCGTGCCCGCCTTCCACGAGGTCACCGTCCTGCACCACGCCACCACCGCACCCCTGTCCCGGGACGGCTCGCTGCTCCTGGACGGCGACCCCCAGTGGCCCGTCTCCCACACGGCGGTGATGAGCGCGGTCGACCCGACCCGGGCTCCGGCCGGCCGGAGCCTGGTCACCACCACCGTGCTCGGCCCGCCGCCGCCCGTGCGCACGGTCGCCTCACGGCTGGCCCGGCTCTACGACACCCCCACCCGCGAGTGGGAACTGCTGGCCGTCCACCACACCCCGGAGGCGGTCCCCGCGATGCCGCCGCCGCACGACATGCGGCGGCCCGTACGCGTGCTGGCCGGGCTCTACGTGTGCGGCGACCACCGCGACACCAACACCGTCCAGGGGGCCCTGCACTCGGCCCGCCGCGCCGCCGGCGCCGTCCTGCGGGACTTCGGCATCCGGCTCCCGGTCGTACCGGAGCCCGCACTTCCGGTGGCGGCCTGAGAACCACAGCCGACACGGGGGCCCGGTCCCGTCACAGGACCGGGCCCCTGCCGCATGTCCAGGGATGCTCCAGGGCACGGCAGGACGCTCCGGGGCGCGGGGCGCTTCAGGACAGGGCGGCCACCCGGTCCCGGTAGGTCCGCACGGCCGAGGCGTCCCGGTACGGCTCCAGCCGCCGCTCGAAGTCCCGTACGTACTCCACCGCCCGCACCGACCGCATCTCCATCGCCTGCTGCGCCGCCTCCGCTCCCAGCGCGCACGCCTGGTCCAGCTCGCCCAGTCCCAGCCGGGCCGTGGCCAGCACCACCCGGCAGAACAGCCGCGAGCGCGCGTACGCCGGCCCCCGCAGCTGCAGGGACCGCTCCGCGTGCTGCGCCGAGGCCCGGTACTGCTGGAGGTCCCGGTGGCAGTGTCCGAACTCGTCCGCCAGCTGCGCCTCGTCGTAGAACCGGGCCCAGTGCGGAACGTCGTCCCCCGGCCGGGCGGCGCCCAGCGCGCGCTCGGCCCGTACCAGGGAGGCGGTCGCCGCCCGGACCTCGCCGAGCACCGCGTGCCCGCGGGCCTCCGCCGAGTGGAGCAGCGCCTGCACCACGGGCGGCGGGCCGGAGCCGACGCCCTGCTGGGCCACCCGGGCCAGCTGCACGGCCTCGCGGCCGTGGCCGAGGTAGACCGCCTGCCGGCTCATGGTGACCAGCACGTACGAGCCGTACGGGCGGTCCGCGGCCGCCTGCGCGAGCCGCAGCGCCTGCACGAAGTACCGCTGGGCGAGCCCGTGCGCGGCGATGTCGTAGGAGGTCCAGCCCGCGAGCCGGGTCAGATCGGCGGCGGCCGAGAACAGCCGCCGCCCGGTGGTCTCCCCGTACGTCCCGCGGAGCATCGGTTCGGCCTCGTGCTCCAGGTAGCGCACCAGGGCCTGCCGGGCGTGCCCGCCGCCGTAGGACTGGTCCAGGGTCCGGAACAGCTCGCTCACCGATCTCAGCGCGGCGATGTCCCCGCTCGTCACGCGCTGCCCGGGGCCGCGGTCGATCTGCCGCTGCCGGGGCACCGAGGCCCGTCCCTGCAGCGGGACGCGGGCCGCGGAGGGTTCCGCGCCGCGGCCGACCCGCTCGTCGGCCCGGCCGATCAGCCAGTCCCGGCTGGGCACGACCAGCCCGGCCGGGGTGAAGGCGATCTTCCGGAGCTCGGCGTGCGAACCGGAGTCCTTGCGCCACAGCCCGCTCGCGATGTCCACGGCCTCCTCCGGGGTGGCCGCGAACTCCAGCCCGGCGTACACGGGCGCGCAGGCGTCCAGACCCAGGTCCTGGGCGGAGAGCCGGCGTCCGAGGCGGCGCGTGAAGACCTCGGCGATCAGTGCCGGGGTGGTCCCGCGGGGCTGCTGCCCGCGCAGCCATCGGGTCACGGAGGTCTTGTCGTACCGCAGATCGAGACCGTGCTCCAGGCCGAGCTGGTCGACGCGGCGGGCGAGACCGGCATTGGAGAACCCGGCTTCCGCGATCAGCGCCGCGAGCTGCCGGTTGGGGACGCGCTGGGCAGGTCGTTCCGTCATCGGCTCCACGGTTTCCTGACGTGACGGACCGGGGTCCCGGCCCTGTGAACGGCGTGAATGTAGCGGCGAACTTCGCCGATGCCGCCCTCTCTGCCCCACATTCATCCGATCGTGTGCAGAATGCGTAGGGCCCTTTACGGACCGGCCCCCTCCGCCCGCGTACGCTGCGGCCCATGACCCCTCGGCCCCACAGGGCGCACCTCCCCGAGGAGCGAACCGAATCCACCGCCCCGCTGTCCCCGCCCGAACTGACCGAGGCGGAGTGCCGGCGCTGCGGCACCTACATCGCCGGGCTCGACGGGCGGTACGCGTGCGGGGTGTGCGGCTGGGTCAACGACCACTCGGAGGGCCACCGGAGGCTGCCGCGCGCGGACGAGGACCCGGACCGGCCGCCCAAGGGCCGGCGCCGGCCGAAGCAGCTGCCGGGACCCCCGCCGGAGCCCCTGCAAGAGCCCGCGCCGGGGCCCTGAAGGGGCTCGCACGGGCCGCCGTACCCTTGCTCAGTGAGGTACGTGCACACAGCAGGTTCAACGAGGAGGCGCTGCGGTGGCTGAGCTTGGGTTTGTCCATCTGGGCTTCGGACCGGAATCCGTCGAGTACACCCGGGCCTGGGAAGAACAGCGCAGGGTGCACGCGGCCCGCTTCGCGGACGAGATCGAGGACACCTGCCTGCTGCTGGAGCACCTGCCGGTCTACACGGCGGGGCGGCGCACCGATCCCAGTGAGCGCCCGCTCGACGGCACCCCCGTCGTCGACGTGGACCGCGGCGGCAAGATCACCTGGCACGGCCCGGGGCAGCTGGTCGGCTACCCGATCATGAAGCTTCCCCGCCCGGTGGACGTCGTCGCGCACGTCCGCCGCCTCGAGGAGGCCCTGATCCGCACCGCCGCCGAGTTCGGCGTGGAGACCACCCGGGTCGAGGGCCGCTCCGGCGTCTGGGTCCTGGGCGACCCCGTCGAGGAGCGCCCCACGCTCGGCGGCCTCTCCCTCGACCTCGACCCCCGGCTGCACGACGAGGAGTTCGACGCGCGGCTGAACGGCCCCGAGTACGCCCCGTCCAACGCCGGCCAGCGCCGCGAGGACCGCAAGCTCGCCGCGATCGGCATCCGGGTCGCCAAGGGCGTCACGATGCACGGCTTCGCGCTCAACGTGAACCCGGACAGCACCTGGTTCGACCGGATCATCCCCTGCGGGATCCGCGACGCCGGTGTGACCTCGCTCTCGTACGAACTGGGCCGGGACATCACCATCGCCGAGGTCCTTCCGGTGGCCGAACGGCACCTGAAGGACGTACTGGAGCACGCGGAGCTGAGGCCCCGCGAGATAGAGCCGGCGGTGGGCTCCTAGCCCCCGGGAATGCGGTCGGCCGCTCGCAGGTTGGCCGACGTAAGAGCGTACGAAATTACGGGCGTACCCTGGTGGGCGCCCGAACAATCGAAGTCACAGGGAGCCGGTCGTGTCCGCAGTCGCACCCGACGGACGCAAGATGCTGCGCCTGGAGGTCCGTAACGCCCAGACCCCCATCGAGCGCAAGCCCGAGTGGATCAAGACCCGGGCGAAGATGGGTCCCGAGTACACCAAGATGCAGGCCCTGGTGAAGGGCGAAGGACTGCACACGGTGTGCCAGGAAGCCGGCTGTCCGAACATCTACGAATGCTGGGAGGACCGCGAGGCCACCTTCCTCATCGGTGGTGACCAGTGCACCCGGCGCTGTGACTTCTGCCAGATCGACACGGGCAAGCCCGAGGCGCTGGACCGTGACGAGCCGCGGCGCGTCGGCGAGTCCGTGGTCACGATGGACCTGAACTACGCCACCATCACGGGCGTCGCGCGCGACGACCTGGCCGACGGCGGTGCCTGGCTGTACGCGGAGACCGTGCGCCAGATCCACCAGCAGACGGCGGGCCGCGAGTCCGGCCACACCAAGGTCGAGCTGCTGGCCCCGGACTTCAACGCGGTCCCGGAGCTGCTGGAGGAGGTCTTCGCCTCCCGGCCCGAGGTCTTCGCGCACAACGTCGAGACGGTGCCGCGGATCTTCAAGCGGATCCGCCCCGGCTTCCGCTACGAGCGCTCGCTCGACGTGATCACCAAGGCCCGCGCGTACGGCCTGGTCACCAAGTCGAACCTGATCCTCGGCATGGGCGAGGAGCGCGAGGAGGTCTCGCAGGCCCTGAAGGACCTGCACGAGGCCGGCTGCGAGCTCATCACCATCACCCAGTACCTGCGGCCCTCGCCGCGGCACCACCCCGTCGAGCGCTGGGTGAAGCCGGCCGAGTTCGTGGAGCTGGCGAAGGAGGCCGAGGAGATCGGCTACTCCGGCGTGATGTCCGGCCCGCTGGTCCGGTCGTCCTACCGCGCGGGCCGTCTGTACCAGCAGGCGATGGAGAAGCGCAGCCGAGTCTGAGCGCAGGTTGAGGGTCCGCCCGAGGTACGAGGGCGGGCACTCGGCCGGAGCGGTGACGAGGCGGAGCTCGACCGTGGGTACCGAGAAGCGCAGCCGAGTCTGACCGCTCGTGCGGCGACCGTGTGAAGTCGCGCACAAAGCGTTACTAGTGGGTAACTCCGCATCGACGCGGCCCCTAGGCTCTTTCCCGAGGGAAGAAGCCCGGGGGCCGCGTCGGCGTTTGCAACGTGTCAATCACATTTGACCGACCGGTCACGCCCTGGTAACACCAGTCAGTGACGCTTGGTCCACGCACCGTAGACACCCGCCCACCTCGCGAAGACGTGAGCATCGTGAAAGGGATCGACATCATGCAGGCCGCGCCCGTACGCGCCATCGCCATCCCGACGCTCTCCGACGCCTTCAGAGGCATCGAATCCCTCCTCATGAGCGGGGCCCGCCGCAACGCCTGGACGGCGGTCCTGGAGGACCGCAAGAGGGCCAAGGACCGGGTCGAAACCGAACATGTACTTGAGGCCGCGGCTACCCGAACCCCGCAGGCCACGTAAACTTCGCTTTATGGCGAGGAAGTCAAACGCAGAGACTGCTGCGAACCCCGGGCGACTGAAGCAGATCGCCCTGACGTACAAGATGACGCGCAAGGCGGACCCGAAGGTCGGTCTGGTCGTCGCGGGCGTGGGCATCGTCACCTTCGGTGTCTTTCTCGCGATCGGCTTCCTGTTCGACCACCCGGTCTACCTGGGCATCCTGGGACTCCTGGTGGCGTTCCTCGCGATGGCGATCGTCTTCGGACGTCGGGCCGAGCGGGCTGCCTTCGGGCAGATGGAAGGCCAGCCGGGCGCGGCCGCTGCCGTGCTGGACAACGTGGGACGGGGCTGGACGACCACCCCTGCCATCGCGATGACCCGGCAGCAGGACATCGTCCACCGGGCCGTGGGCAAGGCCGGCGTCGTGCTGATCGCCGAGGGCAACCCGAACCGGGTGAAGCCGCTGCTCGCGAACGAGAAGAAGAAGATGGCCCGGATCATGCCGGACGTGCCGGTGCACGACTTCATCGTGGGCACGGGCGAGGGCGAGGTGCCGCTCAAGAAGGTGCGCACCACCCTGCTCAAGCTGCCGCGCGTGCTGGCCGGCCCGCAAATCACCGAGGTCAACGACAAGCTGCGCGCCATGGGTGATCTCATGAGCAACATGCCGCTGCCGAAGGGCCCCATGCCGAAGGGCATGAAGATGCCCCGCGGCGGAAAGATGCGCTGACCCGGTCACCTGATTTTCGTATACGACACAGGGGTGCCCCCCGAGCCCACGGGCCGGGGGGCACCCCTGTGTCGTCGTACGTGTTCGCTGCGGTCCTAGATGCGGACCTGGACGGCGCGGGCCAGCCGGTCGTGCAGGCCGCGGCCGTCGCGGTCCCAGATCAGCGCCGGGATGACCAGGGCCAGCAGCAGCGTGCGCAGGACCACCCGGACGGGGCCGAGACGGCCGCCGGACTCCGAAATCACCCGGAGGCCCAGGATCCGCTTGCCGGGGGTGAAGCCCACGGTGCCGACCGTCAGGATGGTGAGGGTCACGAACAGTGCGAGGGTCCAGTTGCCCGCCGCGGCCAGGTTGCCGCCGGTGATCAGCCCGTAGGCAATCAGCTGGCAGCCGATCCAGTCGATCGCGACGGCGCCGAGCCGGCGCCCGAAGCGAGCCACCGAGCCGGGCCCCTGCTGGGGCAGGCCGAGCCGCTGACCCGGATAGCCGAAGTCGACGCCCATCTCCTCGGCGGCCGCGCGGGGGCCGGAGAGCCAGGATCCGATTGCCTGTCTGTTGTCCACCCGAACACGGTACCCGTGGCGCCGCACGGCCCTCCGGCCGGACCCTGGTTAACTTGTGCGAAACAAATGGGTCATGCTTGGGAAATCCCGTCTGCTTATGGTCGGGTCAGCGTGCGGCACCGCACTGACGCGCCACGAGCTATAAAGCCCGTCCCTGCCCCGGGGCCGGGAGTAGGAGGAGTTGGATGTTCAAGAACGCCGACGAAGTGAAGCAGTACATCGAGGAGAACGACGTCAAGTTCGTCGACGTCCGCTTCTGTGACCTGCCTGGTGTGATGCAGCACTTCACCATCCCGGCGCGAGCGTTCGACCCGGCGGAGGAGCTCGCCTTCGACGGATCCTCGATCCGCGGCTTCCAGGCGATCCACGAGTCCGACATGGCGCTGCGTGCCGACATCACCACCGCGCGTCTGGACCCGTTCCGCAAGGACAAGACGCTCAACATCAACTTCTTCATCCACGACCCGATCACGGGTGAGGCCTACAGCCGCGACCCGCGCAACATCGCGAAGAAGGCCGAGGCGTACCTCGCCTCCACCGGCATCGCCGACACCGCGTTCTTCGGCCCCGAGGCCGAGTTCTACGTGTTCGACAGCGTGCGCTTCGCGACCTCCGCGAACGAGGGCTTCTACCACATCGACTCCGAGGCCGGCGCCTGGAACACGGGCTCCGAGGAGAACAACCGTGGTTACAAGGTCCGCTACAAGGGTGGTTACTTCCCCGTAGCCCCGGTCGACCACTTCGCCGACCTGCGCGCCGAGATCTCCCTCGAGCTGGACGCCCAGGGCCTCCAGGTCGAGCGTCAGCACCACGAGGTCGGCACCGGTGGCCAGGCCGAGATCAACTACAAGTTCAACACGCTGCTCGCCGCGGCCGACGACCTGATGCTCTTCAAGTACATCGTGAAGAACGTCGCCTGGCGCAACGGCAAGACCGCGACCTTCATGCCGAAGCCGATCTTCGGTGACAACGGCTCGGGCATGCACGTGCACCAGTCGCTGTGGGCGAACGGCGACCCGCTGTTCTACGACGAGGCCGGCTACGCGGGCCTGTCGGACACCGCGCGCTACTACATCGGCGGCATCCTCAAGCACGCCCCGTCGCTGCTGGCGTTCACCAACCCGACGGTGAACTCCTACCACCGCCTGGTGCCGGGCTTCGAGGCGCCGGTCAACATGGTGTACTCGCAGCGCAACCGCTCCGCCGCCATGCGCATCCCGATCACGGGCTCGAACCCGAAGGCCAAGCGCGTCGAGTTCCGCGCGCCGGACCCGTCCTCGAACCCGTACCTCGCCTTCTCGGCGCTGCTCCTCGCGGGCCTCGACGGCATCAAGAACAAGATCGAGCCGATGGAGCCGATCGACAAGGACCTCTACGAGCTCTCGCCCGACGAGCACGCGAGCGTCCCGCAGGTCCCGACCAGCCTCGAGGACGTCCTCAAGGCCCTGGAGGAGGACCACGAGTACCTCCTGGCCGGCGGTGTCTTCACCCCCGACCTGATCGAGACCTGGATCGACTACAAGCGCACGCACGAGATCGCCCCGATCGCGCTGCGTCCGCACCCGCACGAGTTCGAGCTCTACTTCGACATCTAGAAATGCCTGATGGGAGGCCCCTCGCCACGCTCCACGGAGCGCGGCGGGGGGCCTTTCCGCTTTGACAGGGCCGCACGGGCGAGTGAGGGTGGAAATGACCTAAAAGCCCAATAAGCGAGATACGTGCGGAGGTGCATGAGAATGCGCCGTAAGATCGTTGCGGCAGCCATGGCGGGCGCCGCGGGAATCGCGATAGGTCTGCTGCCCGTCGCCAGCGCGTCGGCCTCGGTCGTCGCCGGAAATGGTGGCGGCGGCGGGAACGGCGGCTACGACTGCTGGCGCTACCCCTCGAACCGCTCCGACGCCCGGTGGGACGCCTGCTGCAACCACGACTGGCGCAACCGCCCCAGCTGGTGCTGGGACCAGGGCGGCGTCGGCGGATACAACGACAACTGGCGCGACGACCACAGCTGGCGCGACTCGAACTGGTCGAACTGGAACGACTCCGGCCGCGGTGGCAACGGCGACTGGGGCCACCACGACGACTGGGGCAACGGCCGTGGCGGCGACGGCGGACGTGGCGGCGACGGCGGCGGCAACTGGGGTGACGGCGGCGGTCGCGGTGGCGACGGCGGCGGCAACTGGGGAGGCGGGGGCGGTGACGGCGGTCGCGGAGGCGACGGCGGAGGCGGCAACTGGGGTGGCAGCGGCGGAGGGGGCGGCGGTGGCGGTGGTGGCGGCTGGGGTGGCTGAACCCCGCCTGGCAACCCAGGGCCACCGGACCGACCCGGTGCGATGCCCCTGCTCCTCCCCTAGCGGAGGAGCAGGGGCATCGCCCCTGTCAGGTCGCGCAGACAGCGGACCGCGAGTTCCGCCGGGGATCCGGAGCCCGAGACCGGGTCCTGCGTCGTCGACCACAGCTCCAGCGAGACGCGGATCGCGTCCGTGGCCGCCGCCGCGAGCAGGCGCACCTCCAGCGGATCCGCCTCCGGGCCCACCAGCCGGGAGATCGCCGGGACCAGGTGCTCCTCGGAGTCCTGGTTCACCCGGTACCAGACCGCGCGCAGGGCCTGGTCGTCCGCCGCCGCGCGCAGCAGGCCGCGGGTCACCTCCAGGCCCTCCTCGACCGCCTGCTGTCCGCTCAGGGACCGGGTGACCGCGCGTTCCAGCGCCTCGCCCAGCGGTGTGCCGGGGTCCTCCTCGGCGAGCAGGGCGCGCCAGGCGTCACCACCGCCCGCCAGCAGCGGGGCCACCGCCTCCTGCTTGTTGCGGAAGTAGCGGTAGAAGGTGCGCAGGGCCACCCCCGCCCGGTGGGCGATGTCCTCGGCGGTGGTGCCGTCGGGGCCGTGTTCGGCGAACAGTTCGCAGGCCGCGCGGGCGATGTCGAGCTGGGTGGCGGCCTTGCGGCGCTCGGTCAGCGACTGGGCTCCGGGGCCGGCCTGGGGAGAGTACGGACGAGGGGATCTCACGGGTGAAGGGTACCCCTCGCCGTGCTCGGCGATTACATTCTTTGTCGTCATGGCAAAACGTGCCACTGCTTCGGTACGCTCGCGCCATGAACCGTTACGAAGGACGTCGTGTCCTCATCACCGGCGGTGGCTCCGGCATCGGCCAGGCCACCGTCCACCGCATCCTCGCCGAGGGCGGCCGGGTCCACGCCGTGGACGTCAACGAGGCCGGCCTGAAGGCCACCGCCGACCGCGCCGCCGCAGGGGGGCACCTCCCAGCGGTAGCTGGGGGAGGCCACGCGGCCCGGCTCACCACCGCGCTCCTCGACATATCCGACGAGAACGCCGTCAAGGAGGGCGTGGCCGCCGCGGCCGACGTCCTCGGCGGGATCGACGTACTCGTCAACGCCGCGGGCATCCTGCGCTCCGCGCACACCCACCGGACCACCCTCGACCTCTGGAACCAGGTCATCGGGGTCAACCTGACCGGCACCTTCCTGATGATCCGCGAGTCCCTCCCCGCGCTGCTCGCGGGCGACCGGCCGGTCGTCGTGAACTTCAGCTCCACCTCGGCGTCCTTCGCCCACCCCTACATGTCCGCCTACGCGGCCAGCAAGGGCGGCATCCAGTCCATGACGCACGCCCTGGCGGCCGAGTACAGCAAGCAGGGCCTGCGCTTCGTCAGCGTCGCACCCGGCTCCATCGAGAGCGGCATGACCACCGGCACCGGCCCCGGCCTGCCGGAGGACACCGACTGGTCCCTCTTCACCAAGCTGGCCCCGGCCCTCGGCCAGGGCTTCGCCGGCCCGCAGACCGTCGCCGGCGTCGTCGCCATGCTGGGCTCCGAGGACGGTGCGTTCATCACCGGTACGGAGATCCGCATCGACGGCGGTACGCACTACTGATCAGCTGCGGAACCGGTCCCACAGCCGGGGGAAGCGCTCCGCGAGCACGGCTTCGTTCTCGAAGTCCAGCGGGGCGCCCTCCGGCTCGGCCGCCTGCAGCGGGATGCCCAGATCCGGCGCCACCGCCCCGGTCAGCTGCTCGTACGCCTCGTCGGCCGCGTACCCCAGCTCCTCGCCGTCCCCGTCGATCTCCTCGTCGAAATCGCCCAGGAGCTCCGCCAGCTGGTCGGGATCGTGCACCCCGCCCTCGAACACCTCCCGCCCCTGGCCGATCAGCCAGCAGCGGAAGTAGTCGAAGGCGTCGTCGCTCGCCCCGTCGAGGAGCACCCAGGCCGCGCCCCACAGGTCCCAGGTGTACGCCCGGTTGTACCGGGACTCGAAGTGGCGGGCGAAGTCCAGGACGGAGTCCGGGTCGAGCAGCGCGAGCCGCTCCACGAGCAGCTCGGCGTGTTCCTCGGGGTCGCCGTCGGCGGCCTCGCGGGTACGGTCGACGATCTCCCAGAACTCCGTCTCGTCCATCACCGCTCCAGCATCACGGGTCCGCCCCCCGACCGCCACCGCGCATACGGCCAAAGGCCGGTGCCCGCCCGGCGCCGCGCGAGGTTCCGGCCGCCGGAAACGCCGTGAGGCGGCCCACCCCGGCAGGGGCGGGCCGCCTCACGGACGGGCACGGACGGGCACGGACGGGACCGGCGGCTCAGAGGCCGTAGCGCTCCCGGGCCTCCTTGACGGCGGACGCCGGTACCTCGCCGCGGCGGGCGAGCTGGGCCAGCGCGGCCACCACGATCGACTGGGCGTCGACACCGAAGTGGCGGCGGGCGCCCTCACGGGTGTCGGACAGGCCGAAGCCGTCCGTACCGAGCGAGGTGTAGTCCTGCTCCACCCACTGGCTGATCTGGTCCGGGACCTGACGCATCCAGTCGGAGACCGCGAGGACGGGGCCGGCGGCACCCTCCAGCGCGCGGGTGACGTACGGGGTGCGCACCTCGCCGCGCAGCAGCGCCTCGTCGCACTCCAGCGCGTCGCGCCGCAGCTCGCCCCAGGAGGTGGCGGACCAGACGTCGGCGGCCACGTTCCACTCGGCGGCCAGCAGCTTCTGCGCCTCCAGGATCCAGTGGATCGCCGTACCCGAGGCCATCAGCTGGACCTTGGGGGCGTCGGCGGCCGGGGCCGCCTCCGCCAGGTCCGCCGCCGTGTTGAAGCGGTAGAGGCCCTTGAGGATGCCTTCCTCCACGCCCTCCGGCATGGCGGGCTGCACCTTCGGCTCGTTGTAGACCGTCAGGTAGTAGAAGACGTCTTCCGGCGTCTCGCCGTACATCCGGCGCAGACCGTCCTTGACGATCACCGCGATCTCGTACGCGAAGGCCGGGTCGTAGTTGAGCGACGCCGGGTTCGTGGACGCGATCAGGTGCGAGTGGCCGTCCGCGTGCTGGAGGCCCTCACCGGTCAGGGTGGTGCGGCCGGCGGTGGCGCCGACGATGAAGCCCTTGCCGAGCTGGTCGGCGAGCTGCCACATCTGGTCGGCGGTGCGCTGCCAGCCGAACATCGAGTAGAAGATGTAGAACGGGATCATCGGCTCGCCGTGCGTCGCGTACGACGTGCAGGCGGCGATGAAGTCGGCCATGGCGCCGGCCTCGGTGATCCCCTCGTTGAGGATCTGGCCGTCCTTGGCTTCCTTGTAGTACATGAGCTGGTCGCGGTCGACCGGCTCGTACGTCTGGCCCAGCGGCGAGTAGATGCCGGCCGACGGGAAGAGGGACTCCATACCGAAGGTACGGGCCTCGTCGGGGACGATCGGCACCCAGCGCTTGCCGGTCTCCTTGTCCCGCATCAGGTCCTTGACGAGCCGGACGAAGGCCATGGTGGTGGCCATCTCCTGCTTGCCGGAGCCCTTGAGCAGCGGGGCGAAGGAACGGTCCGCGGGGGCGGGCAGGGCCACGTGCTTGACCTTGCGGGCCGGGGCGGGGCCGCCGAGCGCCGCGCGGCGCTCGTTCAGGTACCGGACCTCGGGGCTGTTCGCGCCCGGGTGGCCGTAAGGGACCTGGCCGTCGGCGAAGGCGCTGTCCGGGATCGGGAGGCCGAGCTTGTCGCGCATGCTCTTGAACTCGTCGATCGTCAGCTTCTTCATCTGGTGGTTCGCGTTCTTCGACTCGAACCCGGCGCCCAGCGTGTAGCCCTTGACGGTCTGCGCGAGGATGACCGTCGGCGCACCCTTGTGCTCCAGGGCGGCCTTGTACGCGGCGTAGACCTTGCGGGGCTCGTGGCCGCCGCGGGAGCTGTGGAAGCACTCGGCGATCTTCGCGTCGGAGAGCAGGCCGCCGAGGGCGACGAGCTCGGCGTTGGCGCCGAAGAAGTGCTGGCGGATGTAGGCCACGTCGCGGGTCGCGTACGTCTGGAACTGCGCGTCCGGTACCTCGCGCAGGCGGCGTACGAGGGCGCCCGTGGTGTCGAGCTGGAACAGCTCGTCCCAGGCGGAGCCCCACAGCGACTTGATGACGTTCCAGCCGGCGCCGCGGAACTGGGCCTCCAGCTCCTGGACCACGCGGAAGTTGGCGCGGACCGGACCGTCGAGGCGCTGCAGGTTGCAGTTGATGACGAAGGTCAGGTTGTCGAGCTGCTCGCGGGAGGCGAGGGCCAGGGCGGCGGTCGACTCGGGCTCGTCCATCTCGCCGTCGCCCAGGAAGGCCCAGACGTGCGAGTTGGCGGTGTCCTTGATGCTCCGGTTCTGCAGGTAGCGGTTGAAGCGCGCCTGGTAGATCGCGGAGAGGGGGCCGAGGCCCATGGACACCGTCGGGAACTCCCACAGCCACGGCAGGCGCCGCGGGTGCGGGTAGGACGGCAGGCCGTTGCCGCCGGACTCCTGGCGGAAGTTGTCGAGCTGCTGCTCGGAGATGCGCCCGTCGAGGAAGGCGCGGGCGTAGATGCCGGGGGAGGCGTGGCCCTGGATGTAGAGCTGGTCGCCCGATCCGTCGGCCTCCTTCCCGCGGAAGAAGTGCTGGAAGCCGGTCTCGTAGAGCCACGCGGCCGAGGCGAAGGTGGCGATGTGGCCGCCGACGCCGTACTTGGAGCCGCGGGTCACCATGGCGGCCGCGTTCCAGCGGTTCCATGCGGTGATCTTGGCTTCCATCTCCTCGTCACCGGGGAACTCGGGCTCCGCGGCGGTCGGGATGGTGTTGACGTAGTCCGTCTCCAGCAGCTTCGGCAGGGCGAGGCCGGCGGCCTCGGCGTGCTGGAGCGTGCGGCGGAGCAGGTATTCGGCGCGGCGCGTACCGGCGGCCTGTGCGACGGCGTCGAGGGAGGCCGCCCATTCGGCGGTCTCCTCGGTGTCGCGGTCCGGGAGCTGGTCGAGCTCGCTCGGAAGCTTTCCTACGGGGTCGGACATTGCTGTGCGCCGCCTTCCGGACAAAGGAGAGGTGGTGAAAAAATCCCTGACGGGCAGGACAGGGTCGGTGGACCTGGTTGAGGCCCGCGACGACTGTAAATCGCTGATCGATGATCGATCAAATGAAAGTGACGAAGAAACGTCCGTTCGACGAAAAGTCGGCACCGCGTGCCAGGAAATAGGGCACGCGGTGCCGGTCAAACCGGTGCAATCCGGGCACTCAGGCGCGCGGGGCGCACCCCAGGACATGCCGCTTCACGAGCACTCCGATGTCCGGATCCCGCGTGCGGAAGGCCTCCACGAGGGCCTCGTGCTCCTCGGCGTAGGACTTCTGGACGGTCCCCAGCCAGCGGATGGACAGGGCCGTGAACACCTCGATGCCCAGGCTCTCCCAGGTGTGCAGCAGCACGCTGTTCCCGGCCGCCCGCACCATCTCCCGGTGGAACCCGACGGTGTGGCGCACCTGCGCGGTCCCGTCCTCGGTCCGGTCGGCCTCCCACAGCGCCGCCACGTGTGGCTCCAGCGCCGAGCAGTCGCTCGCCAGGCGCGGCGCGGCCAGCTCGGCCGCGATCTGCTCCAGACCGGCCCGGACCGGGTAGATCTCCTCCAGGTCGGCCGCGGAGAGGTTCCGTACGCGCACGCCCTTGTTCGGCGCCGACTCGATCAGCCGCAACGTCTCCAGCTCGCGCAGGGCCTCCCGTACGGGGGTCTGGCTGACCTCCAGCTCCACGGCGATCCGGCGCTCGACGATCCGCTCGCCGGGCTTCCAGCGCCCGCTGACGATCCCCTCCACGATGTGCTCGCGGATCTGCTCGCGCAGCGAGTGCACGACGGGTGGGGTGATCATCGGGGCTTCATCTCCTGGTGTGTGCAGGGGTTGTGCGGGGCCTGATGCGTAGACAATACGGCGGCGCCCCCGCCCGGGAGTATCCCGGACGGGGGCGCCGACAGTGAGGCTGGTTACAAGCCGTTCGGCTCAGAGACCGAGCTCGACCTCGAACTCGCCGGCCTCGAGGATCGCCTTGACGGCCGAGAGGTACCGGGCCGCGTCCGCGCCGTCCACCAGGCGGTGGTCGTAGGACAGGGTCAGGTACGTCATGTCGCGGGCGCCGATGACGGTGCCCTCGGCGGTCTCCAGGACCACCGGACGCTTGACGGTGGCACCGATGCCCAGGATGGCGACCTGGTTCGGCGGCACGATGACGGTGTCGAACAGCGCACCGCGCGAGCCGGTGTTGCTGATGGTGAAGGTCGCGCCCGACAGCTCGTCCGGCGTGATCTTGTTGCCGCGGACCTTGGCGGCCAGGTCGGCGGTCGCCTTGGAGATGCCCGCCAGGTTGAGGTCACCGGCACCCTTGATGACCGGGGTCATCAGGCCCTTCTCGGAGTCGACGGCGATGCCGATGTTCTCCGAGTCGAAGTAGGTGATGGTGCCCTCGTCCTCGTTGATCCGGGCGTTGACGACCGCGTGGGCCTTCAGCGCCTGGGCAGCGGCCTTGACGAAGAACGGCATCGGCGAGAGCTTGACGCCCTCACGGGCCAGGAACGCGCCCTTGGCCTTCTCGCGCAGCTTCATGATCTTGGTGATGTCCACCTCGACCACGGAGCTGAGCTGAGCCTGCGAGTGCAGGGCCTTCATCATGTTGTCGCCGATGACCTTGCGCATGCGGGTCATCTTGACCGTCTGACCGCGCAGCTCGGAGACCGCGGCGGCCGGAGCCTTGGCGGCCGGAGCGGCAGCGGCCGGCGCGGGAGCGGCGGCAGCGGCCTTGGCGGCCTCGGCGGCGGCCAGGACGTCCTGCTTGCGGATACGGCCACCGACACCGGTGCCCGAGACCGTGGACAGGTTGACGCCGGACTCCGAGGCGAGCTTGCGCACCAGCGGGGTCACGTACGCGCCCTCGTCACCGGCGGACGCCGGAGCGGCTGCCGGAGCGGCCGGAGCCGGGACGACGGGGGCGACCGGGGCCGGAGCGGCCACCGGGGCGGCGGCCTGGACCGGAGCCGGAGCGGCGACCGGAGCGGCCGGGGCGACCGGAGCCGGAGCGGCGACCGGGGCAGCCGGGGCGACCGGGGCCGGCGCGGCCACGGGGGCCGGGGCGGCGGCCGGAGCCGGGGCGGCCGGAGCGGCACCGGCGACGCCGATGACGGCCAGGCGGGCGCCGACCTCGGCGGTCTCGTCCTCGCCGACCAGGATCTCCAGCAGCGTGCCGGAGACCGGCGCGGGGATCTCGGTGTCGACCTTGTCCGTGGAGACCTCGAGCAGCGGCTCGTCGGCCTCGACCGACTCGCCGACGGCCTTCAGCCAACGGGTGACGGTGCCCTCGGTGACGGACTCGCCCAGCGCGGGGAGCACGACATCGGTGCCGGCGGCGGCCGGAGCGGCCTCCGCGGCGGGGGCCTCGGCGACCGGGGCCGGAGCCGCGGGGGCTTCGGCGACCGGGGCCGGAGCCGCGGGGGCCTCGGCGGCAGGGGCCGGCTCGGCGGCGGGAGCCGCGGCGGCGGGAGCGCCGGAGCCGTCGTCGATGACGGCCAGCTCGGCGCCGACCTCGACGGTCTCGTCCTCGGCGACCTTGATGGAGGCCAGGATGCCCGACACGGGGGAGGGGATCTCGGTGTCGACCTTGTCGGTCGAGACCTCGAGCAGCGGCTCGTCGGCCTCGACGCGCTCGCCCTCGGCCTTCAGCCAGCGGGTGACAGTGCCCTCGGTGACGCTCTCACCGAGCGCCGGAAGGGTTACGGAAACCGACATGGTTTCAGTTGCTCCTAACGAATGTGCGGAAGTGGTCGTCGCGCCCGTGACGAATTAGTCGTGGGAGTGAAGCGGCTTGCCGGCGAGGGCCAGGTGGGCCTCGCCCATCGCTTCGTTCTGGGTCGGGTGCGCGTGGATGAGCTGCGCGACCTCGGCCGGCAGAGCTTCCCAGTTGTAGATCAGCTGGGCCTCGCCGACCTGCTCGCCCATCCGGTCACCGACCATGTGGACGCCGACCACGGCACCGTCCTTGACCTGGACGAGCTTGATCTCGCCCGCGGTCTTGAGGATCTTGCTCTTGCCGTTGCCCGCCAGGTTGTACTTCAGGGCCACGACCTTGTCCGCGCCGTAGATCTCCTTGGCCTTGGCCTCGGTGATGCCGACGGAAGCGACCTCGGGGTGGCAGTAGGTGACGCGCGGGACACCGTCGTAGTCGATCGGGACGGCCTTGAGGCCGGCCAGACGCTCTGCGACCAGGATGCCCTCGGCGAAGCCGACGTGCGCGAGCTGGAGGGTGGGGACGAGGTCACCGACGGCCGAGATGGTCGGCACGTTGGTCTGCATGTACTCGTCGACCAGGACGTAGCCGCGGTCCATCGCGACGCCCTGCTCCTCGTAGCCCAGACCCTGCGAGACGGGGCCGCGACCCACCGCGACCAGCAGCACCTCGGCCTCGAAGGTCTTGCCGTCGACCAGCGTCACGCGGACGCCGTTCTCCGTGTACTCGGCCTTGTCGAAGAAGGTGCCCAGGTTGAACTTGATGCCGCGCTTGCGGAACGCGCGCTCCAGCAGCTTCGAGCTGTTCTCGTCCTCGACCGGCACGAGGTGCTTGAGGCCCTCGATGACGGTGATGTCGGAACCGAAGGACTTCCACGCCGAGGCGAACTCGACGCCGATGACGCCGCCGCCCAGGACGATCGCCGACTCGGGGACGCGGTCCAGGACCAGCGCGTGGTCCGAGGAGATGATGCGGTTGCCGTCGATGTTCAGGCCCGGCAGCGACTTCGGCACGGAGCCGGTCGCCAGCAGGATGTGGCGGCCCTGGATGCGCCGGCCGTTCACGTCGACGGAAGTCGGGGAGGAGAGGCGGCCCTCTCCCTCGATGTAGGTCACCTTGCGGGAGGCGACCAGGCCCTGCAGACCCTTGTACAGGCCCGAGATGACCTCGTCCTTGTACTTGTGGACACCCGCGATGTCGATTCCCTCGAAGGAGGTCTTGACACCGAACTGGGCGGCTTCACGGGCCTGGTCCGCGATCTCGCCCGCGTGCAGCAGAGCCTTCGTGGGGATGCAGCCGTTGTGCAGGCAGGTGCCGCCGAGCTTGTTCTTCTCGATCAGGGCAACGTCCAGACCCAGCTGGGATGCGCGCAGCGCCGCGGCGTAACCGCCACTGCCACCGCCGAGGATCACTAGGTCGAAAACGGTGCTGGCGTCGTTCGCCACGTCACGTCCTCCATGCATGTGCGCCGGGCACCGGTCCTCTGTGACCGGGCGGCGGCTGGTATACGGCCGCTTGTTTCTTCGGCCCTGTGGTGGGGGCCCTGTCCTGCCGAGAACCCATCTTCGCATTTGTCGGGGGAACGCGGGACGCCGGGCCCACGATGTGATCGGGCGATCTGCCCGGACCGGGGGTTACCACTGCGTAGGTACCTACGGAGATACCTACCGATTCCTTGAGGTTTCGCCGTGAGACGGACGCGGATGGTACCGGGAACGGGCGCGGACGGACGCACCCCGGGCCCTTGAGCGGGCCCGGGGTGCGTCACGTCACATCGCGCGTGGTATTCAGCCCAGGTCGCCCGTGGCCGTGCGCTCGGCCAGACGCACCAGGGTGCGGACGGCGGAGCCGGTGCCGCCCTTGGGGGTGTAGCCGTGCGGCGCGCCCTCGTGGAAGGCCGGGCCGGCGATGTCGAGGTGGGCCCAGGTGATGCCCTCGCCGACGAACTCCTGCAGGAAGAGGCCGGCCACCAGGCCGCCGCCCATGCGGACACCCATGTTCGCGATGTCGGCGGTGGGGGAGTCCATGGTCTTGCGCAGCTCGGCGGGGAGCGGCATCGGCCAGGAGGACTCGCCGACCTCCTCGGCGATCTCGTGGATCGACGTGCGGAAGGCGTCGTCGTTGGCCATGATCCCGAAGGTGCGGTCGCCGAGGGCGAGCACCATGGCGCCGGTCAGGGTGGCGACGTCGACGATCGCGTCCGGGTTGTCCTCGGAGGCCTTGGTCAGCGCGTCACCGAGGACCAGGCGGCCCTCGGCGTCCGTGTTGAGGACCTCGACGGTCTTGCCGCTGTACATGCGCAGCACGTCACCGGGCTTGGTGGCGGAGCCGGACGGCATGTTCTCGGCGAGCGCCAGCCAGCCGGTGACGTTGACCTTCAGGCCCAGCTTCGCGGCCGCGACGACGGAGGCGAACACGGCGGCGGCGCCGGCCATGTCGCACTTCATCGTCTCGTTGTGGCCGGCCGGCTTCAGGGAGATGCCGCCCGAGTCGTAGGTGATGCCCTTGCCGACGAAGGCCAGGGTCTTCTCCGCCTTCGGGTGCGTGTAGGTGAGCTTCACCAGGCGCGGCGGGTTCTCGGAGCCCTTGCCGACGCCCATGATGCCGCCGAAGCCGCCCTTGATCAGGGCCTTCTCGTCCAGCACCTGGACCTTGACGCCGTTCTCCTTCGCGGCCGCGGAGGCGACCGCGGCGAAGGCCTCGGGGGTCAGGTCGTTCGGCGGGGTGTTCACGAGGTCGCGGGCGACGTTGACCTCGGCCGCGACGACCGCGGCGCGCTCGACGGCGGCCTTGTGCTCCTTGTCGCGGGGCTTGGCGCCCAGCAGCGCCACCTCGGCGAGCGGCTGCTTCGGGGCCGCGCCCTTGGCGTCCTTGCGGACCTTGTTCTCGCCGCCCTGGTAGGCGGTGAACGCGTACGCGCCCAGCAGGGCGCCCTCGGCGACGGCGGTGACGGCCGAGGCGTCCTCCAGGGGGAGGGCGAAGGCGGCCTTCTTGTTGCCGTGCAGCGCGCGGGCGGCGGCGCCGGCGGCGCGGCGCAGCACCTCCTCGTCGAACGACTCGTCCTTCTCGGGGACGGAGCCGAGCCCCACCGCCAGCACGACCGGGACCTTGAGGCCCGCCGGGGCCGGCAGCTTGGTGATCTCGCCTTCGGCGCCCGAGGCGCCCAGCGCGTCGAGGACGCCGGCGAGCTTACCGTCGTACGCCTTGTCCACGGCCTCGGCGCCCGCGGCGACGATCGGTCCCTTGGGGCCCTTCGCCACGCCGACCACGAGGGCGTCGGCGCGGAGCGTCGCCGCGCCGGCAGTGCTGAGAGTCAGAGCAGTCACGGTGGTGAAGTCTCGCTTCCGTTTGTGTGTGTGGGCCGAGTGGGTGGACGGCCATCCGTAGCGATCGTATTCGGGCCCGACGGCCGCCAGAAATGAGCCTACGCGTAGGCGCTCGTCCGTACGTCACTCGAAGGTTTGGCAAGTTGTTCGATCAAGAGGCCATCAGGTTCACCCATCTGTGGACTCTGCTCCAGGTTTGCCCCGTAGACCTGACGAGGTCCGAAAGACTCGGTCCACTCTCGCAAGGGGACGCGGGGTTCCTTTGCATGATTTCCACAGAGCCTCCCAGGCCCGGCTGTCCGCCAAGGGCCGGTCGAGGGACGCCTGCGGGGGGAAAGGCCGAATATGGTCAACAAGAATCGGATGAACAGGGTCGCCGCGATGATGGCGGCAGCAGCCCTGGTGTCCGTGGCAGTACCCGCCTCGACCGCTCAGGCGGCCGTGGCGCCGCGCATCGACCTGAAGGTGCTGGTCGTCGACGACGGCGGCAGCTCGGTCGAGGCGATCACCGCGGAACTCCGCGACACGGGGGTGCCCTACACCCGCGTCCAGCTGGGCAGCAGCGGCCGCCCGGTCATCAACGCGGGCTTCCTCAGCGACACGGTGGACGGCCGTCCGCGCGCCAAGTACCAGGGTGTCGTCCTGCCCAACGAGAACCCGTTCGGCGAGGGCTCGGCCGAGATGGCCGCCCTCACCGCCTACGAGACGACGTACGGCATCCGCCAGGTTGACGCCTACACCTGGGCCCACCCCGGCGTCGGGCTGGAATACACCGACAACGGCGGCTACAGCGGCCAGCTCGACGGCACCCGGGCCGCCGTCACCACCGCCGGAAAGGCCGGCCCCTTCGCCTACCTCGGCGGCCAGATCGCCTTCGAGGACAACTCGGCCCTGGTCCCCGAGAGCTTCGGCTTCATGGGCAAGCCGCGCCCCGGCTACACCAGCTACGTCGACGCGCCCGTCGGCTCCGGCCGGGCCTCGCTCGTCGGCGAATACACGCACGACGGCCGCAGCGAACTGGTCGTCACCTTCGGCTACAACCAGTACCAGCAGCAGTTCCGGCTGCTCGCCCGCGGCATCGTCGACTGGCTGACCCGGGGGGTGCACCTCGGCCAGAGCCGCAACTACTTCGCGGTCCACGTCGACGACGTCTTCGCCCCCGACGCCCGCTGGAACAAGGACCTGAACTGCACGCCGGGCGACTACGCCTGCGCGGGCGGCGAGGGCAAGGAGAGCACCATCCGGATGAGTGCCGCCGACGCCGTGTACGCGGCGCAGTGGCAGACGTCGAAGAACTTCAAGCTCGACATGCTCTTCAACGGCGGCGCCGGGGAGGAGTGGAAGGCCGAGAACGGCGGCGTCGACGCGATGACCGCCCAGCTCGTCGCCGACCGCGCCAAGTACCGTTGGATGAACCACACCTACACCCACCCGTTCCTCGGCTGCGTCCAGAACACCGCCGTCACCCCGTGGACCTGCACGAAGAACGCCGCCGGCGCGATCCAGTACATGAGCCGCGCAGAGATCTCCGCCCAGATCCGCGACAACAACAACTGGGCCGCCACCAAGGGCATCACCACCGACCGGACCGAACTGGTCACCGGTGAGCACTCCGGCCTCAAGACCGCACCGCAGCAGCCCGTGGACAACCCCAACCTGGCCGGCGCCCTCGCCGACAACGGGGTCAAGTGGGCGGGCAGCGACAACTCCCGCGAACCGGCGCAGCGAGCGGTCGGCGCGGCCCTCACCGTCCCCCGGCACCCGATGAACGTGTACTACAACACGGGCACCAACGCCGAGATGGCCGACGAGTACAACTGGATCTACACCAGCCGCGCCCACGGCGGAAGCGGCGTCTGCGAGGACAACCCGGCGACCTCCACCTGCCTGCCGGCCCCGCTGAACGTCAACACCGGCTACCTCGACGCCATCGTCCCGGCCGAGGCCCGCACCGCCCTGCGCCACGTCCTGGCCAACGACCCGCGGCCGCACTACGTCCACCAGTCCAACCTCGCCGAGGACCGGACCCTCTACCCGGTGCTCAACCAGGTCCTGGACACCTACCGCGCCCTCTACGCCCCCAGCGCGCCGATCGTCAACCAGAGCATGAAGGACACCGGCGTCGAGTTCCAGCGCCGCGCCGTCTGGGACAAGGCCCTCGCGGACGGCAAGGTCACCGCCTACCGCATCGGCAACGACGTCACCATCCAGGCGCCCTCCGGGGTCGTCGCCCCGGTGACCGCCCCCACCGGCACCAAGAAGCAGCTGCTGCTCGGCACCGCCGACTTCGGCACCGCCTACGCCGGTACCCGCTCCGCCTGGGCCGGTCCGGAGACGCTCCAGAGCGCCGTCACGCTCAAGCTGCCCAGCTGACCGCCGAGCAAGCCACCACGAGTACCACCTAGCGCCGGCGCTCCGCGAAACCACGGGCGCCGGCCCCTTTTCCGTCCTGGGGGGACACACCGCATGAGTCATGGGCGTCACGTCACCATGCTCACCGAAGGCACCTATCCGCACGTCCACGGCGGCGTCAGCACCTGGTGCGACCAACTGGTACGAGGTATGCCGGAGGTCGACTTCAACGTCATAGCCCTGACCGGCTCCGGACGAGAGCCGGTCACCTGGGAACTGCCCCGCAACGTCTACCGGCACACCGCCTTCCCGCTCTGGGGGCCGCTCCCGTCCCGCATCCGCCGGTCGGCCCTGCGCGGCAGGGCCCACCGCCACTTCACCAAGGTCTACGAGAGCTTCCTGCTCTCCCTGCTCGACGCCGAACCCGATCCCGCCCGGCACAGCTTCTCCGAGGCCCTGCGCGAACTGGCCGTCCTCGCCCGGGCCGGAAAACTCGCACCGGCCCTGCGCTCCGAGTCGGTCCTGCGGCTGCTGATGGACGTATGGACCCGGCCCGGGCTCGTCACCGCCGAGGCCGAGCCCACCATCCACGACGCGCTCACCGCCACCGACCTGCTGGAACACGCGCTGCGCCCGCTCGGCGTCCGGATCCCGCCCGACAGCGTCGCGCACGCCGTCAGCAGCGGCCTCGCCACCCTCCCGGCCCTCGCCGCCAAATACCTCGACGGGGTCCCCTTCCTGCTCACCGAGCACGGCATCTACCTGCGCGAGCGCTACCTCGGCTACCGCAGCGCCGCCCAGCGCTGGCCCGTCAAGGCCCTCATGCTCGGCTTCTACCGCGAGCTCAACACCGAGGGCTACCGGCAGGCCGACCTGATCACCCCGTGCAACCAGTACAACCGCCGCTGGGAAGAGCGCGGAGGCGCCGAGTCCGACCGCATCCGCACCGTCTACAACGGCGTCGACCCGCACGCCTTCCCCGAGGCCGGCCCCGAACCCGACGTGCCCACCCTCAGCTGGTGCGGCCGCATCGACCCGATCAAGGACCTCGAAACCCTCATCCGGGCCTACGCCTTCATGCGCGAGGAACTCCCCGCCCTGCGGCTGCGACTCTTCGGCCCCGTCCCGGCCGGCTGCGAGGAGTACAAGATCCGCCTGGAGAAGCTCGCCGCCGAACTCGGCGTGACCGACGGGATCACCTACGAGGGCCGCATCGAGCAGGTGGCCCAGGCCTACGCGGCCGGCAGCGTCGTCATGCTCTCCTCCATCAGCGAGGGCTTCCCCTTCAGCATCATCGAAGCCATGTCCTGCGGCCGCACCACCGTCTCCACCGACGTCGGCGGAGTCCGCGAGGCCGTCGGCGACACCGGCCTCGTCGTACCGCCCCGCGAGCCCGAGACCATGGCCCGCGCCACCCTCGCCCTGCTCCGCGACGACGAACGCCGGGCCGAGCTCGGCCGGATGTCCCGCAAGCGCGTCGTGGAGAAGTTCACCCTCCACCAGTCCGTGGACGGCTTCCGGCACATCTACCGCGAACTCGCCGGCCAGCCCGTCCTGCCCGTCCACGCGGGCGACGAATGGACCCAGCGGCTCGCCGATCCCTGGTACCGCGAACTCGCTGCCGACGGGAGCCTGTGGTGAGCGGATCCCTCTGGCTCAAGCCGCCCGGCTCCGGCCCCGGTTCCGGCTCCGACACGCTCCCGGCCATCCCCCGGCCCCGCCGCGACGGCCCCGGCGCCGGCATCACCGCCGCCGACGCCGCCGCCGACCCCATCGACGAACTCGCCGAGCGCCTCGACGTGTTCATCGCCTCCGCCGTCCACCCCGACGAGATCGCCGCCATCCTCGAATCCGACGGCATGACGGACGAGTACATCCGGCTCACCTACGGCCGGAACGATTCCTTCGGACTCGCCGAGGAGCTCTACGCCCGGGTGCCCCGCTCCTTCCCGGAGCCGGGCGCCGCCCCCGACCCCTGGAAGGTCTCCCTCACCGCCTGCCTGCTCCGCGGGGTGATCTTCGCCCTGCCCGGCCTCGCCTACCTGCTCGGCGCGCCCCTGCTCGAAGGCCCCCAGGACCGCCTCGGCCTGCCCGCCGGGACCCTGACCCTGCTCGCCGGCGCGCTCATCGGCTGGGTCTGGGACCAGACCCTGTCCCACCGGGCCTACTCCTGGCTCGGCCTCGGCGACCGGCGCGCCGCCGGGCGGACCCTGCTCGTCGGAGCCCCCGTCGGCGCCCTGCTGGGCACCGCCGCCGCACTGTCGGTGCCCGGCGGGCCCCCGTTCTCCTACGCCTTCGCTGCCGGACAGGCCTTCTACGTCGGGGCCGCCACCGTCCTGCTGGTCCTCGGCCGGGAACGGGTCCTGCTCGCCGCACTCGCCCCGATGGCCGCCGGAGCACTGCTCTCGCTCTTCGTCGACCTGCCCGTGCCGGTCCGGGTCACCCTGCTCGTGGTGTCCCTGCTGGCCGCCTGCACCCTGGCCCTGCGGGAACTCCCGCTGGCCGCCGGACTCCGGTCCGCCGTGCGCCGGATCCGCGCCTCCGCGGCCCGCCGACCCGGCCACGGCCCCGTGCGCTGGCAGATGCTGCGCGGCGCCGAGGAGGACTTCGCACCCCGCGGACCCCGGATCGGGGACTCGGTGCCCTACGGGGTCTTCGGCCTCGGCACCGGCCTGCTCGTGCTGTACGCCGCCCTCGGGGAGGTCCTCGCCGGAGGCCCCGCCGAGGCGGTCGCCGCCCCCTCGGCGGTGGCCCTCACCCTCAGCATGGGCCCGGCCGAATGGCTGCTCCACCGGTTCCGCAGCGGCACCCTCTCCGGACTCCAGGGAGCCCGCTCGCCCCGGGCCTTCCACCGGCGGATGCTCGCCACCCTGACCCGGTGCCTCGCCGTCTACCTGACCGTCCTGCTGGCCCTGGGGCTGGCCGGCACCCTGCTCTGGCCCGGCGCCCCGGTCCTCACCGGAGTCCGGATCGCGACCCTGCTGCTGCTCGGGGCCGTCATGTGGACCGGGCTGCTCCTGCAGTCCTTCGGCGCGGTCCGGCCCGCGGCCGTGGTCTGCTCCTCGGCCGCCGTCGCCCAGAGCCTGGCCCTGCTGACCGGGCTCGGCCAGCCCCGGGCGGTCCAGCTGGTGGTGGCGGGCGCCGCCGCCACCGTACTGGCCACCCTGGTCTGCCTGCTCCTCGGCCGGGCGACCGCCCACCGATGACCGAAAAGAAGGACCCCATGCTGCTGGTGCCCCTCTACGAGCATCCCGCCGACCGGCCGGAAGCCTGGGAGCGGCTCATCCGCTCCGCCGGCCGGCTGCACTCGGTGGTCCTCAACCCCGACAGCGGACCGGGCGCCGCCCGCGACGAACGGTTCGCCGTCGTCGCCGCACGGCTGCGCGAGGCCGGGGTACCCGTCCTCGGGTACGCCGACACCGACTACGGGCGGCGCCCGCACGCCGAGGTGGTGCAGGACCTGCTGCGCCACCGCGACTGGTACGCCACCGACGGGGCCTTCCTCGACCAGGCCTCCGCCGACCCGGAGCTGCTCCCGCACTACGGGCGGCTCGCGGTCGCCGCCCGGGCCGCGGGCGCCCGTACCCTCGTCCTCAACCACGGGGTCCACCCGCACCCCGGCTACGCCGACCTCGCCGACCTGCTCGTCACCTTCGAGGGCCCCTGGGACGCCTACCGGGACGCGGCCGCCGCACCGCCCTGGACCGCCGACCATCCCGCCCAGCGGTTCTGCCACCTCGTGTACGCCGTCCCGCCGGGCGCGCTCGCCGCCCGGCTCGCCGAGGAACTCGCCGCCGAACGCGGGGCCGGGGTGCACTGCGCCGTCCCGGGCAGCGGCGCGCACCCCTGGGGGACCCTGCCGTACGTCCTGGAGGCGGCGGGATGAGGAAGATCGCACTCCTGCTGGCGGTGCCCCTGCTGCTGCTCGCGGCGTGTACGGCCGAGCCGGAACCGGAACGTGACGGGCTGTCGCCCGACCCGCCGCCGGGGCAGCGCTGGCAGCCGAAGCCGGGGGTCGGCTGGCAGTGGCAGCTCACCGGGAAGCTCGACACCTCGGTGAAGGCGGCCGTGTACGACGTCGACGGGTTCAACACCACCAAGGAGCAGGTGGCGACCCTGAAGAAGGCCGGCCGCAAGACCATCTGCTACATCTCCACCGGCGCCTGGGAGGACTTCCGGCCGGACGCCGCCGCCTTCCCGAAGGCGCTGCTGGGCGAGGGCAACGGCTGGGACGGCGAACGCTGGCTGGACATCCGGCGCCTGGCGGAACTGGAACCGCTGATGGGCAAGCGGTTCGACATGTGCAAGGTGAAGGGCTTCGACGCGGTGGAGCCCGACAACATGGACGGCTACGCCAACCGGTCCGGCTTCCCGCTGACCGCGGACGACCAGCTGAAGTACAACCGCCTGATCGCCCGGATGGTGCACGAGCGGGGCATGTCGGTCGGCCTGAAGAACGACCTGGACCAGATCCCGGAGCTGGTGGGCGACTTCGACTTCGCGGTGAACGAGCAGTGCATGGAGTACGAGGAGTGCGACCGGTACGTGCCGTTCATCGACGCGGGCAAGGCGGTGTTCCACGTGGAGTACGAGGGCAAACTGAACCGCTGGTGCCCGCGCGCCCGTGCGGCGAAGCTGAGCTCGCTCCAGAAGCGGTACGACTTGGACGCGTGGCGCCAAGTCTGCCAATAGCCTCGCCGGCCGTATCCGGCCTCGCCGGCGTTCGAGGCGCAGGTCCGGGCGGAGCCCGGTGCCCGGCGGAGCCGGGTTTCCTGGGGCTCCGCCCCAGACCCCGCGCCTCGAACGCCGGCGAGGCTGAGTGTGCCGGCCCCAGGCAGGGATGGCCGGACCAGGCTGGATGTGCCCGGACACAGGCTGGGAGGCCGGACCGAGGTCGGGTTTGTCCGGACCGACGCTGGGGCGGCTAGCCGAGGGGGAGGATGGCGTGGACGCGGTAGCCGCCGCCGTAGCGGGGGCCCGCGAAGCAGGTGCCGCCCAGTGCGCCGGTGCGCTCCCGCATGCCGAGGAGGCCGTGGCCGCCGCCCGGCGGATCGGCCGGTTCCGGGGCCGGCCCGGCCACCTCGCCGCCGTCGTCGAGGACCGTCACCTCCACCGACGGCCCGACCCGGACCACGCTGACCTCCGCCTTCGCCCCCGGCCCCGCGTGCTTGCGCACGTTCGTCAGCGCCTCCTGGATCACCCGGTACGCCGCCAGGTCCACCGCCGCGGGGAGCGCCCCCGGCTCGCCGTCCACCTGGACGATGACCTCCACCGGCAGCCCGGCGTGCCGGAAGGTGTCCACCAGCTCGTCCAGGACGCCGAGCCCGGGCGCGGGCTCCGTCGGTGCCTCCGGGTCGCCGGACTGCCGCAGCAGCCCGACGGTGGCCCGCAGTTCGTTCAGCGCCGACCGGCTGGCGTCCCGTACGTGCGCCAGCGCCTCCTTCGCCTGGTCCGGGCGCTTGTCCATGACGTGCGCGGCCACTCCCGCCTGCACGTTGACCAGGGCGATGTGATGGGCCACCACGTCGTGCAGGTCCCGGGCGATCCGCAGCCGCTCCTCGGCGACCCGCCGCCGGGCCTCCTCGTCCCGGGTCCGCTCGGCGCGCTCGGCCCGCTCCCGGATGGCGTCGACGAAGGCCCGCCGGCTGCGTACGGCGTCCCCGGCGGCCGCGGCCATCCCGGTCCAGGCGAAGATCCCGATGTTCTCCTGGGCGTACCAGGGCAGCGGCCCGGCCAGCATGGCCACACCGGTCAGCCCCGCCATGGTGAGCAGCCCGATCCGCCAGGTCGTCGGCCGGTCGGTGTGGGCGGCCACGGTGTACAGGGCGATCACCGTGCACATGGCGACGGGCGCCCGCGGCTCCCCGGTGGTCAGCTCCAGCAGGGAAAGCCCGCAGGTCACGGCGAGCACGGCGCGCGGCTGCCGGCGCCGGAACACCAGGGCGGCCGCGCCGAGCAGCATCAGCAGCAGCGAGAACGGCTCCGGGGTGCGCGTCCCGAACGTGGGTCCGTGCGGCCCGTGCGGATCGGCGAAGGAGCCGACGACCATGGCGACGAACGCCCCGAACGCCAGCACGGCATCGGTGGCGAGCGGATGGGCCCGCATCCACTGCCGGGTGGGGGCGAACCGCCCGAGGTCTGTCGTCACCCGGATACGGTACGGCCTCATCCGCCGGCGCCCCCTACGGCGGAGGGTGGGACCCCAGCGCGACGCGGGACCGCACCGGACCCCAGCGCGCCCGCACCACGCACACCGCCATGACGGCCGTGATCGCCGCCAGGTGCTCCTTGCCCGCCAGGTTGTCCTTGACCAGCACCTCGCCGATCATCGCCAGGATCACCAGGGCGCCGGTCAGGTAAGCCCGATAGCGCCAGCACACGTAGATGGCCAGCCCCACCACCGCCGCCGAGGGCCCGGTGTCGTTGACGATCCGGTCGGACACCGGCAGACCGAGGGGATGTTCCGGCCCGAGCGCGAGCCCGATCCGCGCGTACGTGGTCCCGGCGAGGGTGGCGACGTAGCCGATCAGCAGGGTGCGCCACCAGCCGATGCAGATCTCGGCGATGCCGAAGACGAGCAGGATCTGGGCGAGCGCCCCCCACACCGGCAGGTCCAGGGCGGGGACGAACAGGGACAGCGGGGTGCGCAGCAGGGCCAGCCCGAGCGGGTCGGCGGCTTTGACCGAGCCGAGGTCCTGGACCGGCTGGAACCCCCAGGAGGTGTTCTGCACGATCTGGAAGACCGAGGTCAGACAGACCGCGCCGATGGTCATCGGGATCGCCCGCCACCTGTCGCGCACGAGCGCGTCCCGGACGGTCCAGAACAGGGGTCCCCACTCACGGCGGGCGAACCGCCGGAGTGAGGAGGTGTTCCACGCTGTCAACGGCGGGTCTCCAGGTGTCTGCGGTGCAGCCACTTCGGAAGGCCGGGGGCCTCCAGGAAGCCTTCGGCCCGTCCGGCCGCGACACCGATCCGCAGCAGGTCCGAACTCTTCTCGAAGAGCATGAACCGCGGTTCCCAGATCGGCCGGTATTTGGCGTTGGCCCGGTAGAGGGACTCGATCTGCCACCAGCGGGAGAAGAAGCTGAGCAGCGAGCGCCACATCCGCAGCACGGGACCGGCGCCGAGCCGGGAACCGCGCTCGAAGACGGACCGGAACATCGCGAAGTTGAGGGAGACCTGGGTGACCCCGATCTCCTTGGAGCGTTCGAGGAGTTCGATGACCATGAACTCCATCAGGCCGTTCTCGGAGTCCCGGTCGCGGCGCATCAGGTCCAGCGACAGACCCTTGGGCCCCCACGGTACGAAGGACAGCACGGCCCGCAGCTCGCCGTTGCCGTCGGTGCACTCCAGCATCACGCACTGGCCGTCGGCGGGGTCGCCCAGCCGGCCCAGCGCCATGGAGAAGCCGCGCTCGGTGGCGCCGTCGCGCCAGTCGTCGGCGCGGCGCACCAGCTCGGCCATCTCGTCGGACGGGATGTCGTCGTGGCGGCGGATGCGGACGGTGTACCCGGCCCGCTTGACGCGGTTGAAGGCCTGCCGGACGGTCCGCATGGCGCGGCCCTCCAGGGTGAAGTCGGCGGTCTCGACGATCGCCTCGTCACCGAGTTCCAGGGCGTCCAGGCCGTGCCGGGCGTAGATCTGCCCGGCCTCCTCGCTCGCCCCCATCACGGCCGGCACCCAGCCGTGCTCGCGGGCCTCGGCCAGCCAGGGATCGATGGCGCCCGGCCAGGCCTCGGGGTCGCCGATCGGGTCGCCGGAGGCCAGGGAGACCCCGCCGACGACGCGATAGGTGACGGCGGCCTTGCCGGTGGGGGACCAGATGACGGACTTCTCGCGGCGCAGCGCGAAGTAGCCGAGCGAGTCGCGGTCGCCCTGGCGGGCCAGCAGGGCCCGCAGCCGCTCCTCGTCCTCCTCGCTGATCGGGTCGACGGCGCGGCGCGAGCGGAAGGCGGCGAACAGCACGGCGAGCAGCAGCAGCATCGACATGACGTTGATGAAGACGTCCACCCAGCCGGGCGTGGTGATCGCCTCGGAGGCCCGTTCACCGGGCGTCAGGGTGATCAGCCGCATCACGCCGTACCACCAGCGCTCCGGGAAGGAGGCCTCCGAGGCGATCGGGGAGGTGTTGGTGGCGCCGACGAGCAGGGCCGCGACCAGCGAGGTGAGCAGCAGGCCGATGGCGGCGACGGCGCTGGCGAGCGCGGGGTTGGAGCGGTCGCCCTTGGCGTAGAACTCGTGGCGGCCCAGCAGCAGGGCCGCCGTGAAGGCGGCGGTCAGGACCAGGGAGACCCAGTTCTGCGTGTGCTCGCGGATCTCCTCGTGCGTGGAGAGCGCGTAGGCGAGCAGCAGCGCCAGGAGGCCGCTGAGGACGAGGTTGAGGATCCAGGAGGCCCGCTTGCGGCGGCCGAGGGTGACGGCGAGCAGCAGCGTGAACAGTCCGGAGGCGAACCCCGCGGTGAGCATGTACGGGGTGTAGAAGTCCTCGATGTTGTGGCGCCTGAGGTCCTGCCCGAGCGAAACCCACACCGCGCTGAGGAAGTTGACGAAGGTGACGGCGCGCAGGTACCACACCGCGAACGCGGCGCCGTGCCGTGAGCGGGCGCTCCCCCGGCCGGTCTCCCGGCCGCTCGCCGCCGCCCTGCCGGCGGGGTCGCCGCCGGTCTCTTTCCTGCCGGCTGACGGACCGGTCGCCGGTGCGGCGGTGCGGTCGGTCTCTGCGCTGGTCAAACGGACCTCTCCCATAAAAAGCGATCATATGGGGCGCAGCTGTCCGTGATTGCGCGGTCGGGGCCTCGGCCTGGTCAGGACCGGGGGCCCCGGCGGCTCATTCCGTCGGCTCCTCCACCGCCCGCTCCGGGAGTTCCGCCGCGAGTGCGGCGGCCGCCTGGACGAGGGGGAGGGCCAGCAATGCCCCGGTACCTTCACCTACTGTGACGCCGTGATCGAGCACCGGGTTGAGCGCCATTCGGTCAAGTGCCTTCGCCTGGCCCGGCTCGCCGCTGGCCTGTCCGGCCAGCCACCAGTCCGGAGCCCGGAACGCGGCCCGCTGGGCCACCAGCCCGCACGCCGCCGAAACGACACCGTCAAGGATGACCGGAGTACGGCGCACCGCACACTGGAGGAGGAATCCGGTGATGGCGGCCACGTCCGCACCGCCGACCGCGGCCAGCAGCGCCACCTGGTCGCCCAGGACCGGGCGGGCCCGGCGCAGCGCGTCGCGGATCGCCGCGCACTTGCGCATCCAGGCCAGGTCGTCGATGGGCACGCCGCCGCGGCCGGTGACCACCGAGGCATCGGTTCCGCACAGGGCGGCGACGAGGGTCGCGGCGACCGTGGTCCCGCCCACGCTCAGGTCACCGAGGACGACCAGATCCGTTCCGGAGTCGGCCTCCTCGTCGGCGATCCGCATCCCGAGCCGCACCGCGGCCTCGGCCTCCTCGGCCGTCAGCGCGTCCTCCACGTCGATCCGGCCGCTGCCGCGCCGCACCCGGTGCCCGACCACGTCCGCGGGGAGCAGCTCGGGATCGCAGTCGAGGCCGGCGTCGACGATCCGTATGGTGGCGCCGAGCCGGCCGGCCAGGACGGCCACGGGGCTGGCCCCGTCGAGGACGGCACGCACCAGTTCGTGGCCGGTGGACGCGGCCCGGGCGGAAACGCCCTGGGCGGCGATCCCGTGGTCGGCGGCGAACAGCACCACGCGGGGGCGCTCGATCGGTTTGACCGGAACCTGCCCCTGCGCGGCGGCGAGCCACTCGGCGAGTTCGTCGAGCCGGCCCAGCGCGCCGGGCGGGACGGCGAGGCGCTCACGGCGTTCCTCGGCGTCACGCCGGACGCCCCCGTCGGGGCGCTCGATCAGATCGGAGAAGTCGTCGAGATTCAGCGTGCTCATCTGCCAGAGAGTACAGCCGGTAAGGCCCTCCCTCAGGCCTTCGGTGACCGGTCGTCGGACTGCCGGGCGCCCCGCCACTCCGATGCCTTCCCCCGCCATTCCTCGAGCCATTCCTCGGGCTATTCCTTGAGCACGGTCACCAGACCCGCGACGACGAGGAGTACGTGCTCGCACTGGCCCGCGACGGCCGCGTTCAGCCGGCCCAGCTCGTCGCGGAAGCGGCGGCCCGCGGCGGTCGCCGGGACGACGCCGGAGCCGACCTCGTTGCTGACCAGCACCACGGGACGGCGGGTCGCGCGCACGGCCGCCACCAGCTCGGCGGTCCGCCCGGCGAGCTGCTGCTGCCCGCTCTCGGCCCACACCGCGTCGTCCCACGCCCCGGCCCGGTCCATCGCGTCCGTCAGCCACAGCGCCAGGCAGTCGATCAGCAGCGGCGGCCCGTCGGCGGCCAGCAGCGGAACCAGCTCGCACGTCTCCACCGTCCGCCAGCCGCCCGGCCGGCGCTCCCGGTGCAGGTCGACGCGCTCGGCCCATTCCGGGTCGCCGTCCCGGGTGCCGGAGGTGGCCACGTAGACCACCTCCGGGAAGGACTCCAGCCGCCGCTCCGCCTCCACGGACTTGCCGGAGCGGGCCCCGCCCAGCACCAGGGTCCGGCGCGGCAGCTCCGGCACCGCGGGGTACTCCCCGACGATCACGGTCGTCCCGTCCGGCACCGCCCGGGCCCCGGCCGCCGCGCACCGGCGCTCCAGCTCCCGGCCCGGCGGGGTGTCGTGGTCCAGGTGGACGGCGATCACGTCCGTCGCCGGACCGACGGCGCCGCTCGCCCGCAGCCGCGCCAGCGCCTCGGGCCGGCCCAGCACATCCATCAGGACCATGTCGTACGGGCGCCGCCCGGCCTGGTCGGCGAGCCCGGCCGGGGCCCCGCCCGGCGGCAGGTACAGCAGCCGGGCGCCGTCCGGGCCCGTCACCTCGTACCCGGTGCCCGGCGCGTCCATCGGCACCGCCCGCACCCGGTGCCCGGAGATCACCGCGAGCTCCCGCCCGTCCGGCACCCGCCCGGCGGCCGGCAGCCCGGGCGGCAGCTCGACCGCGGGCCCGTCGTGCGGGTGGGTCAGCAGCACCTGCCGCACACCGGCCAGCGAATGCCCGGCCCGGGCGCCCGCCAGCACCGCCCCGGGCGTCAGGTCCAGCAGCAGCGCCCCGTCGACGAGGACGGCCGTGGCGGCGCGCGAGCGCGAGCCGACGGAGACGGCGCAGGCCGCACAGGGGCAGCCGGGGCGGGGCAGGCCCTCGGGTGTTCCGGTGCCGAGCAGAGTGAGTTCCACAGGATGATCCTCCCGCGTCGCCGAGACTGCTGCGCGCCCGGTTACTCTGCGGGCACACTCAGGACAGGAAGCGTGCGAGCAACGGAGGCGGACATGGCGTGGACGTGGCGGTTCGAGACGGCCGACGGCACCGAGACGAGCCCGTCGGTGGTACCCGAGGAGTTCACCACGCAGGGGGACGCGGAGTCCTGGATCGGCGAGTACTGGAAGGACCTGCTGGAAGGCGGCGTCGAGCAGGTGAAGCTGTCCGACGACGCCGGGACCGAGCTCTACACGATGAGCCTGCGCGCCGCCCTGGACGCGTAGCCCTGCCGGGGGCTCGGCGGATCTAGGGGACGCCCCCCGGGGCCGGAGCCGAAGACGAGGAAGGGGCGGGCCGCAGGAGAACCGCGGCCCGCCCCTTCCTCGTGCATGTCCCGTACGGGTCTGCGGCCGGGCGCGGCGGCGGACCCGTACCGGCTCGCGACCCGGTCGGCGGGGCTAGCCCCGTACCCCGCACAGGTGCAGCAGCGCCGCCACACCGCGGTAGGGGTCGGTCCGGCCGGCGCGGTCCTCGGCGGCCAGCAGGCGTTCCAGCTCCTCGTCGGGCGGCAGGACCTCGCCCGCCTCGGTGCCGTCGGTGAAGACGCGGACGCCGTACCAGGACTGCAGCGGGGCGCCGATCCCCGACAGGGTCGCCGTCAGTCCGGCCAGCCGGTCCGCGCGGACGTCCAGGCCCAGCCGGTTCGTGTACTCGGTGGAGTCGAACGCGTCCAGCGCGCCCTGCCAGTCGCCGCCCAGCCCCGGCCGCATGGCGAGCGCGTCGCCGTTGCGCACCAGCAGGGACAGCAGGCCGCCCGGGGCCAGCATCCGGGCCAGCCCGGCCAGCATGGCGTCCGGTTCGGGCACGTACATCAGCACCCCGTGGCACAGCACCACGTCGAAGCTGCCCGGCAGGAAGTGGGCCCCGGTCTCGCGGCCGTCGCCCTCCAGGAGGGTGACCCGGTCGCGGATCCCCTCGGGCTCGGCGGCCAGCGCCTCACGGGCGACGTCCAGCATGGCGGGGTCCTGCTCCAGGCCCGTCACCTTGTGCCCGGCGCGCGCCAGCCGCAGCGCCTGCGTGCCCTGGCCCATGCCGACGTCGAGGACGCGCAGCCGCTGCCCGACCGGGAAGCGCTGCGCGATCTGTTCGTCGACCTGCCGGCCCACGAGCTCCTGCCGGACGGCGTTGCGCAGTCCGCCCAGGCCTTCGAGCCAGAGCCGGGCGCCTTCCGCGAAGCCTTCCCCCGACATGCCGGGCGTCGCTCGGCTCAGGGCCGTTCCCCGCGCTTGACCTGCGGCTTCGGGAGGCGGAGCCGGCGCATCTGGAGGGTGCGCATGAGGCCGTAGGCGATGGCGCCGCGGCGGGGCTCGTCCGGGAAGCGCGTGACCAGGGCCTTGCGGAGGCGGAACCACAGGCCGATGGAGTCGAGCAGGATCAGGACGATCACGACGAGCCACAGCGTCAGCGCGATGGTCTGGATCGAGGGCTGGCGCACCATGCTCAGCACCAGGATGATCACCGCCAGGGGCAGGAACATCTCGGCGACCGAGTAGCGGGAGTCCACGTAGTCGCGGACGAACCGGCGGACGGGACCCTTGTCACGGGTGGGCAGGTAACGCTCGTCGCCATTGGCCAGCGCTTCGCGCTGCTTGGCCATCTCGGTACGGCGACGCTCACGGGCTCGCTTGGCATCCTCCTTGCGATTGCCGGTCGAGGCCACCACGGCCTTGCGCTGCGACTGGGCCACAGCACGCTTCGGCGTAGGGCGGCCCTTCGGGGCCTGCGGGTCACGGGGCTGCGAGAGGTCGGCGCTCACCTTGTCGGCGGCGGCGGCCTTCTCTTCCTTGGAGGAGCGGCTACCAAACACAAAACCCAAGCCTACGTGGTTGCGGGCACGGGCCCCACCCCGCCGGGGAACGATCCGGCAACGGCGGGCGTCCTTCCCCTTGCACGGTACGTGCGGTGGGCCCGCCCTCCTGGGATCACCTACTCCTTACGCCTGATGGGGCGCGGGCGTAGTCGTCCTGGAGGAGGAGCACATCCGTACTCGAACAGTGCGGTAATGGAGACAGGGCCCGTACTGTGGGTTCTGTCGGTGACCTGGAGCACAGTCCGTCTAGAAGGGGGCGCGCGAAGCCCATGAGCGGTGTCATGAAGCGTATGGGGATGATCTTCCGCGCGAAGGCGAACAAGGCCCTTGACCGGGCCGAGGACCCGCGCGAAACCCTCGACTACTCGTACCAGAAGCAGCTGGAGCTGCTGCAGAAGGTGCGCCGCGGAGTCGCCGACGTGGCGACCTCCCGCAAGCGCCTGGAGCTGCAGCTGAACCAGCTCCAGGGGCAGTCCGCCAAGCTGGAGGACCAGGGCCGCAAGGCCCTCGCCCTGGGCCGCGAGGACCTGGCCCGTGAGGCCCTGTCCCGGCGCGCCTCGCTCCAGCAGCAGGTCAGCGACCTGGAGGTGCAGCACCAGACCCTGCAGGGCGAGGAGGAGAAGCTGACCCTCGCCGCCCAGCGGCTCCAGGCCAAGGTGGACGCCTTCCGCACGAAGAAGGAGACCATCAAGGCCACGTACACGGCGGCCCAGGCGCAGACCCGGATCGCGGAGTCCTTCTCCGGTATCTCCGAGGAGATGAGCGACGTCGGCCTGGCCATCCAGCGGGCCGAGGACAAGACCGCCCAGCTGCAGGCCCGCGCCGGTGCGATCGACGAGCTGCTGGCCTCCGGCGCGCTCGACGACCAGAGCGGCCTCGGTTCCAAGGACGACATCCAGGCCGAGCTGGACCGCCTCTCGGGCGGTACCGACGTGGAGCTGGAGCTCCAGCGCATGAAGGCCGAGCTGGCGGGCGGCCCGTCCGCCCAGCAGCAGGCCATCGAGGGCGGTGCGCAGGGCAACGGGCAGCAGCCGCCGACTCCGCACCGGTTCGACAAGCAGTAGGACGGGGCCCGTCATGATTGTCCGCATCATGGGGGAAGGCCAGGTGGAAGTGGCCGACAGCCACTTCCCCGAGCTCAACAGGCTGGACGACGAACTGCTCGCGGAGCTGGAGGGCGGTGACGAGGAGGGCTTCCGGCGGACGCTGGGCGCACTGCTCGACGCCGTCCGGCGGCTCGGCACGCCGCTCCCGGACGACGCGCTGGAGCCGTCCGAGCTGATCCTCCCCGGTGCGGGCGCCGCTCTGGACGAGGTCAGGGAGATGCTCAGCGACGACGGCCTGATCCCGGGCTGAGTCCCGGGCCGGACGCACCGACGGCACGGCGGCGGGCCCTCCTCCTTCGACGGGGGAGGGCCCGCCGCCGTCGTCAGTGCCGGGGCGGCCCCTCCAGGGGGACGGGGTGGTCCGGGTCCGGGGTCCCGCCGATGAAGTTCTCGAACCTGCGGCGCGGACCCGCCCAGCGCCGGTCGTGGTGGAAGGCGCGCAGCCCGGCCTTGGCCCGGGCGCGCGGCCGGTTCGCGTAGAACCTCTTCGCGTACGGGGATCCGGGCCGGGCCAGCCGGATCGCGCCGACCAGCGCCACGAAGGGCACGACCACGCCGAAGAGCGCGGTGCGGGCCTTGCCCTTCCACAGGGCGACCAGGGCGAGGAAGAAGTTGGTGGCCCCGTTCATGACGACCAGGCCGCGGCTCTCGCGCTCCTGGGCCGACAGGTCGTTCACCCCGAAGGGCACGAAACCGCCGATGACCAGGGCCACGACGGCGGCCGTGATCACCACGAGCTCCACGCTCTTGCGGCCCTGCTCGCTCCAGTACACGTCGTCGAGGTGCAGGATGAGCGCGAACTCGTCCAGGACCAGGCCCGCGCCCAGGCCGAAGATCACGGCGGAGGCGTACGCGCCGAAGCCGTACCGGCCGCTGCCGACCGCGCCGAAGCCGCCGATGATCACGAGGATCACGCCCGGCACCACGTGGTGGATGTGCAGACCGCCCGGGGTGACGTTCTTGAAGGGGCCCCGGCCGGCCCGGATCAGCCGGGTGATCACACGGGTGACCAGGAACGACATCACGAAGGAGAGCAGGGCGAGCAGGAGCGGCAGCTTCCCCGGTTCGACGATGTTCCGATACCACCAGTGACCCATCCCACTGACTCCCTATTTGGCATGTAATGGGTAATTTACCGCTCGCGTCGAGCGGGTACCGTTCCCGCCGATGACAGATTCGTACGACGGCCCGCCCCAGACGCCGCCCGCGGAACGCGCCTCGTTCCCCGACGGCCTCCGTTTCGCGTTCGGCACCCTCACGGTGCTGCCCGCCCGCATCACCCGCTGGGACCGCCCCGCCGCCCGCACCGGAATGGCCTGCGCCCCGCTCGCCGGACTGGTCGTCGGCGTGCTCGCGGCCCTGCCCGGAGCGATCGTGCTGCTGCTCGGCGGGGGCCCGCTGCTCGCCGCGGCCCTCACCGTCGCCGTACCGGCCGCACTCACCCGGGGACTGCACCTCGACGGCCTCGCCGACACGGCCGACGGCCTCGGCAGCGCCAAACCCGCCGACGAGGCCCTGCGGATCATGAAACAGTCCGACATCGGCCCCTTCGGCGTCGTGGCCCTGGTGATCGTGCTGCTCCTGCAGGCGGCCGCCCTCTCCGACATCTACGCCGACAGCTGGATCCGCGGCGCCCTCGCCGCCGTGGTCGCCGCCGTGGCGGCCCGCCTCGCCATGACCCTGGCCTGCCGGGAAGGCGTCCCGGCCGCCCGCCCCGGGGGGCTCGGCGCCGCCGTCGCCGGGGTGGTCCCGCGCCGCGCCGCCGCCCTGATCGCCGTGCTCACCGTCGCCCTGGCCGCGGCCGCCGCACTCCCGCTGGGCCTGCCCGCCGCCGGCCGGAGCGCGGCGGCGGTCCTGGCCGCCCTGCTCGCCGCGGAACTGCTGCTCCGCCGCTGCGTACGCCGCTTCGACGGGGTCACCGGTGACGTCTTCGGCGCCCTCGCGGAGGTCGCGGCGACCACCGCCCTGATCGTCCTCGCCCTGGGCTGAGCGCGGACGGCGGTCCCGCGTACCCTCACCCCGTGGACCAACTTGCGACGGACCTGCCCTCCGCCGCGCCCGTCAGGGTGCTGCTCGCCGACGACCAGGCGCTGCTGCGCAGCGCCTTCAAGGTGCTCGTCGACTCCGAGCCCGACATGGAGGTCGTCGGGGAGGCCTCCGACGGGGCGCAGGCCTTCGAACTCGCCCGCCGGACGCGCCCCGACGTCGTCCTCATGGACATCCGGATGCCCGGCACCGACGGGCTCGCCGCCACCCGCATGATCAGCGCGGACCCGGAACTCGCCGGTGTGCGCGTGGTGATGCTGACGACCTTCGAGGTCGACGAGTACGTGGTCTCGGCCCTGCGGGCCGGCGCCTCCGGCTTCCTCGGCAAGGGGGCCGAACCCGAGGAGCTGCTCAACGCGATCCGCGTCGCCGCGGCCGGCGAGGCGCTCCTCTCCCCGGCCGCCACCAAGGGGCTCATCGCCACCTTCCTCGCCCAGGGCGGCGGCGCCGACCCGGCCGCCACCGGAGCCTCCGCAGGGGCGCACGCGCAGCGGCTCGCCGCGCTGACCGTCCGGGAGCGCGAGGTCCTCGTACACGTCGCGGCCGGACTGTCGAACGACGGGATCGCCGGGCGGCTGGAGGTCAGCCCGCTGACCGTCAAGACCCACGTGAACCGGGCCATGGCCAAGCTCGGCGCCCGCGACCGGGCCCAATTGGTTGTTATTGCCTACGAATCGGGACTGGTCCGCCCGCGCGCGGAGTAGCGCCGCCCCGTACGGCGTACTCCAGACGCGGTATGCCGCACATAAGGACGGCACCTGCGAGCGACGAAACGCGCCACCCCGGTGCGACAGGGTAGGAGTGCCCTCGCGTTCGTCACTGCAGAGAGATCTCATACCCATGTCCTGGCTGTCCCGCTTCAGCCTGGCCCAAAGGGCCTTGGTCGGCCTCGTGTCGATCGTCGCGCTCCTCTTCGGCGCCATAGCCATCCCGCAGCTCAAGCAGCAGCTGCTGCCCTCCATCGAATTGCCGATGGTGTCCGTGCTCGCGCCGTACCAGGGCGCCTCGCCCGACGTGGTCGAGAAGCAGGTCGTCGAACCGATCGAGGCCATGCTCAAGGGTGTCGACGGCCTCACCGGCATCACCTCCACCGCCAGCGAGGGCAACGCCCTCATCATGGCCACCTTCGACTACGGCGACAGCGGCACCAAGCAGCTCGTCGCCGACGTCCAGCAGGCCGTGAACCGGGCCCGCGTCCGGCTGCCCGCCGAGGTGGACCCGCAGGTCGTGGCCGGTTCCACCGACGACATCCCGACCGTCATCCTGGCCGTCACCGCCGACAAGGACCAGCAGGCGCTCGCCGACCAGCTGGAACGTTCCGTCGTCCCCGTCCTCTCGGACATCGAGGGCGTCGGCCAGGTCACCGTCGACGGCGTCCAGGACCTCCAGGTCACCGTCACCCCCGACAACGCCAAGCTCGCGGCCGCCGGCCTCGACGGCGCCAAGCTCGCCGAGGGCCTCCAGGCGGGCGGCGCTGCCGTCCCCGCAGGCTCCTTCGACGAGGCCGGCAAGAACCGCACCGTGCGCGTGGGCTCCGGCTACACCTCCCTCGCCCAGCTGGAAGAGCTGCGCCTGACCCCCGGCCCGGGCAAGCCGGCCGTCCGCCTCGGCGACGTCGCCACCGTCAAGCAGGAGCCGGCCAAGGCCGTCTCCATCACCCGCACCAACGGCAAGCCCAGCCTCGCCCTCGTCCTCACCATGGACAAGGACGGCAGCGCCGTCGCGATCTCCGACGCGGTCAAGGACAAGCTGCCCGAGCTGCGCACCGCGCTCGGCGCCGGCGCCGACCTGACCGTCGTCAGCGACCAGGGCCCGGCCGTCGCCAAGTCCATCTCCAGCCTCACCACCGAAGGCATGCTCGGCCTGCTCTTCGCGGTGATCGTGATCCTGGTCTTCCTGGCCTCGCTGCGCTCGACGCTGGTCACGGCGGTCTCCATCCCGCTGTCCGTCGTCCTCGCGCTCATCGTGCTGTGGACCCGCGACCTGTCGCTCAACATGCTGACCCTGGGCGCCCTCACCATCGCCATCGGCCGCGTGGTCGACGACTCGATCGTGGTCCTGGAGAACATCAAGCGCCACCTCGGCTACGGCGAGGAGCGCGAGGCCGCGATCATCACCGCGGTCAAGGAGGTCGCCGGCGCGGTCACCTCCTCCACCCTCACCACCGTCGCCGTCTTCCTGCCGATCGGCCTCACCGACGGCATGATCGGCGAGCTCTTCGGCTCCTTCTCGCTCACCGTCACCGCGGCCCTGCTGGCCTCGCTGCTCGTCTCGCTGACGGTCGTACCGGTGCTCTCGTACTGGTTCCTGAGCGCACCCAAGGGCGTCGAGCCCGGCAACGCCGAGAGCGCGGCCAAGGCCCGCCGCGAGGCCGAGGAGAAGGAGGCGCGCAGCCGCCTCCAGCTCTTCTACGTCCGCGTCCTGGGCTTCGCCACCCGGCGCCGGGTGACCAGTGTGGCCATCGCGGTGGTCGTCCTGATCGGCACCTTCGGGATGACCCCGCTGCTGAAGACCAACTTCTTCGACCAGGGCGAGCAGGAGGTCCTGACGGTCAAGCAGGAACTCGCCCCCGGCACCTCGCTGGCCGCCTCCGACGAGGCGAGCCGCAAGGTCGAGCAGGTGCTGGCCTCGGTCGACGGGGTCAAGAGCTACCAGGTCACCGTCGGCTCCTCCGGCTTCCTCGCGGCCTTCGGCGGCGGTACGGGCTCCAACCAGGCCTCGTACCAGGTCAGCCTGAAGGACTCCGGCAAGGCCGACGCCGTCAAGAAGGGCATCGAGGGCAAGCTGGCCGCTCTCGACGGCATCGGCGAGACCCGCATCGTGGCGGGCGACGGCTTCGGCAGCCAGAACCTCAGCGTGGTCGTCAAGGCCGGCGACGGCAAGGTCCTCGCCGAGGCCGCCGAGCAGGTCCGGGGCGAGGTCGCGAAGCTCAAGAACGTCGCCGACGTACAGAGCGACCTGTCCCAGTCCGTGCCCCGCATCTCCGTGACCGCCACCCCCAAGGCGGCCGAGGCCGGCCTCAACCAGGCCGCGCTCGGCGCGATCGTCGCCCAGGCCGTCCGGGGCAACCCGGCGGGCAAGGCCGTACTCGACGACACCGAGCGGGACATCGTCATCAGGTCCGCGCAGCCGGCCACCACCCTGGCCGAACTGCAGGCGCTCCCGGTCGGCCCGGCCAAGCTCGGCGACATCGCCGAGGTCAAGGAGGTCCCCGGCCCGGTCGCGATGACCCGGATCGACGGCGCCCGCGCCGCCACCATCACCGCACGGCCGCTCGGCGACAACACCGGCGCGGTCAGCGCCGAGCTGCAGACCAAGCTCAAGGCCCTGCACCTGCCGGAGGGCGCCACCGCGTCCATCGGAGGCGTCTCCGAGGACCAGGACGAGGCCTTCGGCTCGCTGGGCCTGGCCATGCTCGCGGCCATCGCGATCGTGTTCATGCTGCTGGTCGCGACCTTCCGGTCGCTGGTCCAGCCGCTGATCCTGCTGGTCTCCATCCCGTTCGCGGCGACCGGCGCACTCGGCCTGCTCATCGCCACCGGCACCCCGATGGGCGTCCCGGCGATGATCGGCATGCTGATGCTCATCGGCATCGTGGTGACCAACGCGATCGTCCTGATCGACCTGGTCAACCAGTACCGCGCCCAGGGCCTGGGCGTCGTGGAAGCGGTCATCGAGGGCGGCCGGCACCGGCTGCGCCCGATCCTGATGACGGCCCTGGCGACGATCTTCGCGCTGCTCCCGATGGCGCTGGGCGTCACCGGCGAGGGCGGCTTCATCTCGCAGCCGCTCGCGGTCGTGGTGATCGGCGGCCTGGTCAGCTCCACCCTGCTGACGCTGCTGCTCGTGCCGACCCTCTACACGATGGTCGAGCTCCGCAAGGAGCGCCGCCGCGCCAAGCGCGCGGCGAAGCGCGAGGCCCGCCTGACGGTGGTCCCGGCCCCCTCCGCCGCGGAGGACGAGGTCCCGGCCAAGGCCTGACACCCGTCGCACGACGGCCGAAGGGCCGCTCCTCGGATCGAGGGGCGGCCCTTCGGGCGTGTACGGGGGAGAAGCGGCGCTACGGGAGCGGCGGCTACGGGAGCGCCAGCATCCGCTCCAGCGCGAGCTTCGCGAAGCTCTCCGTCTCCTTGTCGACCTGGATCTGGTTGACGAGGTTGCCCTCGGCCAGGGACTCCAGGGTCCACACCAGGTGCGGGAGGTCGATGCGGTTCATCGTCGAGCAGAAGCAGACGGTCTTGTCGAGGAAGACGACTTCCTTGTCCTCGGCGGCGAATCGGTTCGCCAGGCGGCGGACCAGGTTCAGCTCGGTGCCGATGGCCCACTTGGAACCGGCCGGGGCCGCCTCCAGCGCCTTGATGATGTACTCCGTCGAGCCGACGTAGTCCGCGGCCGCCACGACCTCGTGCTTGCACTCGGGGTGGACCAGGACGTTCACGCCGGGGATCCGGGCGCGGACGTCGTTGACCGAGTCGACCGAGAACCGGCCGTGCACCGAGCAGTGCCCGCGCCACAGGATCATCTTGGCGTTCCGCAGCTGCTCGGCCGTGAGGCCGCCGTTCGGCTTGTGCGGGTTGTAGAGCACGCAGTCGTCCAGGGACATGCCCATGTCGCGGACGGCGGTGTTGCGGCCCAGGTGCTGGTCCGGGAGGAAGAGGATCTTCTCGCCCTGCTCGAACGCCCACTCCAGGGCCTTCTTCGCGTTGGACGAGGTGCAGATCGTGCCGCCGTGCTTGCCGGTGAACGCCTTGATGTCGGCGGAGGAGTTCATGTACGAGACGGGCACCGTGACGCCGGCGACGCCGGCCTCGGTCAGCACGTCCCAGCACTCCGCGACCTGCTCGGCGGTGGCCATGTCGGCCATCGAGCAGCCGGCGGCCAGATCCGGCAGGACCACCTTCTGGTCGTCCGAGGTCAGGATGTCCGCGGACTCGGCCATGAAGTGCACGCCGCAGAAGACGATGTACTCCGCCTCCGGCTTGGCGGCCGCGTCCTTGGCCAGCTTGAAGGAGTCGCCGGTGACGTCCGCGAACTCGATGACCTCGTCGCGCTGGTAGTGGTGACCCAGGATGAAGACCTTGTCCCCGAGCTTCTCCTTGGCCGCGCGGGCACGCGCCACGAGGTTCGGGTCCGACGGCGAGGGCAGGTCGCCGGGGCACTCCACCCCGCGCTCGCTCTTGGGGTCGGCCTCACGGCCGAGCAGCAGCAGGGCAAGGGGCGTCGGCTGGACGTCCAACGGCTGGGCGGTGGTCACGACACGCACCCTTTCTGTTCTGCGACAAGGGGTTTCTGGATCATCACATCGACTTCTCGTCTACTTGACGTTATCTATCATAACCGCTTCACGTCAGTTTGACGATGCCGATAGTGTCAATGTGACGCATCAGCCCACGATTCGCCGGGCCCACCCCCTCGCGCGGTGTGCGAGCATGGAATATCTGAAACAAGCGTCGGGTCCCGGAATGAATCCGCGGTCCCGCTCGTTGCCACCGACGGCAAGAGTCCGACGTTTCCCCGCCCCCGGCGGGGAGCCGCCCACTTCGGGAGTGAATGCAGATGTCCGTACAGGACGACAAGACCACTGTGAGCGACGGCATCCTCCTGTCCGACGCCGCCGCCGAGAAGGTCAGGACCCTGCTGGAGCAGGAAGGCCGCGATGACCTGGCGCTCCGCGTCGCCGTCCAGCCCGGTGGCTGCTCCGGCCTGCGCTACCAGCTCTTCTTCGACGAGCGCTCCCTCGACGGCGACGTCGTGAAGGACTTCGACGGTGTGAAGGTCGTCACGGACCGGATGAGCTCCCCGTACCTCCACGGTGCCTCGATCGACTTCGTCGACACCATCGAGAAGCAGGGCTTCACGATCGACAACCCCAACGCCACGGGCTCCTGCGCCTGCGGCGACTCGTTCAGCTAAGCCTGAACGCCCACGAGGGCCCGTCCCCGGTCGAATCCGACCGGGGACGGGCCCTCGTGACGTACCCGGTCCCGGGCCGCACCCGGGACCCCGGCTACTGCCGGGGGATCGGCTTGCCCGTGGTCGCGTCGAGCACCTTCCGGTCACCCAGCGGCTGCTGCAGCGCCACCGTCAAGGACATCTCCTGCGCCAGCATGATGCAGGCCTGACCCGGCTTGTTCGGGGTGTCCGTGATCTTCACCAGGACCGATTCCGCCTGCTCCCGCGCCTCCATGGCGTAGGTGCTGCACACACTGCCCCAGAAGTTCACGGTCAGCTTCCGGTCGGCCTCCGCGTACGAGAACCCGGTCACCGTGCGCAGGTCCTTCGGGCCCGGAGTGCCCTCCTGGGCGGCCGCCGCCGGCTGGGCCACCGTGCGGCCGGGCGCGCCGCCCTGGCCCGCCACCTCGAAGAGCCAGGCCGGAACCAGACCCTGCGCCCCGTTCACCGTGCCGGGGACCAGCCCGAGCACGGCGCCCTTCACCGACTCCGTCCGCGGCGGCTTCATCGGCCGCGGCTCCGGGTTGCACGGCACCGCGTCCGTGGACGACACCGCGGTGTCCGCCGCCAGCGGAACCGCGCTCGCGCAACCGCTGGGCTCGGGATTGCCCTCCCCGCCGCCCGACTTCGCGTTCAGCCGGGCCAGCGCCTCCACGGCCCCGACCACCTGCTGGTCGGCCGCCCGCACGGGCGCCTTCAGCTCCCCGTTGCCCCCCACCACCGATCCGTCGGAGCCCACGCTGACCTTCGTGGACCAGCCCTGCGTGGGCAGCCCGCCGACCACCGGGTCGGCGGCCACCACCCGTACCGACCCCTGGTGGGACCGGGCGTCCTGCTGGGCCCCCGCCACCCCCGCGGCGGCCAGTACGGGGGCCGCGGCGGCCTTGGCGGCCTCCTCCGACACCGGCTTGCCCGTCTCGGCCCCGCCGCCCGCGCTCGCCCCCGGGTCCTGCGGGAGGGTGGCCGGGCCACAGGTGTCCTTGCCGCGCGCACAGTCGTCCCCGGCGCCGTTGCCCGTGCCGTTGCCCGGGGCCCGGAAGCGTGCGAAGTTCCACGTCCCCGGCGCCGTACGGGCCACGGTGAGCCGGGGCCCGGAACCGTCGGCGGCCTCCCCGGCCAGCCAGACGTCCCCGCTCAGGCGCGGCTCGCCGGGCAGGCCCAAGGCCGCCGCGAGGCGGGCCACCTCCGCCGAGGTGACCTCACCGGACAGCGCGTAGGTGGGCGCGCCGGCCGGGGCCTCCGGAAGCTTCACGTCCGCCCGGTAGACCACCCCGCCGCCGGACGGGTCGGGCTCCCCGGGCGCGATGCCCGGCCCCGAGGGGTCTCCCGCGTCGCGGGGCGCGGAGGCCGCGCTGTCAGCCGTACGGTGGCCCTGCCCACCGTCGCCGTAGGCGGTCGACGCCCAGTACGCGGTGCCGCCGCCCGCCAGCAGGACGGCGGCCGCGATCGAGCCGACGGCCCAGGCGGGCCGCCGCCGTGTGCCGCGTGATGTCTCGTCGGGTCCTTCGCTGGTCACCGCATCGCTCCTTCACCGGTCCCGTCGTACCTGATGCGGGTGTGACGGAGCGGGAGCGCAACCGGTTCCCTCCTACTGGTCCCCGTACACGGACGTGGCGGCGATCAGCCGCGCCGAGGCCGGCGGGACGCTGATCCCGTGGATCTGCGAAGGGGCCACGCGGACCGGCCGGGGGCCCGCCGGAACCGCCCAGTGCGGGGCCATCCGGGCGCAGTCACCCAGCAGGCGGGCGAAACCGGGCTGTCGTGGGGCTTCCGCGCCGCGCTTGGCGGCGGTGTACTCGGAGTAGCCGAAACCGTCGGTATAGGTCATGCAGGCACCGTAGGCATCGGATCTCTGGCGAAGAAAGACCTACTAAGGGGTAGTTTCCGGGGTACAGCCCGGGGCTGCTTACCGGGTAGTTTTGACTGTCCCTCGCCGTCCTCAGCAGGAGCGTCCACGCCGTGCGCATCGCAGTCACCGGCTCCATCGCCACCGACCACCTCATGACCTTCCCCGGCCGTTTCGCCGACCAGCTGGTCGCCGACCAGCTGCACACGGTCTCCCTCTCCTTCCTCGTCGACAACCTCGACGTCCGGCGGGGCGGGGTCGGCCCGAACATCTGCTTCGGTATGGGGCAGCTCGGCATCCGCCCGATCCTCGTCGGAGCCGCCGGCTCCGACTTCGACGAGTACCGCGCCTGGCTGGACCGGCACGGCGTCGACACCGAGTCCGTCCGGATCTCCGAGGTGCTGCACACCGCGCGCTTCGTGTGCACCACGGACTCCGACCACAACCAGATCGGCTCCTTCTACACGGGCGCGATGAGCGAGGCCCGGCTGATCGAGCTGAAGTCCGTCGCCGACCGGGTGGGCGGGCTCGACCTGGTCCTGATCGGCGCGGACGACCCCGAGGCGATGCTGCGCCACACGGAGGAGTGCCGCACGCGCGGGATCCCCTTCGCCGCCGACTTCTCGCAGCAGATCGCCCGCATGGACGGCGAGAACATCCGCACCCTGATGGAGGGCGCGACCTTCCTCTTCTCGAACGAGTACGAGAAGGGCCTCATCGAGTCGAAGTCCGGCTGGACCGACGAGGAGATCCTCTCGAAGGTCGGCACCCGCGTGACCACGCTGGGCTCCAACGGCGTCCGGATCGAGCGCGTCGGCGAGGACCCGATCGTGGTCGGCTGCCCGGAGGAGACCGCGAAGGTCGACCCGACGGGTGTCGGCGACGCGTTCCGCGCCGGGTTCCTGACCGGTCTGGGCTGGGGCGTCGGCCTGGAGCGGGCGGCGCAGCTGGGCTGCATGCTCGCGACGCTGGTCATCGAGACCCTGGGCACCCAGGAGTACGCGCTGGCCCGTGCCCACTTCATGGAGCGCTTCACCAAGGCCTACGGCGAAGACGCCGCAGCAGAAGTCCGCGCCCACCTCGCCTGACCGCCGCCGTCTGGGCCCGGGCCAAGTTTCCACCCCTTCCGGGGGAGAGCCCGGGCACTTCCCCGTCTCACTGGTGTTGAGCCCGCGCACATCCAGCCTCGCCGGCGTTTGAGCAGGGGGCACCTCCCAGCGGTAGCCGGGGGAGGGTCCGGGCGGAGCCCGGTGCCCGGCGGAGCCGGGTTTCCTGGGGCTCCGCCCCAGACCCCGCTCCTCAAACGCCGGAGGGGCTGAAACTCGCCCGGCGAAGCGGGATCGGCGAGCGGGGCTGGACGGTGCCGTCGGCGAGGCTGAAAGCGGCGGGTCAGGTGGAGCGGCGGACCGTGTAGGCGGAGCCGACTTCGCGCGGGGTCTCGCCCAGATACGTGTGTCCCCGCATCGCGCACCACGCCGGGATGTCCAGCCGGGCCACCTCGTCGTCGGAGACGACCGTGACGGTCCCGCCCACCGGCACCGTCACGATGGCCCGGGCCAGCTCGATCACCGGCTGCGGACACCGCAGCCCCAGCGCGTCCAGTTCCAGCGAGTCCGCCACCGGCGCCACCGCCGGGGGCTCCGACACGCCGAGCCGTTCCCGTACGTCCGCCACCGCGCGCGGCAGCACCTCCAGGAACGCGTTGACCTCCTCCGCCGGGGTCCCCGGCGGCAGGGACACCCGTACGTTCCCCTCCGACAGCACGCCCATCGCCCGCAGCACGTGACTGGGGGTCAGCGTGGAGCTCGTGCACGAGGAGCCGGAGGAGACCGAGAAACCGGCCCGGTCCAGCTCGTGCAGCAGCGTCTCCCCGTCGACGTACAGGCAGGAGAAGGTGACCAGGTGCGGGAGCCGCCGCTCCGGATCGCCCACCACCTCCACGTCCGGGACCAGCCGCACCACCCGCCGCCGGATGCGGTCCACCAAGACCCGCAGCCGGGCCGCCTCCGCGTCCGCCTCGGCCCGTACGGCCCGCAGGGAGGCCGCCGCGGCCACGATCGCGGGCAGGTTCGTGAAACCGGGGGAGCGCCCCGACTCCCTCTCGTCCGCAGGGCCTTGGGGGGAGAAGCGCACCCCCTTGCGGACCGCCAGCAGGCCGACCCCCGGCGGGCCGCCCCACTTGTGCGCACTCGCGGCCAGCACGGACCAGGCGCCCTCCACCGGGCCCCAGCCCAGCGACTGCGCGGCGTCCACCAGCAGCGGCACCCCGGCCGCCCCGCAGACCTCGGCCACCTCCGCCACCGGCTGGACCGTGCCCACCTCGTGGTTGGCCGACTGGAGGCAGGCGAGGGCGCTCTCGGGGGTGAGCGCCTGCGCGTAGCCGGCGGGCGTCACCGCGCCCCACCGGTCCACCGGGACCTCGGTCACCGTCCCACCGCGCGCCTCGAGCACCTCGGCCGCGTGCAATACAGAACTGTGTTCGACCGCCGATACGACCAGATGACTTCCGACGCGCCGGCGCCCGGCGAGGACCCCCGCCACCCCCGTGTGAACCGCGTGCGTCCCCGAAGGAGTGAACACGAGCTCGTCGGCCCGGCATCCCACTGCCTCCGCGGCGGCCTCCCGCGCCGCGTCCAGGAGCAGCCGCGCGCGCCTGCCCTCCCGGTACAGCCGGGCCGGATCGGCCCAGCCCTCGTCCAGGGAGGCCTGCAACGCCTGCCGGGCCACGGGGTGCAGGGGGGCGGCGGACGCGCTGTCGAAGTACGGCATCCGGCCACGCTAGCTCCAGCCCCACGACGTTCGAGGTCAGGGGGCGTCAGATGAGCCCCGGAGCCCGCCATTCAGGGCCATTCGCGCCGTCCCCCGGACGGCGGATCCATCCCTTCGGGGGCAGTAGCGGCGCGTTGGGCACCCTCCCCGCGCGACCCCAAATAGCGTCCAGTAGGGTTTGGTCCGCATAAACATCCAAACCCCTGCCTGCGTCAGGGCCGGCGACCGACCCGAACACGGCCGCGGCCGGCCGCGCGGGCCGAGACTCTCGGGAAGGCGCTACGTGAGTCCCTACGGCTCCGACCGCTCGCCGCGGCGCCCGATGCGGCGGAAGCTGCTGCAGGCGCTGACTGCGGGCGTGGTCCTGGCGACCGCCACTGGTTGCTCGTATACATGGAAAGACTTCCCCCGCCTCGGAATGCCGACTCCGGTAACCGAGGAGGCGCCGCGCATCCTCTCCCTGTGGCAGGGATCCTGGGCGGCCGCGCTGGTCACGGGCATCCTCGTGTGGGGCCTGATCATCTGGAGCGTCATCTTCCACCGGCGCAGCCGGACGAAGATCGAGGTCCCCGCGCAGACCCGGTACAACATGCCCATCGAGGCGCTGTACACCGTGGTCCCGCTCATCATCGTCTCGGTGCTCTTCTACTTCACCGCTCGTGACGAGTCGAAGCTCCTGGCCCTCACCCCGAAGCCGCCGCACACGATCAACGTGATCGGCTTCCAGTGGAGCTGGGGCTTCAACTACGTCGAGAACGTCGACGGCGACGCGGCGACCCCGAAGGCGGGCGCGGTCCCCAAGGAGCTGGCCTCCATCCCGGACCGCTTCACCAAGGAGTTCCCGGCGGGCGCCGAGGGCGTCTACCAGAAGGGTGTCCCGGGCGACCGGAACCCCCAGACGGGCAACCCGGGTCCGACCCTGGTCCTCCCCAAGGGCGAGAAGGTCCGCTTCATCCTGTCGTCGAACGACGTGATCCACTCCTTCTGGGTGGTCCCGTTCCTGTTCAAGCAGGACGTCATTCCGGGCCACACCAACGTCTTCGAGGTCACCCCGTCCGAATACGGCACCTTCATGGGCAAGTGCGCCGAGCTCTGCGGCACTGACCACTCCCGGATGCTCTTCAACGTCAAGGTGGTCTCCCCCGAGGAGTACCGGGCGTACCTGAAGGATCTGGCGGAGAAGGGTCAGACCGGCTACCTCCCGGCCGGTATCCAGCAGACCGACCCGGCCCGGAATGCGGAAGTGAACAAACTGTGAGCATCCTCAACGAATCCCAGGGTGCCGCCGCCGACTCGTACGAGAACGAGCTGCCGGTACGGCGCAAGCAGCCGGGCAATGTGGTCGTGAAGTGGATGACCACGACCGACCACAAGACCATCGGCACGATGTACCTGGTCACGTCGTTCGTGTTCTTCATCATCGGCGGTGTGCTGGCGCTCTTCATGCGCGCCGAGCTGGCCCGTCCGGGCACGCAGATCATGTCGAACGAGCAGTTCAACCAGGCGTTCACCATGCATGGCACGATCATGCTGCTGATGTTCGCCACCCCGCTCTTCGCGGGCTTCGCCAACTGGATCATGCCGCTGCAGATCGGCGCGCCCGACGTGGCGTTCCCGCGGCTGAACATGTTCGCGTACTGGCTGTACCTCTTCGGCTCGACCATCGCGGTGGCCGGCTTCGTCACGCCGAGCGGCGCCGCCGACTTCGGTTGGTTCGCCTACTCCCCGCTGTCGGACGCGGTCCGTTCGCCGGGCATCGGCGCCGACATGTGGATCATGGGTCTGGCCTTCTCCGGCTTCGGCACCATCCTCGGCTCGGTCAACTTCATCACCACGATCATCTGCATGCGCGCACCCGGCATGACGATGTTCCGCATGCCGATCTTCACCTGGAACGTGCTGCTGACCGGTGTTCTGGTCCTGCTCGCCTTCCCGGTGCTGGCCGCCGCGCTCTTCGCGCTGGAGGCCGACCGCAAGTTCGGTTCGCACGTGTTCGATGCCGCGAACGGCGGCGCATTGCTATGGCAGCACCTCTTCTGGTTCTTCGGGCACCCAGAGGTGTACATCATCGCGCTGCCATTCTTCGGAATCGTCTCCGAGATCATCCCGGTCTTCAGCCGTAAGCCGATGTTCGGCTACATCGGCCTGATCGCCGCGACGATCGCGATCGCCGGTCTCTCCGTGACCGTGTGGGCCCACCACATGTACGTCACCGGTGGTGTGCTGCTGCCGTTCTTCTCCTTCATGACCTTCCTGATCGCGGTACCGACCGGTGTGAAGTTCTTCAACTGGATCGGCACCATGTGGAAGGGCTCGCTGTCCTTCGAGACCCCGATGCTCTGGACGATCGGCTTCCTGGTCACCTTCACCTTCGGTGGTCTGACCGGCGTCATCCTGGCCTCGCCCCCGATGGACTTCCACGTCTCCGACTCGTACTTCGTCGTCGCGCACTTCCACTACGTCGTCTTCGGCACCGTGGTGTTCGCGATGTTCGCCGGCTTCCACTTCTGGTGGCCGAAGTTCACGGGCAAGATGCTGGACGAGCGTCTCGGCAAGATGACGTTCTGGACGCTGTTCATCGGCTTCCACGGCACCTTCCTGGTGCAGCACTGGCTCGGTGCCGAGGGCATGCCGCGTCGTTACGCGGACTACCTCGCCGCCGACGGCTTCACCGCGCTGAACACGATCTCGACGATCAGCTCGTTCGTGCTCGGCCTGTCGATGCTGCCGTTCATGTACAACGTCTGGAAGACGGCCAAGTACGGCGAGAAGGTCGAGGTCGACGACCCGTGGGGTTACGGCCGTTCGCTCGAGTGGGCGACGTCCTGCCCGCCGCCGCGGCACAACTTCCTCACCCTGCCGCGGATCCGTTCCGAGTCCCCGGCGTTCGACCTGCACCACCCTGAGATCGCGGCCCTCGACCACCTCGAGGACCACAGCGTCGCCGCCAAGGCCGTCACCGGCGGCAAGGAGGCCGGCAAGTGAAGATCCAGGGCAAGATGTTCCTCTGGCTCTCCTTCTTCATCCTGATCATGGCCGTCGTGTACGGCGTGTGGTCGAAGGAGCCCGTCGGTACCACCGCGCTCTTCCTGGCCTTCGGCCTGAGCGTCATGATCGGCTACTACCTGGCCTTCACGGCCAAGCGCGTCGACCAGATGGCCCAGGACAACCTGGAGGCCGACGTCGCCGACGAGGCGGGCGAGCTGGGGTTCTTCTCCCCGCACAGCTGGCAGCCGCTCTCGCTGGGCATCGGCGGTGCGCTCGCCTTCCTGGGCGTCGTCTTCGGCTGGTGGCTCATGTACTTCTCGGCCCCGATCATCATGATCGGCCTGTGGGGCTGGGTGTACGAGTACTACCGCGGTGAGAACCAGAACCAGTAGCAGCACCTTCGCGGCCGTGCCGCGCCGCACTTGGGGCCCGGGTCCCTCCTTCGGGAGGAGCCCGGGCCCCTCGTTTGCAGTCACCCCGCGCGCCGGATTTGTCATATCTTCATAGCGTTGGCTCCATGAAGCACTCACCGCGTCTTTGGACGGTACTCAGCTGCTCCCTGCTGGTCGCGTCCCTCGGGGCCGGCGCCACCGCATGCGGGTCCGGCGACAAGAACCCGCTGTCAGCCCGCCCGTACGACGCGGGCGATCAGGTCGCCTTCAACCAGAGCGCCGGCAAGCGCCCCGTGAACCCCGACCGGCCCCTCGAAATCACCGCCAAGAACAGCGGCGGCCGGATCACCGATGTGCTGGCCGTGGACACCCACGGCCGCCGCCTGGCGGGCGAACTGAGCGCCAAGGGGGACCGCTGGCACAGCACGACCCCGATGGCCTCAGGAGTCCGTTACACGGTCATCGTGAGCACCGAGGACGAGCGGGGCGCCCCCGGGCAGCGCACGCTCACCTTCGACACCACCCCCTCCAAGGGGATCCTGAAGGTCGAATTCGGCCCGGACGAGGGAAAGTACGGCGTCGGGCAGCCCATCACCGCCGAACTCAGCGAGCCGGTCAAGGACAAGGCCGCCCGCGCCATCGTGGAACGGGGCCTCGTCGTCGACACCCCGCCCGGCGTCGAGGGCGCCTGGCACTGGGTGGACGACAAGAACCTCCACTACCGGCCCAAGGACTACTGGCCCGCCAACTCCGCCGTCTCCGTGCGGAGCAACCTGGAGGGCGTCAGGATCACCGACGAGCTCCACGGGGCCGTCGCCAAGCCGCTGAAGCTGGAGATCGGGGACCGGGTCGAGGTCACCACCGACGCCTCCTCGCACTACCTCACGTTCAAGCGCAACGGAGAAGTGATCAACACCATCCCGGTGACCACCGGCAAGCCCGGCTTCTCCACCCGCAACGGCATCAAGGTGGTGCTGGGCAAGCAGTACTTCGTACAGATGCGCGGCGACACCGTCGGCATCGGCGGCAGCGAGTACTACAACCTGCCCGTCTACTACGCCACTCGCGTCACCTGGAGTGGTGAATACGTCCACGCCGCGCCGTGGTCCGTCGGCTCCCAGGGCTACGAGAACGTCAGCCACGGCTGCACGGGCATGAGCACCGGCAACGCCGCCTGGTTCTACGAGAACATCACCGAGGGCGACATCGTCCAGGTGATCAACAGCATCGGCGACGACATGGACGTCTTCGGCAACGGCTTCGGCGACTGGAACATGGACTGGAAGGACTGGCGCCAGGGCAGCGCCCTGCTCAAGGGCACCCAGGAGGGCCGCAGCCCCGTCGACCAGGCCCGCCTGCGCCCCACCGTCTGAGCGGCCCCGGGCGGGGCCCCTCCCCCGGACGGCGTCCGGGGGAGGGGAATTCCCGGCCCGTTCACCCGTACGGCCCCCTCAGGGGCGCACGCGGGCCCCTGAGGGGGTGTATCAGGCGTCCAGGGACAGACGGGTCCTCAGGAGGCCCGCCAGGGTGTCCGCGAACTGCACCGGGTCCACCGGAAGGGTCACGGCGGCGTCCGCACGGCTCCACGTGGCCAGCCAGGCGTCCTGGGGGCGCCCCATCAGCAGCAGCACCGGCGGACAGCGGAAGATCTCGTCCTTGATCTGCCGGCACACCCCCATGCCCCCGGCCGGAACCGCCTCGCCGTCCAGCACGCACACGTCGACACCACCCGCGTCCAGCTCCGACAGGACCGCCGGGAGCGTCGCGCACTCCAGGAACTCCACCGGCGGCAGGTCCGCGGCGGGCCTGCGTCCTGCCGCCAGCCGCACCTGCTCCCGGGTGCCCGCGTCGTCGCTGTAGACCAGAACCCGCGCAGTCGCCCGCATTTCGTTCCTCCACGTGGCCGTGAATCACGTTGATGTTGCGCGGGATGCTACTCCTCCCGGTGCGCCGTCAACATCGCTTCGAACATGTCGCAGGTGGCGGTACGCGGGGCTCATCTGATGGGCCGTTCGGGCCTTGCACACGCCCCTGACACTCCGAACGGCACCCCCCGGGGTGAGGGCGGGATAAGCGACCGACATAATGTCGGTCGTGGCGACAGCAACGACAGTAGATACCGGGCACGCGCACCCGACGGTCAACCGGCCGAACCTCGTCAGCGTCGGAACCATCATCTGGTTGAGTTCCGAGCTGATGTTCTTCGCGGCCCTCTTCGCGATGTACTTCACCCTGCGATCCGTGATGGGTCCCGAGTTCTGGACAGAACAGGCCGAGGCCCTGAATCTGCCCTTCTCGGCGACGAACACGACGATCCTGGTGCTTTCCTCGCTCACCTGCCAGCTCGGCGTATTCGCCGCCGAGCGCGGTGACGTGAAGAAGCTCCGGACGTGGTTCATCATCACGTTCGTCATGGGTGCGATCTTCATTGGCGGCCAGGTGTTCGAGTACACCGAGCTGGTCAAGCATGAGGGCCTGTCCCTCTCGTCGAACCCCTACGGCTCGGTGTTCTACCTGACCACCGGCTTCCACGGGCTGCACGTGACGGGCGGTCTCATCGCCTTCCTGCTGGTCCTCGGCCGGACGTACGCGGCCAAGAGGTTCACCCACGAACAGGCCACGTCGGCCATCGTCGTGTCCTACTACTGGCACTTCGTCGACGTCGTCTGGATCGGCCTCTTCGCGACGATCTACCTGATCAAGTAGCGAACACGTCACCGGGCAAGACCCGGCACTCCATCCAGACACACCGACGCAGAAGATCCTGACACCGGGGTAATCCGTGAAAAAGCTCTCCGCACGACGACGCCATCCGCTGGCGGCGGTCGTCGTTCTACTCCTCGCGCTGGCGGCCACTGGGGGGCTGTACGCCGCCTTCGCCCCCGCGGGCAAGGCGCAGGCCGATGAAACCGCCCAGTCCCTCGCCATCGAGGAGGGCAAGAAGCTCTACGCCGTGGGTTGCGCAAGCTGCCACGGAACCGGCGGTCAGGGTTCCTCTGACGGCCCGAGCCTGGTCGGCGTCGGCTCCGCGGCCGTCGACTTCCAGGTGAGCACGGGCCGCATGCCCGCCCAGCAGCCCGGCGCCCAGGTGCCGAAGAAGCCCGTCATCTACGACCAGGCGCAGATCGACCAGCTGGCGGCGTACATCGCGTCCCTCGGCGCCGGTCCGATCACGCCGACCGCGAAGCAGTACGACCCGGCGGGCGCCGACATCGCCAACGGTGGTGAGCTCTTCCGCAACAACTGCGCGCAGTGCCACAACTTCACCGGCGAAGGCGGCGCGCTGACGAACGGCAAGTACGCCCCCAACCTTGAGGGTGTCTCGCCGAAGCACATCTACGAGGCCATGCAGACCGGCCCGCAGAACATGCCCTCCTTCCCCGACAGCACGATGCCGGAGAAGCAGAAGAAGGACATCATCGCGTACCTGGAGAACGTCAACGGCGAGAAGTCGACCAGCCCCGGCGGCCTGAAGCTCGGTGGCCTCGGCCCCGTCTCCGAGGGTCTGTTCGGCTGGATCTTCGCCCTGGGTGCGTTGATCGCTGTCGCCGTCTGGGTCGCGGCCCACACCGCTAAGGCCAAGAAGTCATGAGTAGCCAAGAGATTCCCGAAGACAAGCACCTGCCGAGCGAGCAGGGCGACGCCCACCACGGCGTAGCGGTCGCGGACGACCCGTTCGCCGACCCGGGCCTGCCGGTCCACAAGCCCCGTATCCAGGACATCGACGAGCGGGCGGCGAAGCGCTCCGAGCGCACCGTCGCGATGCTCTTCACCCTGTCGATGCTGGCGACGATCGGCTTCATCGCGTCCTACGTGATCTTCCCGGTCGACAAGATCGTCTACATCTTCCCCATCGGGAAGGTCAGCGCGCTCAACTTCTCCCTGGGCATGACCCTGGGCGTGGCCCTCTTCTGCATCGGCGCGGGCGCGGTCCACTGGGCCCGCACCCTGATGTCCGACGTGGAGGTCGCCGCCGAGCGCCACGAGATCGCCGCTCCGCCGGAGGTCAAGGCACAGGTCCTGCAGGACTTCGCCGACGGCGCGAACGAGTCCGGCATCGGCCGGCGTCCCCTGATCCGCAACACGATGCTGGGCGCGCTGGCCATGCTGCCGCTGTCCGCCGTCATGATCATGCGCGACCTGGGCCCGCTGCCCGAGGACAAGCTGCGCAAGACCCTGTGGGCCAAGGGCAAGCTGCTCATCAACCAGAACACGATGGAGCCGCTGCGTCCCGAGGACGTCCTCGTCGGTTCGCTCACCTTCGCCATGCCGGAAGGCCTGGAGGAGGAGCAGCACGACTTCCAGGTCCAGATCGCCAAGGCCGCCCTGATGATCGTCCGCATTCAGCCGGAAGACATCAAGGACAAGAAGGAACTGGAGTGGTCCCACGACGGGATCGTGGCCTACTCCAAGATCTGCACCCACGTCGGCTGCCCGATCAGCCTGTACGAGCAGCAGACGCACCACGTGCTCTGCCCGTGCCACCAGTCCACCTTCGACCTCTCCGACGGCGCCCGTGTCATCTTCGGCCCGGCCGGTCACGCGCTTCCGCAGCTGCGGATCGGCGTGAATGACGAAGGCTTCCTCGAAGCGCTCGGCGACTTCGAAGAGCCCGTCGGTCCTGCATTCTGGGAGCGCGGATGAGCACCAGCGTCAACAACGAGCGCAAAGCGCCGGCCGGCGAGCGCGTAGCGGACTGGGCGGACGGCCGCCTGGGCATCTACAGCCTCGCCAAGGCCAACATGCGCAAGATCTTCCCGGACCACTGGTCCTTCATGCTCGGTGAGATCTGCCTCTACAGCTTCATCATCATCATCCTCACGGGTGTGTACCTGACGCTGTTCTTCCACCCGAGCATGAACGAGGTCGTGTACCACGGCTCGTACGTGCCGATGCAGGGCGTCATGATGTCCGAGGCCTTCGCCTCGACGCTGGACATCAGCTTCGACGTCCGCGGTGGCCTGCTGATCCGTCAGATCCACCACTGGGCGGCGCTGATCTTCGTCGCGGCCATGGTCGTGCACATGATGCGCGTCTTCTTCACCGGCGCGTTCCGCAAGCCGCGTGAGGTCAACTGGATCTTCGGCTTCCTGCTGCTGGTCCTCGGCATGTTCACCGGCTTCACCGGTTACTCGCTGCCGGACGACCTGCTCTCGGGTACCGGTGTCCGCTTCATGCAGGGCGCCATCCTGTCCGTCCCGGTCGTCGGCACGTACCTGTCGATGTTCCTGTTCGGCGGGGAGTTCCCGGGCGGCGACTTCGTCGCGCGGTTCTACTCGGTGCACATCCTGCTGCTGCCCGGCATCATGATGGGCCTGCTCGTGGCCCACCTGATCCTGGTCTTCTACCACAAGCACACCCAGTTCGCGGGTCCCGGCAAGACGAACGACAACGTCGTCGGCATGCCGCTGCTGCCGGTCTACATGGCCAAGGCCGGAGGCTTCTTCTTCCTGGTCTTCGGTGTCATCGCGGCCATCGCGGCGATCGCCTCGATCAACCCGATCTGGGCGCTCGGCCCGTACCGCCCGGACAACGTGTCCACCGGTGCGCAGCCCGACTGGTACATGGGTATGCCGGAAGGCCTGATCCGAGCCATGCCCGGCTGGGAGATCAACCTGTGGGGCCACACGCTCGTCCTGGGCGTGTTCATCCCGCTGCTGCTCTTCCCGCTGGTGCTGGGTGCGATCGCCGTCTGGCCGTTCATCGAGTCCTGGGTCACCGGGGACAAGCGCGAGCACCACATCCTGGACCGCCCGCGCAACGTCCCGACCCGTACGGCCTTCGGTGTCGCCTGGATCGCGGAGTACATCGTGCTCCTCATCGGCGGCGGCAACGACATGTTCGCCCAGTACTTCCACCTGTCGATCAACTCGATCACCTGGTTCGTCCGGATCGGCTTCTTCGTCGTCCCGGTCCTCGCCTTCATCGTCACCAAGCGGATCTGCCTCGGCCTCCAGCGCCGGGACCACGACAAGGTGCTGCACGGTCGCGAGACCGGCATCATCAAGCGTCTGCCGCACGGTGAGTTCGTCGAGGTCCACGAGCCGCTCCCGGCGGGTCAGCTGCACAAGCTCACCGCGCACGAGCAGTACAAGCCGGTCGAGATCGGCCCGACGGTCGACGAGAACGGTGTCGAGCGCAAGGTGAAGGCCGCCGAGAAGCTGCGCGCGAAGCTCAGCAAGGGCTTCTACGGCGAGAACAACCAGATTCCGAAGCCCACGGTGGAGGAATACAAGGAGATCCAGTCCGGCCACGGCCACCACTGATCCCCGTCTGAACGCATGAGGGACTGATTTCGGTCAGTCCTGGTGTCGCCACGGCGAGAGCCCCGTCCAGTGTCTGGACGGGGCTCTTTGCCGTAACCGGGGCTGGATAGGCTGAACCCTGACCGATCAAGCGTGGAATCCTCCACCGACAGCAGGAGCGGACCATGAACGTTGCGACCCCGGCAGGCGGCGACAGCGTGGCGGCCCGTGGCTGGCCGGGCCTTCTCGACGCTCTGCTGACCGGCCAGGACCTGCGCGCGGAGGACACCGCCTGGGCCATGGACCGGATCATGCGGGGGGAGGCCACCGACGCCCAGATCGCCGGCTTCACGGTCGCGCTGCGGGCCAAGGGGGAGACGGTCGAGGAGATCAACGGCCTCGTACGGGCGATGTACGCGCACGCCAACCTGATCGAGGTGCCCGGCCGCACGGTGGACATCGTCGGCACCGGCGGCGACGGGGCCAAAACGGTGAACATCTCCACGATGTCGGCCATCGTGGTGGCCGGTACCGGCGCCAAGGTCGTCAAGCACGGCAACCGGGCCGCGTCCTCCGCGAGCGGCTCCTCGGACGTCCTGGAGAAGCTCGGAGTGAACCTCCAGCTGAGCCGGGAGCGGGTCGTGGAGGTCGCCGAGGAGGCCGGCATCACCTTCTGCTTCGCCGTGAAGTTCCACCCGGCACTGCGCCATGTGGCCGCGGCCCGCAAGGAACTGGGCATCCGGACCTTCTTCAACGCGCTGGGCCCGCTGACCAACCCGGCCCGGGTGCGCGCCCAGGCGACCGGCGTGGCCGACCCCCGGATGGCCCCGATCATCGCCGGCGTGCTCGCCGACCGGGGCTCCTCCGCGCTGGTCTTCCGCGGTGACGACGGCCTGGACGAACTGACCACGACGTCGACCTCGCGCATCTGGTGGGTCCGTGACGGCAAGGTCTCCGAGCAGGCCTTCGACCCCCGTGACGTGGGCATCTCCCTGGTCGACGTCTCCGCCCTGGCCGGCGGGGACCCCTCGTACAACGCGGACGTGGCCCGCCGCCTGCTGGCCGGCGAGACCGGCCCGGTCCGCGACGCCGTCCTGCTGAACTCGGCGGCGGCCCTGGCCGCCCTCGACCCCGGCGCGGGCAGCCTGGAGGAGCAGATCGCCGCCGGTATGGCCCGCGCGGCGGAGTCCATCGACTCGGGCGCGGCCCGGGCCGCCCTGGAGCGCTGGGTGACGGCCAGCAACGCGTAGCGGGAACGGCGCGAAAACGACGACCCCGGTCCACCATGCGGACCGGGGTCTTGCGTACGCGCGATCATGTGGCAGGATGCTGACCAGGTCACGAGTGACAGCGTGTAGGCCCCGGCTTGCTGTCCGGCAACCCTCCTTCCGTGGCGGGGTGCCCCGGGTGATGACCAGGTCGTAGGCAGCAAGGCCTACGGCAAGCGCGGATCCCTCGACACCAGGGGTCCTGGTCTTCTCGAGGAGCTTTTTCCGTGAGCAAGCGAATGCGATAGGGCGACTCCGCCCCTACTTCAACCCTCGGATCAGGGTCACTTCCGTGTACCCCCGCACAGCGCGGTCCGAGGACCCTCCCGTACCCCGGACGGCCGCAGTGCCGTACCCGCGTACGGGCACACCGAAGCCATTCAGCCCTGCCTGCCGGGAGATACCGCCATGTCCGCATCCCTGAACGCCGCCGTCGCCACCGCCACCACCGTCGACCCCGCCTGTGCCGAGCCGCTCGCGGTCCTCGGCCGGGACGTCACCGTCCCGCTCGTCACCGGCGGCGAGGTCACCTACGCGGCCCTCGACTACGCGGCCAGCGCCCCCGCCCTGCAGCGCGTCTGGGACGACGTGGCCGCGTACGCCCCGTACTACGGCAGCGTGCACCGCGGCGCCGGATACCTCTCGCAGCTCTCCACCGACCTCTTCGAGCAGAGCCGGGTCACCGTCGCCGAGTTCCTCGACTGCCGCCCCACCGACCAGGTCGTCTTCACCCGGTCCACCACCGACTCGCTGAACCTGCTCGCCGCCGTACTCCCCGCCGACTGCCAGGTGTTCGTCTTCGAGACCGAGCACCACGCCTCGCTGCTGCCGTGGACGAACGCCCAGGTCACCTACCTCAACGCACCGCGCACCCCGGCCGAGGCCGTCGCCACCCTGGAGCGGGCCCTCGCCGACCGCGACCCGTACGGTCCGGCACTGGTCTGCGTCACCGGCGCCTCCAACGTCACCGGCGAGCTGTGGCCGGTCAAGGAACTCGCCGCCGCCGCGCACGCCCACGGCGCGCGCATCGTGCTGGACGCCGCCCAACTGGCCCCGCACCACCCCGTCTCCGTGCAGGAGCTCGACGTCGACTGGGTCGCCTTCTCCGGGCACAAGCTCTACGCGCCCTTCGGCTCGGGCGTGCTCGCCGGCCGCGCGGACTGGCTCCAGCAGGCCGACCCGTACCTCGCGGGCGGCGGCGCCTCCCGGAAGGTGGCCCGGCGCGAGGACGGCGGCGTCGACGTCGAGTGGCACACCACCGCGGCCCGCCACGAGGCCGGCTCCCCGAACGTCATCGGCGTCTACTCCATCGCCTCCGCCTGCAAGGCCCTGACCGAGGCCGGCTTCGAGAACCTCGTCGCCCGCGAGCAGCACCTCATCGAGAAGGTCCGGGAAGGCCTGGCGGAGGTCCCGGCGGTCCGGATCCTCTCCCTCTTCGGGGACGACGCCCCCCGGGTCGGCGTCATCTCCTTCGTGGTGGACGGCTGGAACAGCTCCCACTTCGCCGCCGCGCTGTCCGCCGAGTACGGGATCGGCGTACGCGACGGCCTGTTCTGCGCCCACCCGCTGGTCCGCACCCTGCTGGGCAGCGAGCCGCAGGCCCAGGGCGAATGCGGAGCCCCGGAGGCCGCCCCGGGCGAGCGCTCCCTCAACGCCATCCGCGTCAGCTTCGGCGCCGGGACCCCCGACGAGCACGTGGAGCGCTTCGTCGGCGCCGTGAAGGAACTGGTCACCTCCGGAGCCAAGTGGCAGTACCGCACGGAGGAAGGCCGCTGCGTCCCCGCCGTGTAGCCCTGCGGGCGGCTCGGCGGTGTACGGCTCGGCGGCACGTCTTCCTCTGCCGAGGTGGGTCGCCTCAATCGCCGGCGGGGCTTCAAAGGGTGGGGCGGTGCCCCGCACGAGGGTCTCCTCGGCTCGGCGCGTTCGGGCTCGTCCCGGCCAGGCGGCCGTGGTCGCGCCTCGTCCTGCGGGGACCCTCCTGCGTGTCCCCGCCCCACGGCAGGGCTTCGACGGCGGAAGGGGAGTGGGGACGTGGCGGGGTGTCCCCGCAGGACGAGGCGCGACCGCCGGGCACAGCCGAGACACACAGCACGCGCCGAGCCGAGGAGACACCCCGGCGCGGCCCCACGGACCGACCCGAACCGACAGGCCCGCACTTTCAGCCTCGCCGGCGTTTGAGGCGCGGGTCCGGGCAGCGCCCGGCAGACGGCGCGAGCACCGCACACAGCCGAGCACCCCGCAGGGGACCCGGCAGACGGCGCGAGCACCGCACACAGCCGAGCACCCCGCAGGGGACCCGGCAGACCGTGCCGGAGGCGTTACGCGTCGAGACCGATCGCGAACGCCGCTTCCAGGTCGTGCTGGGAGTACGTGCGGAAGGCCACGTGGGTGTCCGTCGCCTCGACGCCCGGGATCTTGCTGATGCGGCCGGGGATGATGTCCGCCAGGTTCTCGTGACGGGCCACGCGGACCAGCGCGATCAGGTCGTACGTCCCCGTGACGGAGTAGACCTCGCTGACGTTCTCGAGGGCGGCGATGGACTCGGCGATCTCGGGGATCCGGTCCACGCTGGTCTTGATGAGCACGATCGCGGTGATCACGGCTGGCTGTCTCCCTCGGTGGCCGTCGCTGGTCGCCTCACTCTAGTCGTACCCCGATAGCGGGCCCACGCGTAGAGGAAGCCGAGCGAGAAGCCCACCAGATGGGCCAGATAGGCGACTCCAGGCCCGCTGCCGGCCCGCTGCGCCGCCACCCACTGGAGGGCGAACCAGAACAGCAGCACCAGCCACGCCGGGAACCGCAGCGGCAGGAAGAAGAGGAACGGGAACAGGCTCGTCACCCTCGCCCGCGGGAGCAGGAAGAGGAAGGCGCCCAGTACGGCCGAGATGGCACCGGAGGCCCCGACCAGCGTCTGCGGGGAGCCCGCGTTGGCCGCCGCGTACGCCGCCATCGCCAGGTACCCCGTACAGAGGTAGAAGACGAGGAACGCCGGGCGGCCCATCCGTTCCTCCGCCATCGCGCCGAAAACGTACAGAAAGAGCATGTTTCCGAGCAGATGCAGCCAGCTGCCGTGGACGAACAGCGCCGTCAGCGGGGTCAGCCAGGCGCCGGGGCCGCCCGTGAAGAGCTCGTCCGGGACCACCCCCCAGCGCCGGAAGTAAGCCGTCCCGTCGGACAGCAGCTCTTCCCCCGTCCCGTAGGCCGGGTTGAGCCCCGAGGCCGGGCCGAGTACGAACGCCACGGCGCAGCCCGCGATCAGCGCATGGGCCACCACCGGTCCCCGGGCGGCCTCGCGAACGGCCCGCCACCTTACGATCATGTGACAGAGCATGACGCAAGGGGACCCACCTGAAGCGGTGGCAGGCCGTAGGGTTACGAGCTGCGGTCCGCAGGACGACGCATACGGCGGCGCGGGCGGCTTTAATTGAATCAGCTACGAAGGAGAGAGCGGCCTGATGACGGTTCCCCTGCCGACCGACACCACCCGGTGGCGCTGCACCCTGTGCGGCAATCTCACGCGCTTCGACGTGACCCGTTCGTCGAAGGTCGTGGAGTACGTCCACCTGGACCTCGCCGGGGAGCCCAAGGTCGAGGAGCGCGAGGTGGTCAATGAGACCATCGAGTCGGTCCGCTGCCGCTGGTGCAACGCGGTGGACCAGATCGAGCTCGTGGACAGGCCGGGCGCGGACTCCTGACGGAGGCGCACCCACAGGAAGATCACGGTAGGGGTGACGGATTGTGGAGCCAGCAAGCGGCGCTGAGCCGGCCGATGCGGCCGGCGACGCCGCCGAGGCGCTCGACCACCCGCTGCCGGAAGGCGTGCGGCGCCGGGTCGTCGCGCTCGTCTCGGACGCCTTCGGCGCGCTGACGGTCGCGGACCTCCCGGCGCAGCTGCGCCAGTACGCCCGGTTCACCCCGACCCGGCGCGCCAAGTTCGCGGGAAATGCCATGGCCGCGGCGGTCGAGACCGACGCCGTGTTCCGGAGCAGGGTCGCCGAGAAGCTGCGTGAGGCGCAGGCCGACCTGGCCGCCGCGCTGGAGGCCGGCGCGCCCCCGGCCGCGGCGGATCCGCTGGACGTGGCGGCCGCCGCCTTCGTCCTGCGGCCGGCCGGCTGGGTCAAGCTGGTGGCCGCCGCGGGCGAGGAGGCGCAGCGCGCCGACGCCGAGCGGGTCGGCGAGGAGACCCGGCGCGAGCTGGAGCGGCTGCGCGAGGAGCTGGCCCACGCACGGGAGCTGCAGCGCGCGGGCGGGGAGCAGGTCCGGGTCGAACTGGACGCGGCCCGCAAGGAAGCGGAATCGCTTCAGCGCAAGCTGCGCAGCGCCCTCAGCGACGTCAAGCGGGGTGACGCTGCCCTGCGCAAGGTGAATGCGGAGATCGACGGGATCCGCGGCGACGCGGCCGCCAGGGTGGCCGCCGCCGAGAGTGAGACCCGGCGGCTCAAGGCCCGGCTCGCGGAGGTGGAGGCGGCGTTGGAGACCTCGCGCCGGGCCACCCGTGAGGGGCGCAGCATCGAGGACATGCGGCTGCGGCTGCTGCTGGACACCGTGCTGGACGCGGCCCAGGGGCTGCGCCGGGAGCTGGCGCTGCCGCCGGTGAGCACCCGCCCGGCCGACACGGTGGACGCGGTGGAGCCGGGCCGGATGACGCCGAAGGACATCGCGGCGCGGGCCCTCTCGGAGACCGATCCGGCGCTGCTGGACCAGTTGTTGGCGCTGCCTCAGGCCCATCTGGTGGTCGACGGCTACAACGTGACCAAGACGGGCTATCCGACGATGCCGCTGGAGAAGCAGCGGCTGCGGCTGCTGGGCGGGCTGTCGATGCTGGCCGCGCAGACGGGCGCGGAGATGACCTGTGTCTTCGACGGGGCGGAACTGGCGGCCCCGGTGCTGCTCGCGCCGCCGCGCGGGGTGCGGGTGCTGTTCTCCAAGGCCGGGGTGACGGCGGACGAGCTGATCCGCCAGTTGGTGCGTGCGGAGCCGCCCGGCCGGCCGGTGGTCGTGGTCTCCACGGACCGGGAGGTCGCCGACGGGGTGGCCAAGGCGGGTGCGCGGCCCGTGACGTCCGCTTTGCTGCTGAAGCGGCTTTCGCGCGTTTCGTAACTCCTCGCCGCAATGCCCGAATTGGTGGGACTTGCGGGGGACGCACCGTCAAGTGACCTGCACGGAGCGTGCGCTGTAGGTAAAGAACCTGGTCGTGGGGCGAGTTTTTTCCCGGCAGGATTTGAACTGATCACAGATGGGTCACTAGGGTCTGCTCAAACCTTCGTGCGGTAGATCACTCATTCGGGGTGGCAGCGAAGGTGCTGCCGAGTTGCGTTCTTCGGCGGCTCCCAGGAAGAAGGAGCTCGCCTTCGTGGCGTCCCACCGTCGACCCAAGCAGCCGAACCGCGCTCGTGTGACCGTGCTCACCTCGGTCGCGGCCGCAGCCGTCGCCCTCACCGCGCAGAGCGCCTCCGCCGCGCCGACGAAGCCGAGCAAGGACGAGGTCAAGAGCCAGGTCGACGCGCTCTACGAAGAGGCGGAGCAGGCCACCGAGAAGTTCAACGGGGCCAAGGAGCGCCAGGACAAGCTCGAGAAGGAGATAGGCCAGCTGCAGGACCAGGTCGCGCGCGGCCAGGGCGAACTCAACGACCTTCGCAGCACGCTCGGTTCGATGGCCAGCGCCCAGTACCGCAGCGGCGGCATCGACCCCTCCCTCGCGCTCCTCCTCTCCGAGGACCCCGACAGCTACCTCGACAAGGCTTCCTCCCTGGAGCACCTGAGCACCAAGCAGGTCGAGGGGGTCCAGCGGATCCAGGACAAGCAGCGCACCCTCGCGCAGCAGCGCCAGGAGGCCGCCGGCAAGCTCGCCGACCTCGACGCCACCCGCAAGGAGCTCGGCGAGAAGAAGAAGGTCTCCACCGAGAAGCTCGCCGCCGCCCAGGCCCTCCTCAACACCTTGACCGCGCAGGAGCGCGCGGCCATCAAGGACGAGGACACGCGCGCCAGCCGCGCCGACAACCAGCGCGTCGACCTCGGCAACGTCAAGGCCTCCGGCCGCGCCGGAGCCGCCCTCGAAGCCGCCAAGACGAAGCTGGGCTTCACCTACCAGTCCGGCGGCACCGGCCCCACGGTCTACGACTGCTCCGGGCTGACGCAGTGGGCCTACAAGCAGGCCGGCGTCAACATCAGCCGCGTCACCTTCACCCAGGTGAACGACGGCACCCGCATCGGCCGCAGCCAGCTCCAGCCCGGTGACCTGGTCTTCTTCTACGACGACCTGCACCACGTCGGCCTCTACGCCGGCAACAACATGACGCTGCACGCCTCGAACCCGCGCAGCGGCATCAAGTACGAGTCCATGGACAACATGCCGTTCCAGTTCGGCGTCCGCGTCGGCTGATCCGCTCCGCCCCGCGGTCCCGGACGCCCCGTACACCGCCCATCCGGGCGAATTCCAGGGCCGCCCTCTGACCACACGCCCCGCCGGTGACCTGCGTCTCCTGCGGGGCGTCGGCATGTGCGCCCGCCGACGGCCGTTGGTCGGTGCGTGGTCGCGCCGCTACTGTCTGCCAGCGCGGAACCCGGCACACGGCCGTCCACGGAGGGCGGACCCGGGCCCCGCACAGCGGAAGGGAGCGGTTTCACGTGGCGTCCCATCGCCGGGCCGGGCTCGGCAGCCTCGACCGGAGCACGAAGGTCACCGTCCTCACCGCCGCCGCCGCGGCCACCGCCGCGGTCGCCATGACGGGCGTACCCGCGTACGCGGCCCCCGGCTTCCCGTACGAACCCGGAGGCGGCGCGAGAACCGGCATCAGCGCCCAGGTCGACCGCCTCTTCGAGGAGGCCGAGCAGGCCACCGAGCGCTTCAACGAGGCGGGCGAGAAGGCCGACCGGCTCCGCGTCGAGGTCAACCGGGCCCAGGACGCGGTGGCCCGCGGCCAGGAGCGCATCAACACCCTGCGGGGCGTCCTGGGCACCTTCGCCGGAGCCCAGTACCGCAGCGGCGGCATCGACCCCGCCGTCGGGCTGATGCTGTCCGAGGACCCCGACGCGTACCTGGAACGGGCCGCCGCCCTCGACCGGCTGACCGGCCGGCAGGCCCGCCAGCTCGACGAACTCCGCGAGGAACAGCGCGAACTCGGCCAGGAGCGCCAGGAGGCCTCCCGCAAACTCGCCGAACTCGACGCCCTGCGCACTGACGTGGCCCGGCACAAGCGCTCCGTCACGGCGAAGCTCGCTGCCGCCCGGCAGCTGCTCAACGCCATGCCCTCCGGGGAGCGGGCCGACTACGAACGCTCCTCGCGCTCCGGAGGCCGTCCCGAGGGGCTGCCCGAGCCGGCCTCCTTCGGTGCTTCCTCCGGACGCGCCGAGACCGCCGTGAGGGCGGCCCGGGCCGCGGTGGGCCGGCCGTACGTGTGGGGCTCCACCGGCCCCGCCGGCTTCGACTGCTCCGGGCTGATGGTCTGGTCGTACCGGCAGGCCGGAGTCTCGCTGCCGCGCACCTCGCAGGCCCAGCGGCACGCCGGCCGCCAGGTGCCGCTGTCGCAGGCCCGCCCGGGCGACCTGGTGACGTACCGCTCGGACGCCAGCCACGTCGGCATGTACGTCGGCAACGGCCAGGTGGTGCACGCCCCCTACCCCGGAGCCCGGGTCCGCTACGACCCCGTCGGGATGATGCCCGTCTCCTCGGTGACGCGCCCCTGACCGCACCCGTGCGTACGATCGTCGGATGCCCCCCGTCCGCCGGTCCCTCGTACGCGTGCTGCCGCTCCTGCTGAGCGCGCTGCTCGCCGGGTGCGGCGCGCCCGCCCCGCGGGACGGCGCCGAGCGGGACATCCGCGAGGCCGTCGCCGCCTGGTCGCGGACGCCGCCCGAGCGGCTCGCCGGGATCCCGCTGGAGGGCTGGGCGTACGAGGTCTCCGAGGTCCGGCGGGACGGCGCCGGGGCCACCGTCCGGGCGGAGCTCCACTACCGGCTGGCCGGCTACGACCCGGCCGCGGCCGGGTCGGCGCGCGAGGTGCGCCTGACCCGGGACGGCGGGCGGTGGCACGTCACCGGTGACCGGGCGGCGCCGGGCGCGCTGCCCCAGCTGTGGGACCAGGGCCCGGTGGCGGTGGTCCGCGGAGCGCACGCGCTGGTGCTGGGCGTCGGGCAGGAGACGGGGACGCTGTCCGCGATCGCGGCGGAGGCCGACCGGGCGGTGCCCGCGGCGAGCGCCGGCTGGCCGGGGCCCTGGGCGGGCCGTGCCGTGGTCCTGGTCCCCGGATCCCTGGAGCGGATGGCGGAGCTGCTGGGCCGCCCGGCCGCCGAGTACCGGGGCATGGGGGCCGTCACCACGGGCCGGGTGGGCGAGGCCCCCGCCCCCGCCGACCGGGTCGTCGTGAACCCGCAGGGGTGGGCGGAGCTCAGCGCGGCGGGCCGCGGGGTCATCCTGACCCACGAGGTCACCCATGTGGCCACCCGGGCGGCGACCACCGCCACCACCCCGCTGTGGCTCTCCGAGGGCTTCGCGGACTGGGCCGCCTACCGCAGCACCCCGGCCACCCCGGAGCAGGCCGCTCCGACGCTGGCCCGGGCCGTACGGCGGGGCGAGGTGCCCGGCGAGCTGCCCCGGACGGAGGACTTCGCCTTCGGCGGTGACCCGGAGGCCCTGGCCCGCGCGTACGAGGGCGCCTGGCTGGCCTGCCGGCTGATCGCGGGGAGATGGGGCGAGGCGGCGCTCGTGGACCTGTACGGGAGGGCGGGGCGCGAGCCGTGGCCGGTGGCGGTGCGGGGCGCCCTCGGAGCGGATCCGGACGCATTGACGAAGGACTGGCGGGAGGCCCTGCGGGCGGAGCTCCGCTGAGGGCGTCCGGTACGTTGTCAGCGATGCACAAGACGCTGATCGTGACCAACGACTTCCCGCCGCGACCGGGCGGCATCCAGGCCTTCCTGCACAACATGGCGCTGCGGCTGGATCCCGACCGGATCGTCGTCTACGCCTCCACCTGGAAGCACAGTGCGGAGGGCCGCGAGGCCACCGCGGCCTTCGACGCGGAGCAGCCGTTCCAGGTGGTCCGCGACCGGACGACGATGCTGCTGCCGACCCCGCGCGTGACGCGGCGGGCGGTGGGCCTGCTGCGCGAACACGGCTGCGAGTCCGTGTGGTTCGGGGCGGCGGCCCCGCTCGGGCTGATGGGCCCCGCGCTGCGGCGGGCGGGCGCGCGGCGGATCGTCGCGACCACCCACGGGCACGAGGCGGGCTGGGCCCAGCTGCCGGCCGCGCGGCAGTTGCTGCGCCGGATCGGCGAGGGCACGGACACGCTGACCTACCTGGGGGAGTACACACGCTCGCGGATCGCCTCGGCGGTGACGGACCGGGCGGCGGCCCGGATGGTGCAGCTCCCGCCGGGGGTGGACGAGAAGACCTTCCACCCGGGATCGGGTGGGGCGGAGGTCCGGGCCCGGCTCGGGCTGACGGACCGGCCGGTGGTCGTCTGCGTCTCCCGGCTGGTGCCGCGCAAGGGGCAGGACACCCTGATCGAGGCGATGCCGCGGATCCTGGCGGCGGTGCCGGACGCGGTACTGCTGATCGTGGGCGGCGGCCCCTACGAGGCGGACCTGCGGGAGCTGGCCGTCTCCACCGGGGTCTCGGACTCCGTCGTTTTCACCGGAGCCGTCCCGTGGTCGGAACTCGCGGCCCACTACGGCGCGGGTGACGTCTTCGCCATGCCGTGCCGGACCCGCCGGGGCGGGCTGGACGTGGAGGGGCTCGGCATCGTCTACCTGGAGGCCTCGGCCACGGGCCTGCCGGTGATCGCGGGCGACTCGGGCGGGGCGCCGGACGCGGTGCTGGACGGTGAGACGGGCTGGGTCGTGCGGGGCGGATCCCCCGAGGACGCGGCGGACCGGATCGTCACCCTGCTGAAGGATCCGGAGCTGCGGGCCAGGATGGGTGCCGCCGGCCGTATGTGGGTCGAGGACCGCTGGCGCTGGGACCTCTTGGCGGACCGCCTGCGCGAGCTGCTGTAGCCGGTGCCGGTGCGGCGCCGCTGCCGGGGGCCAGCCCCCGGACCCCCGCGCCTCAATCGCCGGCGGGGCTGGATTCGGCTGCTGTCATCAAGATCCAGCCCCTCCAGGGGGCACCTCCCAGCGGTAGCTGGGGGAGTTTGAGGAGCGGGGTTCGGGGCGGAGCCCCGACAGCGGAGCCGCACCCGGTCGGTCGCGCAGCCATGCCTGACTGTTCCTCAGATGTCTGTCAATACCGCATATGGGCGGACGGCTGGATTCCGTCCATGATGCGGCCATGACATCCAACCTGACGCGCCGTCAAGTACTGGGACTCGGCGCCCTCTCGACCGCCGCCGCGCTCGGCTTCACCCGGATCGGGGCGGCCTCCGCGGCGGCCGTGGAGCCCGCCGCCGCCCGGTACGCCCCCGCCATCGTCGTCGGCTCCGGCTACGGCTCCGCCGTCGCCGCCCTGCGGCTCGGGCAGGCGGGCGTACGTACCGTCGTACTGGAGATGGGCCGGCTCTGGGACACCCCCGGGGCCGACGGCAAGGTCTTCCCCTCCACCTCCGCGCCCGACCAGCGCTCCATGTGGTTCCGCAACCGCACCGAGGCCCCGCTCGCCCAGTTCCTCTGGCTCGACGTGGTCAACCGCGACATCAGCCCCTACCCCGGCGTCCTCGACCGCGTGAACTACGGCGACATGTCCGTGTACGTCGGCCGGGGCGTCGGCGGCGGATCGCTCGTCAACGGCGGCATGGCGCCCACGCCCCGCCGCTCGTACTTCTCCGAGGTCCTGCCCCAGGTCGACGCCGACGAGATGTACGGCACCTACTACCCCCGCGCCCGCGCCATGCTGGGGGTCAACGACATCGACCCGGCCTGGTTCGAGTCCACCGAGTGGTACCGCTTCGCCCGGATCTCCCGCAAGCACGCCCAGAACACCGGCCTGAAGACCGTCTTCGTCCCCAACGTCTACGACTTCGAGTACATGAAGCGCGAGGCCGCCGGCACCGCCACCCGCTCGGCCCTGGCCGGAGAGGTCATCTACGGCAACAACCACGGCAAGAAGAGCGTCGACAAGACCTACCTCGCCGCCGCCATCGGCACCGGGAACGTCACCATCGAGACCATGCAGCGCGTGGTCGGCGTACGGCTCGACCCGGCCGGGGGATACGTCCTGACGGTACGGACCAGCGATGTCACCGGACGGGCCACCCAGGTCCGCGAACTCGGCTGCAAACAGCTCTTCCTCGGGGCCGGGAGCCTGGGGACCACCGAGATCCTGCTGCGGGCCCGCGAGCGGGGGACGCTGCCCGCGCTCAGCGAGAAGGTCGGGCTCGGCTGGGGCCCCAACGGCAACGTCATGACCGCACGCGCCAACCACCTGTGGGACACGGTCGGCTGCAACCAGGCCACCATGCCCGCGATGGGCATCGACGACTGGGACAACGCCTCGAACCCGGTCTTCGCGGAGATCGCCCCGCTCCCCATGGGCATCGAGCACTGGATCTCGATGTACCTCGCCATCACCAAGAACCCGGAGCGCGGGCACTTCACCTACGACGCCGCCACCGACTCGGCCCGGCTCAACTGGCGGCGGGACCAGAGCACGCCCTCGGTCAACGCGGCGAAGAACCTCTTCGACCGCATCAACTGGCGGAACTTCACGATGTACCGGTACGACCTCTTCGGCGACAACAAGGCCTTCGCCGACAACTTCACCTACCACCCGCTCGGCGGCTGCGTCCTCGGGGACGCCACCGACGGGTACGGGCGGGCCAAGGGGTACCAGGGGCTGTACGTGGTCGACGGCTCCCTGATCCCCGGATCGCTCGGCGTGAACCCGTTCGTGACCATCACCGCCCTCGCGGAACGGAACATGGCCCGGATCCTCGCCGACCCCCGCTGACAGCGGCCTCCGGCCGCGGGCCGCTAGAGGAGCGGCGGACTAGCCGCGGTAGAGCGCCTCGATCTCGTCCGCGAAGTCCTTGGCCACCACATTGCGCTTCAGCTTCAGCGACGGCGTGATGTGACCCGACTCCTCCGTGAACTGGGAGGGAAGAATGCGGAATTTCCGCACCGATTCCGCCTTGGAAACCGCCGCGTTGCCGTCATCCACGGCCTTCTGGACGGCGGCGATCAGCTCCGCGTCCTCGCGCAGCTCCGCCGCCGTCACACCGGCCGGCTTGCCGTTCTCCGCGGCCCACCGGCCGAGGAACTCTTCGTCGATGGTGACCAGCGCCGCCACGAAGGGCCGCGCGTCGCCCACCACCATGCACTCCGCGATCAGCGCGTGCGCGCGGATCCGGTCCTCGATGACGGCCGGCGCGACGTTCTTGCCGCCCGCCGTGACGATGAGTTCCTTCTTGCGGCCGGTGATCGCGAGGTAGCCGTCCTCGTCGAGGGTGCCGACGTCGCCGGTGTGGAACCAGCCGTCGGTCAGCGCCTCGGCGGTCGCCGTCTCGTTCTTCCAGTACTCCTTGAAGATGTGCTCGCCGTGCAGCAGCACCTCGCCGTCGTCGGCGATGCGCACCACGGAGCCCGGCAGCGGCTGGCCGACCGTACCGATCTTCGTCTTGTCCCACGGGTTGAAGGCCGTGGCCGCACAGGACTCGGTGAGGCCGTAGCCCTCCAGCACCGTGAAGCCGATGCCGCGGAAGAAGTGGCCGAGCCGCTCGCCCAGCGGGGCGCCGCCGGAGATCGCGTACTCGCCGCGCCCGCCGAGGACCGTGTGCAGCTTGCTGTAGACCAGCTTGGAGAACAGCTTGTGCTTCAGGCGCAGCCCGAAGGACGGGCCGCCCGGGGCGTCCAGCGCGCGGCTGTAGGCGATCGCCGTGTCGGCCGCGGCGTCGAAGATCCTGCCCTTGCCGTCGGCCTGGGCCTTGGCGCGTGCCGAGTTGTAGACCTTCTCGAAGACGCGCGGGACACCGAGGATCAGCGTGGGCCGGAAGGACTGGAGCTCGTCCGTCAGGTTCTTGATGTCCGGTACGCAGCCCAGGCGGATCGGCGCCAGCACGGCCGCCACCTCCACCAGGCGCCCGAAGACGTGCGCGGCCGGGAGGAAGAGCAGGACCGAGCAGTCTCCGGTGCGGAAGAGCGGGCTGAGGCGCTCCACCACGTTGCCGCACTCGGCGAAGAAGTTGCGGTGGGTCAGCACGCAGCCCTTGGGGCGGCCGGTGGTACCCGAGGTGTAGACGATGGTGGCCGGGTCGTCGGCGTTGGCGAGGCTGCTGCGCTCCTCGACCTCGGCGTCGGAGATCTCCGCGCCGGCGGCCTTCAGCGCCTCCAGCGCGCCCTGCTCGATCTCCCAGACCTCGCGCAGTTCCGGCAGCCGGTCGCGCAGGGAGGCCACGGCCGCGCTGTGCGCCGGGCTCTCCACGATGACGGCGACGGCCCCGGAGTCACCGAGGATCCACTGGACCTGCTCGGGGGAGCTGGTCTCGTACACGGGGACGGTGACGCCGCCCGCGCTCCAGATCGCGAAGTCGAACAGCACCCACTCGTAGCGGGTGCGGGAGATGAGGGCGACCCGGTCGCCGGGCCGGATGCCGGCCGCCACGAGGCCCTTGGCCGCGGCCCGGACCTCGGCGAGGAACTCGGTCGCGGTCACGTCCTGCCACCGGCCGTCGACCTTGCGGCTCATGACGGCGGTGTCTGGATGCTGAGCGGCGTTGCGGCGGATGAGATCCGTCAGGTTCCCGTCCGACGGGACCTCGTACAGGGCCGGAAGGCTGAACTCGCGCAAGACTGCTGCTCCTCTGGGCGCCATCGCCACCATGTGGACCGACCGGACGTTACCCACCGGTAGTGGGTTCCCGATAGGGGGAACCGGCCAGATGTTCCGTGCGTCACATTCTGCACTTACCCTGCCTCGCACCAACGTGCCGACAGTAGTCGACCCCGTTCGCGACTCGGAAGTAACCGCAGGTCCGGCCGCCTCTTCCACCCCCTCTACCCGCCGCCACCAGGCAGCTCTAGGGTTGGCCGCATGGCTGGCAGCATGCGGGGACAGCAGTTCGGCACGAGCGGATCAGGCCGTGGGGCGGGCCGTGGAGCAGGCCCTGGGGCGGGCCGCACCCGGGTCCACGTCGTGAGCGACGTGCACGGCAACACCGAGGCCCTCGCCCGGGCGGGCGACGGCGCCGACGCCCTCGTCTGCCTCGGCGACCTCGTGCTCTTCCTCGACTACGCCGACCACTCGCGCGGCATCTTCCCCGACCTGTTCGGCATCGAGAACGCCGACCGGATCGTCGAGCTGCGCACCGCGCGCCGCTTCGACGAGGCCCGCGCCTTCGGGCGGGAGCTGTGGGCCGGCCTGGACCGGGACACCCTCATCGAGGGCGCCGTACGCCGCCAGTACGCCCAGATGTTCGCCGCCTTCCCCACTCCCACGTACGCCACCTACGGCAACGTCGACATGCCGGGCCTGTGGCCCGAGTACGCCGACCGCCACGGCCTCACCGTGCTCGACGGCCAGCGGGTGGAGATCGGCGGCCGCGTCTTCGGCTTCGTCGGCGGCGGACTGCCCTCCCCGATGCGCACCCCCTACGAGGTGGACCCGGAGGAGTACGCCGCCAAGGTGGAGGCCCTCGGCGAGGTGGACGTGCTCTGCTCGCACATCCCGCCGGAAGTGCCCGAGCTCTGCTACGACACCGTCGCCCGCCGCTTCGAACGCGGCAGCGAGGCCCTGCTCGCCGCGATCCGCCGCACCCGCCCCCGCTACGCCCTCTTCGGACACGTTCACCAGCCGCTCGCCCGCCGCATGCGCATCGGGAACACCGAGTGCGTGAACGTGGGCCACTTCGCGGCCACCGGCCGGCCCTGGGTCCTCGAATGGTAGAGATCGAGCCGCTTCACGGCGGGCTCGCGCAGGGTACGGGAGGCGCTGGAGTGGCGACGTCCACACGCGCGGTAGCCTTCACGCGGCGGCCCCAGGCCGCACACATCCTCGAACTTGCCCAGCTGCCGCTGGGAGGTACCACCCCCAGCCCGGAGGAGCGACCGCGATGGCGGAACACACCAGCTCAAGCATCACGATCGAGGCTGCGCCCACCGACGTGATGGCCGTGATCGCCGACTTCGCCCGTTACCCCGAGTGGACCGGCGAGGTGAAGGAGGCCGAGGTGCTGGCCACCGACGCCCAGGGGCGCGCCGAGAAGGTCCGCCTGCTGCTCGACGCGGGCGCGATCAAGGACGACCACACCCTCGCCTACACCTGGACGGGCACCGACGAGGTCAGCTGGACCCTGGACAAGTCCCAGATGCTGCGCCAGCTGGACGGCTCCTACCGGCTGACCGCCGTCGACGGCGGCAAGCGCACCGAGGTCACCTACCAGCTGACCGTCGACGTCAAGATCCCCATGCTCGGCATGATCAAGCGCAAGGCCGAGAAGGTCATCATCGACCGTGCGCTCGCGGGCCTGAAGAAGCGCGTCGAAACCGTCTGATCCCGCTTCCCGCACACCGGAGCACCCGCACCATGCACACCTTGCTGATCACCGGCCCCGGCGGGGCCGGGCGGACCACCGTGGCGGCGGCCACCGCCCTCGCCGCGGCCCGCCACGGGCAGCGGGTGCTGCTGCTCTCCGGCGACATCGGCGACCCGCTCACCGCCCTGGTCGGCGACCCGGCCGCCCCCGGGCTGCGGGTGGCGCGGGTGGACTCCGGCGAGGAGTTCCGCGACGAGCTCGTCGCCCTCCAGCAGCGCGGATCCGCCCTGCTCGGCATGGTCGGGGCCCGGCCGCTGGGCGCCGAGGAGATCACCGAACTGCCCGGCGCCGAGGAGTTCGCCCTGCTCCGGGCCCTGCGGCGGGCCGCCGCCGCGCCCGGCACCGACCTCGTCGTCGTCGACATGCCGCCGCTCCACCGGACCGTGGCCACCCTCGCCCTCCCCGCCCAGCTGCGCCGCTACCTCACCCGGCTGCTGCCCGCCGAGCGGCAGGCCGCCCGCGCCCTGCGCCCCGTACTGGCCCAGCTGGCCGGCGTCCCCATGCCCGCGCAGTGGCTCTACGAGACCGCCGCCCGCTGGGACGAGGAGCTGGCCGCCGTCCAGGCCGTCGTCGAGGCCGACACCACCGAGCTGCGGCTGGTCGCCGAGCCCGGCCCGGCCGCCGCCGACGCGCTGCGCCTGGGCCGGCTCGGGCTCGCCCTGCAGCAGCTGCCCGTCTCCGCCCTCGTCGCCAACCGCACCGTGCCGACGGAATCCGCCGATCCCTGGCTCGCCGGGCTCGCCGCCCAGCAACAGAAGTACGCCGCCGAGTGGGCCGCCGAGCTCCCCGTGGTGGCCCTCGCCCACCTCGGCCGCGATCCGCGCGGCCCGCAGGACCTGGAGCTGCTCGCCGACACCGACGGGCTCGTACCCGGGGCGCCCGCACCCCGCCGGGCCTGGGCCGTCGAGGACCGGCTGGCCGAGGACGGGGTCCTCGTCTGGGTGGTACCGCTGCCCGGCGCGCACAAGAGCGACCTCGACCTCGTACGCCGCGGCGACGAGCTGCTGCTCACCGCGGGCCCGCACCGCAGGATCGTTCCGCTCCCCGCGGCGCTGCGCCGCTGCACCGTCTCCGGCGCCGCCCTCGCCGAGGGGGAGCTCCGCATCCGCTTCACCCCCGACCCGGGACTGTGGCCCCGCGCGCGATGAACCGCGTACCCCCGTTCGGGTACCGTCGAAAGTAGTCCGTACCGCACGTCCAGCAGCCGCCGCAGGAGAGAGTCCGCCATGAGCGAGGCCACCGACCGCCCCACCGACGACGACGCGTGGGCCAAGGCCTGCGCCGAGGACCTCGCCGCCGAGAAGGAGCGCCTGCGCGGACAGGAGCAGGCCGCGGCCGGCGGCACCGGCACCGCCGCCGAGGAGCTGTTCAAGCTCTTCGAAGCCGTCGCCGACAAGGTGTCCGGGCTGAACAACCCGCTGTTCGGCGTGGCCGCACAGGGTGCGGTGCGCCAGTTCGTCGACCAGGCCAAGACCGCCGCCAAGCCCGTCATCGAGCGCAACCCGGAGGTCTTCGACCACCTCGCGGCCGCCGGATCCGAACTGCTCGCCGCCTACCGCTCGGCCGTCGAGGGCCACGAGCGCCGCTGGACGCGGGGCGAACCCCCGGCCCCCCGGCAGGCGTCCCACGACCGCGACCCCGGGGACGACGGCCCCGACGCAGGCCCCTCCGAGCGGATCGATCTCGACTGATCCCCCGGAAGCCTCGGGTACCGTTGGCCGTGGCGGGGTTTGACCGGAAACCGAGGGACTAATGGGACTCACCATCGGCGTCGACATCGGCGGCACGAAGATCGCGGCCGGCGTGGTCGACGAAGAGGGCACGATCCTTGAGACGTACAAGGTGCCCACCCCGCCGACCGCGGACGGAGTGACGGAGGCCATCTGCGCCGCCGTCTCCGAGGTCAGCAGCAACCACACGATCGAGGCCGTCGGCATCGGCGCCGCCGGATACGTGGACGACAAGCGCGCGACCGTGCTCTTCGCGCCCAACATCAACTGGCGGCACGAGCCGCTGAAGGACAAGGTCGAGCAGCGCATCGGCCTGCCCGTCGTCGTCGAGAACGACGCGAACTGCGCGGCCTGGGGCGAGTACCGCTTCGGCGCCGGCCAGGGCCACGACGACGTCATCTGCATCACGCTCGGCACCGGCCTGGGCGGCGGCATCATCATCGGCAACAAGCTGCGCCGCGGACGCTTCGGCGTCGCCGCCGAGTTCGGGCACATCCGGGTCGTCCCGGACGGCCTGCTGTGCGGCTGCGGAAGCCAGGGCTGCTGGGAGCAGTACGCCTCCGGGCGCGCCCTCGTCCGGTACGCGAAGCAGCGTGCCAACGCCACCCCCGAGAACGCGGCGATCCTGCTCGCGCTCGGCGACGGCACCGCCGACGGCATCGAGGGCAAGCACATCAGCGAGGCCGCCCGGCAGGGCGACCTGGTGGCCATCGACGCCTTCCGCGAACTGGCCCGCTGGGCCGGCGCGGGACTGGCCGACCTGGCCTCGCTGTTCGACCCGTCCGCCTTCATCGTCGGCGGCGGGGTCTCGGACGAGGGCGACCTCGTCCTCGACCCGATCCGCAAGTCCTTCAAGCGCTGGCTGGTCGGCGGCGCCTGGCGCCCGCACGCGCAGGTCCTCGCCGCGCAGCTGGGCGGCAAGGCCGGGCTCGTCGGCGCGGCCGACCTGGCCCGCCAGGGCTGAGCCCTCTCCGTCTCGATTCCCTGCGCACCGCCCGCCGCGCCCCTTGGGGGAGCGGCGGGCGGCTGCGTATCTTGCGGGGCATGGACCAGCTGCCGAAGTCTCGTACGGAGCCCGACGGTTCTGCCGTGATCCGGGTACTCAGCTACAACATCCGCTCCCTGCGCGACGACGAGGAGGCGCTGGCCCGGGTCATCCGGGCGTGCGAACCCGACCTCGTCCTCGTGCAGGAGGCCCCCCGGTTCTTCCGGTGGCGCAAACACGCGGCCCGGCTGGCCGCCAAGTGCGACCTGGTGGTGCTGGGCGGGGGCGCGACGGCGGCCGGGCCGCTGCTGCTGTGCTCGCTACGGGTCTTCGTGGAGCGCACGGAGGACGTCCTGCTGCCGCGCACCCCCGGCCTGCACCGCAGGGGCTTCGCCACGGCGGTGGTCCGGATCGGGGGCGTCCGGATGGGCCTGGCCTCCCTGCACCTCTCGCTCCGGGCCGAGGAGCGCCGCGCCCACACGGAGCTGCTGCTGGACCGGCTGGCCGCCATGGACGTGCCGTACGCGATCGCCGCGGGCGACGTGAACGAGGGCCCGGAGGGGCCGGCGTACGGGCGGCTGGCCGCCGAGCTCCAGGACTGCCGGGCGGTGGCCCCGTGGGGCGGCGGACCGACCTTCCCGGCGGCGGCGCCGGAGCGGCGGATCGACGCCGTGTTCGCCACGAAGGGGGTGGAGGTGCTGGCCTGCGGTGTCCCTGCGGGGCTGCCGGGAATCTCGACCACGGACCTGCGCTCGGCGACGGACCACCTGCCGGTGCTGGCGGCACTCCGGCTGGCGGCTGCGCCGTAGCTTGGCGGTCCCGGGTCCGCGTGCGGCGCCGTTGCCGGGGGCGCCGCCCCCGGACCCCCGCGCCTCAATTGCCGGCGGGGCCGAATGTCAGCCCCGCCAGGGGGTACCTCCCAGCGGTAGCTGGGGGAGATTGAAGCGCGGGGTCCGGGGCGGAGCCCCGGGAAGCCTCGGGGTCAGACGACCGCGCCGCGGCCCGGGTCGTCGTCGTCATCGTCGTCGCCGGTCGCCATGCGCGCGACCAGCGTGGCGAAGCCGCCCAGGAAGCCGCCGATGCCCAGCGTCGTCAGCCACCAGGTCATCTCCCACTGCAGGAGCACCGCGAGCAGAAGCAGGACCGGGCCGCCGACGACCGCCAGCCACGCGAACTTCGACGTCGTGTCCGCCGGCGGGAGCTCCGGCTCCGGAGGGACGAAGTGGCCCTCCTCCGCCGCGGTCAGGTCGTCGTCCTTCGGCTCCGCCGGCGAGTGGTCCCGGGGACCCGACATGCCCACGCCCGGGGCGAAGACCACGGAGCTGCCCAGCGCCGCCGGAGGCCCCGGGTCCGCATCCGTCTTCGGATCCGGCTCCGCATCCGTCTTCGGATCCGGCTCCGCGTCCGGCTCCGGATCGGCCTTCGCGTCCGCTCCGGACTCCGCGGGCAGCGGCTTGACGTCCTCCTCCGGCAGGAGGAGGTTCTCGATCGGTCTGAACGGCCGGGCCCCCGGCGGGTCCGGCGGCTCCTGCCCGTACCCGGCGACGATCGCCGCCCACGCCGCTTCCTCGTCCAGCGGCGGAACCCCGCCCGACTGCTCCTCGTGCTCAGCCACCGGCCTCCGCCCCCTCCCTGCCCACGCTCTCCGCCAAGCGGCCGATGAACGCATAGCTGTCCGCGAAGATCCGCTCCGCGTCATGGTCCAACGTCGCGACGTGGTAGCTCTGTTCCAGCAGGGTCTCGGTGACGTCCGTGGAGGAGACCCGGGCCAGTACCCGCGCGGAGTCGACCGGCGGTACGACGTGGTCCTGCGGGCTGTGCAGCAGCAGCATCGGCTGCGTCACCTGCGGCAGGTCGGCGTCCACGAGCTGCAGGAACTTCTTCAGCGAGTGCGCGGCCCGGGTCGGGACCCGGTCGTATCCGACCTCCTCCGAGCCCGGCTTCGCGATGTCGCTGGCGATGCCCGGCGTCGACCGGATGAGGTGCTTGGTCACCGGAAGGGTCACGGCGAGCGGGTCGTGCACCTTGTTGGCCGGGTTGACGAGCACGATGCCGCTGATGGCGTCCCCGTGCTTGGCCGCCAGCCGCAGGGTCAGCGCCCCGCCCATCGACAGCCCGAAGACGAACACCTGCTCGCACCGGTCCAGCAGTTCCCGCAGGGCGCGGTCGACCTCGGCGTACCAGTCCTGCCAGCCCGTGAGCTGCATGTCCTGCCAGCGCGTCCCGTGGCCGGGCAGCAGCGGAAGCGACACCGTGAGGCCCCGCCCGGCGAGATACTCGGCCCAGGGGCGCAGGGACTGCGGGGAACCGGTGAAGCCGTGGCAGAGGAGGACGCCGACCTCTCCGCCCTCGTGGCGGAACGGCTCGGCTCCAGGGAGGACGGGCACCAGGGTCTCCTTGATCATGATGTACGTCGGGTGGGTGCGTTGCTCTGTGTGACTTCACCGTACGCGACCGGGGTGGCACCGGCCAGGGTCGTCGGGTCCCTGCCGGTGTAGGCACGGGATATGGTCTGTTCGACAGACACAGGAAGGCTTTCGAGTTGATCTACGGCGCAATGAAGTTCTCCATCGGCGGTTCACTGAAGCTCGCTTTCAGGCCGTGGGTGGAGGGCCTCGAGAACATTCCCGCGGAGGGGCCGGCGATCCTCGCGAGCAACCACCTGTCCTTCTCCGACTCCTTCTTCCTGCCGGCGGTGCTGGACCGGAAGGTCACCTTCATCGCGAAGGCGGAGTACTTCACCTCCCCGGGGGTCAAGGGCAAGCTGACGGCCGCCTTCTTCAAGGGCGTCGGCCAGCTCCCGGTGGACCGCTCCGGCGCCCGCGGGGCCGGTGAGGCCGCGATCCAGAGCGGCATCAAGGTCATCGAGGCCGGAGAGCTGTTCGGTATCTACCCCGAGGGCACGCGTTCACCCGACGGACGCCTCTACCGCGGCAAGCCCGGCGGTCTGGCCCGCGTCGCCCTGGCCACCGGTGCGCCCGTGATCCCCGTAGCGATGATCGACACGGAGAAGATCCAGCCGCCCGGCAAGGTGGTCCCCAAGCTGATGCGCCCGGGGATCCGGATCGGCAAGCCGCTGGACTTCAGCCGCTACCACGGCATGGACAACGACCGCTTCATCCTCCGCTCGGTGACCGACGAGGTCATGTACGAGATCATGAAGCTCTCCGGCCAGGAGTACGTCGACATCTACGCGACGGCGGCCAAGCGCCAGATCGCCGACGCCGAGAAGGCCGAGAAGGCCGCCAAGGCGGAGAAGGCCGAAAAGGGCGAGAAGGCCGACGGCACGTCGGAGTAGCTGCGCGTGGGCGGTACCGCCCGCGAGGGGTGGGGGAGATGGCGAAACGCGAACGCGTCGTACGCATGTCGGTCGAGCAGCCGCTCTGGCGTGCCCTGACCGCGTACCGGCTGCTGACCATGGTCTACGCGGTGCTGCTGTTCGCCTTCGCGTACAAGGAGTTCTCCCGCCCCGGGGTCGCGGTCGGCTACCTGGCCGCCCTCGCCGTCTGGACCCTCGCCACCTCCCGGAAGGTGGCGAACGCCGCCAGCTGCACCAAGGGCTTCCTCGTCGCCGACCTCACCGTCGCGATCGTCGGGATCGTGCTCACACCGGTCGCCGACACCCAGGCGCGGATCAGCGCGGGCGGCAGCACCCTCCCCACCATCTGGACGGCGGGTGCGGTCCTCGCCTTCGCCATCAAGGGCGGCTGGCGCTGGGCCTGCTTCGCCTCCACCTTCGTGGCGGCCGCCAACCTCGCCATCCACACCGGCCAGCCCACCCGGGACACCCTGCACAACGTCCTGCTCGTCTGGGTCGCCTCCGTGGCCATCGGCTACGTGGTCGAGGTCGCCCGGGCCAGTGAGAACACCCTCGCCCGCGCCCTGGAGATCGAGGCGGCCACCCGCGAGCGCGAGCGCCTCGCCCGCGACATCCACGACGGGGTCCTCCAGGTCCTCGCCATGGTCCAGCGGCGCGGCAGCGAGCTGGGCGGCGAGGCCGAGGAGCTCGGCCGGATGGCGGGGGAGCAGGAGGTGGCGCTGCGCACGCTGGTCTCCAGCGGGCTGGTACAGCCCTCCCGGGTCTCCCACGACGAGTCGCGCGGCGCGCTGGTGGACACGTACGAGGTGGACGAGCCGGGCGCCGAGGACGGCGAGCTGGACCTGCGCACGCTCCTCGCCCCGCACGCCGGGTCCCGCGTGAGCTTCGCCGAGCCGGGCACCCCGGTGCCGCTGCCGGTGCCGGCCGCGAAGGAACTGGCCGCGGCGGTCGGCGCCGCCCTGGACAACGTGCGCAAGCACGCCGGGGAAGGGGCGCGGGCCTGGATCCTCGTCGAGGACTGGGGCGACGAGGTGATCGTGACCGTTCGCGACGACGGCCCCGGCATCCCGGCGGGCCGGCTCGACCAGGCGGCGGGCGAGGGCCGGATGGGGGTGGCCCTGTCCATCCGCGGCAGGCTGCGCGATCTCGGCGGCAGCGCCGATCTGGTGTCCGTTCCCGGGCAGGGCACCGAAGTGGAACTGAAGGTACCCAGGGCGAGGACGGACAAGAGATGAGCGAGCGCACCGACGTGAACGACCCGAACAGGCCGAACGAGCTCCACGACATAAGGGTGATGGTCGTCGACGACCACCCGATGTGGCGGGACGCGGTCGCCCGGGACCTGGCCGCCGCGGGCTTCGACGTCGTCGCCACGGCCGGCGACGGCCCCGAGGCGGTCCGCCGGGCCCACGCCGTCACGCCCGACGTGCTGGTCCTCGACCTCAACCTGCCCGGCATGCCGGGCGTGCAGGTCTGCAAGGAACTCGTCGGCGCCAACCCGGCGCTGCGGGTCCTGGTCCTGTCGGCCAGCGGTGAGCACGCGGACGTCCTGGAGGCGGTGAAGTCCGGCGCGACCGGCTACCTGATGAAGTCCGCCGGCGCCCAGGAGCTGATCGACGCCGTCCGCCGCACCGCGGCCGGCGACCCGGTCTTCACCCCGGGCCTGGCCGGGCTGGTGCTCGGCGAGTACCGGCGCCTGGCCACCGACCCGCTGCCGGCCACCTCCGACGAGCCGAAGGCCCCGCAACTGACCGACCGCGAGACCGAGGTACTGCGGCTCGTGGCCAAGGGGCTGTCGTACAAGCAGATCGCCGAGCGTCTGGTCATCTCCCACCGCACCGTGCAGAACCACGTCCAGAACACCCTGGGCAAGCTGCAGTTGCACAACCGGGTGGAGCTCGTCCGGTATGCCATAGAACGCGGCCTCGACGACGCGTAGTACCCGCCCGGGGGACGTCCGCACCGCCCGTCGATCGTACTTACGTCCTCGTACGAGTGAACGGGTGTACGCAACGCCTCGCGATTCCACCGGAATTGGCCTCTCCGGGTCCCTTGCTGTGACCTGGGTCACCACTAGCGTGACCGTCATGGCGATTGGAGATTCCATGAAGGTCGGAGTGCTGACCGGTGGCGGCGACTGCCCCGGTCTCAACGCGGTGATCAGGGCCGTCGTCCGCAAGGGCGAGCAGGAGTACGGCTGCGGGTTCATCGGGTTCAAGGACGGCTGGCGGGGCGCGGTCGAGGGGCGCACCGTCCCCCTCGACATCCCCGCCGTCCGCGGCATCCTGCCCCGCGGCGGCACCATCCTCGGCTCCTCGCGCACCAATCCGTTCAAGACGGAGAACGGCGTGCGCGACATCAAGGAGAACCTCGCGAAGTACGAGGTGGACGCGCTCATCGCGATCGGCGGCGAGGACACCCTCGGGGTCGCGGCCCGGCTGTACGAGGAGTACGGCATCCCCTGTGTCGGCGTGCCCAAGACCATCGACAACGACCTGTCGGCCACCGACTACACCTTCGGCTTCGACACCGCCGTCGGCATCGCGACCGAGGCGATCGACCGGCTGCACACCACGGCCGAGTCCCACATGCGGGTCCTGGTCGTCGAGGTCATGGGCCGGCACGCCGGCTGGATCGCCCTGCACTCGGGGCTCGCGGGCGGCGCCAACGTCATCCTCATCCCGGAGCAGCGCTTCGACATGGACGAGGTCTGCGCCTGGGTCACCTCCCGGTTCAAGGCGAGCTACGCGCCGATCGTGGTGGTCGCCGAGGGGGCCATGCCCAAGGACGGGGAGATGGTGCTGAAGGACGGCACCCTGGACTCCTTCGGCCACGTCCGGCTGTCGGGCGTGGGCGAGTGGCTGGCCAAGGAGATCGAGGAACGGACCGGCAAGGAGGCCCGTACGACGGTGCTCGGGCACATCCAGCGGGGCGGCACGCCGAGCGCCTTCGACCGGTGGCTCGCGACCCGGTTCGGTCTGCACGCGATCGACGCGGTGCGCGACAGGGACTTCGGGAAGATGGTCGCGCTCAAGGGGACGGACATCGTCCGGGTGCCGATCGCGGAGGCGACGTCGAAGCTGAAGACGGTGGATCCCGCCCTGTACAAGGAGGCCGGGGTCTTCTTCGGCTGAGCGGCGACCCGCCACCATGGGCCGTATCGTGACGAACGGCCCATGGTGTCGAGGTGCGGGAGCTGGCGTGGAGATCCTGGCATTCGGTGTGACCGCCGACGAGAAGCCGCTCCTGGAGCAGGCCTTCGCGGGCACGCACGAGATCCGCTGCCTCGAAGTCTTCCTGGAGGAGGACACCGCGCCGATCGCCGCCGGGTACGAGATCGTCTCCTCCAGCGTCAACGCCGACCTGAGCGGCCGGGTGCTGCGGATGCTGGCGGCGGGCGGGACGAAGATGATCGCCCAGCGGTCCACCGGCTTCAACAACATCGACCTGGACGAGGCCCGGCGCCTCGGCATGACGATCGGCCGGGTCTCGTACTACTCGCCCTACTCGGTCGCCGAGTTCGCGTGGGCGCTGGCGCTGACCGTGAACCGGCGGCTCGTCCGGGCGACGACCCGGACCCGGGACTTCGACTTCCGGCTGAACGGGCTGATGGGCCGGGACTTCCACGGCCGCACGGTCGGCGTGCTCGGCACCGGCAAGATCGGCGAGGCGTTCACCCGGATCGCGCACGGCTTCGGCATGCGCCTGCTGGGCTGGGACGTGGTGCAGAACCCGGCCTGCGTGGAGCTCGGCATGACGTACGTGGACAAGGACGAGCTGCTGGAGTCCTCGGACCTGATCAGCCTGCACGTGCCACTGGTCGACTCCACCCGGCACCTCATCGACGCGGCCGCGCTGCGGCGGATGCGGGACGACGCGATCCTGGTGAACTCCAGCCGCGGCGGGCTGATCGACACCGAGGCCCTGGTCGACGAGCTGCGGGCGGGCCGCCTCGAGGGCGTCGGCCTGGACGTGTACGAGGCGGAGGCCGGCGTCTTCTTCCTGGACAAGTCGCTGGAGACCGTCGCGGACGACACCCTGGCCCGCCTCGTCACCTTCCCGAACGTCGTCGTGACCTCCCACCAGGCGTACTACACGACGGACGCGGTGGGCCAGATCATCGACACCACCGTCGCCAACGTGGCCGACTACCTGGCGGGCCGCCGCTCCGAGAACACCCTGGTCCCGCCGGAGTAGGGCGCGCCCTCGGATTTCCGCCCGCGTTCACATCCCGTCCACGACGGAAGGCGACCACGGGCCTATGTTCGCACCGTGGACATACCCGACTGGATCCGCTGGATCTTCTTCGTCTTCGCCGCCGTACAACTGCTGTTCGCCTACCGCGCCGCGCACCTGGCGCGCCGGGCCGAGCCCGGCCGGCGGACCGATCCGTGGTTGGAGGTCGCCGACCACGCCGTGGGCGTGGTGCTGTCCGTCGGGCTGGCACTCGGCGCGGTCTCCGTCCTGGTGTTCGGGGCCCCGGTACTGCTGGCGGTCCTGTCGTGGCAGGGGATCCGGTCCGCCCTCGCCCGCCGGGCGGCGCCGACGGCCCCCGCGCCCGGCACGGGAGCCGCCCCGGGCGGGGACTAGGTCGTCTCTTTCGGATCTTGCCGGGCCCGGCCCGCCCGGCACCGCACCTGGCCGCGTTGTCGGGGCGCCCGAGTACGTCCAGTACACGGTGCGCTCCTCCGCCTTGCCATGCTTCCCCTCGGCCCTGGCGGGCCTGGGGAGGCCCCATGGCACCGGACGCCGCGGGCTCGGCCGACAAGATCCGAAAGAGACGACCCAGGCGGCGGCCCGGACCCCGGCCGGTCCCCGCGCCTCGAGCGCCGGACGGGCTGAAATCCGGCCCGCCCGGCGTGCGACGCCTCAGGCCGGGGACACCGCCCGGACTCCGGCCAGGAGCTCGCGCAGCAGGTCCGCCCCGCGCAGGGTGAGGACCGACTCCGGGTGGAACTGCACCCCCGCGAAGCCGGCCGTAGAGCGAAGGGCGTGGACCTCGCCCGTCGCCGGATCACGGGCCACCTCCACCCCCTCGTCGGCGAGCCGCGCGGCCAGGGCGTCGTCGCAGTGCGCGGTGTACGTGTTGTAGAAGCCGACCACCTCCTCGGCCCCGAACAGCTCGATCCGGGTCTGCGCCCCCTGCGCCGGCTCCGCCTTGCGGACCAGCGGGAGGCCCAGCTCGGCCGCCAGCAGCTCATGGCCCAGGCAGACCCCGACCAGGCCCTGCCGGTGCCCGGCCAGCAGATCGGCCGTCAGCGCGCGCAGCATCCGCATCTTGGGGTCCGCCGCCTCGGCCGGGTTGCCCGGGCCGGGGCCCAGGACGATCGGGCCCTCCCAGGCCAGGGCCGCCGCCCGCAGCCCCGGATCGTCGTAGCGGCGTACGGTCACCTCCAGCCCGGCCACCCGCAGGACGTGCCCCAGCATCGCCGTGAAGGTGTCCTCGCCGTCCACCACCAGCGCATGGCCCGCAGGAGCGGCCGGCCGCTCCTGCATCCGGAGCCAGAACGGCGCCAGGTCCTGGCGGCGCGCCGCCAGGGCCGCCCGCACCCGCGGGTCGTCCGCCAGCCGGGCCCCCTCGAAGGCCGGGCGCGGCGCGGCCGGCCGCACCCCGAGCGCGGCCAGCACCCCCGCCGCCTTCGCGTGGGTCTCCGCCACCTCGCCCGCCGGGTCCGAGTGCCGGACCAGCGTGGCGCCCACCGGCACCCGCAGCGTGCCGTCCGCCGCGATGTCGGCGGTGCGGATCAGGATGGGGGAGTCGAGGGTCTGCGCCCCCGCGGAGTCCCGGCCCAGCAGGGCCAGCGCGCCCGCGTAGTAGCCGCGCCCGCCCGCCTCGTACCGCTCGATGACGCGGCAGGCGTTCTGCACCGGCGATCCGGTGACGGTCGCCGCGAACATGGTTTCGCGCAGCACGTCCCGCACGTCCAGCGAGGACCGGCCGCGCAGCTCGTACTCGGTGTGCGCGAGGTGGGACATCTCCTTCAGCCGCGGTCCGACGACGACCCCGCCCATGTCGCCGACCGTGCACATCATCTTCAGTTCCTCGTCGACCACCATCGACAGTTCCTCGGTCTCCTTGCGGTCGCCGAGGAAGGCGAGCAGGGACTCGGCCGTCGGGCCCCCGGCCGGATAGCGGTAGGTGCCGCTGATCGGGTTCATCACGACCGTCCGGCCGGACATCCGCACGTGCACCTCGGGGCTCGCCCCGACGAGGGTCCGCCGCCCGGTGTGGACGACGTACGTCCAGTACGCGCCCCGCTCGCCCTCCAGCAGCCGCCGGAACAGCGCGAGCGCGTCGGCCCGGCCGAAGCCGTCGATGCGGCCCTCGTACGTGCGCCGGATGACGAAGTTCGCGCCCTCGCCGCGGCCGATCTCGTCCTCGATGACCCGCCGGACGGTGGCCGCGTACTCCTCGTCGGGGACGTCGAAGCCGCCGCCGTCGACCCGCACCGGATGGCTCGGCAGCGCGGCCAGCGCCTCGGCGAGCGGGATCTCGTACGCCTCCTCGGCGACCAGCACGCTCAGCGGCGTGCCGTCGTCGCGCACGTCGAAGCCGCGCTCCCGGATCTGCCGGAAGGGGACGAGCGCGAGGGTGGGAAGCTCGCCGACGGGCAGGTCGGCGAGGTGTTCGACGTCGCCCACCTGACCGATCAGCACCTCGACGGTGTCGTGGTCGCGGCCGGGGGTTCGCCGGCGCAGCAGGGCGAACGGCGGGCAGGCGGGGTCGAGCAGTCGGCTCAGTCGGTCGGGTCGGCTGGGATTCATGGGGCGGAGCGTCCTTCCGGTGGGAGGAGCGGCCCCTGGGATCCGACAGCGTGGTCGAAAACGCGGAAGGCCGCCCCTCGGGGCGGCCTTCGCGTCGTGCGTGTCTTCAGGTACGCGCGAGAAGTGGGCCGCCGGGAGCGGGCCACCACCAGTTCTGGTTCGAGTGCGCGTACATGGTGGGCACTTTAGCCCAGACCACCCCCGCGGGGCAGGATCTGTCTCATGGCGTGAGCTGAACCATGGATTCCGTTCCGCCGGGCGTCCGCGACCTTTGAGCTGGTTCGTCTCACGTTGTGGGCGGGGGGCCGAACGCGGCCTGTGACGCCGTAATGTGTACGAGGTGACCGTGAACGCTGAAACCCAAGCCCCCGCCGCCAAGGCGACCTGGCGAGACCTTCCCGCGGCGCAGCAGCCTTCGTACCCCGATGCCGAGGCTCTGCGCGCTGTCGTCGCGGACCTCGAGTCGTATCCTCCCCTCGTTTTCGCGGGTGAATGCGACCAGCTGCGTGCCCGTCTGGGAGCCGTCGCCAAGGGCGAGGCGTTCCTGCTCCAGGGCGGCGACTGTGCCGAGGCCTTCGACGGCGTCTCCGCCGACCACATCCGCGCCAAGCTGAAGACGCTGCTCCAGATGAGCGCCGTCCTGACGTACGCGGCCTCCGTGCCCGTCGTCAAGGTCGGCCGCATCGCGGGCCAGTACTCCAAGCCGCGCTCCAAGGACACCGAGACCCGCGACGGCGTCACCCTGCCGACCTACCGCGGCGACTCCGTCAACGGCTTCGCCTTCACCGAGGAGGCCCGGGTCCCGGACCCGGAGCGCCTGAAGCGCATGTACAACGCGTCCGCCTCGACGCTCAACCTGGTGCGCGCCTTCACCACCGGCGGCTACGCCGACCTGCGCCAGGTGCACGCCTGGAACCAGGACTTCGTGAAGTCCTCCCCGTCCGGTCAGCGGTACGAGCAGCTGGCCCGGGAGATCGACAACGCGCTGAACTTCATGAAGGCGTGCGGCACCGACCCGGCCGAGTTCAAGGCCGTCGAGTTCTACGCCTCCCACGAGGCGCTGCTGCTCGACTACGAGGGCGCGCTGACCCGCACCGACTCGCGCACCGGCAAGCTGTACGACACCTCCGGCCACATGGTCTGGATCGGTGAGCGCACCCGCCAGCTGGACCACGCGCACATCGAGTTCTGCTCGCAGATCGCCAACCCGATCGGCATCAAGCTCGGCCCCACCACCACGGTGGACGAGGCGCTGACGTACATCGACCGCCTGGACCCGGAGCGCGAGCCGGGCCGGCTGACCTTCGTCGTCCGCATGGGCGCCGACAAGGTCCGCGACAAGCTCCCCGAGCTGGTCGAGAAGGTCACCGCCTCCGGTGCGACCGTCGCCTGGGTCACCGACCCGATGCACGGCAACACCTTCGAGGCGGCCTCCGGCCACAAGACGCGCCGTTTCGACGACGTGCTCGACGAGGTCAAGGGCTTCTTCGAGGTCCACAAGGCCCTCGGCACCCACCCGGGCGGCATCCACGTCGAGCTCACCGGTGACGACGTCACCGAGTGCGTGGGCGGCGGCGACGAGATCTTCGTCGACGACCTGCACCAGCGCTACGAGACGGCCTGCGACCCGCGGCTCAACCGCAGCCAGTCCCTGGACCTGGCGTTCCTCGTCGCCGAGATGTACCGCGACCAGTAGGGATCAGTCAGTACCTTCGTACGACAGTGGGGCGCGGATCGATGTGATCCGCGCCCCACTGTCGTATCCAGGGCTTTTAGGCGACCCTAACTTTGGGTACGGTTAGGTAAGCCTCACCGAAAAGGGGATGGCTCGCTGAACCGCAGAACCATTCCGCCCTGGGAGGTGAACCGCGTGTACGTCTGCTCTTGCTTCGGTGTCACCGACAAGCAGGTCAAGGAGCACGCGGCGTCCGGGGCCTGCACCCCGCGCCAGATCGCCTCGGCCACCAAGGCCGGCACCGACTGCGGATCGTGCGTGCGCACCATCCAGGGCATCCTCGGCCGTGGGGCCTGCCCGCGCCGGGAGCTGCTGGAGAAGGGCCAGAGCGCGGCCGTGCTCGCCGCGGAGCCGGGTCCGGTCCGTTCGGCGGAGCTGGCGGAAGCGGCCTAGGGCTCGATCGGCCCGGTCAGCTCGGCTGCTCGATCAGCTGCGCGATGTAGAGCGGCTCGCCCAGGGACTCGATGAGCTCCAGCTGGGTGTCGAGGTAGTCGATGTGGTGCTCCTCGTCCTCCAGGATCTCCTCGAAGAGCCGGGCCGAGGTGATGTCGCCCTTGCCGCGCATGACCTCGATGCCCCGCTTGAGCCGGTCGATGGCCTCGACCTCGACCTGGCGGTCCGCCTGGAACATCTCCGTGAGCGTCTGCCCGACGCGCACGTGGAAGAGACGCTGGTAGTTCGGCAGACCGTCGAGCATCAGGATGCGCTCGGTGATCTTGTCCGCGTGCTTCATCTCGTCGATGGACTCTTCACGCGTGTACTTGGCGAGCTTGGTCCAGCCCTTGTTGTCCTGGATGCGGTAGTGCAGCCAGTACTGGTTGATGGCCGTCAGCTCGCCGGTCAGCTGCTCGTTCAGAAACTCAAGGACCTCGGGGTCGCCCTGCATCGCAGAGGCTCCTTCCAGGCAATGTCAGCTATGTGACGGGGCAGTTGCGCGCATCCTTGCACCGCCGTCGGGGACCGTCCAGTAAGTGCCTCCTTAGTGGGAGTTACCATGACTTGCCCGAATCGACCAAGGCCTGGTCATGACCACCCTGCCCAGTCTGTCACCATGGAGTCATGGGTCAGCCGGAAAGCCGGGAATCTCCGGGAGCAGAGCAGCTGGAGCTTCCACCGGGGCAGCGGCTGCAGAGGGGCTGGCCGGTCACCCATTACGGGCCCGTACCCAAGTTCAAGCCGGACCGCTGGGAGTTCCGCGTCTTCGGCGCGACGGCCGACGGGGACAAGCACTGCTGGAACCATGAGGAGTTCACGGCCCTGCCGTTCGACTCCGTCGTGGCCGATCTGCACTGCGTCACGAAGTTCAGCATGCAGGGCGCCGAATGGGGCGGTGTGCTCGCCCGTGAGGTCCTCGCCCTGGCTCCCCCCGCACCGCAGGTCACGCATGTGATGGTGTGGGCCGAGTACGGCTTCAGCTCCAATCTGCGGCTGGCCGACTTCGCCTCCGACCGGACCGTTTTCGCCACCCACGAGGGCGGTGAACTGCTCACCGCCGAGCACGGTTTCCCGGTACGGCTGGTGGTCCCGCACCTGTACGCCTGGAAGGGCCCCAAGTGGGTCCGCGGCATCGAGTACATGACCGCCGACCGCCGCGGCTTCTGGGAGGAGCGCGGCTACCACAACATCGGCGACCCGTGGCGCGAGCAGCGCTACTCGTACCAGGAGGAGCCCGGGGAGGGCCCCGAACTGTAGCGGGGCGCCTCGCCGGTCGGGCCGGGCTCGCTCAGTGGTGGTACCGGTGCACGACCGCGTGACCCTTGCCGCGGCCGATCATCCACTTGTTGACCGGGGTCGTGATCACGAAGGCGGCCGCCAGCGCGATCGCCAGGACGATCCAGAACAGCGGGTCCGACAGGTGCGCGTCCATCGCGCCGGGCCACAGGGCGATCACCCCGTTGTCGATCAGCTCCATGACGGCGATCGAAAGGGTGTCCGCGGCCAGCGCCACCCGGACGGCCGTACGGAGGTCGACGCCGGCGGCGAGGATCCCGCGCAGGGTGAGCGCGTAGCCGAAGAAGAACGCGAGGACGATCGCCAGGATCATCGTCCCGGCGTTCCCCCAGCCCAGCGCGGTGCCGATGATCATGCCGAGCACCTCGCCGATGGCGCACCCGGTGAGGCAGTGGAGGGTGGCCCGGGCGGCCATGCCCCAGCTGACCGGGCCGCCGGCCCCGTGCGCGGATGCGTGGTGCTCGTGCGGCTGCGCGGACCCGGGGTGGTGGTGCTCTTCGTGGCCCGTGTGTCCTTCGTGAGCCGTGTGTCCCTCGTGCCTCTCGTGCATGTGCTCCATGACAACCCCCTCGTGGGAACGCCGGGTAGCGGTTCCGTCGATATGACCGAACCGTATACCCCCCTGGGGTATTCCTCAAGGAATCAGCGGATCACTGCGGGCCGCGCAGCTCCTTCAGCAGCGCGACGTCCGCCGCGTGCCCTTCCTTGCCGCCGGGCGTCTCGATGACCAGCGGAACGCCGTCCATCGCGGGGTGCGTGAACAGCTCCGCGAAGGCGTCCCGGCCGATGTGCCCCTGGCCGATGTTGGCGTGCCGGTCCTTGTGGGCGCCGACGCCCTCCTTGGAGTCGTTCGCATGGACCAGCTTCAGCCGGCCCTCGCCCACCGTGTCCACCAGCAGGTCCAGCATCACCTTCGTCCCGCCCGGCTCCGCCAGGTCGTGACCCGCCGCGAAGATGTGGCAGGTGTCCAGGCAGATCCCCAGCTTCGGGTGGTGGTCCAGTGCGTCGAAGTACGGCCCGAAGTCCTCGGCGAGCGAACACAGCGAGAAGCCCTGCCCGGCCGTGGACTCCAGCAGCAAGAACGGGTCGTCGTCGTGCGTCAGCTCGTCCAGCAGCGGCAGCATGTGCTCCCTGACCTGCGCGTACGCCGCCTCACGCGGGCGCCCCCCGGTCGCCGACCCGGTGTGCACGACCACCCCGAGCGCACCGATCTCCCGGCCGCGGCGCAGGGAATGGCGCAGCGACTCCACCGACTTCTCCACGGTCGCCTCGGTGTGCGAGCCGAAGTTGATCAGGTACGGGGCGTGCACGTACGCCGGGATGGACTCCGCCGCGCACTCCGCCCGGAACCGTTCGTCCTGCGCCGGATTGCCGACCGGAGTGGCCCAGCCGCGCGGATTGGCGACGAAGACCTGGACGGCCTCCGCCCCCATCTCACGGGCGTAGGTCAGGCCGACCGAGGCGAGCCCCCCGGCAACGGGGACGTGCCCGCCCACTGGATTGCGCATCACTACGGCTTACAGCCCCTTGGTCTTGATGGTGATCGTGGTGCCCTCGGGGGCGTTCTGCCCGGCCGGCACCGACTGGGTGTCGATCGTGTTGCTGAAGGAGATCAGCGGCCGGTCCACCTTCACCTTGAAGCCGGCGGCCTCCAGCGCCTTGCGGGCCGCGTCCACGTCCTGGCCGGTCACGTTCGGGACCGGGATCTGCCGGGGGCCCTTGGACACGGTCAGCGTGACCGTCTCCCCGGCCGCGGCCTGGGTGCCGGCGCCGATCGACTGGTTGGCGACCGTACCGGCCGCGAAGGGGGCGTTGACCTGCTCGGGAGCCGTCACGGCCTTGAGGCCCTGAGCCTCGAGAGCGGCCGTCGCCTGATCGACCGGGAGACCGGTCACGCTCGGCACCGGCACCGGGCGACCCTTGCTGACGACGAGCGAAACCGCCGTGTCGGGCGCCCGCTTCTCACCGCCCGCCGGATTGGTGCTGATCACCGAACCCTGGGCGATGTCCTGGCTGAAGGCCTGCGTGACCATGCCGGGCGCCAGCCCGGACTGGGTCAGCTCGGCCTTGGCCTCCTCCAGGGGCCGGCCCTTCAGGTTCGGCACGGCCACGACCTCGGGGCCGCGGGAGATGGTGATGGTCACCGCGTCGTTGCCGCGGATCCGTCGGCCGCCCGGGGGATCGGTGTTCATCACCGTCCCGCGGTCGAAGGCGTCGCTGAACTTCCGGTTCACCCCCTTCACCCCGAGTCCGGCCGCGGACAGCTGGGAGCGGGCCTGCGCCTCGGTCTTGCCGAGCAGGTTGGGGACCTTGGTGAACTGCCCGTAGCTGATGTACCAGACGCCGGCCCCGAGCCCGAGCGCGAGCAGCACGCCCGCGACGACGAGCAGCACCCCGCGGCGGGGCCGCCGCGCGGGGGCCTGAGGCCGCTGCGCGGGCGGAGCGGGCGGCGAGGCGGGCATCTCCAGGCGGGAGGTGTGCTGCACGGGCTGCTGCTCGGCCACCGGGCGCGGGATCACACCCGTACGGTCCTCGGCGGACGACCGCTCCTCGGCGCGCGCCTGCGGGGGTACGGCGTCCAGCTCGGCGTCGCTGAGCAGCGCGCGGGCCTCGCGGGTGAGGCCGAGCAGGGCGGCCGCGTCGTAGGGACGCAGCTCGGGATTGCGGGCGGCGGCCTGCGCGACCAGCTCGTCGAGCCCGACGGCGAGCCCCGGGACCACGGCGGACGGGGGCGGGACGTCCTCGTGCAGGTGCTGGTAGAGCACCTGCGCGGGGGTGCCGCCGACGTGGGGCTTGGAGCCGGTGAGCATCTCGTAGAGGACGACACCGCAGGCGTAGACGTCCACGCGGGTGTCGGCGACCCCGTTCTCGATCTGCTCGGGGGCCAGGTAGGAGACGGTGCCGAGGACGGAGCCGGTGGTGTTGGTCACCGAGTCGACCGACCGGACCAGCCCGAAGTCCGCGACCTTCACCCGGCCGTCGTCCCCGATCAGGACGTTCTCGGGCTTCATGTCGCGGTGGACGAAGCCGGCCCGGTGGGCGGCGCCGAGGGCGGCGAGGACCGGTTCGAGGATGTCGAGGGCGGCCCGGGGCTGGAGCGCGCCGCGCTCGCGGAGCACGTCGCGCAGGGTGCAGCCGGAGACGTACTCCATGGCCAAGTACACGTACGGCCCGTCCGTGCCCTGGTCGAAGACGGCGACCACGTTCGGGTGCGCGAGCCGGGCGACGGACTTCGCCTCGCGGATGAACCGGTCGACGAAGGCGGCGTCGGCGGCGAGGGCCGGGTGCATCACCTTCAGGGCGAGCACGCGGTCGAGGCGGGTGTCGACGGCCCGGTAGACCGTGGCCATGCCGCCGGCCGCGATGCGGGCGTCGATGCGGTAGCGGCCGTCGAGCACGCGCCCGACGAGGGGGTCATCCAGGGTCGTATCCACCCGCCGATTCTACGAGCCGCCGAGCGGAGCCCGTCCTGGGCGTCTCGCCTTGCAGCGCACCTGTGACGCTGGGCGGGGCGGGGCGGGGCCTTCACCCCCGCGGGCGCGGTGCCCCGGGCCGGTGGCTGCCCACCCGCCCCCCTCGGCGGCGGGGGAGCGGGGGGCGCAAGGCCGGGCGGCGGCTTCGGGGTGGGCGGGAGCCACTCGACCGGCATCAGGGATGCGTGTGGGGGTTTCCCGTCAGTCCGATCGTCTCCGGGTCGGGCCGCCCCCTCAAGGGCGCTCCTTCGTCGCGTCGCTTCGCGATGTCGCTGCGCTCCACCCTTGACCGACCGTCCCGCCCCGGAGGAACGAAGACTGCCGGGAAACCCCCAAAAGAACGGGCCGGGCTTTCCTTTCCAGGGACGGGCCCGTCAGAGATGCCCAGCCCTGTCCCGGCGACATGGTCTTGAGACGGGACCCATCCGGACCAGGGCCCGGGTCGGTGGGGCGCGCCAGATCGCTACGCGCTCCTCATCCCTCTGCGTCCGACGACCGTCTTGGGCTGGACATAAGCCGCCCAAGACCCTTGGACGCCCCTCTCGGGAGGCGTCCGACGACCGGCCGTGGCCGGACATAGGCCGCCTCGGATCGCTACGCGCTTCTCCATGACCGCGACCGACGGCCGACAGGGGCTGATGAGAACAGATGGGAGGAGCTGACCGCCGTCACTTCACCTATTCCGTAGTGGGACCGGGTCAGCGCGAGCAGGACACCACAAACCCATCCCCAAATAGGGGTAATTGGGGCAAATGGCTGGTCTTTCGGGCCACCCATGTGCGCTGACCCGCATCCACTGCGGAATAGCCGCTGTCTCATGCTTTTCCGCCCCGGACGGCGGTCAGGCGCGACTCGTGAGGAGTCTCTGCGGGTCGTGGGCGGCTTATGAGGGGCCACAGACGGTCGTCGGACGCTGTCAGTGGGAAGCATCTGAGGCTGTGGGCGGCCTATGTCCAGCCACAGACGGTCGTCGGACGCTGAGAGGTGAGGAGCGCGTAGCGATTGGACGCGCCCCTCGCCCCGGGCCCTGGTCTGGATGGGTCCCGTCTCCTGCTCGTCCCTCACCCGGGACAGGCATGGGCATATCCGACTCCCCGTCCTGATCCTTGAACGCCCGGCCCGTTCTTTTGGGGGTTTCCCGGCAGTCTTCGTTCCTCTGGGGCGGGTCGGCCGGTCAAGGGTGGAGCGCAGCGACATCGCGAAGCGACGCGACGAAGGAGCGCCCTTGAGGGGGCGGCCCGACCCGGAGACGATCGGACTGACGGGAAACCCCCACACGCATCCCTGATGCCGGTCGAGTGGCTCCCGCCCACCCCGAAGCCGCCGTCCGGCCTTGCGCTCCCCGCTCCCCCGCCGCCGAGGGGGGCGGGTGGGCAGCCACCGGCCCGGGGCACCGCGCCGCGGGGGTGAAGGCCCCGCCCCGAGGCCTCGTACTCCTCAGAACGCCGGTCGTTCCGGGTCCAGGGTGGCGCGGCCCTCCGTGGGGGAGGAGGCTTCGGCGAAGCGGCGTTGGGGGATGCGGCCCGCGCGGAAGGCGAGGCGGCCCGCCGAGACGGCGTCGCGCATGGCCGACGCCATGAGGACCGGTTCCTGTGCCCGGGTCACCGCCGAGGCCAGCATGACCGCCGCGCAGCCCAGTTCCATCGCCAGGGCCGCGTCGGACGCCGTGCCCGCGCCCGCGTCCAGGATGACCGGGACCGACGCGCGCTCCGTGATCAGCTCGAAGTTGTGCGGGTTGCGGATGCCCATGCCGGACCCGATGGGGGACCCGAGCGGCATGATCGCCGCGCAGCCCACGTCCTCCAGCTTCCGTGCGAGCACCGGGTCGTCGTTGGTGTACGGGAGGACCGTGAAGCCCTCGTCCACCAGGATCTCGGCGGCGTCCAGCAGTTCGACGCCGTCGGGCAGCAGGGTCCGTTCGTCCGCGACCACCTCCAGCTTGATCCAGTCCGTGCCGAGGGCCTCGCGTGCCAGGCGGGCCGTGAGGACGGCCTCGCCCGCCGTGAAGCAGCCCGCCGTGTTGGGGAGGACCGAGATGCCGAGCTTGGCCAGCACGGACAGGACGGAGCCCTGGACCGTGGGGTCGAGCCGCCGCATCGCGACCGTGGTGAGTTCGGTGCCGGACGCGACGAGGGCGCGTTCCAGGACGTCCAGGCTCGGGGCCCCGCCCGTGCCCATGATCAGGCGGGAGGTGAAGGTCCGGCCGCCGAGGGTGAAGAGGTCGTCCGCCATGCCGGTCAGCCTCCCTGTACCGCGGTCAGGATCTCGACCCGGTCGCCGTCGCCCACGACGGTGGCCGGCCACTGCCCGCGCGGGACCACCGTCTCGTTGAGTGCGGCGGCGACGCCGGAGGGGGCGGTGGTCAGGGTGGCGACCACCGTGTCGAGGGTGGCGCCGGCCGCGATCTCGCGCGGCTCGCCGTTGACGGAGATGGTCATGCGTACGACTCCTGACGTGCGGCGGAGAACCGGCGGGGGGTGAAGGGGCGCGCGATCTCCGGCAGTTCGCCGGTGGCCAGCAGCTCGGCGAGGACCTCGCCGGTGAGCGGGGTCAGCAGCACCCCGTTGCGGTAGTGCCCGGTGGCCAGGTGCAGGCCCGGCAGCTCGGTCGGGCCGAGCAGCGGGGCGTTGTCGGGGGATCCGGGGCGCAGTCCCGCCCGGGTCTCGGTGAGCGGGAGTTCGGTGATGCCGGGGACCAGTTCGTGGGCGTCGCGCAGGAGTTCGTAGACCCCGCCCGCGGTGACGGTGGTGTCCCAGCCGAGTTCCTCGCTGGTGGCGCCGATGACGAGCTCGCCGTTCTCGCGCGGCACCAGGTAGACGTGGCTGCCGCGGACGACGGCCCGTACGGTCCGCGACAGGAACGGCGCGTACGCGGTGGGCACCGTGAGCCGCAGGACCTGTCCCTTGACCGGCCGTACGGGGGCCACGACCTCCGGCGGTACGCCCGCCAGCCGGCCGGTGAGCGAGCCCGCGGCGAGGACCACCTGGTCGGCGAGCAGCTCCGTGCCGTCGTCGAGGAGGGCGCCGGTGGCCCGGTCGGCGGTGGTGAGGAGCCGCTCCGCGCCGGCCCGGTGGATGGTCACGCCGGCGCGTTCGCAGGCGGCCAGCAGGGCGGCCGCGAGTCGGCGGGGGTCGACCTGGTGGTCGCCGTCGACGCGCAGGCCGCCGCGTACGCCCGGGGCGAGCATGGGCTCCAGGCGGCGGCACTCGCGGCCGGTGAGCCACTCGGACTCCAGGCCGCAGCGGCGCTGCAGGGCGTGCAGTTCGCGCAGGTGGAGGCGGTCGTCGGCGTCGAGGGCCACGGCGAGGGTGCCGCAGGCGCGGTAGCCGATGTCCATGCCGCCGCTGGCTTCGGCGAGCTCGGCGGCGAACTGCGGATAGCGCGCGGCGGAGGCGAGGCCGAGGCCCAGCAGGGCTTCCTCGCCGTAGTGCAGTTCGGTGACGGGGGCGAGCATGCCGGCCGCGACCTGGGCGGCGCCGCCGCCGGGTGCGGGGTCGGCGAGTACGGTGCGCAGTCCACGCGCGGCGGCCCGCCAGGCGGTGACCAGGCCGATGATTCCGCCCCCGATGACGAGGACGTCGGATCCCGTCCGAGGTGTTCGGGGTGTTCGGGATGAGTGCATGGGCGTCCAGCCCCTCCCTTCGCCGGCATGACCCGGATCAGGTTCGTACGGTCGGAGGCCGGCCAGCCTCCCTCTCAGCCCGGTGCGCCGGACTCCCGCGATAGGTACGGTGGCCAGACTAACCCGGCGGTGGATGGCGGGTAAGGCGGCACCTATTCCTGACGGAGCGTCAGATGATTAGGGTGGCGGGGTGAGCGAGCAGACGGAACAGAATCAGCGCGGCGTCGTGATCGTCGGCGCCGGAATGGCCGGGGTCCAGACCGCGGTCGCCCTGCGGGAACAGGGCTTCACCGGCCCCGTGACCCTGCTGGGAGCCGAACCCCACCAGCCCTACGACCGGCCCCCGCTGTCCAAGGCGGTCCTCCTCGGCAAGGCCGAGGACTCCGCCTTCGACGTGGACTTCGAAGGCCTCGACATCGACCTCCGGCTCGGCGTCGAGGTCACCGGACTGCGTGCCGCCGTCCACGAGCTGGACACCGAGGCGGGACCGGTCCCGTACGGGATCCTCGTGCTGGCGACCGGCGCGCAGCCGCTGACCCTCCCCGGGACCGAGGGCGTCCCGGGCGTCCACCTGCTGCGCACCCTGGACGACGCGGCCCGGCTGCGCCCGGTGCTGGCCGCATCGCCCCGGGCCGTGGTCGTCGGGGCGGGCTGGATCGGCGCCGAGTTCGCGACCGCCGCCCGGGAGGCGGGCTGCGAGGTGACCGTGGTCGAGGCGGCGGACCGGGTGCTGGCGGGGGCCCTGCCCGCCGAGGTCGCCGAGCCGATGGCGCGCTGGTACCAGGAGGCGGGCGCGGAGCTGATCACCGGGGCGAAGGTCGCCGGGATCGAGGAGGGGCGGGTCCTGCTGGCGGACGGGCGGACCCTGCCCGCCGGCGCGGTGGTGGTGGGCATCGGCGCCCGCCCCGCCACCGGATGGCTGGACGGGAGCGGCGTGGAACGCGGCCCCGACGGCTCGGTCACCGCGGACGCGTACCTGCGGACCTCGCTGCCCGGCGTGTACGCGGTCGGCGACTGCGCCTCCTTCCCGTCCGGGCGGTACGGGACGCGGCTGCTCGTGCACCACTGGGACAACGCGCTCCAGGGACCGAGGACGGTCGCGGCGAACATCCTGGCCGGGGAGCCGGCCCAGGTCTACGACCCGGTGCCGTACTTCTGGTCGGAGCAGTTCGGGCGCTTCGTGCAGTACGCCGGACACCACGGCGGGGCCGACACCCTGCTCCTGCGCGGGGACCCGGCCGGACCCGCCTGGTCGGCGTGCTGGCTGCGCGACGGCGCGCTCGTCGCCGTGCTGGTCGTGGGCCGTCCGCGCGACATGGCGCAGGGCCGCCGGCTGATCGAGGCGGCGGTCCCGCTGGACCCCGCCAAGGTCTCCGACCCCGAGGTACCCCTCAAGTCGGCCACGGCCTGACGGCCGCCGGGCTCCGCCCGGACCCGCGCCTCAAACGTCGGCGAGGCTGGATTTCGGCTGCTGCCGTCCACCTGGTGGGGGCGGATTGCCCGCCGGGAGATTTCAGCCCCGCCGGCGTTCGAGGCGCGGGGTCCGGGGCGGAGCCCCGGCATGGGACGCGACCCGGACGGGGCCGCCCAGGTACCGGCGGCGCAGCCGAGATGGCAGGCTTGTGCCTGTGACCGAGATTGACGCAAAGATCGATGCCCTTGTCCCCTCATGGCTGTACCTCCCCGACATCGCGGAGATGCTCGGCATCGAGGTGACCCGGGTCCGCCAGATGGTCAAGGAAGGGCAGCTCATCGCCGTCCGCCGGGGCGAGAACCGCTCCCTGCAGGTTCCGGCCCCCTTCATCGACGGCGACAAGGTCGTCAAGGGCCTCGTCGGCCTGCTGACCGTGCTGCGCGACGACCGTTTCACCGAGGAGGAGATCCTGGAATGGCTCTTCACCGAGGATCCGACCCTGCCCGGCACCCCCGTGCAGGCGCTGAGCGAGAATCGCGGCACGGAGGTGAAGCGCCGCGCTCAGGCGCTCGCCCTCTGACCTGATCGCCTTCGCTCCACAGCGGTGTACGGGCCGCGGCCCGTACACCGCCTCCATCACGGGGGGTAAACCCATGCAGCTGTCCGACGCCCGGCTCTACCTCTGCACGGACGCCCGCAAGCGCCAGGGTGACCTCCCCGAGTTCCTCGACGCCGTCCTGTCCTCGGGCGTGGACATCGTCCAGCTCCGCGACAAGGGCATGGAGGCGGGGGAGGAACTCGAACACCTCCAGGTCTTCGCCGAGGCCGCCCGCCGCCACGGCAAGCTCCTCGCCGTGAACGACCGCGCCGACGTCGCCCACGCCATCGGCTCCGACGTCCTGCACCTCGGCCAGGGCGACATCCCCGTCCCCGCGGCCCGCGCCATCCTCGGCGAGCGGGTGCTGATCGGCCGGTCCTGCCACGCCGAGGGCGAGGTCGACGCGGCCGTCGCCGAAGCCGGCGTGGACTACTTCTGCACCGGCCCCTGCTGGCCCACCCCCACCAAGCCCGGCCGCCACGCCCCGGGCCTGGACCTGGTCCGGTACGCGGCCTCCCTGGAGCAGGACCGCCCCTGGTTCGCCATCGGCGGCATCGACGGCTCGAACCTGGACGAGGTGCTGGACGCCGGCGCCACCCGCATCGTGGTCGTCCGCGCCCTCACCGAGGCCACCGACCCCGGCGCGGCCGCCGCCGAGCTCGCCAAGCGGGTCCGGGCCCGCCTCGGCTGAGTCCGGTCCGCCCGGACCACGGGCGGTCGCGTTACCCCGTACGGACGCCTTCCGGCCGGAGCCGACCCCTCAAGTGTCCAAAAACGTGTCCAAAAGGCGGACAAGGCTTCGGCGTACGCCGGGCCGCGTCTAACCTGCCCACATGGCCTCTGGTACCGCTTCCACCTGGTCGGATCGTGCACACACGGTCCGCGACCTCCTCGCGTCCGGGCGCTCGTACTCCTTCGAGTTCTGGGCCCCGAAGACGGAGAAGGGCGAACGCAACCTCTGGAACGCCCTGCGCCGGGTCGAGGCGGTATCCCCCAGCTTCGTGTCCGTGACCTACGGCGCCGGCGGCTCCACCCGCGGCGGCACCGTCAAGGCCACCCAGGAGATCGCCGCGGACACCACCCTCACCCCCGTCGCGCACCTCACCGCCGTGGACCACTCGGTCGCCGAGCTGCGCAATGTCATCGGGCAGTTCGCGGACGCCGGGATCCGCAACATGCTCGTCGTGCGCGGAGACCCGCCGGGCGACCCGATGGGCGAGTGGGTGGCGCACCCCGAGGGCGTGCACTACGCCGCCGACCTGGTCCGGCTGGTCAAGGAGTCCGGCGATTTCTGCGTCGGCGTCGCGGCCTTCCCCGAGATGCACCCGCGTTCGTCGGACTGGGACACGGACATCCGGCACTTCGTGGACAAGTGCCACGCAGGCGCCGACTACGCGATCACCCAGATGTTCTTCGATCCGGAGAATTATCTGCGGCTGCGCGACAGCGTCGAGAAGGCGGGCTGCGAGACCCCGATCATCCCCGAGGTCATGCCTGTTGTGGGCATCAAGCAGCTCGACCGACTGCCCCAGCTCAGCAACGCGGTCTTCCCCGCGGACGTGAAAGAGCGCATGCTCGCCGTCAAGGACGACCCGGCCGCTGTACGCTCCATTGGCATCGAGTTCGCCACGGAGTTCTGCGCGCGACTGCTGTCCGAGGGTGTCCCGGGGCTGCACTTCATCACGCTCAACAATTCCACGGCGACTCTCGAAATCTACGAGAACCTGGGCCTGCACCAGCGGGCCTGAGCGGCCGCCTCCCGTTCCCGCGCCGGCGGCCGTACCGAGAGGGGCCACGCATGGGAATGACGGTCCTCTACATCGCGTTCGGATTCGTCGCGCTGTGGCTGCTTGCCGAGGTCCTGATGCAGTACAAGGCCCGGCTCCGCTGGCGCCTGCTCGCCTTCGCCGGCTTCCTCGGCGTGGTCGCCGGCGTGATACTGCCGTCGGTGCCGGTCATCGGCGCCGGCGCGCTGGCGTTCGCCGTGGGCCAGACCCTGGTGACGCTGTCCTTCCGCAAGGGCTTCGTCGCGGGCTGGGCGCTGCGCCGCGGCGGGGAACCCGTACGGCAGAACCGGCGCCGCCGGGCCGCGGGCACCAAGCAGGAGCCGGCCCTCCAGGTCACCGCGCTGCAGTACGACGACGCTGCCGCCGACGGTGCCGGCGGCGGTGCCGCGGACGGGGCCCCCGAGGAGCGGTCGTTCCGGGACGCGCCCCCGGTCGTCTACAGCCCGGAGCCGGTGCCCGAGGACACCGGGTCCTACGGGATACAGAGTCTCGCGCCCGAGGCCGACCGGACGGCGGCCTTCGCCTCGCCGTTCACCACGGCCGAGCAGGACGCCCACCAGTACGCGGCGTACTACGACCAGCAGAACCAGGGCGGCTACGACTACTCGGGCGGCTACCCGACGGGCGACCAGCAGCAGGTCTACGCCGCCTACTCGGACCCGTACATCGGCACCGGCGGCGGCATGGCCCCGCCCCAGCCGTACGACTACACCCCGTACGCCGGCTACGGCCAGCAGCAGTACTCCACGGACACCCCGCCCGGCGGGGTCTGGGTCCCGCAGCAGCGGTCCACCGACGGCGCCGGCCAGTCCTACCCGATGGAGGACCAGGGCGAGCCGCCGCAGCAGTACCCGTACCCCCAGCAGGGCGGGTACGAGCAGTACCGCTACTGACCGCTCACTGGGAGCCGCGGAACTCCGCGCCCTCCACGATCAGTCCGGCCACCAGGGCCCCCGTCATCCCGGCGTGCGCCAGCCCGCCGCCGGGGTGGGCCCAGCCGCCCGCCAGGTAGAGCCCGGGCACGGCGGTGGTGTTGGCCGGCTGGAGCAGCCGGCCCCCGGCCCCCGCGAGGGCGGGCGGGGGCACCGCGCCGCCCAGCGCCCCGGTCGCCGCCTCGATGTCGGCCGGAGTGCGCACCTCCTGCCACAACAGCCGCTCCCGCAGCCCCTGTACGGCCTTCTCCGCGAGGTTCAGCAGCTCGGCGGGGTCCGAGGTCCCGGGCCCGGGCACGGCGCTCACGGTGACCGCCTCGTGCTCCTCGTCGGGCCGGGTGGCCGGGTCGTCCGGGCGCATGACGGTGACCTGCGCCCCGGAGGCGTGGACCAGGGTGCGGTGCACGGCAGTGGCGGGGCGGGAGCCGCGCAGCGCGAGCAGGAGCGTGATCCGCCCCGGCACGCCGTCCCCGCGGGCGGGAACCGCCTCCGGCGGCCACGGCAGCGAACCGGCGGGCAGCTGCTGGGGGTCGATCCCGCACACGACGGTGTCGGCGGCCACCTCGGTGCCGTCGGCCAGCCGCAGACCGGCCGCGCGACCGTCCGTGACCAGGACCTCCCGGACTCCCGCCCCGAAGACGAAGGCGACCTTGCGCTCCAGGCAGCGCTCGTACACGGCGGTGGCCAGGGCCCGCATCCCGCCGCGCACGTACCAGCTGCCGAAGGTCTGCTCCATGTACGGGAGCACGGCCGCCGAGGCCGGTGCGGTGGCGGGGTCGATCCCGTACCCGCGCACCAGGCCGGTCAACAGCTCCGCGAGGGCGCCGCCCAGCTCCCGGTCGGCCACCTCGGCGAGGGTCGGCGTACGGCGGCGCAGCAGACCGCTGCGGCGCAGGGCCGGATACGGGTCGCCGCCCAGGCTCTGCCGGGCGCCGGGCCGCAGGGGCTCCTCCAGCAGCGGGCGCCGGGTGGCGTCCCAGGCGTCGCGGGCACGGCCCAGGACGGCGTTCCAGCGTTCGCCCGCGCCCGGGCCGAAGGCGGATTCCAGGGCGGCGGCGACACCGCCGTGGGAGGCGCCGGGGAGCGCGACGTCGATGCCGTGGTGGGGGAGGACGTGCCGGATGGCCGGGTCCGCCTGGACCATGTCGACGCAGGTCTCCAGCGGCCGCTTGCCGGTCTTCACGAAGAGATCGCGGTAGACGGCGGGCAGGTGCAGCAGCCCGGGCCCGGTGTCGAAGGCGAAGCCCTCGCGCTCGTACCGCCCCACGGCTCCGCCGTAGGTCGTCCCGCGTTCGTACACCGTCACCTGGTGCCCCGCCACCGCCAGCCGGGCCGCCGTAGCCATCGCGCCCATGCCGGCGCCGATCACCGCAATTCGTGCCATGCGGCCGAGCCTATCGACCCCCCTGGTGACCCCGTGGTCAGCGGGGTGGTGCCCCGGTGGTCTCGCGGACCCCGGCGGCCAGCCGCTTCTCCTCGCGGCGCTGGGCGCGACGGCGCAGGAACCGGCGGATCCGGCTCCACAGGAAGGCCAGTATCGCCAGCCCGATGGCCAGCAGCACGGCGGCGATGATCGCGGCGGCCTCGGGATTGAACATCGCGAAGGTGACGAGCCCGGCCACGCCGAGGTCCTCGGCGATGCTCATCCCCACATTGGTGAAGGGCTCGGGCGAGGTATTGATCGCCATCCGGGTGCCGGCCTTGATGAAATGGCTGGCCAGAGCCGTGGAGCCGCCGACCGCGGCGGCGGTGATCTCGGGGAGCGAGCCGGTCTGCCCGGCCAGCAGCGCGCCGATCACCGCGCCGGACACCGGGCGGATCACGGTATGGACGGTGTCCCATATCGAGTCCATGTACGGGACCTTGTCGGCGATCGCCTCGCACAGGAACAGCACCGCCGCGACGACCAGCACGTCGGTGCGCTGCAGGGCGGCGGGGACGTCGTCGGTCAGGCCGGTGCGGCCGAAGATGCCGAGCAGGAGGACCACGGCGTAAGCGTTGATCCCACTGGCCCAGCCGCTGGTGAAGACCAGGGGGAGCACACTCATCGGATCATCATGCCGTACGGGAACGCAGAAAAGTGAGGGGACGGCCGCACAGCGGCCATCCCCTCACCCACGTTGTCCGGGGCTACTGCCCCTGCTCGTCACGGCGGCGCTGCCACCGTTCTTCGATGCGGGTCATCATCGACCGACGCTGCCGGTTCCGGCCATGGGCCGAACCACCGGTACTTCCGGAGACGGGCTGCTCGCCAGGCTTGGGTGCCTTGCGCCAACCGGTGACCACCAGGACCGTACATCCCAGCATGACGAGGAAACCCACCACGCTGATCCAGAGCACGTTCGGAATGATCACACCGGTCATGAGGAGCGCGATACCCACCACAATGCCTGCGACTGCCTGGTAGACCCGTCGCCGGGTGTACGTACGCAGTCCGCTTCCCTCAAGCGCTGTCGCGAACTTGGGATCTTCGGCGTACAGCGCTCGCTCCATCTGCTCGAGCATTCGCTGCTCGTGCTCCGAGAGCGGCACGGGAGTCCTCCTCATCCGTCGGTCGCGGGGGGTAGCGACCAGGGGTCCCCTTCAGGATAGGCGGGGAATCGCCCCCGTGACACCCGCCCTCTACGCCACGTTCCAATTGGACACGGCCCAGAAATGACGCAGCCGGTAAAAGCACTGCGTGAAAACCGTACCGCCGCGGGGGCGGTCACTGAGGCCCTTATTCCCCAATGGTCCGTCCACCATGCCGGTCTTGCACCTGATCATACGGGGCCGACCGGCGGATCGGAGGGTGTGTGGCCGACTCCGCGCGGAAGGTCGCTGTTCAGGCCTGCTTCTCACCCAGGACGTGCAGCTGGGTGGCGACGGCGTGGAAGGCGGGCAGCTCGGCCGCGGCCTCTTCCAGACGCAGCAGCGCCTCCACGGCGCCGGGCTCGGTGTCCACCAGGACCCCGGGCACGAGGTCGGCGAAGATCCGCACGCCGTGCACCGCGCCGACCGCGAGGCCGGCGCCGCCGACCAGCTCGGAGAGCTGCTCGGCGGTGAAGCGGCGCGGTACCGGGTCGCCGGAGCCCCAGCGGCCGGCCGGGTCGGTGAGGGCGGTACGGGCCTCCGTGAAGTGCCCGGCCAGGGCGCGGGCCAGCACGGCCCCGCCGAGGCCGGCGGCCAGCAGGCTGAGCGTGCCGCCGGCCCGCAGCGCGGCCACCGTGTTGGCCACGCCCTCGGCGGGGTCGTCCACGTACTCCAGTACGCCGTGGCAGAGCACCACGTCGTAGGCGTCCTGCTCGACGACGTCCAGGAGACCCTGGGCGTCGCCCTGCACGCCGCGCACGAGATCGGCGACACCGGCCTCGGCCACCCGGCGCTCCAGCCCGAACAGCGCGTTCGGGCTGGGGTCGACCACCGTGACCCGGTGGCCCAGACGGGCCACCGGCACGGCGAACTTGCCGGTGCCGCCACCGGTGTCGAGCACGTCCAGGACATCCCGCCCGGTCGCCTTCACCCGGCGGTCGAGCGCCTCCTTGAGGACCTCCCACACCACGGCGGTGCGGAGGGAGGCACGGGGGCGGGAAGTGTCCGACACGGCTGATGGCTCCTCGGCGCGGTAAAGGATGAGCGGTCCTGGCCCACCCTATTGCCTTCCGCCGCCGGGCAGCTCATCCCGCGTCCGGATGCTCCGGACGCGGTTGCGGCAGGGTCTTCTCCAGGGGTTGGGGCGCCGCCCGGACGGCGAGCATCCGCTCCACCAGGCGAAGGAACATCGAGGCCGCCCGCACCAGATCGTCCGCGTCCCGGCTGCTCGCCGCGTCCGCTATCCCCGCCTCCGCCCTGGCCCGGCGCGCGGCGCCGGAGGCGAAGAGCGCGCTCCACTCGGCAAGCTCCGGCGCCAGCTCGGGCAGCACCTCCCACGCGCTGCGGATCCGGGGCCGCCGCCGCGGGCTCACCGGTTCGGGCCGGGCGCGGGCGGCGAGCACGGCCGCGGCGGTGCGCAGCGCGGCGAGGTGGGCGGTGGCGTAGCGCTCGTTGGGGCGGGTCAGCCGGGCGGCCTCGGCCAGGCCGCTGTGGGCCTTGGCGAGTAGGTCGAGGGCGGCCGGTGGGGCCGTCGACTTGCGCAGGACGGGGTGGACAGGGGACGGGGACGGTGTGGCCATGACGAACCTCCTGTCGATGCGTTGCCCCCATCGTGACGGGCCCCACTGACAATTGCGCTGACCTGCGCTTTTACGGTCACGAACCGGGCAACTACCCCCTCCTGCGCACCTGGTGCGAAGAAGGATGCTAGTTTTTGAACTGACCGGTCAGTTCAAAAAGAAGGGGGACGGCGTGGACAGCCCGCACGGCGCGGCCGTCAAGGCCGAGGACTTCGGACTCAAGGGCCCGCGAGGCTGGGCGTTCCGGGGAGTCGGCATCGACGCGGCGCCAGGCTCGCTCATCGCGGTCGAAGGCCCCTCCGGCAGTGGTCGCACCTGCCTGCTGCTCGCCCTCACCGGGCGGATGAAGCCCACCCGGGGCCACGCCGAGGTCGGCGGCCACCGGCTGCCGAAGCACATGACGGCGGTCCGCCGGATCACCGCACTCGGCCCGGTCTCCGGGGTCAACGAGCTCGACCAGGCCCTCACGGTCGCGGAACAGCTGCGCGAGGGCGCCCTGCTCCAGCGCCACTACGGCGCACCGGTACGCGCCATGCTGCGGCCCCGGGCCGAGCGCCGGGCCGCCGCCGAGGCACGGATCGCCGCCGCCCTGGAGGCCGCCGGGCTGGACCTCGCCACGCTGCCCAAGGGCGGGCGGACCTCCGTACGGGACCTGGAACGACTGGAGTCCGTACGGCTCTCCGTCGCCATCGCGCTGCTGGGCTCCCCGGGGCTGCTGGCCCTCGACGACCTCGACCTCAAGCTGTCGGACACCGAACGCGCCGAGGCCTGGGACCTGCTCCGCTCGGTCGCCGCCCGCGGGATCACCGTCCTCGCGGTGTGCAGCGAGGCGCCCGCCGACGCGGTCGTCCTGCGGACCTCCCCCACGGAGCCGGCCGCGCCGGCCGCGCCCGCCGCCGCGGAGAGCGCCGCCGACACCGGCAGCGGCACCGGGAACGACAGCGAGAACGACGGCGAGAACGAGTCCGAGAAGGGCTCGCAGAACGACTCGAAGAACGACTCGAAGAACGACTCCGAGAACGACGACACGAAGGGGGCGGACGATGCGCTCGCCGAAGCTGGCCGCGCTTGAGCTGAAGCGGTTCGGGCGGGGGAAGCTGCCCCGGGCCGCTCTCGTCGCGCTGCTCCTGCTGCCGCTGCTCTACGGAGCCCTGTACCTGTGGTCCTTCTGGGACCCGTACAAGCGGCTCGACCAGGTGCCCGTCGCCATCGTCAACTCCGACAAGGGCACGACCGTCGACGGCAAGCGCCTCGACGTCGGCACCGAGCTCGCCGAGAAGCTGCACGCCAGCAAGAAGTCCTTCGACTGGCGCTATGCGAGCGCCGACGAGGCGGCCAAGGGTCTGGAGGACGGTACGTACTACCTGACCCTGACCCTGCCCGAGGACTTCAGCGCGAAGATCGCCTCCAGCTCCGGCGACGACCCCACCACCGGGGCGCTCCAGGTCCGCACCAACGACGCCAACAACTACATCGTCGGCTCGATCTCGCGCTCCGTCTTCGCCGAGGTCCGCTCCGCGGCGTCCGCCAACGCCTCCCGCGGCTTCCTCGACAAGATCTTCGTCAACTTCTCCGACCTGCACGACAAGACCGCCGAGGCGGCCGACGGCGCCGACAAGCTCAAGGACGGCGCGGGCAAGGCCCAGGAGGGCGCCAAGGAGCTCGCCGACGGCCTCGACACGGCGCAGGAGAAGTCCGGCGAGCTCAACAGCGGTCTGCAGAAGCTGAACACGGCGGCCGGCAAGCTGGAGACCGGCTCCAAGGGCGTCGCGGACGGCACCCAGGCGCTGGCCGACAAGGTCAACGGGGCCGCGGACAAGGCCCGTCCCTTCGTCAAGGACCCCAAGAACCTGGCCGACACCGCCGAGCTGGTCGCCGACAGCGCGAAGGTCGTCCGCAACCACCTCGACAAGTTCGCCGAGAAGGCCCCGGCCGCCGCCGCTGCCGCCAAGAAGGCCGCCACCGTCGCCGACACCTACTACACCAAGCACTGCGTGACCCCCGGCGGCGAACCGCACCTGGCCTCCTGCCCCGACCTGAAGACGGTCCGGGACAGCACGGCCGAGGCCGCCGAGCTCAGCGGGGACGTCAGCGTCCTGGCCAAGAACGCCAACGGCGACGTCGCCAAGCTCCGCACCCAGCTCACCGACCTGGAGAACAAGGCCCGCGTGCTCGTCGACAAGGCCCCGCAGCTCGCGGGCGACCTCGACGCGGCCGTCGCCAAGGTCAACGCCCTCAACGACGGTGCCCACAAGGTGTCCGCGGGCATGGCCCAGCTGCACACCGGCATCGGCTCCGCCACCACCGGCTCCGGCGCCCTCACCGACGGCGTCGGCAAGCTCGGCGACGGTGCCCACCAGCTCGACGGCGGCATGTACAAGCTCGTCGACGGCACCGGCCAGCTCGCCGGCGGCCTCCACGACGGGGCCGGCAAGATCCCCGACTACGACCAGCAGCAGCGCGACCAGCGCACGCAGGTCATGGCCGACCCGATCCAGCTCGCCAACCAGTCCCTGCACAAGGCGCCCAACTACGGCACCGGCTTCGCCCCCTACTTCATCCCGCTCTCCCTCTGGGTCGGCGCGATGGTCGCCTACATGCTGATCGCCCCGCTGAACCGGCGGGCCCTGGCCGCCGGTGCCTCGCCGTGGCGGGTCGCCCTCGCCGGCTGGCTGCCCGTGGCGGGCCTCGGCACGGCGCAGGTGGCCCTGCTGATGTCCGTCCTGCACTGGGCGCCCGGCCTCGGCCTGAAGATGGCCCACCCGGCCCTCACCATCGGCTTCCTGATGCTGGTCACCGGCTGCTTCGCGGCGATCGTCCAGTGGCTCAACGCCAAGTTCGGCGCCGCCGGCCGCATCCTGGTGCTGGCCGTCCTGATGCTCCAGCTGACCTCGGCGGGCGGTACGTACCCCGTCCAGACCAGCCCGGACTTCTTCAACTGGATCCACCCGTACCTGCCGATGTCGTACATCGTCGAGAGCCTGCGCCGGCTCATCACCGGCGGCGACCTCGCCCCGGTCTGGCAGGGCGGCGCGGTCCTGCTGGCCTTCACCGCGGGCGCCCTGGCCCTCACCGCGCTCGCCGCCCGCGGCAAGCAGGTGTGGACCATGGACCGGCTGCACCCGGAACTGAGCCTGTAGGGACGTGTTGACCTGTGACAATCAGCGCCATGGAAAGCAGCAGCACCGGTGCGGGCACCGGCGGGGGCCGTCGCGCGATCACCCGGCAGAAGCTCTACGAAGCGGCCGTCACCCTGATCGCCGAGCAGGGATTCTCCGCGACCACGGTCGATGAGATCGCCGAGCGGGCGGGAGTCGCGAAGGGCACGGTCTACTACAACTTCGCCAGCAAGAACGAGCTGTTCGAGGAGCTGCTGCGGCACGGCGTCGGCCTGCTGACGGTCTCCTTGCGGACCGCAGCGGAGGAGACGGAGGCCCGTGGCGGCAGCCGGGTCGAGGCGCTCGACGCCATGATCCGCGCGGGCCTCGTCTTCATCGACCGGTACCCGGCCTTCACCCAGCTCTACGTCGCCGAGCTGTGGCGCACCAACCGCGCGTGGCAGTCCACGCTGATGGTGGTCCGTCAGGAGGCGGTGGCCGTCGTGGAGAAGGTGCTCCGCGAAGGCGTCGAACGCGGTGAGCTGAGCGCCGAGATCGACGTGCCGCTCACGGCGGCCGCGATGGTCGGGATGGTGCTGGTGGCCGCCCTGGACTGGCAGTCCTTCCAGAGCGAGCGGTCCCTGGACGACGTGCACTCGGCGCTGTCGCTGCTGCTGCGGGGCAGGGTCAGCGGGAACCGCTGAGTTCCGGCGCGCCACCACCCCCCAGTCGGCGGTGCCGCGCGGGCGCGCCGCCCCGTAGAACTGGTGGGGCCGGCCGCGACGGCTGAGTATCCGTACCTAGGTGCGGAAATGAGTACGTGCGCGGATGGGCTCCCACCTGCGCGGACGCCAGACTGGGAGCAACGGACAGGAGACCCGGTCCGCACCGCCGACACGGGGCTGCGGAGCGGATCGGGTGCCTCCTTCCGTGACCGGGACGGGGGACACGGAACCCGGTGAAGCGATACGTGAAGCGGCGGGGCTCGGGGGGATCGAGCCTCGCCGTTTCGCGTCCGCGGGTTCGGCGGCTCGTGGGGCAGCGCGCCACGGTTGCCGGGGCTCCGCCCCGGACCCCGCGCCTCAAACGCCGGCGGGGCTGGAATTCCCCCTAGCGGCGGCCCCGCAGGGGGAGCCGGAGGCGGGCGGCCGTGAGGCGGGTGGATACCGCCGAGGTGATCGCGGACCGGCGGGCCGCCAGGGCCCAGGAGATGCGGGCCGCCGAGCGCGGCAGCAGCAGGGCGCGCAGCCGGGGAAGCCGGTCCGCCGACTCCAGCAGGCCGGTACGGGCCAGCAGTACGTCGTCCGCCAGCTCCGGGTACGAGACCTCCGCGCCCGGGGGCGCGTACAGGGCCCGTTCCACCGCACCCGCGACCCGGTGCACGGCGGCCGCCGGTTCCGGCTCCAGGCGGCCCAGGTCCACGATCCGGCTCGCCGCCCGGCGCGGGGACAGCGCCCCGTCCGGGACCACACCCGCGTCCCAGGCGGTGTCGCCCAGTTCCCGCCAGGCCGTCAGGGCCTCCCCGGTCGCCAGGCGCCGGGACCGCAGCCGGGTCCGCCACAGCATCGGGAGCAGGGGCAGGCCCAGCACCGCCACCGCGAGCGCCGCCCAGCCGAGGACCGTCGTCACCGACGGCCCGCCGCCGTCGCCCGCCTTCTGCGCGGGCGCCGCCGTGTCGCACTCGCCGAGCTTCTTCAGGGCCGGCGGGCACTCGGGGGTCGCCGAGGGCGCGGTCGACGGCGCCGCCGAGCTCTGGGAGGGCAGCGGCGCCGGCGCGGACGGCTGGGTGGCCGGCGTCTGTGCCCGGGAGTAGTCCGGAATGTTGATGCCGGAGCGGGGCGTCGGCTCGAAGCGGGTCCAGCCCACGCCCTCGAAGTACAGCTCGGGCCAGGCGTGCGCGTCGCGCATCGACACGTTCACGCTGCCGTCCGACTGCTTCTCGCCGGGCGTGAAGCCCACCGCGACGCGGGCCGGGATGCCCAGCGAGCGGGACATCGCCGCCATCGAGAAGGCGAAGTGGACGCAGAAGCCTTCCTTGTCGTCGAGGAACCGGGCGACCGCCTGCGGACCCGTGCCCGAGGCAGTCCTCGTGTTGTAGCGGAACCCGCCGTTCACAGCGAAGTAGTCCTGCAGCTTCACGGCCCGCGTGTAGTCGTCCTTCGCCCCCTGCGTCACCTGGCGGGCCCTCTCGGCGACCACCGGCGGCAGGTTGTCCGGGAGCTTCGTGTACTCCTCCCGGATCGCCGGGTCGGGTTCCGGCGCCTTCTGGAGCTGCTGGGCCGTCGGCTTCAGCAGCAGGCTGCGCACGGTGTATTCGGCGCCCTGGACGTTCTGGAACCGGTCCCGGCCCAGCTGGTCGCCGACCAGGGTCCGGCCGACCGGCTCGAACCGCCACTTGCCGCCGACGGCCACCGACGTCGCCGGATAGGGCATGGGGAGGTAGCGCTGGGTGTAGTAGTCCGCCGCCGAGATGCTGGTGGTGACCTCGACCGCGGTGCCGCTGACCGGGGCGCGGAGCCCCGGCGGTGCCGGCAGCTCCTCCGGCACGTCGATCAGGGCCCGCCCGGAGGCCTCCCACTTGACGCCGTTGAACTCGTCCAGGGCCAGGATCCGCAGGTACTGGTCGCCCTGCTGCGGGCTGTTCGTCCGGTACCTGAGGATCACGCGGTTGTCCTGCGCGTTCAGGTTGCTCTGCAGGGAGACCAGCGGGTTGACCGCGGAGATCGTCCCGCCCGTGCCGCCGCCGTTCTCCTCGGCCTCCTGGTTGCCGCCCAGCAGCCCGCCGCCGAGCGAGGGCAGTACGGCCGGCACCGCCAGCGCCAGGCCCAGGGTCACCGCGCCGATCCGCCGCCCGAACTTCACGGGCGCCGTCGCCTGCCCGCCCGCCCCGTTGCCGAGACCGGAGTCGGCGGCGCCCCGGCGCGGGGCCGCGCCGAAGACGCGGCCCCACTGGGCGAGCCGGTCCCGGCCCTCGGACAGCAGCAGCATCAGGTAGCCGCAGCCCGCGAGCAGGAAGGAGAACCAGGATGCGTCCCCGCCGCCCGCCAGGCCCGAGGCCACCGAGTACAGCGCCAGCAGCGGCAGTCCGGCCGCGGCGGCCGTGCGCAGGGTCACCGCCAGCGTGTCCACCAGCAGGCCGATCAGCAGCACGCCGGACACCAGCAGCAGCTTGATGCCGTCCGTCAGCGGAGCCGGGATCGCGAACTCGCCCACGTCCCGGACGCCCTGGCCGAACAGCGCGCCGAAGTCCGTCACCAGGTAGGCCAGCGGCCCGTCCCCGTGGGACTCGCCCTTGCCGGCGTAGAGGAACGCGAGCACCAGCAGCGACACCAGTGCCTGCGCGGCCACGGTCAGCGTCCGGGCCAGCGGCACCCGCCGGGTTCCGGCACCCACCGCGCTCTGCAGGGCGAGCAGCAGCGCCGCCTGCAGCAGCCAGGCCTGCGAGTCCACCAGCGGGTTCAGCGACCACGCGGTGAGCAGCGTCGCCAGTGCCGCGAACAGCGTCAGTTTCGCCCGCCCGCTCATTCCCGACCTCCGGAGGTTCCCGTACCGACGCGCGCGGTCCCGGCCTGGCGCCACAGTTCGCCGAAGGCCACCCCGGGCGGGGCGGCCAGTGCGGTCCAGCCCGCGTCGCGCAGTCTGCGCATCCGCTCCTCCAGCGGGGGCACGGCGTGCCCCGGAGCGGGCTGTCCGCCCCAGCTCGCGGAGTCCAGTACGAAGGCCACCGCACCCGAGGTGCGCTGGCGCATCCGGGCGGCCAGTTCCGTCTGTACGTCGTCCAGGTCGCCGAAGAAGGCGATGAGGAGCCCGTCACCGCCGGCTCCGCCGAAGCCGCCGCCACCGGCGCGCACCGCGTCGTAGGCGCGGGAGAGCCCGGCGCCGTCGGAGTGCCCGACGACCGCGAGGGTGTCCATCATCAGCCCGGCGGCCTCCGCGGACTCCTGCCCGCCGGAGGAGAATCCGCCGCCGCCCTCACCGGGCACCGCGTCGCCGGTGTCGGTGAGCAGCCGTGTGGAGAAGCCCTGTTCCAGGACGTGCACCAGGCTGGAGGCGGCCGCCGAGACGGCCCACTCGAAGGCGGAGTCGGGGCCGGCGCCGTCGAAGGCCAGGCGCCGGGTGTCCAGCAGGACGGTGGCCCGGCTGCGCTGCGGCTGCTCCTCGCGGCGGACCATCAGCTCGCCGTAGCGGGCGGTCGAGCGCCAGTGCACCCGGCGCAGGTCGTCGCCGCGCCGGTAGCCGCGGGGGATCACGTCGTCGTCACCGGCCAGGGCCAGGGAGCGGCGGCTGCCGTCGCCGTAGCCGTTGGACTCGCCGGCCAGGTGGATGCGCGGCAGGGGTTCGGTGCGCGGGATGACGGTGAGGGTGTCGTAGGTGCTGAAGGAACGGGTCAGCTCGACCAGCCCGAAGGGGTCGGACAGGCGCAGCTGGAGCGGGCCGAGCGGATAGCGGCCGCGCAGGTCGGAGCGGACCCGGTAGGACACCTCGCGGCGGCCGCCGGGCTCGACCCGGTCCAGTACGAACCGCGGGCGCGGGCCCAGTACGTAGGGCACCCGGTCCTGGAGCATCAGCAGGCCGGTGGGCAGCCGGGAGACGTTGTCCATGCGCAGCTGTACGCGGGCCTCGCTGCCCGCGGGGACCCGCCCCGGGCTGAGCCGGCGGCTGCCGGAGACCCGGAAGCGGGTGCGGTGGAGGGCGTAGACGCAGATCAGCGGCAGGAGCGCGAGCAGCATGCCGACCCGCAGCAGTTCGCCCTGGCCCAGGACGTACGCGCAGGCGGCGGCCGCTATCCCGGCGGCCAGGAACGAGCGGCCGCGGGTGGTCAGCCCGGACAGCGACGCGCGCAGTCCGCCGCCGTCCCCCGGGCCACCGGCGCCGCGCGGGGCACCGGCGCTCATCAGAAGCCCCGGATGCCCGCGCCGGGCGGCATCTCGCCGCGGGCGTGCGCGGCCGGGACGGGGGTGCGCTGCAGGATCTCGCCGACGACCTGCTCGGCGGTGCGGCGGTTGAGCTGGGCCTGCGCGGTGGGCAGCAGCCGGTGCGCGAGGACCGGGGCGGCCAGGGCCTGGACGTCGTCGGGCAGGACGTAGTCCCGGCCGGCGAGCGCGGCGGAGGCCTTCACGGCGCGCAGCAGGTGCAGGGTGGCCCGGGGCGAGGCGCCGAGCCGCAGGTCGGGGTGGGTGCGGGTGGCGGAGACCAGGTCGACGACGTAGCGCCGGACGGGCTCGGCCACGTACACCTCGCGGACCGCCTCGATCAGCTTGACGATCTCGTGGGAGTGCGCGACGGACGTCAGGTCGTCGAGCGGGGAGATCCCGCCGTGCACGTCGAGCATCTTGAGCTCGGCCTCGGGGCTGGGGTAGCCGACGGAGACGCGGGCCATGAAGCGGTCGCGCTGGGCCTCGGGCAGCGGGTAGGTGCCCTCCATCTCCACCGGGTTCTGGGTGGCGACGACCATGAAGGGGCTGGGCAGCGTGTAGGTCGTGCCGTCGATGGTGACCTGGCGCTCCTCCATCGACTCCAGCAGTGCGGACTGGGTCTTCGGGGAGGCGCGGTTGATCTCGTCACCGATGACGATCTGCGCGAAGATCGCGCCCGGCTTGAACTCGAACTCGCGGCGCTGCTGGTCGTAGATGCTGACGCCGGTGATGTCGGAGGGCAGCAGGTCGGGCGTGAACTGGATGCGCTGGACCGAGCAGTCGATGGACTTGGCGAGCGTCTTGGCGAGCATCGTCTTGCCGACGCCGGGGACGTCCTCGATCAGCAGGTGGCCCTCGGCGAGGAGCACCGTCAGCGCGAGGCGGACGACCTCGGGCTTGCCTTCGATCACGCTCTCGACCGACTGGCGCACCCGCTCCACCGTGCTGGTCAGATCCGCGAGGCTCGCTCGGTCGTCGTACGTCGTCACCTTGGTTCTCCTCGGCCCTTTTCCAGGGCCGACGCCCTTGGCGCATGAACCGGCCCACCCCGAAACACGGACACCGACCCGGGGGATCCCGGGTGGTGCCATCCCGCATTCTTGACGGCGTTACGGCCTTGTGTCACTCAAGAGCTGGGATCGATCTCCCGCAGGAGCCCGGTGTGCACATCGAAGACGAAGCCTCGCACATCGTCCTTGTGGGGCAGGAAGGGGTTCGTGCGGACCCGCTGCATGGACTGGCGAACGTCCTGGTCGACGTCACGGAAGGCCTCGACGGCCCAGGCGGGACGCTGGCCGACCTCGTCCTCCAGCTCGTGCCGGAAGTCCTCGGTGAGGTTTTCGAGACCGCAGCCGGTGTGGTGGATGAGTATGACCGCGCTGGTACCGAGGGCCCGCTGGCTGATGGTGAGGGAGCGGATCGTGTCGTCGGTGACCACACCGCCCGCGTTGCGGATGGTGTGACAGTCGCCGAGTTCCAGGCCGAGGGCCTTGTGCAGATCGAGGCGGGCGTCCATACAGGCCACGACGGCGACCTTGAGGACGGGACGGGCGTCCATGCCGGGGTCGGAGAACTGCGCGGCGTACCGCTGATTCGCCTCGACCAGCCGGTCGGTGACGGATCCGCCGACGGATGCCTCGGACGTGGACTCTGCAGGCAGGGATGCGGAAGTCGTCATGGCTACGACGTTAGTGGTCACGGCGGGTCATGGCCCTGCGTGAGAGCGGACAAAGAACGCCAACGAGGCTTGTTGTGAGCTAACCCACAGGGGTGGGTGTGAGGCGGCTGTTCGGGTGATTCGCGGCATTTGCCGGTTCGTGCCCAGAGCCGTGCACGCCGCGCGGGGCGGTTCGTTGACCGCGGCGACCGTTGCACTAAAGTGACGCGAACCGGCCGGAGCCCGGCCCTGACCGGCCGCCCGGCCCCCGATGAACACTCCGCGTGCGCGGCGCGTACGTACGGCCCGGCCCTCTCCCGCTCACCGGCCGGCCGGCGCCACCTTCCCCGGCGCCGGTCGCGGATGCGGGGATCCGGTGGTGCGTACGCCTGCCGCGCCGTTATCTGAGAGGGCGCTTTGACTAGCGAGTCCCGACATGTCCCGGTGATGCTCCAGCGGTGCCTGGACCTGTTGGCCCCGGCACTGGAGAGGCCCGGGGCCGTCGTCGTCGACTGCACCCTCGGCCTCGGCGGCCACAGCGAGGCCCTGCTGACCCGGTTCCCCGAGGCCCACCTGATCGGCCTCGACCGCGACAAGGAGGCCCTGCGGCTCTCCGGCGAGCGGCTCGCGCCCTTCGGCGACCGCGCCACCCTCGTCCACGCGATCTACGCCGACCTCGCCGAGGTCCTGGACGGGCTGGGCATCCCGGCCGTCCAGGGCATCCTCTTCGACCTGGGCGTCTCCTCCATGCAGCTGGACGAGGCCGACCGCGGGTTCGCGTACGCCCAGGACGCGCCGCTGGACATGCGCATGGACCAGACGACCGGCATCAGCGCGGCCGAGGTGCTCAACAGCTACGCGCCGGGCGAGCTGGTGCGGATCCTGCGCCAGTACGGCGAGGAGAAGCAGGCCAAGAGGATCGTCTCGGCGATCGTCCGGGAGCGGGAGAAGGAGCCCTTCAGCAACAGCGCCCGGCTGGTCGAACTGATCCGTGACTCCCTTCCGCAGGCCGCCAAGCGGACCGGCGGCAACCCGGCGAAGCGGACCTTCCAGGCGCTGCGGATCGAGGTCAACGGGGAGCTCTCCGGTCTGGAGCGGGCCATTCCGGCGGCGGTGGACCGGATCGCGGTCGGCGGCCGGATCGCCGTGCTCTCGTACCACTCGCTGGAGGACCGCCTGGTCAAGCAGGTCTTCGCGGCCGGCGCGACCTCGACGGCCCCGCCCGGACTGCCCGTGGTGCCGGAGAAGTACCAGCCGAAGCTGAAACTGCTCACGCGCGGCGCCGAGCTGCCCACCGAGGAGGAGATCGCCGAGAACCGGCGGGCCGCCCCGGCCAGATTCCGCGGCGTCGAACGCATCCGGGAGGCGCGACTGTGACCAAGGCCGGGAAGGTCGCCACGCTGACCCGCGGGCAGGCGGCCCGCCTCGGCCGGGCGCTCGGCGGCCGCCCGGCCCGCCCGCGTCCCGGCGGACAGGCGGCCCGGATGCCGTTCGTCCTGCTGGTCGTGGCCCTGCTCTGCGGCGGCCTGATCAGCCTGCTGCTGCTGAACTCGGCACTGAACGAAGGCTCCTTCCAGCTCAGCAAGCTGAGGAAGGAGACCACCGCCCTCACCGACGAGGAGCAGGCCCTGCAGCGCGACGTCGACGCCTACTCCGCGCCCGACGCGCTGCAGCGACGGGCGCACGAGCTGGGCCTGGTCCCCGGTGGCAGCCCGGTCTTCATCGGCCCCGACGGCAAGGTCGCCGGCAGCCCGGCGGTCGCCGAGGCCCCGCCGTCACCGACCCCGCCCCCGGGCACCCCGGCCGTACCGCCGAGCGGATCCCCGGGCGCACCGGCCCCGTCGGCGCCCGCTCCGGGCCAGCCGGCGCCCTCCGCCGGGTCCCCCGCGGCCGGCGGATCCCCGCAGCCCAACCAGACCCCCGGAAGGTGACGCCGTGATCCACCGTTCCCGTCCAGCCCCTCCGGCGTTTGAGGAGCGGGGTCCGGGGCGGAGCCCCGGCATCGCCCCGGCGGTGACCGCGTGAGCCCGCAGGAGCCGCCCCGGCGGCGGGTGCCCGGACCGGCCAGGCCGCCCCGGGCCGGCGACCGGGCCCGGGCCGGCGCCCGCCCGGGCCCGCGCCCGGCCTCGCGCCCCGCGACCCGGCGGCCGGCGGGCCCCCGCACCCCGCACACGATCCGGCTCGGCAGCCCGCGCCCCCGGCTGCGACTGGTCGGCGTCGGCCTGACCCTCGTCATGCTGGCCTTCGTGGTCCGCCTGCTCCAGGTCCAGGCCGTCGACGCCGCGGCGTTCTCCGCCGAGGCCTCCAAGAACCGCTACACCAGCGTCAAGCTGGCCGCCGAGCGCGGCGAGATCACCGACCGCCGGGGCGTGGCCCTCGCCACCAGCGTCGACGCGTACGACATCACCGCCGACCCGAAGATGTTCACCCCGCAGGACAGCAAGGCCCCGGACGCCCCGCAGCAGGCCGCCGCCCTCCTCGCGCCCATCCTCGGAAAGGACGCCAAGGAGCTCACAGAGCGGCTGAGCACCAAGAACTCCCGGTACGTCGTCCTCGCCCAGCGCCAGACCCCCCAGGTCTGGAACCAGATCAAGGACCTCAAGCGGGTCTTCGCGGACAAGGCGGCGGCCGACAAGCGGGCCAACGGCCCCGGCGCCAACGTCCTCGCCGGCGTGTTCAAGGAGACCAGCAGCAAGCGCGTCTACCCGAACGGCGACCTCGCCGCCGGAATACTGGGTTACGTCAACGCCGAGGGCAAGGGCGCCGGCGGTCTGGAGTCCTCCCTCGACAAGAAGCTGTCCGGCAAGGACGGCGAGATCACCTACGCCCAGTCCGGCGGCCGCCAGGTCCCCACCGCCGACTCCAACGAGAAGCCCGCCGTCCCCGGCGAGGACATCCAGCTGACCATCGACCGGGACATCCAGTGGGCGGCGCAGAGCGCCATCGCCGAGCAGGTCCAGAAGTCCGAGGCCGACCGCGGCTACGTCATCGTCCAGGACACCCGCACCGGCGAGGTACTGGCCATGGCCAACGCCCCGGGCTTCGACCCCAACGACCTGACCCGGGCCCGCTCCGCCGCCATGGGCAACGCCGCGCTCCAGGACGTGTACGAGCCCGGCTCCACCGCCAAGGTCATGTCCATGGCCGCCGTGCTGGAGGAGAAGAAGGCCACCGCGGAGACCCGTGTCGAGGTCCCCAACCGGCTCCACCGCGGCGACCGGCTGTTCAAGGACGACATCGACCACCCGACCTGGTACCTGACCCTCAACGGGGTCCTCGCCAAGTCCTCCAACATCGGCACCATCCTGGCCACCGGCCAGCTCGGACCCACCCAGCCCGAGGCCAACGAGGTCCTGCACTCCTACCTGACCAAGTTCGGCATCGGCCGGCCCACCGGCCTGAACTACCCCGGCGAGTCCCGCGGCATCCTCGCCGCCCCCAAGGACTGGTCCACCTCCCAGCAGTACACGATCCCCTTCGGCCAGGGCCTCTCCCTCAACGCCATGCAGGCGGCCTCCGTGTACTCGACCATCGCCAACGGCGGGGTCCGCATCGAGCCGACGCTGATCCGCGGCACCAAGGGCCCCGACGGCCGCTTCACCCCGGCCCCGGCCCCCGAGCAGAACCGCGTGATCAGCGCGGAGACCGCCAAGACCCTCGCCGAGATGCTCGAATCCGTGGTCGACGACCAGGAGGGCACCGGCACCAAGGCGAAGATCCCCGGCTACCGCGTCGGCGGCAAGACCGGCACCTCCAACCGGGTGGATCCGGCCACCGGCCGCTACAAGGGCTACACCGCCTCCTTCGCCGGATTCGCCCCCGCGGACAACCCGCGCATCACCGTCTACTGCGCCATCCAGAACCCCACGAAGGGCAGCTACTTCGGCGGCCAGATCTGCGGCCCCATCTACAAGAAGGTCATGGAGTTCGCGCTCAAGACCCTCCAGGTGGCCCCCACGGGAACCGCCCCCGCCGGGCTCCCCGTCACCTATGACGCCGCTCCTCAGCCCGCCGCGCAGCCCGCCCCGCAGCCCAGTCCGCAGCCCGGTCAGTGACCCACAGCCAGGCCGGCCCGCCAGAAAAGCGTGAGGCACCATCAGTGACAACGATCACCCCGAAACCCGGGAACCCGACGACCGCCGAGCCCGAGGCCGGGGCCTCATTTCGCGGGCGGCCCACCGCGCCCGGTACGCTCACCGCCGTGTCCCACGCTGATCAGCCCAGAAAGACCCAGACAGCCCCGGCAACGCCGCCGGGAGCGCCCCGGCCCGCGTCCGCCAGCCCGAGCCCGCTGGGCGAGCTGGCCACCCTGCTGGGCATCCCGGCGCCCGGCGCCGCGCAGATCACCGGCATCACGCACGACTCCCGTGCGGTCCGCCCCGGTGATCTGTACGCGGCCCTGCCGGGGGCCAGGGCGCACGGCGCCGACTTCGCCGCCCAGGCGGCCGGCCTCGGCGCCGCAGCCGTGCTGACGGACCCCGCGGGGGCGGAGCGCGCCGCGGCGACCGGCCTGCCGGTCCTGACCGTCGACGACCCGCGCGGCCGGATGGGAGAGCTCGCCGCCGCGATCTACGGGCGCCCCGGTGAGGGCCTGCTCCAGATCGGCATCACCGGCACCTCCGGCAAGACCACCACGGCGTACCTCGTCGAGGGCGGCCTGCGCGCAGCGGGCCGGAGCACCGGACTGGTCGGCACCGTCGAGATGCGCATCGGCGACGAGCGCATCAAGTCCGAGCGGACCACCCCCGAGGCCACCGACCTCCAGGCCCTCTTCGCGGTCATGCGCGAACGCGGGGTCGAGGCCGTGGCCATGGAGGTTTCCAGCCACGCCCTGGTGCTCGGCCGGGTGGACGGATGCGTCTTCGACGTCGCCGTCTTCAACAACCTGAGCCCGGAGCACATGGAGTTCCACTCCGACATGGAGGACTACTTCCAGGCCAAGGCGCAGCTGTTCACCGCCCGCCGGGCCCGCCTGGGCGTGGTCAACTCCGACGACGAGTACGGCCGCCGCCTGGCCAAGGAGGCCACCGTCCCGGTCGTCACCTTCTCCGCCGCGGGCGACCCGGCCGCCGACTGGCGCGCCGAGGACGTGGTCTTCGGCCCGGCGAGCTCCACCCTGACCCTGCTGGGCCCCGAAGGACAGCGCGTACGGGCCACCGCACCGCTGCCCGGCCCGTTCAACGTCGCCAACACCGTCGCCGCGATCGTCACGCTCGCCGCCGCCGGCCTCGACCCGCAGACCGCCGCCGACGGCGTCGCCGCGGTCCCCGGGGTCCCCGGCCGGCTGGAGCGGGTGGACGCGGGACAGCCGTACCTCGCCGTCGTCGACTACGCGCACAAGACGGACGCCGTGGAATCGGTGCTGCGCGCGCTGCGCGAGGTCACCGAGGGCAAGCTGCACATCGTGCTCGGCTGCGGCGGCGACCGCGACACCACCAAGCGCGGTCCGATGGGGGCCGCGGCCGCCCGGTTCGCCGACGTCGCCGTTCTGACCTCCGACAACCCGCGCTCCGAGGACCCGCTCGCGATCCTCGCCACGATGTTCGAGGGCGCCGTGTCCGTGCCGCCCGCCGAGCGGGGCACCGTCCTGGTCGACGCCGACCGGGCCGCGGCCATCGCGGCCGCCGTCGCCCGCGCCCGGCCCGGTGACACCGTGCTGGTGGCCGGCAAGGGCCACGAGCAGGGCCAGGACACCGCCGGTGTCGTACGCCCCTTCGACGACCGCACGGTGCTCCGCGCCGCGATCGAGCACCAGGCCGTGCTCGACCGGACGCCCGCGCTCGATCAAACGATTAAGGCCCGACAGGCCGAGGTGAACCAGTGATCGCCCTTTCCCTCGCCGAGATCGCCGACATCACCGGCGGGCGGCCCCACGACATACCGGATCCGTCCGTCCAGGTCACCGGCCCCGTGGTCTACGACTCCCGCGAGGTCGGGCCGGGCAGCCTGTTCGCCGCCTTCCTCGGCGAGCGGGTCGACGGTCACGACTACGCGCAGCGCGCGGTGTCCGCAGGGGCCGTGGGCGTCCTCGCGACCCGGCCCGTCGGCGTACCGGCCATCGTGGTCCCCGACGTGGTGGCCGCCCTCGGAGCACTCGCCCGGGCCGTGGTCACCCGCCTGGGCACCGATGTCGTGGCGCTCACCGGATCCGCCGGCAAGACCTCCACCAAGGACCTGATCGCGCAGGTGCTCCAGCACCACGCGCCGACCGTGTGGACCCCCGGCAACCTCAACAACGAGATCGGCCTGCCGATCACGACGCTGCGCGTCACCGAGGAAACCCAGCACCTGGTCCTGGAGATGGGCGCCCGCGGCATCGGCCACATCCGCTACCTCACCGGACTGACGCCCCCGCGGATCGGTCTGGTCCTCAACGTCGGCACCGCCCACATCGGCGAGTTCGGCGGCCGTGAGCAGATCGCACAGGCCAAGGGGGAGCTGGTAGAGGCCCTGCCGTCCGAGGCGGAGGGCGGCGTCGCCGTCCTCAACGCCGATGACCTGCTGGTTCGTGGGATGGCCGGGCGCACGAAGGCCCGTACGGTGCTGTTCGGTGAGGCCGAGGACGCCGAAATCCGGGCCACCGAAGTGCGCATGACGGACAGGGGACAGGCTTCCTTCACACTGCACACACCGACCGGGTGCAGTGACGTGACCTTGCGGCTGTACGGTGAGCACCACGTGTCGAACGCGCTCGCCGCGGCCGCCGTCGCCCATGTACTGGGCATGTCCGCACAGGAGATCGCCACGGCGCTCTCCGGGGCGGGCACGCTGTCCCGGTGGCGGATGGAGGTCACCGAGCGGGCGGACGGTGTGACGATCGTCAACGACGCCTACAACGCGAACCCGGAGTCCATGCGGGCCGCACTCCGCGCGCTCGCCGCGATGGGCGGTGCCGGCAGGGCGAACGGGGGACGCACGTGGGCGGTGCTCGGCCCGATGGCCGAGCTCGGAGACGACGCTCTCGCCGAGCACGACGCGGTCGGACGACTTGTCGTCCGGCTCAACGTGAGCAAGCTCGTCGCAGTCGGGGGCAGGGAAGCATCCTGGCTGCAACTGGGCGCATATAACGAGGGTTCGTGGGGTGAGGAGTCGGTGCTCGTGTCCGACGCGCAGGCGGCGGTCGACCTGTTGCGCAGTGAACTGCGCCCGGGTGACGTCGTGCTGGTGAAGGCTTCCAGGTCGGCCGGTCTGGAGCGGGTGGCCCAGGGCCTTCTCGACAGCACTGTCGAGGGCGAGGTCACCGACCGATGAGGCAGATCCTGTTCGCCGGTGTCATCGGCATGTTCCTCACCGTCATCGGCACCCCGCTGCTGATCAAGCTGCTCGCCCGCAAGGGCTACGGCCAGTTCATCCGCGACGACGGCCCCCGCGGCCACGCCGGGAAGAAGGGCACGCCCACCATGGGCGGTATCTCCTTCATCCTGGCGACGCTCATCGCGTACGCCCTGACGAAGGTCCTCACCGGTGAGGAGCCGAGCTTCTCGGGCCTGCTCGTCCTGTTCCTGATGGCCGGCATGGGCCTCGTCGGGTACCTGGACGACTACATCAAGATCGTCAAGCGCCGTTCGCTGGGTCTGCGGGCCAAGGCGAAGATGTCCGGCCAGCTGATCGTCGGTATCGCCTTCGCGGTGCTGGCCCTCCAGTTCAAGGACTCGCGCGGGCTGACCCCGGCCTCCACCAAGCTGTCGTTCGTCACGGACTTCGGCTGGTCGATAGGCCCGGTGCTGTTCGTGGTCTGGGCACTGTTCATGATCCTGGCGATGTCCAACGGCGTGAACCTCACCGACGGTCTGGACGGTCTCGCGACCGGCGCCGCCGTGATGGTCTTCGGCGCCTACACCTTCATCGGTGTCTGGCAGTTCCAGGAGTCCTGCGCCAGGGCCGGTGACCTCACCAACCCGAACGCCTGCTTCGAGGTGCGCGACCCGCTCGACCTCGCGGTCGTCGCCTCCGCCCTCATGGGCGCCTGCTTCGGCTTCCTGTGGTGGAACACCTCGCCCGCCAAGATCTTCATGGGTGACACCGGCTCGCTCGCCCTCGGCGGCGCGCTCGCGGGCCTCGCCATCTGCTCCCGCACGGAGTTCCTGATGGCGCTCCTCGGCGGCCTCTTCGTGCTCATCACGATGTCGGTCGTCATCCAGGTCGGCTCCTTCAAGATGACCGGCAAGCGGGTCTTCCGGATGGCGCCACTGCAGCACCACTTCGAGCTCAAGGGCTGGTCCGAGGTACTGGTCGTGGTCCGCTTCTGGATCATCCAGGGCATGTGCGTGATCGTTGGTCTCGGTCTCTTCTACGCGGGATGGGCAGCCGACAAGTGACGTCCTGGCAGGACAAGAACATCACCGTCGCCGGTCTGGGCGTGAGCGGCATCAGTGCCGCCCGCGCCCTGGCCGGCCTCGGCGCAGTGGTGACCGTCGTCGACAACGGTGACGGTGACGCGCACCGCGCCCGCGCCGCCGAGCTCGCGGCGGAGGGCATCACCGTCCGCCTCGGCCGCCTCGCGGACGGCGGGCACGCCGGCGAGGTGCTGCCCGAGGGCACCGAACTGGTCGTCACCTCGCCCGGCTGGAAGCCCGACAGCCCGCTGTTCGAGGCCGCCGCCGAAGCCGGCGTGGACGTGGTCGGAGACGTGGAGATCGCCTGGCTGCTGCGCGCGGTCGGCCAGGAGCGGCGCGCCGCACGGTCCGTCGAGGACGGGGCCCCGGCGCCCCGCACGGCCCCGGCCCCCTGGCTCGCGATCACCGGCACCAACGGCAAGACCACCACCACCCAGATGCTGGCGTCGATCCTGAAGGCCGCGGGGCTGCGCACCGCCGCCGTCGGCAACATCGGCACCCCGATCATCGACGTGGTGCTCGGCGAGCAGGAGTACGACGTGCTCGCCGTCGAACTCTCCAGCTACCAGCTGCACTGGGCGCCCTCGCTGCGCGTCCACTCGGCGGCCGTGCTGAACCTGGCCCCCGACCACCTCGACTGGCACGGCTCGATGCAGGCGTACGCCACCGACAAGGGCCGGATCTACGAGGGCAACACGGTCGCCTGCGTCTACAACGTCGCCGACCCGGCCACCGAGAACCTGGTCATGGAGGCCGACGTCGAAGAGGGCTGCCGCGCCATCGGCTTCACCCTCGGCGCCCCCGGACCCTCCATGCTCGGCGTCGTCGACGGCATCCTCGTCGACCGGGCCTTCGTGGAGAACCGGCAGAAGAACGCCCAGGAGCTCGCCGAGGTCACGGACGTCAACCCGCCGGCCCCGCACAACATCGCCAACGCGCTCGCCGCCGCGGCCCTGGCCCGCGCCTTCGGCGTGGAGCCGCGCGCCGTCCGCGACGGCCTGCGCGACTTCCGCCCGGACGCCCACCGCGTCGCGTACGTGGACGAGGTCGCCTCGGTCACCTACATCGACGACTCCAAGGCCACCAACACGCACGCGGCCGAGGCCTCGCTCGCGGCCTTCGAGCCGGTCGTCTGGATCGCCGGCGGCCTCGCGAAGGGGGCGACCTTCGACGACCTCGTACAGAACGCCGCGAAGCGGCTGCGCGGCGCCGTGCTGATCGGCGCCGACCGGGCGCTCATCGCCGAGGCGCTGGCGCGACACGCCCCCGAGGTCCCGGTCGTCGACCTCGACCGGACCGACACTGGGGCGATGCTCGCAGCGGTCCGGGAAGCCGCCGCGCTCGCCGAGCCCGGCGACACGGTCCTGCTGGCACCTGCCTGTGCCTCGATGGACATGTTCGCGAACTACAACAAGCGTGGGGACGCATTCGCCGACGCGGTGCGCGAACTGGCCGCCGAGAACGCTGCGGACACGGCCTAGGCCGGGGGCTCCGGGAGGTTCCCTCCGGCCGGCAGCTCGCCTCGTACGAGTGGAGGGGAAGATCACAGATGCCGGCCAAGCAGATGCTGCCGGGGCGGCGGCCGTCCGCCGTGAAGGCGCAGGGCCGCAAACGCCCTGTGGTGCGTTCGAAGCGGCCCGCCGGGCGCGGGCCGCTGGCCCGGCTGCGGCGTACGCAGCGGCAGTTGCAGAAGGCCTGGGACCGCCCGCTCACCGCCTATTACCTGATTTTCGGCAGTTCCCTGCTCATCATCGTGCTCGGCCTGGTGATGGTGTACTCGGCCTCGATGATCAAGGCCCTCCAGCTCGGCCTCGGCGACGCGTACTTCTTCAAGAAGCAGTTCCTGGCCGCCCTCATCGGCGGCGTACTCCTGCTGGCCGCCTCCCGGATGCCGGTCAAACTGCACCGGGCGCTCTCGTACCCGGTGCTCGCCGGCACGCTCTTCCTGATGGTCCTGGTCCAGGTCCCGGGGATAGGCGTCTCGATCAACGGCAACCAGAATTGGATCTCCCTTGGCGGTCCGTTCATGCTCCAGCCCAGTGAGTTCGGCAAACTGGCACTGATCCTGTGGGGCGCCGACCTGCTGGCACGCAAGGGCGACAAGGGGCTGCTGAGCCAGTGGAAGCACCTGCTGGTGCCGCTGGTCCCGGTGGCCTTCCTGCTGCTCGGGCTGATCATGCTGGGCGGGGACATGGGCACCGCGATGATCCTCGGCGCCATCCTGTTCGGTCTGCTCTGGCTCGCCGGAGCCCCGACCCGGATGTTCGTCGGGGTGCTCGCCTTCGCGGGTGCGATCGTCGCACTGCTCATCAAGACGAGCCCGCACCGCATGGACCGGCTGGAATGCCTCGGGGCGACAGAACCGGGCAAGAACGACCTTTGCTGGCAGGCCGTTCACGGGATCTACGCCCTCGCCTCGGGCGGATGGTTCGGTTCCGGGCTGGGTGCAAGTGTGGAAAAATGGGGGCAACTACCCGAAGCCCACACCGACTTCATCTTCGCCATCACCGGGGAGGAACTGGGTCTGGCGGGGACGCTGTCGGTGCTCGCCCTGTTCGCGGCTCTAGGCTATGCGGGTATCCGCGTGGCCGGACGCACGGAGGACTCCTTCGTACGGTTTGCCGCGGGAGGCGTGACCACCTGGATCACGGCCCAGGCCGTGATCAACATCGGTGCGGTGCTCGGCCTGCTGCCGATCGCCGGAGTCCCGCTCCCGCTGTTCTCCTACGGAGGGTCAGCCCTGCTGCCGACCATGTTCGCGGTCGGACTGCTCATCGCCTTCGCGCGTGAGGAGCCGGCGGCGCGCGCGGCCCTCGCGATGCGACAGCCGAAGACCGGCTGGTGGCGGACCGGGGTGAGATGGAAGTCGATGAGACGGCGCGTCAAGAAGCGTCCGTCCGGAGAGCGGTGAAATTCGGTGCATGTCGTACTCGCCGGTGGGGGGACCGCCGGCCACATCGAGCCGGCGCTCGCCCTCGCGGACGCCCTGCGCAGGCAGGACCCTTCAGTGGGCATCACCGCCCTCGGCACGGAGCGCGGACTGGAAACCCGCCTGGTGCCGGAACGCGGCTACGAGCTGGGCCTGATCCCCGCCGTTCCGCTGCCCCGCAAGCCGACCCCGGAACTCATCACCGTTCCCGGACGGCTGCGCGGCACGATCAAGGCCGCGGAGGAGATCCTGATCCGCACCAAGGCCGACTGCGTCGTCGGTTTCGGCGGCTACGTGGCCCTGCCCGGCTATCTCGCGGCCAAGCGCCTCGGGGTGCCGATCATCGTCCACGAGGCCAACGCCAGGCCCGGACTGGCCAACAAGATCGGCTCCCGGTACGCGCACGCCGTCGCGGTCTCCACCCCCGACAGCAAGCTGCGCGGCGCCCGCTACGTGGGCATCCCGCTGCGCCGCTCCATCTCCACCCTCGACCGGGCCGCGGTCCGCCCGGAGGCGCGCGCCGCCTTCGGTCTGGACCCCAACCTGCCCACGCTGCTGGTCTCCGGCGGCTCGCAGGGCGCCCGCCGCCTCAACGAGACGATCCAGCAGGTCGCTCCGACCCTCCAGCGCTCCGGGATCCAGATCCTGCACGCCGTCGGGCCGAAGAACGAACTGCCGCGTGTCGACAACATGCCCGGGATGCCGCCGTATGTGCCGGTACCGTACGTGGACCGGATGGATCTCGCGTACGCCGCCGCCGACATGATGCTGTGCCGCGCGGGAGCGATGACCGTCGCCGAACTCTCCGCCGTCGGGCTCCCCGCCGCCTACGTCCCGTTGCCGATCGGCAACGGTGAACAGCGGCTCAACGCCCAGCCGGTGGTCAAGGCCGGCGGCGGCCTGCTCGTGGACGACGCGGAGCTGACGCCCGACTGGGTGCTGAGCCAGGTCCTCCCGGTGCTGTCCGACCCGCACCGCCTGTACGAGATGTCCCGGGCCGCCGGTGAGTTCGGCCGCCGGGACGCCGACGAGCTCCTGGTCGGCATGGTCTACGAGGCGATCGCGGCCCACAGGTCCCGCTGAGGCGGGTGGCGCAGACGCAGGAGGCAGGGAGTGGCCGGAGGGACGACCGCGCGGCGCGGAACACCGTTTTCTGATCGGTCCGGCCCGGCCGCCCGCAAGGGCACCGGCGCTCCCGAGCCGACGAAGCCGCCCAAGGGCTCCAAGGCCCCCAAGGCCCCCAAGGCCAAGGCCCCGAAGCCGGCGCAGCGGTCCGGCCCCCGGGGCCCCGGCGCACGCCTGCGCCGGGGCCCCGTGCTGGCATCGCTGGCCGCCGCGGTGGTCCTCGCCGCGGGCGGCACCTGGGTGCTCTACGGCTCGTCCTGGCTCCGCGTGGAGAAGGTCGCCGCCACCGGCATGGACGTGCTCACCCCCGAGCAGGTCCTGGGCGCCGCGGCCGTTCCGGTCGGCGCGCCCCTGGTGAGCGTCGACACCGAGGAGATCGAGGGCCGGGTCCGCGGCCGGCTGCCCCGCATCGATTCGGTCGACGTGGTGCGTGCCTGGCCGCACGGCATCGGTCTGAAAGTGACGGAACGCAAACCCGTCCTGCTCATCAAAAAGGACGCCAACTTCGTGGAAGTGGACGCAACGGGTGTGCGATTCGACACGGTTCCGAAAGCACCCGCGGGTGTTCCGGTCCTCGAATTGAACGCCGGTCGATCGCCGAGCGCCCGCCGCTTCGACGAGGAACGGCTGCTGCACGAGGCCGTACTCGTCGCGGGCGCCCTCCCGGGGCCGATCGCCAGGGAAACGGTGCAGGTCAAGGTGGGTTCCTACGATTCGGTCGTGCTGGAGCTCACCGGGGGCCGGTCCGTGACGTGGGGGAGCGGTGAACAGAGCGACGCGAAGGGACGCGCATTGAACGCTTTGTTGAAAGCCGCTCCCAAGGCCGCCCACTTCGACGTGAGCGTCCCCACCGCCCCTGCTGCGTCCGGGAGTTGACGTCCGGTCCAACAGCGGCGCACCCTGGTTGGCCAGCGATACGGGTGATCACATAGGGTGAAAAGAAAAACGGGAGGTTCGGCGTGTTCGTTGAACACGCGCTACTTGTCGACTTAGTGTCCTGTTCGGAAGAGTCCGAGGAACAGGCACACCCCTAACCCTAAACTTCAGGGTGAGGGTTCGGGTCGGCGCGTTCGGACCGTCCCTATTTCGGCATCAGTCGTCGCAACGCAGGCCCGCGAGGCGGCGACACGTAACTCGAGGCGAGAGGCCTTCGACGTGGCAGCACCGCAGAACTACCTCGCAGTCATCAAGGTCATCGGTGTCGGCGGCGGTGGTGTCAATGCCATCAACCGAATGATCGAGGTCGGTCTCAAGGGCGTCGAGTTCATCGCCATCAACACGGACGCCCAGGCGCTGTTGATGAGCGATGCCGACGTCAAGCTCGACGTCGGCCGGGAACTCACCCGTGGCCTCGGCGCCGGCGCCAACCCGGCCGTCGGTCGCAAGGCGGCAGAGGACCACCGCGAGGAGATCGAGGAGGTCCTCAAGGGGGCCGACATGGTCTTCGTCACCGCCGGTGAGGGCGGCGGCACCGGCACCGGCGGCGCACCTGTCGTCGCCAACATCGCTCGCTCGCTGGGCGCCCTGACGATCGGTGTGGTCACCCGGCCGTTCACCTTCGAGGGCCGGCGCCGCGCGAACCAGGCGGAGGACGGCATCGCCGAGCTCCGCGAAGAGGTCGACACCCTCATCGTCATCCCCAACGACCGACTGCTGTCCATCTCGGACCGCCAGGTCAGCGTGCTCGACGCCTTCAAGTCGGCCGACCAGGTCCTGCTCTCGGGCGTCCAGGGCATCACCGACCTCATCACCACCCCGGGTCTGATCAACCTCGACTTCGCCGACGTCAAGTCCGTGATGTCCGAGGCCGGCTCGGCCCTGATGGGCATCGGCTCGGCCCGCGGCGACGACCGCGCCGTGGCCGCCGCCGAGATGGCGATCTCCTCGCCGCTCCTGGAGGCGTCCATCGACGGCGCCCGTGGCGTGCTGCTCTCCATCTCCGGTGGCTCGGACCTCGGTCTCTTCGAGATCAACGAGGCCGCGCAGCTGGTCAGCGAGGCCGCGCACCCCGAGGCGAACATCATCTTCGGCGCCGTCATCGACGACGCGCTCGGCGACGAGGTACGGGTCACCGTCATCGCGGCCGGGTTCGACGGCGGACAGCCCCCGGCCCGCCGGGACAACGTCATCGGCGCCGCGTCCACCAAGCGCGAGGAGCCGGCCCCGGCTCCGGTCCGCGCCGCCGAGCCGGCCCGCCCGGCCTTCGGCGGACTCGGCTCGGTCACCCCGCGCGAGGAGCCCCCGGCTCCGGTCGAGGCGGCCCCGGTCGAGGTCCAGGCACCCGCGCCGCAGGTCCCCACGGCCCGGCCGTACCAGGACAGCCCGGCCGAAGAGCTGGATGTTCCGGACTTCTTGAAGTGACACCAGAGCAGCATCACGTGGGCGGCGCCCACTTCGCCTTCACCGACCGGTGGGGCGGAGTGAGCGCCGTTCCGTACGAGGAGCTCAATCTCGGCGGCGCGGTCGGAGACGACCCGGCCGCCGTTCTCGCGAACCGGGCACGGGCGGCGAAGTCCCTGGGCCTGGCACCGGACCGGGTGGTCTGGATGAACCAGGTGCACGGCCGGGACGTGGCCGTGGTGGACGGGCCCTGGGGCGCGGACGCCGAGGTCCCCGCGGTGGACGCGGTGGTGACCGCCCGTCGGGGGCTCGCCCTCGCGGTGCTCACCGCCGACTGCACCCCGGTCCTGCTGGCGGACCCCGTCGCCGGGGTCGTGGCGGCCGCCCACGCCGGGCGGCCGGGACTGGTCGCCGGGGTGGTGCCCGCCGCCGTCGAGGCGATGGTCGCCCTCGGGGCCGATCCCGGGCGGATCGTCGCCCGGACCGGCCCCGCCGTCTGCGGACACTGCTACGAGGTTCCGGCCGAGATGCGGGAGGCGGTGGCGGAGGTCGTCCCCGCCGCCCGGGCCGAGACGAGCTGGGGGACACCGGCCGTCGACGTGGTCGCCGGGGTGCACGCCCAGCTCGCAGAGGCGGGGGTGGTGAACAGCGGCCGTTCCCCGGTCTGCACACTGGAGTCGCGGGACCACTTCTCGTACCGCCGCGACCGGGTGACCGGACGCCTGGCCGGATATGTCTGGTTGACGGAGCTTTCCGGGGGGACGTCCCCCGGACCGCCGGGGGATAAGAAGAATGACGGATCGTAAGTCGGAGCTCGCCGAGAACCTGGCGCGGGTGGAGGAACGTATCTCGTCCGCGTGCGCGGCGGCGGGGCGGGGACGGGACGAGGTGACGCTCATCGTGGTCACCAAGACCTACCCTGCGAGCGACGTACGACTGCTGGCGGACCTGGGCGTCCGTCATGTTGCGGAAAATCGTGACCAGGATGCCGCCCCCAAGGCCGCGGCCTGCGCGGATCTGCCGCTCAGCTGGCACTTCGTCGGTCAGTTGCAGACGAACAAAGTCCGTTCCGTGGCGGGATACGCGCATGTCGTGCAGTCGGTCGACCGGCCGAAGCTCGTGACCGCCCTGTCGGCGGCCGCGGTGAACGCCGGCCGGGAGCTCGGGTGCCTCGTGCAGATCGCCCTCGACGCGGAGTCGGGGGAGCGGGGGGCCCGCGGCGGTGCGGCGCCGGAGCAGCTGGCGGAGTTGGCCGACCTCGTCGCCGGGGCTCCGGGACTGCGGATCGACGGCCTGATGACGGTCGCCCCGCTGTCCGGCCACTACGGGGGGCGGGAACAGGCCGCTTTCGAGCGGCTGATGGAATTGTCATCCCGCATGCGCGTGGACCATCCGGCTGCCACGATGGTGTCCGCCGGGATGAGCGCAGACCTGGAACAGGCCGTGGCGGCCGGTGCGACACATGTACGCGTCGGCACTGCGGTACTCGGCGCGAGACCCCGGCTCGGGTAACGTCGCGAAGAAAGTCGGACCACAGCAGAAAATATGGTCATTCCCGCTGATGAGTGGGCAGACCTAGTGGATCGCGGGCAGTTGGTGACATTCGTGACACGGCGGCACCTGCGACAGGGCGATCCACCACAGAGCGGAGGACTCGGAGAATGGCCGGCGCGATGCGCAAGATGGCGGTCTACCTCGGCCTCGTGGAGGACGACCGGTACGACAACCCGGGGTACGACCCCGACGACGAGTTCGAGCCCGAGCCGGAGATGGAGCGGGCTCGGGAGCGGGATCGCCGACAGCAGCCCGTGCACCAATCACCCGTATCGGATGAACCGGTACGAGCCGCACAGCCTCCGGCGCAGCGTGAACCTATCCCAATCCCGGTGGAAAGCGGACGTCCTGCGCGAATCGCCCCCGTGGCATCCATCACACCTGATCGTACGAACCTGGAGAAGAACGCCCCCGTGATCATGCCCAAGGTCGTCTCCGAGCGGGAGCCGTACCGCATCACGACGCTGCACCCCCGGACCTACAACGAGGCCCGTACCATCGGGGAACACTTCCGTGAGGGCACTCCGGTGATCATGAATCTCACGGAGATGGACGACACGGACGCGAAGCGTCTCGTGGACTTCGCCGCCGGACTCGTCTTCGGTCTGCACGGCAGCATTGAACGCGTGACACAGAAGGTGTTCCTGCTGTCGCCTGCTAACGTCGATGTCACGGCGGAGGACAAGGCCCGCATCGCGGAGGGCGGGTTCTTCAACCAAAGCTAGACCGATCCGTCAGACACGGGGCCGGGAACACAGCGGGAGCAGGGGAGAGGGAAGCACGGAATGGGTGTCGCACTGCAAGTGATCTACTTCGCCTTGGGGTGCTTCCTCGTCGTGCTGATCTTCCGCCTGGTCATGGACTACGTGTTCCAGTTCGCACGTTCCTGGACACCCGGCAAGGCGATGGTGGTCGTACTGGAGGCCACCTACAGCGTCACCGATCCACCGCTCAAGCTTCTTCGGCGGGTCATTCCGCCGTTGCGTCTCGGGGGCGTGGCACTCGACCTGTCCTTCTTCGTTCTGATGATCATCGTTTACATCCTCATCAGTTTCGTGCGCACCGCTGCGAGCGGCTTGTGAACGATGTGCTTCCCCGCGGGCGCGGGGACAGTCCCGATACGGTCTTGCCGACTGCCGACGACTACGTAGAGGTGAAGAAGACATGCCGCTGACTCCCGAGGACGTGCGGAACAAGCAGTTCACGACCGTCCGCCTCCGAGAAGGCTATGACGAGGACGAGGTCGATGCCTTCCTCGACGAGGTCGAGTCCGAACTGACGCGCCTGCTGCGCGAGAACGAGGACCTGCGCGCCAAGCTGGCCGCCGCCACGCGTGCCGCCGCGCAGAGCCAGCAGCAGCAGGGCATGCGCAAGGCGGAACCCCAGGACCAGCGCGGCCCCGGTGCCCCCGTGCCCGCGGCCATATCCGGCCCGCCGCAGCAGCAGCAGCCGCAGATGGGCCCGCCGCAGCTCCAGGGTGGCCCGCCGCAGCTTCCGGGTGGCCAGCCGCAGCTTCCGCCGGGCCCCGGCGGCCAGGGCCAGCAGGGCCCCGGTCCGATGGGCGGCCCCATGGGCGGTCCCATGCAGCAGCACCCCATGGGTGGACCCCAGGGCATGCAGCAGCAGTCCATGGGCGGCCCCCAGGGCATGCAGCAGCAGTCGATGGGCGGCCAGAACCCGCTCGGCCAGCAGATGCAGCCCATGGGCCAGCAGATGCAGCCGATGGGGCAGCAGATGCAGCCCATGGGTCAGCCCATGCAGCAGATGCAGCAGCCGCAGCTCCCGCAGCAGGGCCCCGGTGGCGACAGCGCCGCCCGTGTCCTGTCGCTGGCGCAGCAGACCGCCGACCAGGCGATCGCGGAGGCCCGCTCCGAGGCCAACAAGATCGTCGGCGAGGCCCGGTCGCGCGCCGAGGGCCTGGAGCGGGACGCCCGCGCCAAGGCCGACGCGCTGGAGCGGGACGCGCAGGAGAAGCACCGCGTCGCGATGGGCTCCCTGGAGTCCGCCCGCGCCACGCTGGAGCGCAAGGTCGAGGACCTGCGGGGCTTCGAGCGTGAGTACCGTACGCGGCTGAAGTCCTACCTGGAGTCGCAGCTGCGCCAGCTGGAGACGCAGGCGGACGACTCGCTCGCCCCGCCGCGGAACCCGGCCGGTCCCGCGCTGCCGCCGTCGCCGTCGCCCTCGATGGCTCCGGCCGGTGCGATGGGCCACTCCATGGGCGGTCCCTCGATGGGTGGCCCGTCCCCCATGGGCGGTCCCTCCCCGATGGGTGCCCCGTCCTACGGCGGCAACCAGCAGCAGATGTCCCCGGCGATGACCCAGCCGATGGCTCCGGTCCGGCCGGCTGCGCCGCAGCCGATGCAGGCGCCGTCGCCGATGCGGGGCTTCCTGATCGACGAGGACGACAACTAGGCGCCGCCGCCGTTCTGCGGTCGGCAGCCGCGCTCTACGGGCCGGGCCCGGTTCCCCTTCGGGGGCACCGGGCCCGGCCCGTTTCGCTGCCCCGGTGCGGCGCCGCTGCGGGGGCTCCGCCCCGCACCCCGCCCCTCAAACGCCGGAGGGGCTGGATTTCCGGCCTCGCCGGCGTTTGGGGCGCGGAGTCCGGGGCGGGGCCCCAGGGCGTGGCGGAGCAGACGAAAGCGGCCCGTCCCCCCACCCGGGAGGGGACGGGCCGCTCGGGCCGCGGGTTACGCCTTGCGGAGGCGGAAGGTCAGGCCGAGGGGCTCGTCCGTGAACGGGTCACCGTACGTGGCATCCGCCTCGCCCGACGCGAAGTCCGTCGCCAGGACCTCGTCCGCGATCAGGGCCGCGTGGTCCGTCAGGGCCGTGCCGACCTCCGGGTCCGCGGAGGACCAGCGGAGCGCGATCCGGTCCGCCACGTCGAGGCCGGAGTTCTTCCGGGCCTCCTGGATCAGGCGGATCGCGTCACGGGCCAGGCCCGCCAGCCGCAGCTCCGGGGTGATCTCCAGGTCCAGGGCGACCGTCGCGCCCGAGTCGGACGCCACCGACCAGCCCTCGCGCGGGGTCTCCGTGATGATGACCTCCTCCGGCGAGAGGGAGATCTCCTCACCGTTCAGCGAGATCACCGCCGAGCCGGCCCGCAGCGCCAGGGACAGCGCCGCCGCGTCGGCCGCGGCCACCGCCTTCGCCACGTCCTGGACGCCCTTGCCGAAGCGCTTGCCCAGCGCCCGGAAGTTCGCCTTCGCCGTCGTGTCGACCAGGGACCCGCCGACCTCCGACAGGGAGGCCAGGGAGGAGACGTTCAGCTCCTCCGTGATCTGGGACTGCAGCTCGGGGGAGAGCGCGTCGAAGCCCACCGCGCCGACCAGGGCCCGGGACAGGGGCTGGCGGGTCTTGACGCCCGACTCGGCACGCGTCGCCCGGCCCAGCTCCACCAGGCGGCGGACCAGCTGCATCTGCTGGGACAGCGCCGGGTCGATCGCCGCGGTGTCCGCGACCGGCCAGGTGGAGAGGTGGACCGACTCCGGGGCGTCCGGGGTGACCGGGACGACCATGTCCTGCCAGACCCGCTCCGTGATGAACGGGGTCAGCGGGGCGAGCAGGCGCGTCACCGTCTCGACCACGTCGTGCAGGGTCCGCAGCGCGGCCGCGTCGCCCTGCCAGAAGCGGCGGCGCGAGCGGCGGACGTACCAGTTGGACAGGTCGTCCACGAACGCGGAGAGGAGCTTGCCCGCACGCTGGGTGTCGTACGACTCCATCGCCTCGGTGACCTCGGCGACGAGCGTGTGGAGCTCCGAGAGCAGCCACCGGTCGAGGACCGTGCGGTCGGCCGGGGCCGGGTCGGAGGCGGAGGGCGCCCAGTTCGACGTACGGGCGTACAGGGCCTGGAAGGCGACCGTGTTCCAGTACGTGAGGAGGGTCTTGCGGACGACCTCCTGGATCGTGCCGTGGCCCACGCGCCGCGCCGCCCACGGGGAGCCGCCGGCCGCCATGAACCAGCGCACCGCGTCCGCGCCGTGCTGGTCCATGAGCGGGATCGGCTGGAGGATGTTGCCCAGGTGCTTCGACATCTTGCGGCCGTCCTCGGCGAGGATGTGGCCCAGGCAGACCACGTTCTCGTAGGAGGACTTGTCGAAGACCAGGGTGCCGACCGCCATCAGCGTGTAGAACCAGCCGCGCGTCTGGTCGATGGCCTCCGAGATGAACTGCGCCGGGTAGCGCTTCTCGAAGATCTCCTTGTTCTTGTACGGGTAGCCCCACTGCGCGAACGGCATCGAGCCCGAGTCGTACCAGGCGTCGATGACCTCCGGGACGCGGACGGCCTCCAGCGAGCAGCCCTCAGCCGTGCAGGGGAAGGTGACCTCGTCGATGTACGGGCGGTGCGGGTCCAGGTTCGAGTGGTCCCGGCCCGAGAGCTCGGACAGCTCGGCGCGGGAGCCGACGCAGGTGAGGTGGTTCTCCTCACAGCGCCAGATCGGCAGCGGGGTGCCCCAGTAGCGGTTGCGGGACAGCGCCCAGTCGATGTTGTTGTTCAGCCAGTCGCCGAAGCGGCCCTGCTTGACCGAGTCGGGGAACCAGTTCGTCTTCTCGTTCTCCCGCAGCATCGCGTCCTTGACGGCGGTGGTGCGGATGTACCAGGACGGCTGCGCGTAGTAGAGCAGGGCCGTGTGGCAGCGCCAGCAGTGCGGGTAGCTGTGCTCGTAGGCGATGTGCTTGAAGAGCAGGCCGCGCGCGTCGAGGTCGGCGGTCAGCTTCTCGTCGGCCTTCTTGAAGAAGACGCCGCCGACCAGCGGGACCTCCTCCTCGAAGGTGCCGTCGGGGCGGACCGGGTTCACGACCGGCAGGCCGTACGCGCGGCAGACCGCGAGGTCGTCGGCGCCGAAGGCGGGGGACTGGTGGACCAGACCCGTGCCGTCCTCGGTCGTGACGTACTCGGCGTTCACGACGTAGTGGGCGGGCTCCGGGAACTCCACCAGGGAGAAGGGGCGCTCGTACGTCCAGCGCTCCATCTCCTTGCCCGTGAAGGTCTGGCCGGTGGCCTCCCAGCCCTCGCCGAGGGACTTCTCCAGCAGCGGCTGGGCGACGACCAGCTTCTCGGTGCCGTTCGTGGCGACGACGTACGTGACCTCGGGGTGGGCGGCGACCGCGGTGTTGGACACCAGGGTCCACGGGGTCGTCGTCCAGACCAGGAGGGCCGCCTCGCCCGCGAGCGGGCCGGAGGTCAGCGGGAAGCGGACGTAGACCGAGGGGTCCACGACCGTCTCGTAGCCCTGGGCCAGCTCGTGGTCCGAGAGGCCGGTGCCGCAGCGGGGGCACCAGGGGGCGACGCGGTGGTCCTGGGTGAGCAGACCCTTGTTGAAGATCTCCTTCAGCGACCACCACACGGACTCCACGTACTCGGGGTCCATGGTCCGGTAGGCGTCGTCCAGGTCGACCCAGTAGCCCATCCGGGTCGTGAGCTCGGTGAAGGCGTCGGTGTGGCGGGTCACGGACTCGCGGCACTTGGCGTTGAACTCGGCGATGCCGTACGCCTCGATGTCCTGCTTGCCGTTGAAGCCCAGCTCCTTCTCGACGGCGAGCTCGACGGGCAGGCCGTGGCAGTCCCAGCCCGCCTTGCGGGCCACGTGGTAGCCGCGCATCGTGCGGAACCGGGGGAAGACGTCCTTGAAGACGCGGGCCTCGATGTGGTGCGCGCCGGGCATGCCGTTCGCGGTGGGCGGGCCCTCGTAGAAGACCCACTCGGGGCGGCCCTCGGACTGCTCCAGGGTCTTGGCGAAGGTCTTGCTCTCGCGCCAGAAGTCGAGGACGGCGTGCTCGAGGGCAGGCAGGTCGACCTGGGCGGGTACCGGGCGGTACTGCGGCGGTGTGGTCATGAGGCTGAACTCTTCCTCCGGCGGGGTGTCAATTCCGTCCGGAGGGACGAGAGCACTGCTGCTCCCGCGGTACCACCCTCCTTGGCCGCCGGACGGATCCGGTGGCCCCCTCATTGGGGTGCGAAGCCGGTTCTACTCGCCGTACGGGGATCCCGTGCGGGCTTTCTTCCGGCGGCTCAGGGGTGATCCTTCACATCGCGCTCGCCCCCGGGCTCTCACCGTCCCCGGGTCGCTCCTGGCTGCGTACGACGCTACTCGTCCCCGTCCATGCCTTTCGCTGGGCCCAGTGTACGGGCCGGGGGGCCGCACGGCAGACCGGTTTACGGGGGCCCCTGCGCGGGCCGCCGGCCCGGCGTGGCGGGGCCGCGGGGAGGGCCCGCGCGCGACCCCGGCGCGCCCCCGGTGTGACCCGAATGGGCCCGCGCCGCCGCTTCCGACTCGGGTGGGGCGGGAGTGGCGGATTACCAGGGCTCCTGATGGGCACAACGGATGCAGGTTGACCTCGATGGATGCGTGCCCCGTTGCCGGGGGGCCGGTGTCGATTTATCGTTCCGGCACGATTCGCGAGCAGAGATCACAGTATGTGAAGGGGCCGCGGCCATGGTGGCGAAGAAGACCGCCGGGAGTACTGCCAAGAAGGCTGTCGGGAAGGCCGCCGGGAAGGCGGCGGTCTCCGAGGACGCGGCTCCCGCCAGGAAGGCGACCGCTGCCCGAAAGACCGCTGCCGGCGCGCTCGCTCCGGACGGGAAGGCGACCGCCGTCAAGAAGACGACCGCCGTCGAGAAGCGGACGGCCACGGCCAAGAAGGCCGCGGCCGAGGGGGCGGCACCTGCCGCGAAGAAGACGGGAGTCCGGAAAGTGGTTGCCAAGAAGAGCACGGGTACGGCGAGGAAGGCGGCCGCGGCCGCCACCAGCGGGCTCCCCAAGGCACGGGCCACGGCGGCCCTGGCCCCCGGCGAGCTCGCCGTACGGCCCGGAGAGGACCCCTGGACCCCCAAGGAGGTCGAGGACGCCCGTGCGGAGCTCCTGTCGGAGGTGCTGCGGCTACGGGCCGAGCTCGACGCCTCGGAGGCGGCGATCTCCGGCCTGATGCGGGACTCCGGGGACGGCGCCGGCGACGACCAGGCCGACACCGGCACCAAGAACATCACCCGCGAGTCCGAGCTGGCGCTCGCGGCGAACGCCACCTCGATGCTGGAGCAGACCGAGCGGGCCCTGGAACGGCTGGAGGCGGGCACGTACGGGCTCTGCGAGAACTGCGGGCAGCCCATCGGCAAGGCCAGGATGCAGGCCTTCCCGCGGGCCACGCTGTGCGTGGACTGCAAGCAGAAGCAGGAACGGCGGCACTAGGCCGTCTCTTTCGGATCTTGTCGGCCGAGCCCGCGGCGTCCGGTGCCGTGGATGGCAAGGCGGAGGAGCGCACCGTGTACTGGACGTACTCGGGCGCTCCGACAACGCGGCCAGGTGCGGTGCCGGGCGTCGCGGGCCCGGCAAGATCCGGAAGAGACGGCCTAGCACGGTTGGGGAGGTGGGGCAGGCGGCGCGCGGGGGCCCTGACGTACCCTCGTGTTCCGTCAGGGTCCAGGAGGAGCCTGGTTCGAGCTAGTTCGAGGGACTCACGTGGCAGAGGCGGAGCGCATCATCGGTACGCCGGAGGTCGGGGACGACGCCCAGCCGGAGTCCGCCGGGCCCAAGGGGCGCCGTCGGATCACGGCTCTGCTCGTCGTGGCGGTGCTCGCCTACCTGCTCGACCTCGGCAGCAAGATGCTGGTCGTGGCGAAGCTGGAGCACCAGCCGCCGATCGAGATCATCGGTGACCTGCTGAAGTTCGAGGCGGTCCGCAACCCGGGCGCCGCCTTCGGCTTCGGCGAGGCCTTCACGATCATCTTCACCTGCATCGCGGCCTCGGTGATCGTGGTGATCGTGCGGCTGGCCCGCAAGCTCTACAGCCTGCCGTGGGCGATCGCCCTGGGCCTGCTGCTGGGCGGCGCGCTGGGCAACCTGACCGACCGGATCTTCCGTTCGCCGGGTGTGTTCCGGGGCGCGGTCGTCGACTTCATCGCGCCCGCCCATTTCGCCGTCTTCAACCTCGCGGACTCGGCGATCGTGTGCGGCGGCATCCTGATCGTCCTGCTGTCCTTCAAGGGTCTGGACCCGGACGGGACCGTCCACAAGGACTGATCGCGGGACGGCTCGTCCGCCCCGTCCTGCATACTCGACGGGTGAGTACGATTCCCGAGATCCGCACCCTGCCCGTTCCCGATGGCCTCGAGGGCGAGCGCGTCGACGCCGCCATCGCCCGTATGTTCGGTTTTTCCCGGACGAAGGCGGCCGAAATCGCGGCTGCGGGAAAGGTGACGGTCGACGGCAGCGTCGTCGGGAAGTCCGAGCGTGTGCACGGTGGCGCCTGGCTCGAGGTCGAGATGCCCGCGCCGCCGCGGCCCGTCGAGGTCGTGGCCGAGCCCGTCCCCGGCATGGAGATCATCCATGACGACGACGACGTCGTCGTCATCATGAAGCCGGTGGGCGTCGCCGCCCACCCGAGCCCCGGCTGGACCGGCACCACCGTCATCGGCGGCCTCGCCGCGGCCGGATACCGCATCTCCACCTCCGGCGCGTCCGAGCGCCAGGGCATCGTGCACCGGCTCGACGTCGGCACGTCCGGCCTGATGGCCGTCGCGAAGTCGGAGCGCGCCTACACCTCGCTCAAGAACCAGTTCCGCGAGCGGATCGTGGACAAGCGCTACCACGCGCTGGTGCAGGGCCACCCGGACCCGATGAGCGGCACGATCGACGCGCCGATCGGCCGCCACCCCAGCGCGGACTACAAGTGGGCGGTGATCCAGGACGGCAAGGCGTCCGTCACCCACTACGACCTGATCGAGGCCTTCCGTGCCGCCTCGCTGCTCGACATCAAGCTGGAGACCGGGCGCACGCACCAGATCCGCGTGCACATGTCCGCGCACCGGCACCCCTGCGTCGGCGACCTGACCTACGGCGCCGACCCGACCGTGGCCAAGCGGCTCGGCCTCACCCGGCAGTGGCTGCACGCGGTGCGCCTCGGCTTCGAGCACCCGTCGGACGGGCAGTGGGTCGAGTTCGAGAGCACCTACCCGGCGGACCTGCAGCACGCGCTGGACGTGATCCGGGCGGAGAGCGAGTGACCTCGCCGGTCGAGGGCGCGGTCGAGGTCCGGGTCGCCGTCTCGGAGGAGGACCTGAAGTCCTGCTTCGCGGTGCGGTCCGAGGTCTTCGTGGTCGAGCAGTCGGTCCCGGAGTCGATCGAGTACGACGCGTACGACGCGGACGCGGTGCACGTGCTGGCCGTGGCCGCGGACGGGGTGCCGCTGGGCACGGGGCGGCTGCTGCACGGGGACGCGGCGCTGGCGAAGACCGGCGGCGCGGAGGGCGTCGGCTCGCTCGGCCGGCTGGCCGTCACCAAGTCCGCGCGCGGACTGGGCGTGGGGGTGGCGCTGGTCCGCGCGATCGAGGTGGAAGCGGCCCGTCGGGGCCTGACGGCGGTCGACCTGGGCGCGCAGACGCATGCGCTGGGCTTCTACGAGCGGCTCGGCTACGTGGCCTACGGCCCGGAGTTCCAGGACGCGGGCATCCCCCACCGCGCGATGCGACGCCCCCTGCCGTAGCCGGAACGGTGCGGCGCCGTTGCCGGGGGCCCTGCCCCCGGACCCCCGCGCCTCAAACGCCGGCGAGGCTGGATTTGGCCGCTGCCCGGCTGAATCTTCCAGCCCCGCCGGCGTTTGAGGCGCGGGCGCGGAGCGCCGTAGGGGTTCGGGGCGGAGCCCCGACACGGCCCCCGACCCGCAGCAGCCAAGCGCAGCGGACTGGCAGGGTGGGGGAGTGGATCAGCTTGCTCTGCTGTTCGTGCTCCTGCTCGGGGCCGTGGTCACGGTGCCGCTCGGGGACCGGCTCAAACTGCCCGCGCCCGTCCTGATGACCATCGGCGGGGTGATCCTCGCACTGGTGCCGGCCGTACCGAACGTCGAGATCCCGCCCGAGTTCATCCTGCCGCTGGTCCTGCCGCCGCTGCTGTACGCCTCCGCGCAGCGCACGTCCTGGCGGCAGTTCGCCGCCAACGTCCGGCCCATCCTGCTGCTGGCCGTGGCCCTGGTGTTCGTCACCACCGCTGCCGTGGCCGCCGTCGCCAACGCCGTCGTGCCCGGGCTGCCGATCGCCGCCGCCCTCGCCCTGGGCGCGCTCGTCGCCCCGCCCGACCCGGTGGCCGCCACCGCCGTCGCCGGATCGCTCGGGCTGCCCCGCCGCATGGTGTCGATCCTGGAGGGCGAGGGGCTCTTCAACGACGTGACGGCGATCGTGCTCTACCACGTGGCCGTCGCCGCCGTCGTGAGCGGCAGTTTCTCCTGGCCCCAGGCGCTCGGGGAGTTCGTGCTCTCCGCCGTGGTGGCCGTGGCCGTCGGGCTGGCGCTCGGCTGGATCGCCAACCGGCTCATGGGGCGGCTCGGCGACGCCACCCTGCAGATCGGGCTGACGCTGCTGGTGCCGTTCGTCGCGTACGTGGTGGCCGAGGAACTGCAGGGGTCGGGGGTGCTGGCCGTGCTGACGACGGCCCTGTTCCTGGCCGAGTACGCGAGCGACGCCGACGACGTGCTGGGGCGCCTCGCCGGGCACACCTTCTGGGAGGTCGTCGACATGCTGGTCACCGGCGTGGCCTTCGGCCTGATCGGGCTGGAGCTGCACAGCGTGTTCGGCACGGCCGAGGACCGCGTGTGGGAGATGGCCGGGTGGGCGGCGATCGTGGTCGCGGTGGTGGTCGGCGTACGGCTGGTGTGGCTGCTGCCGGCCGGCTGGCTCGCCCAGCGGTGGCACCAGCGGCGCGACTACGACGAGGAGATCCCGCTGAGCTGGCGGGAGAGCGTGGTGATGTGGTGGGCCGGGATGCGCGGGGTGGCCTCGGTGGCCCTGGCGCTGGCCATTCCGCTGCGGACGGACGCGGGCGAGCCCTTCCCCGGGCGGGACCAGATCATCTTCATCGCCTTCGCGGTGATCATGACGACCCTGGTGTGCCAGGGGCTGACCCTGCCGTGGCTGGTGCGGCGGCTGGGGGTGGAGGCCGACACGGACGCCGAGCGGGACGCGGAGCGGCTGCTGGCGATCCGCGCGGCCAAGGCCGCGAAGCGGCGGCTGAAGGAGATCGAGGAGGTGGAGGAGCTCCCGGAGGACCTGGTCGAGCAGCTGTACCGGCGCGCGTACGACGTGGGGGCCAGGATCAGCCCCGACATGGTGGACGAGGAACGGCGCGAGGCGTACGCGAAGCGCGTGGAGCGGCTCCACGACGTCCAGCGGATCCAGCGGGAGATGATGTCCGCCGCCCGCCACGAGGTCCTGGCCGCCCGCAGCGAACCCGGCTCCGACCCGGAGATCGTGGACCGGGTGCTGCGGCATCTCGACGTACGCAGCCTGCGGACCCCCTAGGCCGGCCGCGCCTCGGCGGGCCGGGTCGCGAGGCGTTCCAGGCCGCGGAGGAAGCGGACGTACGGGGACCAGCGGGCCGGGCGGGCGATCGTGCCCGTGCAGGCCAGTTCGGCGCGGTCCAGGCTGTCCTCCAGGCAGGCGTCGTGCCCCTGGCGGAAGGCCAGTGGCCAGGTGATGCGGCTGAGGCCGCTGAGGTTCATCGCGAGGGTGTGGCGCAGCACGGTGCGCTCGGCGTCGAGGGGCAGCGCGGTGTACTCGTGGAAGCCGTGGAAGCCCCGGGGTCCGGTGAAGGTGAACCGCACCCAGGTTCCCGGCACGTAGGCGGCCACCGTGTAGCGCACCGGTCCGTGTCCGCCCGCCGCTCCGACCCCGAGGGGGCGGTCGAACTCCATCTCCTCCCACAGGTGGCGGGGCCACAGCCGGTCGCCCTCCCCGCCGGCCAGCGTGTCGATCAGTGCGCCGACCTCGCTCTCCTTCGCCGCGATCACGCGCTCGTGCACGTTGTAGACGCCCATGGAAGGTCCTCCCCATCACATTATTAGAGAGGGCTCTCTAATAATTTGGAGGGTACTCTCTGATTCATGGCGAGACCACCCCGCTTCGACACCGACCAGATCCTCGACGCCGCCGTCCGGCTGGCCGCCTCCGCCGGGCCGGGCGGCGTGACCATGTCCGCCGTGGCCCAGGCGATCGGCGCGCCCAGCGGCTCCATGTACCACCGCTTCGCCGGGCGCAGCGCTCTGCTCGCCGAGGTGTGGCTGCGCAGCGTGGAGCGCTTCCAGGAGGGCTACTTCGCCAGCCTGCACAGCGACACCGACCCCCGCCGGGCCGCCCGTGCGGCCGCCCGGCACGTCGTGGGGTGGAGCCGCGCCCATCCCGAGGAGGCCGCCCTCCTGCTCTACGGCCCGTGGGAGTTCGGTCGCGCCGGCTGGTCCGAGGAGCACACCGGCCGGGCCGATGCCGGCAACCAGCGGGTGTACGCCGCCATCGGCACCCTCGCCGCCGCGCTCGGCGCGACCGGGCCCCAGGACCGGGACCGCGTCACCCTGGCCCTGATCGACCTCCCGCTCTCGGTCGTCCGCCGCCACCTGCGCGCCGGCGGCCCGCTGCCGCCGCACGCCGAGGACCTCGCCGAGGAGTGCGCGGCCGCGCTCCTTTAGAGGGCCTCCTAGAGGGCCTCCTAGAGGGCCTCCGCGGCCGGGGCCGTGGCGATGTGGGGGAGGGCGTACGGGTGCTCGGCCACCAGCCAGGTGATCAGGCGTTCGCGGACCGCGCAGCGCAGCGTCCAGAGGTCGTCGCCGTCCTTCGCCGTGACCACCGCGCGGACCTGGACCGTGTGCGGTGTGGTGTCCGTCACGGCCAGCCCGCCGCCGCGGCCGTCCCACTCCGGGATCTCCGCCAGGACGTGCTGGAGCCGCTCCCGCATCAGGTCGATCGGCGCGCTGTGGTCCAGGTGCCAGAAGACCGTGCCGGTCATCTGCGCACCGCCGCGCGACCAGTTCTCGTACGGCTTGCTCGTGAAATAGGACACAGGCATCGTGATGCGCCGCTCGTCCCAGGTGCGGACCGTCAGGAAGGTCAGGGTGATCTCCTCGACCCGGCCCCACTCCTGGTCGACCACCACCGTGTCGCCGATGCGGACGGTGTCGCCGAAGGCGATCTGGAGGCCGGCGAACAGGTTGCCCAGCGAGGCCTGGGCGGCGATGCCCGCCACGATGCCGAGGACGCCCGCGGAGGCCAGCAGCGAGGCGCCGAGCGTACGCATCGGGGGGAAGGTCAGCAGCATCGCCGCCGCCGCGACCACGACCAGCACCGCCGTGACCACCCGCTGGATCAGCGTGACCTGGGTGCGGACCCGGCGTACCCGGGCCTCGTCCTCGGTCGCCGCCGCGTAGCGCGCGTACGCCGAGTCGACCACGGCCGTCGCGATGCGCACCGCGAGCCAGGCCGCGGACGCGATCAGGACCAGGGTGAGGAACCGGCCGACGCCGAAGGCGTGGTCGGGCAGGATCCCGGCCCACCGGTAGGAGGCTCTGAGCAGCGAGGCGCACAGGACGACCTGGAAGGGCAGCCGGCAGCGGCGCAGCAGGCCCCACAAGGGGGTCTCGGTGTGCCGCGCGTCGGCCCGGCGCAGCAGCAGGTCGAGCAGCCAGCCCGCGATCAGGGTGGCGACCAGTGCGCCGCCGATGACCGTGACGGGGCGCAGGACGTTCTCCATCTCCATGGGTACGAACGTAGCGGGAAGCGGTCCGCAGGCGGCTCGTCCTCGGCGGCTGGCACGATGGAGGCATGAACATCATGCTTTTCCATTCGACGTACGGGCTGCGGCCCGCGGTGCACGCGGCGGCCGACCGGCTGCGCGCGGCCGGGCACCAGGTCCAGGTGCCGGATCTCTTCGAGGGACGCACCTTCGGGACCGTCGAGGAGGGCATGGCCCACCAGGACGAGATCGGCCGTGACGAACTGCTGAAGCGCGCGGTGCTGGCCTCCGCCCCCTACTCGGACCGGGGACTGGTCTACGCGGGCTTCTCCTTCGGGGGTTCGCTCGCCCAGCACCTGGCGATGGCCGACGAGAAGGCGCGCGGGCTGCTGCTCCTGCACGGGACCGCGGACCTGGAGGACGGCGCCTCGGTGGACGAGCTGCCCGTGCAGTTGCACATCGCGGACCCGGATCCCTTCGAGCCGCACGACTGGCTGACGGCCTGGTACCTGCGGATGCAGCGGGCCGGGGCCGATGTGGAGGTCCACAGCTACCCCGGTGCCGGGCACCTGTTCACCGACCCGGAGCTGGACGACTACGACGCCGAGGCCGCCGAGCAGCTCTGGAAGGTCGCCATCGGCTTCCTCGACAGCCTGTAGGCGCGAAGACGGAAGGGCCCGGCCCGGCGGATGCCGGACCGGGCCCTTGTCGTCGGGAGGTCAGCCCGCGCGGTACGCGGTCCAGCTGCTCGACATGCGAGCGACCTGGCCGGCGGTGAACTGGTACATGCAGGAGTCGTACGTGTAGTCCATGAAGTTGCGGATCGGGTCCACGCCCGGCTTGCTCGCGCAGCTGTCGCGCCCGGTCGGGCACTCGTACGCGGCGCTCTTCTCGGCCGGGGTGTCGGAGACGTAGTCGCCGTTGCCGCTGCAGCCGCCCTGGAAGGTGTGGTAGAGCCCCAGCCAGTGGCCGACCTCGTGGGTGGCGGTGTCACCCTCGTTGTAGTTGGCCGAGGAGCCGCCCGGCAGCGAGCTGTCGAGCACGACCACGCCGTCCATCTTCGGGCTGGAGGCGTAGGACGTCGGGAAGGTCGCCCAGCCGAGCAGGCCGCCGGAGAGGTTGGCGGTGTACAGGTTGAGCGCGCCCGGGCCGCCCTTGCGCAGGGTGTTCTTCATGTCCTTCTCGGCCTGGGAGCCGGAAGCCAGGTTGTACCAGGCGGCGTTGTCCGTGTAGTCGGTGGCCGCCAGGGTGAACTGGAAGTTCGTGTTGACGTTGCCGGTGCCCTGGCCGCCGTAGGCGGCGTTGAGGACCGCGAGCTGCTTGCCGACGTCCGTGGCCGTCAGCTTCCCGGTGGTGCCGGAGTGCACGACGTGGAAGTACACGGGGATGTTCACGACGGCCTCGGCGGCCGCCAGGCTGCGCTGCGGCTGGTTCTTGAGGGCCTTGTCCAGCTTCGCCTTGAGGTCGGCGTCCATGGCCTTCGCCTGCGCGTCGCTGATCGCGTTGGGCTCGTCCGCGTGCTCGTCGTGGGCGCGGGCGACGCGGGCGTTGGCGGCGCCGGAGGCGGCGGGCTGGTCGGCGCAGACCTCGGCGGACTTGGAGGCCGCGAGCGTGGTGGGGGCCGCGAGCGGGGTGAAGGCCAGGGTTCCGGCCAGAACCGCCGTGCCCATCAGGCGGCGGCGGAGAAGGGGGGATATGCGGGCAACGGCGCGCACGTGTGCTCCTCGCGTGGGGGGTGGTGGGGGGTGGGTGGGGGGTGGTGGCCTGAAGATCTTCTTCAGCTGGCGCGAAGCTTATGTGTGCATGACATATTCAGGTCAAGTGGCTTACGTAAAAGATTTGTTGCTTCTGACGCACATGGGGCGCCTGGTATGTACCAGACGCCCCATGTTGCAGAAGAATTGACGGTCGATCAGCGCACCGGCTGGTACACCCGATCGACTTTCTGGGTCCCGTTCAGCGTCCGGTACGACCGGCTCCAGGCGGAGGTGGCGCCCGGCTGCCGCTTGTCGGACACCACGTAGTAGTCCATCTGCGAGCGCTCCGCCGTCACGTCCAGCACGCCGTAGCCGTGCGCGTCCATGTCGAGCCACTTCACGTGCCAGTTGGCGGCCTTGATGGCCGACTCGGCGACCAGCGAGAGGGTGTCCGGCAGGACGTGCAGCATGTCGTCGAGGTTGTCGGAGGTCACCGAGGTGACCACGAACTCGGTCGCCGCCGTGCCCGAGCCCGGGTACGTGGCCATGTTCATCGGGACCTCGTTCGCCCAGGCCATGTGGATGTCACCGGTCAGGAACACGGTGTTCTTGACGCCCCGGTCCTTCAGGTGGCCCAGCAGCTCCTTGCGGTCGTCCGTGTAGCCGTCCCACTGGTCCACGTTGATCGCGAGGCCGCCCTCGGGCAGGCCGAGCAGCTTGGTCAGCGGCTTCAGCAGGTGCGCGGGAAGCGAGCCGAAGGCCACCGGCGAGATCATCACCGAGGTGCCGACCAGCTTCCAGGTCGCCTCCGAGCCCGCGAGGCCCGACTTGAGCCAGTCCAGCTGGGCGCGCCCGGTGATGGTGCGCTCCGGGTCGTCCACCGAGCCGCTGCCGACCTTGGTCTGCTGCGAGCGGAAGGAACGCAGGTCCAGCAGGTGCAGGTCGGCGAGGGTGCCGAAGCGCAGCCGTCGGTAGACGGTGCCCGCGATGGAGGCGCGTACGGGCATCCACTCGAAGTACGCCTGCTTGGCGGCGGCGGCGCGGGCCGCCCACTCGCCCTCGACCCCCGGGGTGTGGTTCTCGGCGCCGCCGGCCCAGCTGTCGTTGGCGAACTCGTGGTCGTCCCAGATGGCGATGACCGGGTGGGCGTGGTGCAGGGCCTGGAGGTCGGCATCCGTCTTGTACTTGCCGTGGCGCGTGCGGTAGTCGGCGAGCGAGACGATCTCGTGCTTCGGCTCGTGCGGGCGTACGACGTACTTCGCCTCCGGGTATCCCCCGGACTGGTACTCGTAGATGTAGTCGCCCAGGTGCAGGATCGCGTGCAGATCCGTGCGGGCCGCCAGGTGGCGGTAGGCGGAGAAGTAGCCGGACTCCCAATTCGCGCAGGAGACCACGCCGAAGCGGACCCCCTCGGTCGTCGCCTCGTGAGCCGGGGTGGTCAGGGTGCGCCCGACGGGGGAGGAGGTGCCGCCGGCGGTGAACCGGTACCAGTACGGCGTCTGCGGCTGGAGTCCGCGTACGTCCACCTTGACCGTGTGGTCGGTGGCGGCGCTCGCGGTGACGGTGCCGGAGCCGACGATGCGGGAGAAGCCCTTGTCGGCCGCCACTTCCCAGCTCACCTGGGTGGCCGGGCCTATTCCGGAGCCGGGGACGGCCTCGGGGGTCGGGGTGACGCGGGTCCACAGCAGGACGCCGTCGGGCAGCGGGTCGCCCGATGCGACGCCGTGGAGGAAGGCGGGCGCGGTGCCCGCCGCGTGGGCGGCCGAGGCGCCCAGTGAGGTGAGGGGGGCCAGTGCGGCGGTGGCCGCGGCGGCCAGAACGACCGTGCGGCGGCGGGGAGTTGCCGCGGACTGGGAAGAGGTGAGTTGACTGGTCACGGATGATCACATTACCGACGGGTACACCAGCCGGGCCAGGTGCGGGAATGCAAAGGGCGGGCGAACTCTGGGAGTTCGCCCGCCCTTCGAGGCGGCCCATCCGGACGGTGATTTCCGGATTGCCCCGGGATCAGCCCTGCAGGGCCTTGTCGATCGCCGCCGTGAACAGCTCCGCCGTCTGCGGAGTCTCGATCTTCTTGCCGTCCATCTTCAGGGTCGGCGTGCCCTTCACCCCGGACTTGTCGAAGGACTTCGACATCTCCAGCGCCCACCGGTCGTACGTACCGTCCTCGACGGCCTTCTTGAACTCGGCGTTGCCCTTGAGCGCCGGGACCGTGTCCGCGACCTTCAGCAGGTAGTCGTCCTTGGCGAAGCTGTCGACGCTCTCCTCGGGGTGCAGGTCCTTGGAGTACAGCGCGGCCTTGTAGTCGAGGAAGGCCTGCGGGCTGACGTTCAGCGCCGCGCCCAGGGCGCTCAGCGCGTTCTTCGAGCCCTCGCCCTTGACGGCGTTGTCGATGAAGGTGGCGCCGATGTACTGGAGCTTGTACTTGCCCGCGTCCACGTCCTTCTTGACCTGCTCGCCGGCCGCCTGCTCGAAGGCGGCGCAGGCCGGGCAGCGCGAGTCCTCGTACAGCTCCAGGGTCTTCTTGGCGTCGGGCTTGCCGATGACGACCGTGGTGCCGTCCTCGCCCTCGCTGTTCTTCGGCTTGACCAGCTCGGCCTTGGCAGCCTTCTCCCAGTGGCCGGGCTGGTTGGCCTGCATGACCCCGTAGGCGATGCCGCCGATCACGGCGAGCGCGGCCACGACCCCGCCCGCCACGATCACCTGGCGGCGCACCTTGTCCTTCTTGGCCTGGGCCTCGCGCTCGGCGCGCAGACGCTCGCGGGCCGCTGCCTTGTTCGCGTGGCTGTTGCGTGAACTCATCATGATCTCCGTGGGGTGTGACGTGTGGAAGGGACTGCCGTACGTGCGTCAGGCGCGGGCGAGCGCGCCGAGCACGGGGGGTCCCCGCCGTCCCACGGAGTGTGCCGGGAAGCGGGTGCGCGCCCCGGCGGCCGAGCGGAGCGACCGCGGCAGCGCCCGCGCCGGCCCGCAGGCCACCGCGACCGAAGCCGCCGCCAGCAGCAGCGGCCGGAACGCGAAGGCGGCCACCGCCCGCAGCAGCCGGCCCAGGGCCCGCTCACCGTGGCGCAGCCAGGCGGCGGCCAGCAGTCCGACCGAGACATGGGCGCCGAGCAGCAGCCAGGGCGTGTACGGCCCCGGCGAGGACAGCAGCGCGGCCGCGTCGGCCGGGCCGGTCACCTCGGTCAGCGGCCCGCCCACCGGCGTGCCGCCGCACAGGGCGTCCAGGCCCATGGCGCGCAGCGGGCCCGCGACGGGTCCGCCGGCCGGGCCGTAGCAGAGGTGCTGGCCGGTGGTGAAGACCGTGTCGGCGGCCAGCTCCAGCGGTACGAGCAGCCCGGCGATGGGGCCGAAGCCCCGTTCGCGGCCCGCGAGGGCGTAGGCGATCGCGAACACACCCGCGAAGGCCCCGGCCACCAGCGTGCGCGGCAGCGGGACCTGGGACATCAGGACGTGCGAGCCCGAGGAGAGCAGTACGACGAGCGCGCTGAACAGCGCGGCCCGCAGTCCCCTGAGTCCCGTCCCGGAAATGTCCATCCTCGCGAGTGTGCCATGCGTTCCTGTGGAACAGGCGTTCAGGGAGTGAGACGCCCGTTACGGAAGAGGTCCACGAAGATCTGGTGGTCGGCGCGCGCCCGGGCCCCGTACGCGTGGGCGAAGTCCACGAGCAGCTCCGCGAAGCCCTCCTCGTCGGCGGCGATCGCCGCGTCGATGGCCCGCTCGGTGGAGAAGGGCACCAGGGACTGACCGCTCTCGGCCTCGTCGGCCGACGCGTGCATGGTCGCGGTCGCCCGGCCGAGGTCGGCGACGACGGCCGCGATCTCCTCCGGGTCGTCCAGGTCCGACCAGTCCAGGTCCACCGCGTACGGGGAGACCTCCGCCACCAGCTGCCCGGCCCCGTCCAGCTCCGTCCAGCCCAGCCACGGGTCGGCGTGCGCCTGCAGGGCGCGCTGCGAGATGACCGTGCGGTGCCCCTCGTGCTGGAAGTACTCCCGCACCGCCCGGTCCGTGATGTGCCGGGAGGCCGCCGGGGTCTGCGCCTGCTTGAGGTAGATCACGACGTCGTTCTCCAGCGCGTCGCTGTGCCCCTCCAGCAGGATGTTGTAGGAGGGCAGGCCCGCGGAGCCGATGCCGACGCCCCGGCGCCCCACCACGTCCTTGACCCGGTAGGAGTCCGGGCGCACGAGGGACTCGTCGGGGAGGGTCTCCAGGTACCCGTCGAAGGCGGCCAGCACCTTGTACCGGGTGGCGGCGTCCAGCTCGATGGAGCCCCCGCCGGAGGTGAAGCGGCGCTCGTAGTCGCGTATCTCCGTCATGGAGTCCAGCAGGGAGAAGCGGGTCCGGGAACGGGCCGAGCGCAGCGCGTCCAGCAGCGGGCCCTCCGCGGTGTCCAGGGTGAAGGAGGGCACCTCCTCGTTCTTGGCGCCCGCGGCCAGCCGGTGGATCCGCTCCCGGTAGGCACCGGCGTAGATCCGCACGAGCTCGCTTATCTGGTCGTCGCTGAGCGCCTTGGTGTAGCCGATCAGGGCGACGGAGGCGGCGAACCGCTTCAGGTCCCAGGTGAAGGGGCCGACGTAGGCCTCGTCGAAGTCGTTGACGTTGAAGATCAGCCGACCGTTGGAGTCCATGTACGTGCCGAAGTTCTCGGCGTGCAGGTCGCCGTGGATCCACACCCGGCCCGTCCGCTCGTCCAGGAACGGCCCGCCGTGCCGGTCCCGCTCCAGGTCGGAGTAGAAGAGGCAGGCGGTACCCCGGTAGAAGGCGAAGGCCGAAGCCGCCATCTTGCGGAATTTGACCTGGAAGGCAGCGGGGTCGGCGGCGAGCAGCTCACCGAACGCGGTGTCGAACACGTCGAGGATCTGCTCGGCGCGCTGCTCGTCGGTCGTCTCGGGGACCGCCATGGCGGGTTCCTCCTGGTGCACGGGCTGTTTCAGGTTCCGACCGACTGGACGCCGGATCGGCCCTCCTGGTTCTGCAACGCCCGACCGTACCGGTCAGTGCCCGTGATCTGTCACCCGGCCGACGTAGGATTCGAAGCTGCCCCCTCACCCCCCGCCCCCGGAGGACCCGCGCCGTGACAAAGCCGCCGTTCACGCACCTGCACGTCCACACCCAGTACTCGCTGCTGGACGGTGCCGCGCGGCTGAAGGACATGTTCAACGCGTGCAACGAGATGGGCATGACGCACATCGCCATGTCCGACCACGGCAATCTGCACGGGGCGTACGACTTCTTCCACACCGCGCAGAAGGCCGGCATCACGCCGATCATCGGCATCGAGGCGTACGTCGCCCCCGAGTCCCGGCGCAACAAGCGGCGCATCCAGTGGGGCCAGCCGCACCAGAAGCGCGACGACGTCTCCGGTTCCGGCGGTTACACCCACAAGACGATCTGGGCGTCGAACGCCACCGGTCTGCACAACATCTTCCGGCTGTCCTCCGACGCGTACGCCGAGGGCTGGCTCACGAAGTGGCCGCGGATGGACAAGGAGACCATCTCCAAGTGGTCCGAGGGCCTGATCGCCTCCACCGGCTGCCCGTCCGGCGAGGTGCAGACCAGGCTGCGGCTCGGCCAGTTCGACGAGGCCGTGCAGGCCGCCTCCGACTACAAGGACATCTTCGGCGAGGGGCGCTACTTCCTGGAGCTGATGGACCACGGCATCGAGATCGAGCGCCGGGTCCGCGACGGGCTGCTGGAGATCGGCAAGAAGCTCGGCATCCCGCCGCTGGTGACGAACGACTCCCACTACACGTACGCGAGCGAGGCCGGCGCCCACGACGCCCTGCTCTGCATCCAGACCGGCAAGAACCTCTCGGACCCGGACCGCTTCCGCTTCGACGGCACCGGCTACTACCTGAAGTCGACCGACGAGATGTACGCGATCGACTCCTCGGACGCCTGGCAGGAGGGCTGCGCCAACACGCGGCTCGTCGCCGACCAGATCGACACCGAGGGCATGTTCAAGTTCCGGAACCTGATGCCGAAGTTCGACATCCCGGACGGCCACACCGAGGTCAGCTGGTTCCGCGAGGAGACCATGCGCGGCATGCACCGCCGCTACCCCGGAGGCATTCCGGAGGACCGGATGCAGCAGGCCGAGTACGAGATGGACACGATCATCTCGATGGGCTTCCCGGGCTACTTCCTCGTGGTCGCCGACTTCATCATGTGGGCCAAGAACCAGGGCATCGCGGTGGGCCCGGGCCGAGGCTCCGCGGCCGGTTCGATCGTCGCCTACGCCATGGGCATCACCGACCTCGACCCGCTCACGCACGGCCTGATCTTCGAGCGCTTCCTGAACCCCGAGCGCGTCTCCATGCCCGATGTCGACATCGACTTCGACGAGCGCCGGCGCGTCGAGGTGATCCGGTACGTGACCGAGAAGTACGGCGCCGACAAGGTCGCCATGATCGGCACCTACGGCACCATCAAGGCCAAGAACGCGATCAAGGACTCGGCGCGCGTCCTGGGCTACCCGTACGCCATGGGCGACCGGCTCACCAAGGCCATGCCCGCCGACGTCCTCGGCAAGGGCATCCCGCTCTCCGGCATCCTCGACCCGCAGCACCCCCGCTACGGCGAGGCCGGCGAGATCCGCGGGATGTACGAGAACGAGCCCGACGTGAAGAAGGTCATCGACACCGCCCGCGGTGTGGAGGGCCTGGTCCGCCAGATGGGCGTGCACGCCGCCGGCGTGATCATGTCCAGCGAGACCATCACCGACCACGTACCCGTCTGGGTGCGGCACACCGACGGCGTCACCATCACCCAGTGGGACTACCCGAGCTGCGAGTCGCTCGGCCTGCTGAAGATGGACTTCCTCGGCCTGCGCAACCTCACGATCATGGACGACGCCGTCAAGATGGTGAAGGCCAACAAGGGGATCGACATCGATCTCCTGGCCCTCCCGCTCGACGACCCCAAGACCTTCGAACTGCTCGGCCGCGGTGACACCCTCGGCGTCTTCCAGTTCGACGGCGGGCCCATGCGCTCCCTGCTGCGCCTGATGAAGCCCGACAACTTCGAGGACATCTCCGCCGTCTCGGCCCTGTACCGGCCGGGCCCGATGGGCATGAACTCGCACACGAACTACGCCCTGCGCAAGAACAAGCAGCAGGAGATCACCCCGATCCACCCGGAGCTGGAGGGGCCCCTCGAAGAGGTGCTCGCGGTCACCTACGGCCTGATCGTGTACCAGGAGCAGGTGCAGAAGGCCGCCCAGATCATCGCCGGGTACTCGCTCGGCGAGGCCGACATCCTGCGCCGCGTGATGGGCAAGAAGAAGCCCGAGGAGCTGGCGAAGAACTTCGTCATCTTCGAGGAGGGCGCCAGGGGCAAGGGCTTCAGCGACGCGGCGATCAAGGCCCTGTGGGACGTCCTGGTCCCCTTCGCCGGCTACGCCTTCAACAAGGCCCACTCGGCCGCGTACGGCCTGGTCTCGTACTGGACCGCGTACCTCAAGGCGAACTTCCCGGCCGAGTACATGGCCGGCCTGCTCACCTCGGTCAAGGACGACAAGGACAAGTCCGCGATCTACCTGAACGAGTGCCGCCGGATGGGCATCAAGGTCCTGCCGCCGAACGTGAACGAGTCCGAGCCGAACTTCGCGGCCCAGGGCGACGACGTGATCCTCTTCGGCCTCACCGCGGTGCGCAACGTCGGCACCAACGTGGTCGAGTCGATCATCAGGACGAGGAAGGCCAAGGGGAAGTTCTCCTCCTTCCCCGACTTCCTGGACAAGGTCGAGGCCGTCGTCTGCAACAAGCGCACCGTCGAGTCGCTGATCAAGGCCGGCGCCTACGACGAGATGGGCCACACCCGCAAGGGCCTGGTCGCGCACCACGAGTCGATGATCGACAACGTGGTCGCGGTCAAGCGCAAGGAGGCCGAGGGACAGTTCGACCTGTTCGGCGGCATGGGTGACGAGAACGCGAGCGACGAGCCCGGCTTCGGCCTCGACGTGGAGTTCTCCGACGTCGAGTGGGAGAAGTCCTACCTGCTCGCCCAGGAGCGCGAGATGCTCGGCCTCTACGTCTCCGACCACCCGCTCTTCGGCCTGGAGCACGTGCTCTCCGACAAGACGGACGCCGGTATCTCCCAGCTGACCGGCGGCGAGCACTCCGACGGCGCCGTCGTCACCATCGGCGGCATCATCTCGGGCCTCCAGCGCAAGATGACCAAGCAGGGCAACGCCTGGGCCATCGCCACCGTCGAGGACCTGGCCGGCTCCATCGAATGCATGTTCTTCCCGGCGACCTACCAGCTCGTCTCCACCCAGCTGGTCGAGGACACCGTGGTCTTCGTCAAGGGCCGCCTCGACAAGCGCGAGGACGTCCCCCGCCTGGTCGCCATGGAGATGATGGTCCCCGACCTCTCCTCGGCCGGCACCAACGCCCCGGTGGTCCTCACCATCCCCACCGTCAAGGTCACGCCGCCCATGGTGACCCGTCTGGGCGAGATCCTGCGCCACCACAAGGGCAACACCGAGGTGCGGATCAAGCTCCAGGGGCCCCGCACCACCACCGTGCTCCGCCTCGACAAGCACCGCGTCCAGCCCGACCCGGCGCTCTTCGGCGACCTCAAGGTGCTGCTCGGCCCGTCCTGCCTGGCCGGATAGCGCCCCCGGCGGTACACGCGGAAGGGCCCGCCCGGTGGCACCGGGCGGGCCCTTCCGCGTGCGAGTACGGCCGTCAGTTGTGGCCGAACTTCTTCTCCTTGCGCTTGTGCGCCATGTCCATCGGGCTCGGCGCCGAGGAGGAGGGCATCGACTCGGTCTCCGACGTGCCCTTGGTCGGATCCTGCCCCGACCGGGGCTGCTGCTTGGCGGGCTGCTTCTGGTTCTTGTTCTTGGCCATGGTGGAGCCTCCGTGAGGGTCTAGGGGCCAGGACCGCCTTCACACTCACACAACGCCAGAAACCGCGCATTTTGGATCATTACTGCGCGTAGCCGATGCCTCTCGCCCCGTCGACCGTGAGATCCGCCACGCCGATGATCGAGTTCCGGCCTTCAACACCCTTGGGGTCGGGCAGACTCGGGGAACCGCCGCAAAGCACAGAGGACCCCCAGGGAAGAGGGTGGAACGCGTGGACCGCTGCGTCGTCCTGGTGGACGCCGGCTACCTGCTGGGTGCCGCCGCCAGCCTTCTCGCCGGGGAGCCCTCCCGCTCCCGGATCACCATCGACCATGCCGCCCTCATCCAGGGCCTGCGCGAGCGGGCCGAGGCCGACACCGAACAGCCCCTGCTGCGCATCTACTGGTTCGACGGAGCACCCGACCGGGTGCCCCAGCCCGAACACCGGCGGCTGCGCGTCATGCCCCGCGTCACCGTCCGGCTCGGCGCCCTGACCCGCAGCGACGGCCGCTGGGCGCAGAAGGGTGTCGACGCCGCCATGCACGCCGAGCTCACCGAACTCGCCCGCAACCGGGCCTGCTCCGACGTGGTCCTGGTCACCGGCGACGGAGACCTGCTGCCCGGCCTGATGTCCGCCAAGGAACACGGGGTCGCCGTCCACCTGTGGGCCGTCCAGGCCGCCGACGGGGACTACAACCAGTCCGAGGACCTCGTCGCCGAGGCCGACGAACGCCGCGTCCTGGACCGGGCCTGGATCACCCGGGCCGTCCGCGCCAAGGACCTCACCGGGCTGTGCTCCCCGCCGCCCGCACCGCGCCCCGACATCGCCGCCATCCTCTCGGCCCCGCTGCCCGAGGCGGCGCTCGCCGAGGCCGCCCGCAACGGCGCCGCCGCCACCGGGCCGGAGGACCGCGACGGGGCCCCCGTACCGACGCCCGCCACCCCCGGGGGCAAGCCGGTACCCACCCCCAAGGACCTGGCCGGCGCCCTGCGCGCCACCGGCCAGCAGAGCCACCCGCAGACCGGGCCGAGCGGCGCCCACGCCCCCGCCAGCGCCCTGCGCTGGTCCTCCGACAAGGGCTGGATCGACCGGGCCGGACCGCTGGGCGAGCCCGCCGAGACCGCCTCCCTGCCCACCCTCGCCCAGCTCACCAGCGCCGAACAGCGCTGGGCGGACCGCGAGGAGGACATCACCACCGTCGGCGGGGACCCGTTCGAGGTGGGACAGGTGTTCGCCCGGCGCTGGATGGAACGGCTCCCGGAGACCGTGCACCTGCAGAAGCTGGCCACGATGTACCCGCGGATCCCGCACCGGATCGACGGCGAACTGCTGCGCTACGCGGCACGGTTCGGTCTGCTCGCACACAAGGACGACCAGATCGACGAGCACGACCGGTACGCCATCCGCGCCGGGTTCTGGCGGGAGATCGACGTCCGTGCCGCCGCCGAACACGTGGCCGCCGTACCGGCCTCCGCACCCGGAACCGCACCCGCCGACCTCGCGGCCCCGCTGACCCCGACGGCCGAGTAGGGCCGGGAACCCCGTAGGCTGCTCCCTCGTGAGTACGGGCACAGCACAGGCGCAAGAAGGCACGGCAGCGGCCGCGGGAGCGGCGCCGGACGTCATCTGCGCGGTGCGTGACCTGGTCAAGACCTATCCCGCGGTACGCGGCCGCCGCGGGGCTCCCGCCCTGCCCGAGACCCGCGCCAACGACGGGATCTGCCTGGACGTCCGGCGCGGCGAGATCTTCGGCCTGCTCGGCCCCAACGGCGCCGGCAAGTCCACGCTGGTCCGCCAGCTCACCGGCCTGATGCGGCCGGACTCCGGCTCGGTGACGCTGCTCGGCCACGACCTCGTGGGCCACCCCGAACGGGCCTCCCGGCTGCTCGCCTACCTCGGACAGGAGTCCACCGCCCTGGACGAGCTCACGGTGGCGCTGGCCGCCGAGACCACCGGGCGGCTGCGCGGGCAGGGCGTCCGCGCCGCCCGGGCCGCGCGCGACGCCGTACTGGAGGAGCTCGGGCTGACCCCGATCGCCGGACGGCCCCTGAAGAAACTCTCCGGCGGCCAGCGCCGCCTCGCCTGCTTCGCCACCGCGCTGGTCGGGGAGCGGCCCGTACTGGTCCTCGACGAGCCCACCACCGGCATGGACCCGGTCGCCCGGCGGGCCGTGTGGTCCGCCGTCGACCGGCGGCGCGCGCAGCACGGCACGACCGTCCTGCTCGTCACCCACAACGTCATCGAGGCCGAGACCGTCCTGGACCGGGTCGCCGTCATCGACCAGGGCAAGGTCATCGCCTGCGACACCCCGGCCGGACTGAAGGCCACCGTCTCGGGCGAGGTACGGCTGGAGCTGGTCTGGCGCGAGAGCGCTCCGCTGGAGGTCCCGGAGGTCGCCCGGCTGCGCGACCGGGCCGTCGAGTCCGGGCGCCGCTGGGTGCTCCGGCTGGCGCCGGACGAGGCGCGGGCGGCGGTGGCCTCGGTCACCGGGGGTCCGGCCTTCGCCGCGCTCGACGACTTCACCCTGGCCACCCCCAGCCTGGAAGACGTGTACCTGGCCCTCGGCGGCAAGACGAAAGGGCTGGTGAAGTCGTGAGCGACCGTTCGACGGGGGCCGTCCGGGCCGTGCTCACGCCCGATGCCGTGCCGTCACCCGCTGCGGGCGCCGCGCCTGTGGGCTCCGCCGACAGGCGTGCACAGGCACCGCAGCCCGCGCCGCTGGCGCCGGGCGCGCGGTTCTTCCCCTCCCTGGCCGCCGTCTACCGGGCCCAGCTGTCCCGGGCCCGGGTGGCCCGGATCCCGCTGCTGTTCGTCGCCACCTTCCAGTCCGTCGGGATCATGATCCTGATGCGGGGCGTGGTCGACGGGGGCTCGGAGGCCCGCGCCGTCGTCGCCGGCTCCTCGGTGCTCGTCGTCGCCTTCGTCGCCCTGAACCTGCTCGCCCAGTACTTCGGGCAGCTGCGGGCCGGCGGCGGGCTCGACCACTACGCCACCCTGCCCGTGCCGCCCGCGTCGGTGGTGCTCGGCGCGGCCGCCGCGTACGCCTCCTTCACGCTGCCGGGGACCCTGGTCACCGCCGTCTTCGGATGCCTGCTGTTCGGGCTGCCGATGAGCGGGCTGTGGATCCTGGCCGCCGTGGTACCGCTGGCCGGGGCCGCGCTGGCCGGGCTCGGCGCGGCGCTGGGACTGCTGGCACCGCGGCAGGAGCTGGCCACCCTCGCGGGGCAGCTCGGCATGTCGGCGGCGCTGCTGCTCGGGGTGCTGCCGCCGGAGCGGATGCCGGACGTGATCGTGTGGGCCCGGGACCTGCTGCCCTCCACGTACGGCGTCGAGGCGTTCGCCCGCACCTTCGCCCCGGAACCGGACTGGGCCGCCGTCGCCTTCGACCTGGGCGTGTGCGGGGCCGTCGGGGTCCTCTCGCTGACCGTCGCGACCTGGGCGTACCGCCGCGCGGCCGTCCGCTGACACGGTCCGCCGACGCCGCTGCCGGACACACCTGGCACGATGTGGGGGTGACCGAAGCCGTGACCCCGCAGTCCCCCCTCGACCCGCCGTCGCTCCCGACCGAGAAGCCGGGAGCCGCCGCCGGGGCGATCACCCCGGAGGACGTCCGGGACGGGGCCGTCGTCGCCCTGCTCCTCGGCGCGGCCGGACTGCTCCTCGGCCTGCTGTGGCTGTGGCTGGCCCCGCGGGTGCAGTACGTCTCCAACGGGGAGGCCGTGTTCCTGCACAACAGCGAGAGCGAGGCGCGGATCGCCTCCGACGGCACCTTCTTCCTGCTGTCGCTGGGGCTGGGCGTGCTCAGCGCCGTCGGCACCTTCCTGTGGCGCCGGGCCGGCGGTGTGCCGCTGGTGATCGGGCTCGCCGTCGGGTCCGTCTTCGGAGCGCTGGTGGGGTGGCGGTTCGGGCTGTGGCTGGGGCCGTCGTCGGACCTGGTCGTGGCCGCGAAGCAGGCGGGCAAGGGGGTTCCGTTCGACGCGCCGCTGGAGCTGCTCGCGCACGGGGCGCTGTTGGCGTGGCCGATGACCGCCGTGCTGCTGCATCTGGGGCTGACCGCGTTGTGGACGCCGCGGGATCCGGATCCCGAGCCCGTGTTCGGCTGGTCGGGGTACTACCAGGCGCCGCCGCCTGCCGACGCTGCGCCGTCTGCCCCGGAGGCCCCGCGCGCCTGACCCTGCCGGGTGGTGCGGGAGCGCCGCTGCGCGGAGCCGGCCCCGCCCCGCCCTTTCTCCGTTTCCCGGGGCTCCGCCCCGGACCCCGCGCCTCAAACGCCGGCGGGGCTAGTTCTGCCGGGCGATCGGGGCCAGGGTGGCCGAGGTGAGAGTCGTCAGGTCCGACGGGGAGAGTTCGATCTCCAGGCCGCGGCGGCCCGCCGAGCAGCAGATCGTGGCGTGCGCCGAGGCCGAGGTGTCGATCACCGTGCGCAGCCGCTTGCGCTGACCCAGTGGGGAGATGCCGCCGAGGACGTAGCCCGTGGTGCGCTCCGCCAGGGCCGGGTCGGCCATCGCCGCACGCTTGCCGCCGACCGCCGCCGCCAGGGCCTTCAGGTCCAGTGACCCCGAGACCGGGACCACCGCCACCGTCAGGACGCCGTCCACGTCCGCGACCAGGGTCTTGAAGACCTGGGCGGGCGAGACGCCGAGCGCCTGCGCCGCCTCCTCCCCGTACGAGGGATGGGCCGGGTCGTGCTCGTACGCGTGCGTGGTGAACGGCACGCCCGCCGCCGTCAGGGCGACGATCGCCGGGGTGCCCGCCGCCTGCTTGGACTTCTTCGCCATCGGTGTGCGCTCAGTTCGGGCTCGTCGGGGCACGGGTCAGGTCCACCGCCGGCAGCGACGGCAGGTGGCGGATCACCGCCGTCTCCGTGCGCAGCAGCTTCAGCTCCTCCGCCAGCCGGGTCGCGGTGTCCGGGGCCTGGAGCAGCCGCTGCTTCGCCGGGATGTCCAGCACCGCCGCCGCTGCCACCAGGTAGGAGACCACCGACGGCTCGTCGGGGAGCTCCGCGCCCGTCAGGGACCGCTCGCGGGCCCCGGCCAGCCGCTTCTGGTAGTTGCGGAAGGCCCGCAGCACCCCCTCGGCCAGCACGCCCGCGCCGTCGCCCGCGTCCTCCGGGAGCTCCTCCAGCTCCGCCGTCAGGAAGGGGCCCGAGGCGTCGACCGAGATCAGCCGGACCCGCGTCGTACCGGTCGCCAGGACCTCGAAGCTGCCGTCCTCCCGCTCCCGGACGGTCGCCGCGTCGGCGATGCAGCCCACCCGGTGGAAGGCCTGGATCGGGTCGGGGCCGAAGCCCGCCGCCGGGCCCCGCTCGGGCAGGGACGTCTGGTCCGGCAGGCCGGGCGCGGTCGGCGCGACCTCCCGGCCGTCGCGGATCGCGACGACCGCGAAACGGCGCGGCTCGTCCTCGCCCGTCTTCAGCAGCTCGCGCATCATGGCGCGATAGCGCTCCTCGAAGATGTTCAGCGGAAGGACGAGTCCCGGGAACAGCACCGAATTCAGCGGGAAGAGGGGCAGGCGAACGGTGGTCACGACGCACAGGGTAATCGCCCGGGCCACCGAGGGTGTCCGGCGTTTGAGGGGCGGACGGCGTCACGTCGGCGATCCGCCGGACGACCCACGCCGCCGTCACCCCCGCCGCAGCAGCCGGGAAGCCCCCGCCGCCACCGTCGTGGCCAGGATCCAGCCCATGACGACCAGGCCCGCCGCCCCCCACTGCCAGCCGCCCTCCAGCTTCCACTGGCCCTGCTGGCCGAGGTCGATCACCGGGAGCAGCAGGTCCAGCGCGTACAGGGCGGCGCTCCACTGCGGATGCTCGTCCTCCTTGATCGCCGGCGGGTGGAGCCGGGAGAACAGCAGCGCCCCCGCCGCCCACAGCACCGCCATCCACAGCGCGGCCCGGCCCGGCCGGTAGCCGTAGACCACCGTCCAGTCCTGGAGGTACCCCCACGCCTTCGGCCCGAGCGGCAGCGTGGCCCGGCGCCGCCGCTGCTTGGCCAGCAGCACCTCGCGGGCGTCCTGGTCCTCGCCGCTCGCCCGCAGTACGGCGGCCAGCCGCTCGTACGGCTCCGGCGAGTACTCGGGAGTGGCCGCCGCCACCCACTCCAGGCGGCGGGAGAGCGGGAAATGGCCCCGGGGCGCGAGGTTCTCGTAGACGAACCCCTCGATGGACAGCCCGCCCGGGCCCGGCCAGCTCGTGGAGGTGTCGACCAGCTTGACCACCTTGGCCCCGGACACCACCACCCGGCCCTGCTCCGGCCGCTCGCCGACGAACCGGAACTCGGGGGTCTGGATCCGGCGCAGGGAGATCTCCTGCTCGGAGGTGAGCGTGAACCGCGCCCCGTAGAAGTCGATGGCGTCCCCGAAGCGGCCGTCGTCCAGCCGCAGCCCGCCCCGGCACTCGAAGTGCTGGGCCCGCCGGCCCCGGGTGGGCGTCGGCCCCAGCCCGTACGGGGGAGTGGAGGAGCCCCCGTACGCCGCGTAGTCCAGCGCGATGGAGGTCAGGTACAGGGTCCGCTCGACGGTCAGCTGCGGGGCGTTCAGCGCGAACCGCCCGTACGGGTTGCGCAGGCGGGCGCCGCGCAGGTTCATCGACACGCCGACCTTGGCGCCGCGCAGGCTCACCTCCCCGTACGTCTCCAGCAGCTCCCCCTGTAAGTCCTGCGCCACGGACATCCCGTCCGCGGCGATCGCCCGGCCCTTGTTGTCCCGCTGCACCACGGCCTGGCTGACCAGCAGGTCGGTGCCGATCTGCGCGTCGGTGAGCCGGATCCCGCGCGCCACCCGGCAGCGCGGCAGGTGCAGATCGCCCTCGGTGTGCAGCCGGGCCGCCTCCAGCCGCGGTATCGCGCAGTTGATCAGGCGCAGCGTGCCGAAACGGGCCTCGGCCAGCTGGATCTCGCTGTCGAAGCGGCAGGACTGGAACTCCACGTACGGGGCCACCGCGCCACCGGACAGTTCCAGCCGTCCGCTGATCCGCACCCCGCGCAGCTTCAGGGAGGCCACCCGGCCCGGCACCGGCGGCGGACCGTGCAACAGCAGCCGGGCGACCACCCGGGCGCGGACACTGCGCTCGGGCCCCCAGACGTGCTCGGCGTGCGGATCGTCCCGGTCGGCGGCGCGGGCGCTGAGATCGCAGACGCTGCCCGTGCGGTACGCGTCCCACATCCGGCGTTCGGCAGCGGTGAGATCCGCCGGTTCCCCGTCCGTGCGCGCCTCGGTCACGGCGGCCCCCCTCCGCTGTCAGCTACGTGTAGGGGAACGCTATCGGGCGCCTGTGACATCCGGGGCCTGTATCAGCCAGTGATACGGGCGGACGGTGGCGCGAAGCGGTCTGAGAGAATTGTGAGGTGATCTCTCGTATCGACCTGCGCGGTGACGCCCTCCCCGAGGGTGGCGCCCTGCGCGATCTGCTGCCCCGTGCCGAGTTCGACGTAGAAGCTGCCCTGGAGAAGGTGCGGCCCATCTGCGAGGACGTCCATCATCGTGGCACGGCGGCGCTGATCGAGTACGCGCAGAAGTTCGACGGGGTCGAGCTCTCGCAGGTCCGGGTACCCGCGGAGGCCGTCAAGGCCGCCCTGGAACAGCTGGACCCGGCCGTCCGCGCCGCCCTGGAGGAGTCGATCCGGCGCGCCCGGATCGTGCACCGCAACCAGCGCCGCACCGAGCACACCACCCAGGTGGTGCCCGGCGGCACCGTGACCGAGAAGTGGGTTCCGGTGGAGCGCGTGGGGCTGTACGCCCCGGGCGGCCGCTCCGTGTACCCGTCCTCCGTCGTCATGAACGTCGTACCGGCCCAGGAGGCGGGCGTCGAGTCGATCGCGCTCGCGTCCCCGCCGCAGAAGGAGTTCGGCGGCCTGCCGCACCCGACGATCCTCGCCGCGTGCGCGCTGCTCGGCGTGGACGAGGTGTACGCGGTGGGCGGTGCGCAGGCCGTGGCGATGTTCGCCCACGGGACCGAGGACTGCCTTCCCGCCAACATGGTGACCGGCCCCGGCAACATCTGGGTCGCCGCCGCCAAGCGCTACTTCACCGGGAAGATCGGCATCGACACCGAGGCCGGCCCGACCGAGATCGCCGTCCTCGCCGACTCCACGGCCGACCCGGTGCACGTCGCAGCCGACCTGATCAGCCAGGCCGAGCACGACCCGATGGCCGCCGCCGTGCTCGTCACGGACTCCGCCGAGCTCGCGGACGCCGTCGAGCGGGAGCTGGAGCCGCAGGTCGCCGCGACCAAGCACGTCGAGGACCGGATCAAGCCCGCCCTCGCCGGCAAGCAGTCAGCGATCGTGCTGGTCGACAGCCTGGAGGACGGCCTCAAGATCGTCGACGCGTACGGCGCCGAGCACCTGGAGATCCAGACCGCCGACGCCGCCGCCTGGGCCGCACGCGTCCGCAACGCCGGCGCGATCTTCGTCGGCCCGTGGGCCCCGGTCTCGCTCGGCGACTACTGCGCCGGCTCGAACCACGTGCTGCCCACCGGCGGCTGCGCCTGCCACTCCTCCGGCCTGTCCGTGCAGTCCTTCCTGCGCGGCATCCACATCGTCGACTACACGCGGGACGCCCTCGCCGAGGTCACCCACCACGTGGTGACGCTGGCCGAGGCCGAGGACCTGCCCGCGCACGGCGCCGCCCTGAAGGCGCGCTTCGGATGGAAGGTGCCCACCCAGTGAGCTTCGGCATCGACGACCTGCCCATCCGGGACGAGCTGCGCGGCAAGACCCCGTACGGCGCCCCGCAGCTCGACGTGCCCGTCCAGCTGAACACCAACGAGAACCCGTACGAGCTGCCCGAGGAGCTCGTACGGCGGATCGCCGAGCGCGTCTCCGAGGCCGCCCGCACCCTCAACCGCTACCCCGACCGGGACGCGGTCGAACTGCGCACCGAGCTGGCCGCCTACCTCACCCGTACCGGCAGGCACCCGGTCGCGCGGGAGAACGTCTGGGCCGCCAACGGCTCCAACGAGGTCATCCAGCAGCTGCTGCAGACCTTCGGCGGACCCGGCCGCACCGCGCTCGGTTTCGAGCCCTCCTACTCGATGCACGCGCTGATCTCCCGCGGCACCGGCACCGGCTGGATCTCCGGGCCGCGCCGCGAGGACTTCACCATCGACGTGGAGGCGGCCGAGCAGGCGATCACCGAGAACGCCCCCGACGTCGTCTTCATCACCTCGCCCAACAACCCCACGGGCACCGCGGTCGAGGCCGAGACGGTCCTCGCCCTCTACGAGGCCGCCCAGGCGGCCAAGCCCTCCCTGGTCATCGTGGACGAGGCGTACGTGGAGTTCAGCCACCGGGACTCGCTGCTGCCCCTCATCGAGGGCCGCCCGAACATGGTGGTCTCCCGGACCATGTCCAAGGCCTTCGGCGCGGCCGGTCTGCGCCTGGGCTACCTGGCGGCGCACCCCGCCGTCGTCGACGCCGTCCAGCTGGTGCGCCTGCCGTACCACCTGTCGGCCGTCACCCAGGCCACCGCACTGGCCGCCCTGGAACACACCGACACCCTGCTCGGCTACGTCGAGCAGCTCAAGGCCGAGCGCGACCGCCTGGTCGCCGAACTGCGGGCCATCGGCTTCGAGGTCACCGATTCCGACGCGAACTTCATCCAGTTCGGGAAGTTCGAGGACTCGCACACCGCCTGGCAGAAGATCCTCGACCAGGGCGTCCTGGTCCGGGACAACGGCGTACCGGGATGGCTGCGGGTCACCGCGGGCACCCCGGCGGAGAACGACGCGTTCCTGGAAGCGGTTCGCGCACTGAAGAAGGAGCAGCACGCATGAGCCGCATCGGACGGGTCGAACGGACCACCAAGGAGACCTCGGTCGTCGTCGAGATAAACCTCGACGGCACCGGCCAGGTCGACGTCTCGACGGGCGTGGGCTTCTACGACCACATGCTCGACCAGCTCGGCCGCCACGGCCTCTTCGACCTCACCGTCAAGACCGAGGGCGACCTGCACATCGACAGCCACCACACCATCGAGGACAGCGCCCTCGCGCTGGGCGCCGCCTTCAAGCAGGCCCTCGGTGACAAGGTCGGCATCTACCGCTTCGGCAACTGCACCGTGCCGCTCGACGAGTCCCTCGCCCAGGTGACCGTCGACCTGTCCGGCCGCCCCTACCTCGTGCACACCGAGCCCGAGAACATGGCGCCGATGATCGGCACGTACGACACGACGATGACCCGGCACATCTTCGAGTCCTTCGTCGCGCAGGCCCAGATCGCCCTGCACATCCACGTCCCGTACGGCCGCAACGCCCACCACATCGTGGAGTGCCAGTTCAAGGCCCTCGCCCGGGCCCTGCGCTACGCCGCCGAGTTCGACCCGCGCGCGGCCGGCATCCTGCCCTCCACGAAGGGCGCCCTCTAGCCGTGAACGGCCTGAACACCATCCTGATCGTCCTCGGCCTGTTCCTGGCCGGGGGCGTCTACTCCTTCCAGAAGCAGAAGATGCCCAAGTCGGTCATCATTCTGCTCGCTCTGGCCTCCGCGATGTGTCTGGCCGCCGGAGTCCTGCGAATCCAGGGAATTTGGGAATGAGCGCAGTCCGCCCCACCAAGAACGTCGTCGTCTTCGACTACGGCTTCGGAAACGTCCGCTCCGCCGAGCGGGCCCTCGCCCGCGTCGGCGCGAACGTCGAGATCACCCGCGACTACGACAAGGCCATGGACGCCGACGGACTCCTCGTCCCCGGCGTCGGCGCCTTCTCCGCCTGCATGCAGGGCCTCAAGGACGCCCGCGGTGACTGGATCATCGGCCGCCGGCTCTCCGGCGGACGCCCGGTCATGGGCATCTGCGTCGGCATGCAGATCCTCTTCGAGCGCGGCATCGAGCACGGCGTGGAGACCGAGGGCCTGGACGAGTGGCCCGGCACGGTCGGCCCGCTCAAGGCCCCCGTCGTCCCGCACATGGGCTGGAACACCGTCGAGGCCCCGGCCGACAGCCAGGCCTTCAAGGGCCTGGACGCCGACGCCCGCTTCTACTTCGTGCACTCCTACGCGGCGCACGACTGGAGCCTCGAAGTCACCAACCCGGCGATCCGCGCCCCCAAGGTCACCTGGGCCACCCACGGCGAGCGTTTCGTGGCGGCGGTGGAGAACCGGGCCCTGTGGGCCACGCAGTTCCACCCCGAGAAGTCCGGCGACGCCGGCGCCCAGCTCCTCACCAACTGGATCGAGACCCTGTGATGACCGCACCCACGCTCGAACTCCTGCCCGCGGTCGACGTCCGCGACGGACAGGCCGTCCGCCTCGTGCACGGGGTGTCCGGCAGCGAGACCTCCTACGGCTCCCCGCTGGACGCCGCCCTCGCCTGGCAGCGCTCCGGCGCCGAATGGCTGCACCTGGTCGACCTGGACGCAGCCTTCGGCACCGGCGACAACCGCGCCCTCGTCGCCGAGATCACCCGCGCCATGGACATCAAGGTCGAGCTCTCCGGCGGCATCCGCGACGACGCCACGCTCGCCGCGGCCCTCGCCACCGGCTGCACCCGCGTCAACCTGGGCACCGCCGCCCTGGAGACCCCCGAGTGGGCCGCCAAGGCCATCGCCGAGCACGGCGACAGGATCGCGATCGGCCTCGACGTACGCGGCACCACCCTCAAGGGCCGCGGCTGGACCAGCGAGGGCGGCGACCTCTACGAGACCCTCGCCCGCCTGGACTCCGAGGGCTGCGCCCGGTACGTCGTCACGGACATCGGCAAGGACGGCACGCTGACCGGCCCCAACCTGGAGCTGCTGAAGAACGTCTGCGCCGCCACCGACCGGCCCGTCGTCGCCTCCGGCGGCATCTCCTCGCTCGACGACCTGCGGGCGCTGTCCGAGCTGGTCCCGCTCGGCGTCGAAGGCGCGATCGTCGGCAAGGCCCTGTACGCCAAGGCCTTCACCCTGGAAGAAGCCCTGAAGGTGGTCTCCGCATGAGCAACCCCTCCGACTCCACGGCCGGCGTACGCCGCATCTCCTCCGGCGGTGCCTACGAGGACGTCATCGGCTACTCGCGCGCCGTGGCCCTCCCCAACGGCCTGGTCCTGGTCTCCGGCTGCACCGCGGCCGACGCGGGCGGCCCGTACGACCAGACCGTCGCCGCCTTCGACGTCGCCTTCAAGGCCCTCGCCCAGGCCGGCCTCGGCCCCGAGGACGTCGTGCGCACCCGCATGTACCTGACGCACGCCCGGGACGTCGAAGAGGTGGGCCGCGCCCACAAGGAACTCTTCGACGCGGTCCGCCCCGCCGCGACCATGCTCATCGTCTCCGGCTTCGTCGACCCCAGCATGGTCGTCGAGGTGGAGGTCGAGGCGTTCAAGGCGGTGGCGGAATGACCCTCGCCGTACGCGTGATCCCCTGCCTGGACGTGGACAACGGCCGGGTCGTCAAGGGCGTCAACTTCCAGAACCTGCGCGACGCGGGTGACCCGGTGGAGATGGCCAAGCTGTACGACGCCGAGGGCGCCGACGAGCTGACCTTCCTCGACATCACCGCGTCCTCCGGGAACCGCGAGACCACGTACGACGTGGTGCGCCGCACCGCCGAGCAGGTCTTCATCCCGCTCACGGTGGGCGGCGGCGTCCGCACGGCCGACGACGTCGACAAGCTGCTGCGGGCCGGAGCGGACAAGGTGGGCGTGAACACCGCCGCCATCGTCCGCCCCGAGCTGATCCAGGAGATCGCGGAGCGCTTCGGCCGGCAGGTCCTCGTCCTGTCCGTGGACGCGCGCCGCACGGCCGCCGGGACCTTCGAGGTCACCACGCACGGCGGCCGCCAGGGCACCGGCATCGACGCGGTCGAGTGGGCGCACCGGGCGGCCGAGCTGGGCGCGGGCGAGATCCTGCTCAACTCGATGGACGCGGACGGTACCAAGGACGGCTACGACGTCGAGATGATCGCGGCGGTGCGCAAGCACGTCACCGTCCCGGTGATCGCCTCGGGCGGCGCGGGCCGTCTCGCCGATTTCGCCCCGGCGATCGAGGCGGGCGCGGATGCCGTGCTCGCGGCGTCGGTGTTCCACTTCGGCGACCTGCGCATCTCCGAAGTCAAAACGGCCCTCCGCGAATCGGGCCACCCCGTTCGCTGACCCTTCGCCTCCGGCGCGGCCTGCCGTTCCGGGGTGCTGCGGGTCCCTTTCCGGGTGCGGCCCGGTGGCCGCGCCTCAATCGCCGGCGGGGCTGGGTTGTGCCGCCCGGCCGGGGTCGGGACCGGGGGGTGGGGGTGCGGTGCCGCCGAGGAGAGCCCCCGGAGGGGCCCCACCCCACCCGAAGCCAAACCCAGCCCCGCCGGCGTTTGAGGCGCGGCCACCGGGCCGCACCCGGAACAGAACCCGCACCGCCCGGCCAGGGCAAGGGCGCGGCCACCGGGCCGCACCCGGAACAGAACCCGCACCGCCCGGCCAGGGCAAGGGCGCGGCCACCGGGCCGCACCCGGAACAGAACCCGCACCGCCCGGCCAGGGCAACGGCAGGGTCAGATACCCAGGGCCGCCACCGTCAGCTTGGCGACGGCCTCCTTCTCGCCGTCCAGCGTCACCGACGCAGACGCCTGACGGCCGAAGCAGAACAGCGTCAGCTCACCCGGCTCGCCGGTCACCGTCACCACCGGCGCACCCTTGTGCGCCACCACCGTCCGTCCGTCGGGACGCCTCAGCACCAGGCCCACCGGCGAGCGGCGGCCGGTCAGGCGCGCCAGTTTCTCCAGCCGAGACCACAGCGCGTCGGAGAAGACCGGGTCCAGCTCCCGCGGGGACCAGTCCGGCTGCGCCCGGCGGACGTCCTCCGCGTGGACGTAGAACTCCACCGCGTTGGCCGCCTCGTCGATCTGCTTCAGCGCGTACACCGACATCCTCGGCGGGCCGGTCCTGATCAACTGGATCAGTTCCTCGTACGGCTTGGCCGTGTACTCCTCCATCGCCTTGTCCAGGCGGGCCTTCAGCACGTTCAGCAGCAGGCCGCCCGCCGCGTCGGGCCGCCGCTCGCGGACCACCACGTGCGCGGCCAGGTCCCGACAGGTCCAGCCGGCGCACAGCGTGGGGGCCTCCGGGCCGGCCGACTCCAACAGGTCCGCCAGGAGCAGGCGTTCACGCTTCGCATGGGTAGACATGCGGGCCAGCCTACGGCGGGAACCCGCCGAGCACCCGCTCATCAGGCGGACGAGGATCATTACCCCCGCCCCGGCCCGGCACAATGTCCACATGAGTACGTCCCCCCGCCCCGGCAACCTCGACCCCGCCATCGCCGCGCGCCTCAAGCGCTCCGCGGACGGGCTGGTCCCGGCCATCGCCCAGCAGTACGACACCGGTGAGGTGCTCATGCTCGGCTGGATGGACGACGAGGCCCTGCACCGCACCCTGACCACGGGCCGCTGCACCTACTGGTCCCGCAGCCGCCAGGAGTACTGGGTGAAGGGGGATACTTCCGGCCACTTCCAGCACGTCAAATCCGTCGCGCTCGACTGCGACGCCGACACCGTGCTCGTCCAGGTCGACCAGGTCGGAGCGGCCTGCCACACCGGGGCCCGCACCTGTTTCGACGAAGATGTCCTCCTCCGCGCAGCCGACTAGGTAGGGTCCCCCAAAAATGGATCTTGAGACGTTCCGCAAGCTCGCGGCCGACCGCCGCGTCATCCCCGTGAGCCGCAAGCTGCTGGCCGACGGGGACACCCCCGTCGGGCTCTACCGCAAGCTGGCAGCCGAACGCCCCGGCACCTTCCTCCTGGAGTCCGCCGAGAACGGCCGCTCCTGGTCCCGGTACTCCTTCATCGGGGTCCGCAGCGACGCCACCCTGACGGCCCGGGACGGCCGGGCGCACTGGATCGGCACCCCGCCCGTCGGCGTACCCACCGACGGCGACCCCCTCGACGCGCTGCGCGCCACCGTCGAGGCCCTGCACACCCCCCGCGACCTCGCGGGCGCCATGCCCCCCTTCACCGGCGGCATGGTCGGCTACCTCGGCTACGACATCGTGCGCCGCCTGGAGCGCATCGGCGAGCACACCGCCGACGACCTGGAGCTGCCCGAGCTGACCATGCTGCTCACCTCCGACCTGGCGGTCCTCGACCACTGGGACGGCACCGTCCAGCTCATCGCCAACGCCATCAACCACAACGACCTCGAATCCGGGGTCGACGAGGCGTACGCGGACGCCGTGTCCCGCCTCGACGCGATGGAGGCCGACCTCGCACGGCCCGCCCCCTACGTGCCGGCCGCGCTGCCCGCCTCCGAGCTGCCCGAGTTCTCCGCCCTGTGGGGCGGCGAGAAGTACCAGGCGGCCGTCGAGGACATCAAGGAGCGCATCCGGGCCGGCGAGGCCTTCCAGGTGGTGCCCTCGCAGCGGTTCGAGACCCCCTGCCAGGCCTCCGCGCTGGACGTCTACCGGGTGCTGCGGGCCACCAACCCGTCCCCGTACATGTACCTCTTCCGCTTCGAGAACGGCTTCGACGTGGTCGGCTCCAGCCCCGAGGCGCTGGTCAAGGTCGAGGACGGGCGGGCCATGGTCCACCCCATCGCGGGCACCCGCCACCGGGGCGCGACCCCGCAGGAGGACAACGACCTCGCCGACGAGCTGATGGCCGACCCCAAGGAGCGGGCCGAGCACCTGATGCTCGTCGACCTGGGCCGCAACGACCTCGGCCGGGTCTGCGAACCGGGATCGGTGGAGGTCGTCGACTTCATGTCGATCGAGCGCTACTCCCACGTCATGCACATCGTCTCCACCGTGACGGGGCGCGTGGCCGAGGGGAAGACCGCCTTCGACGTGCTGACCGCCTGCTTCCCGGCCGGCACCCTCTCCGGCGCGCCCAAGCCGCGCGCCATGCAGATCATCGAGGAGCTGGAGCCCTCCCGCCGCGGCCTCTACGGCGGCTGCGTGGGCTACCTGGACTTCGCCGGGGACTCCGACACGGCCATCGCCATCCGCACCGCGCTGCTGCGCGACGGCACGGCGTACGTGCAGGCCGGAGCCGGTGTCGTCGCGGACTCGGTGCCCGAGCTGGAGGACAACGAGTGCCGCAACAAGGCGGCCGCCGTGCTGCGCGCGGTGGGAGCGGCGAACCGCCTCCACGGCTCCTGAGGGCGTAGGGGATAGTGGGGTACGTGAGTGCCGTACCCCCGCCCCGAAACGACGCCGACGCCGAGTCCGAGCGCGAGGCTCCCGACAGCCGCGGCGGCCGCCGCAGTGTGGCCGTCGCCCTGCTGCTCGGCGCCCTCGGTGCCACCGTCGTCCTGCTCGCCTCCGGCCGGACCTGGGCCCGGGGCACCGCCGCCATCGGCAGCGACTCGCTCCAGCTGGCCGCCGACGGGCGGGCCGTCACCGGCCTCCCCGCGGCGCTGGCCATCGTGGGCCTCGCCGCGCTGGTCGCCGTCTTCGCCGTACGCGGCAGGAGCCGGCTGCTGGTGTCTGGGCTGCTCGCGCTCAGCGGCCTGGGCGCGGCCCTGTCGGCCGTTCTCGGCGCCGACGGCCGCAGCGCCCTGGACGCGCAGGCCGCCCGTACGACCGCCGACAGTGCCGCGCACGTGGCCGGGCTGACCCAGACGACCTGGCCCTACGTCACGGCCGCCGGCGCGCTCCTGATCCTGGCGGCCGGCCTGCTGGCGCTGCGCTTCGGCCGGGGCTGGCCCTCCATGGGAGGCCGCTACGAGCGTGACGGCAGCCCGCGTGCCCGGACTGTCGCGGCGGTTGATCCGGACCGGCCGGAAGATCTGTGGAAGGCTCTGGACCGCGGCGAGGACCCCACCACCGACCCGGGCGCCGACCGGACCGGCTGACCGGGCCCACCGACCGGGCCCACCGACCGGGCCCACCGACCCGACCCCCCTGGACGGCCGGGCCGTCCGGTGCGGGACAATGGTCGCCGAGCGTTCGACACAGACCGCACGTTCGACACAGCAGCGCGACAGAGCAACGAGGAGCAACTCATGGCGGGCACTAGCCACGGACACACCCCGGCCGCCTGGACCGGTGTCATCATCGCCTTCATCGGTTTCTGCGTCTCCGGCGCCTTCATGGTGCTCGCGAACCCGCTCGGCTTCTGGGCCGGCCTCGTCGTCGTCGCGCTCGGCGGTGTCGTCGGCCTGGGGATGCGGGCGGCGGGCCTGGGCATGCCGAAGCCCGCGCACAAGGACCTCGCCGAGGTCATCGCCGCCTCCAAGGTTCCCGCCAAGGTCTGAGCGCGCGAACGAAGCAGCCGAAAGGCGCGGCCCCGCCGGGCTGCGCCTTTTGTCATGAGCGGAGAGAATCAGCAGGTGGACGCCTCCCGTACCCCCGATGCCCCGCCGTCACCGGCGCCCGTGCCCGCGGAGCCGGGGCGGCCCGCCGCGGGGCCGTCCCCCTCCCGGGTCCGGCGGCTCGCCGTCCCGGTGGCCTACCTGGCCGGGGTCACCGCGGCCTTCGCGTACGTGGGCGCCGTGGATCCCAACGAGCCCGGCCACTACCCGGTGTGCCCGCTGTTCCGGCTGACGGGCGTCCTGTGCCCGGGCTGCGGCGGCCTGCGCAGTGCGCACGCCTTCGCGCAGGGCGATCTGGTCACCGCCCTCGGGGCGAACGCGCTCGCGGTCGCGGGCTACTTCGTCTTCGCGGGGTTCATGGCCCTGTGGCTGGTCCGCGCGTTCCGCGGCGGGCCGACCCCGAGGATCGTCCTGCGTCCGAGGTACTCGTGGGCCCTCGGTGCGCTGGCGCTGGTTTTCGCCATTGTCCGAAATCTCTCCTTCGGCTCCGCACTGGCGCCCTGAGCCCCCTGGGCAGGCCCTATGAAGCACGGATTCCGAATGTCCAGTTACTGGGACGACGTCAACCGCGTGCGGAGTGCAACGCCTCCTGCGGATACCATTTGAGTGCCGACCTTGCTGTTGTACTTGTCTGCAAGGCGGCCGACCGTCATCGACCCGGAAGGGGGCCGCTCGCGTGAGTGTGCTCGACGAGATCATCGAAGGGGTCCGCGAAGACCTTGCCGAACGGCAGGCCCGCGTGAGCCTCGACGAGCTCAAGGAGCGTGCCGCCAAGGCGCCCCAGGCCAAGGACGGCGTCGCTGCCCTGCGCGGCGACAGCGTCAAGGTGATCTGCGAGGTCAAGCGCTCCAGCCCCTCCAAGGGCGCGCTGGCCGCCATCGCCGATCCGGCCGGGCTCGCCGCTGACTACGAGGCTGGCGGTGCGGCGGTCATCTCCGTCCTCACCGAGCAGCGCCGGTTCGGCGGCTCACTGGCCGACCTGGAGGCCGTTCGCGCCCGCGTGGACATCCCGATCCTGCGCAAGGACTTCATCGTCACGGCGTACCAGCTCTGGGAGGCCCGCGCCTACGGCGCCGACCTCGTCCTGCTGATCGTCGCGGCCTTGGAGCAGGAGGCCCTCGTCTCCCTCATCGAGCGGGCCGAGTCCATCGGCCTCACCCCGCTCGTCGAGGTCCACGACGAGGAGGAAGTGGAGCGCGCGGTCGCCGCCGGTGCCAAGATCATCGGCGTCAACGCCCGCAACCTCAAGGACCTCAAGGTCGACCGCTCCACCTTCGAGCGCGTCGTCGGCGAGATCCCGGACCACATCGTCAAGATCGCCGAGTCCGGCATCCGTGGCCCGCACGACCTGATCGCCTACGCCAACGAGGGCGCCGACGCCGTCCTCGTCGGGGAGTCCCTGGTGACCGGCCGCGACCCGAAGGCGGCCGTGGCCGACCTCGTCGCCGCCGGAGCCCACCCCGCCCTGCGCCACGGGCGGAGCTGACCCGTACCCATGACCCACGACCGCTCCTTCGTCCGCACCCGCCCGGGCTCCCGCCCGGTCGGCGTGCCGACGGCCCACGCGCCCCTGGCGCGCGGCTGCCGCCCCCGCGGCTGCCGCGCCCCGGCCCGGCGTGTGCACGGGCGGCGGGTCCGGTACGTGATCGGCTCCGAACCCGGTCAGGTCAACGGCATGCGATGGCGCCGCGGAGGCGCGCTGTAACGAGGGCCGCCGCGGCCCGGTACGCGAGACGTACCGCGCCGCGCGCAGCTCCCGTACGGCCTGCCGTCCCGGGCCGCCGGCTCCGGACGCGGGCCGCCCCGCCCCGTACGCACGACATCCCCCAGCGGGGTGTGCGCGGCACGGGCGGGCGGCGCAATACGGTGAATCCACCCCGCCGCATCTCGCACCCGTAGGAGCACTGGACATGTCCAGCGAGTTCTTCATCCCGGACCCGGAGGGTCACGTTCCCAACGCCGAAGGCTATTTCGGCGACTTCGGCGGCAAGTTCATCCCGGAGGCGCTCGTCGCCGCCGTGGACGAGGTCGCCGTCGAGTACGAGAAGGCCAAGGGCGACCCGGCCTTCGCGGCCGAGCTCAACGACCTCATGGTCAACTACACCGGCCGCCCGAGCGCCCTCACCGAGGTGCCCCGCTTCGCCGAGCACGCCGGCGGCGCCCGGGTCTTCCTCAAGCGCGAGGACCTGAACCACACCGGCTCGCACAAGATCAACAACGTGCTGGGCCAGGCGCTCCTCACCAAGCGCATGGGCAAGACCCGCGTCATCGCCGAGACCGGCGCCGGGCAGCACGGCGTGGCCACCGCCACCGCCTGCGCGCTCTTCGGCCTCGAGTGCACCATCTACATGGGCGAGATCGACACCCAGCGCCAGGCCCTCAACGTGGCCCGCATGCGCATGCTGGGCGCCGAGGTCATCGCCGTGAAGTCCGGCTCCCGGACGCTCAAGGACGCGATCAACGAGGCGTTCCGCGACTGGGTCGCCAATGTGGACCGGACCCACTACCTCTTCGGTACGGTCGCCGGCCCCCACCCCTTCCCGGCCATGGTCCGCGACTTCCACCGGGTCATCGGCGTCGAGGCCCGCCGCCAGATCCTGGAGCGCGCCGGCCGGCTGCCGGACGCCGTCGCGGCCTGCGTCGGCGGCGGCTCCAACGCCATCGGCCTCTTCCACGCCTTCATCCCGGACGCCGACGTCCGCCTGGTCGGCTTCGAGCCCGCCGGGCACGGCGTGGAGACCGGCGAGCACGCGGCCACGCTGACCGCCGGCGAGCCCGGGATCCTGCACGGCTCCCGCTCCTACGTCCTCCAGGACGAGGAGGGCCAGATCACCGAGCCGTACTCCATCTCGGCCGGCCTGGACTACCCGGGCATCGGCCCGGAGCACTCCTACCTCAAGGACTCCGGCCGCGGCGAGTACCGCGCGGTCACCGACGACGCGGCGATGCAGGCCCTGCGCCTGCTCTCGCGCACCGAGGGGATCATCCCGGCGATCGAGTCGGCGCACGCCCTCGCGGGCGCCCTCGACCTGGGCAAGGAGTTGGGCAAGGACGGCCTGCTGGTCGTCAACCTGTCCGGTCGCGGCGACAAGGACATGGACACGGCGGCCCGCTACTTCGGGCTGTACGACGGCGAGGGGGAGAACAAGTGAGCACCGGAAACCTCCAGCTGCTGAGCGACACCCTCGCCAAGGCGAAGTCCGAGGACCGCGCGGCCCTCGTCGCCTACCTGCCGGCGGGCTTCCCGACCGTCGACGGCGCCATCGAGGCGGTCAAGGCCGTCATCGAGGGCGGCGCGGACGTGGTCGAGATCGGCCTCCCGCACAGCGACCCCGTGCTGGACGGCGCGATCATCCAGACCGCCGACGACATCGCCCTGCGCGGCGGAGTCAAGATCGCCGACGTGATCCGCACGGTCCGCGAGGCGCACGAGGCGACCGGGGCCCCGGTCCTGGTGATGACCTACTGGAACCCCATCGACCGCTACGGCGTCGAGCGGTTCACGGCCGAGCTGGCGGCGGCGGGCGGCGCCGGCTGCATCCTGCCCGACCTGCCGGTGCAGGAGTCCGCGCTGTGGCGCGAGCACGCGGAGAAGCACGGTCTGGCGACCGTCTTCGTCGTGGCTCCCAGCAGCAAGGACGCGCGCCTGGCCACCATCACGGCGGCCGGCTCCGGCTTCGTCTACGCCGCCTCCCTCATGGGGGTCACCGGCACCCGCGAGTCCGTCGGCAACCAGGCCCAGGACCTGGTCCGGCGCACCCGCGCCACCACCGAGCTCCCGGTCTGCGTGGGGCTCGGCGTCTCCAACGCCGTACAGGCCAAGGAGGTCGCCGGCTTCGCCGACGGCGTCATCGTCGGCTCGGCCTTCGTCAAGCTGCTCCTGGACGCGCCGGACCTGCCGGCCGGGCTGGACGCCGTACGGGCGCTCGCCGGCGAGCTCGCGGAAGGCGTACGCCGGAGCTGACGCGCGTTCGACGACGGCCACGGATGTCTGATCGGGTTCCGTAGCCCGATCGGGTGGAAGTGCGGGCAGGGAGGCACGCGAGTGCCTCCCTGCTTCGTTTGGCGGAACGTGAGCGAGAAGAACGACGGTGCGAACCGCGATGCGACGAAACGATCGGCCCGGGAACGACTCCTCGTGGAGCGCGAGCGGCAGAAGACCCGGGACAAGCGCCGGCGGACCCTCGTCGTGGCGGCGGCGGTGGTCGGCGTCCTCGGCCTGGCGACCGTCGTCGGCGTGATCGCGGCCAACACCGGCAAGGACGGCTCCGCCAAGGCGGGCCCGGTGGTCGCCCCCTCCGGAGCCACCGGGAAGGACGCCCTCGCCATCCAGGCGGGCAAGCCCGAGGCGAAGTCCTCCCTCACCGTGTGGGAGGACTTCCGCTGCCCCTCCTGCAAGTTCTTCGAGGACAACTACCGCGACGTCATCCACGACCTGGAGGCCAAGGGGCTGCTCAAGGTCGACTACCACCTGGTCACGCTCATCGACCGGAGGATGGGCGGCAGCGGCTCGCTGCAGGCGGCCAACGCGGCCGCCTGCGCGCAGGACGCCGCCAAGTTCACCGCCTACCACGACCTGCTCTTCCAGAACCAGCCGCAGGAGACCGACGACGCCTTCGGCAAGAACGCCAAGCTGCTGGAGCTGGCGGGCAAGGTCGACGGGCTGGACACCCCCGAGTTCCGCGCGTGCGTCGAGGACGGCACGCACAACACCTGGGTGGCCAAGTCGGACGCCGCCTTCACCGCCGGACAGTTCCGGGGCACCCCGACCGTGCTGCTCAACGGCAAGGACATCCTTTCCGACCAGGCCAACCAGGTGACCCCGCAGAAGCTCAAGGAGCAGGTGGAAGCCGCGGCCAAGGGCTCGGGAGGCGCGGACGCCGGGGCGGGGGCCGGGAAGGCCTCACCGTCGGCCGGTGCGACCACCGGTTCCGGAGCGAAGGCCGGGGCGAAGGCCTCGCCGTCGGCCTCGCGGACGGGATCGGGCGCGTCGTCCGGCCGGTCCTCCACCGGGTCCCCGCAGGACTGACCGAGGCCCGTTCCAGGTCTGGATTTGGTTTCGTCTTGCCGGGCGGGTTGCGGTGCGCACCGCCCGGCAAGGTAGCGTCATGTCTGCCATGGACCTTGCTTACATCCCCAGTCCGTCGACCGGCGTGATCCATCTCGGACCGATCCCGCTCCGCGGCTACGCGTTCTGCATCATCATCGGCGTCTTCGTCGCCGTCTGGCTCGGCAACAGGCGATGGATCGCGCGCGGCGGAAAGCCGGGCACGGTCGCGGACATCGCCGTGTGGGCCGTGCCCTTCGGCCTGGTCGGTGGTCGCCTCTACCACGTGATCACCGACTACCAGCTCTACTTCGGCGAGGGCCGCAACTGGGTCGACGCCTTCAAGATCTGGGAAGGCGGACTCGGCATCTGGGGCGCCATCGCGCTCGGCGCGGTGGGTGCCTGGATCGGCTGTCGCCTGCGCGGCATCCCGCTGCCGGCCTGGGCGGACGCCCTGGCCCCCGGTATCGCGCTGGCGCAGGCCTGCGGACGCTGGGGCAACTGGTTCAACCAGGAGCTGTACGGGCGGGCCACCGACCTGCCGTGGGCCGTGGAGATCAGCGCGGGCCCGAACCGGGACGCCGGAACCTACCACCCGACCTTCCTGTACGAGTCGCTGTGGTGCATCGGCGTCGCGCTGCTGGTCCTGTGGGCCGACCGCCGCTTCACGCTCGGCCACGGACGGGCCTTCGCCCTGTACGTCGCCGCGTACTGCGTCGGCCGCGGCTGGATCGAGTACATGCGCGTCGACGAGGCGCACCACATCCTGGGCGTCCGGCTGAACGTCTGGACCTCGATCGTCGTCTTCGTGCTCGCCGTCGTCTACCTGGTGCTGTCGGCGAAGCTGCGGCCGGGCCGCGAGACGGTCGTCGAACCGGACACCTCCGACGGCAAGGACGGTGACGACGCGGCTCCGGCCGACGCGGCGAAGCCCGAGCCCGCCAAGGCCGGGGCACCCGTTCTCACCAAGGACGCTCCCGCCGGAGCCGAGGCCAAGGCCCCGGAAGCGGGCAAGCACTGACCTGACCGGTCCACGAAGGGGGTGCCGCGCACAGCGCGGCACCCCCTTCACGTTCCCCGCCGCCACTCCAGCCGGCCAGCGCCGGTGCCGCCCCCCAGGAGGCGGAGCCGCTGAATCCAGCCCCGCCGGCGTCCGGGGCGTCCCCTCGGAGGCGGAGCCACACCGAAACCAGCCCCGCCGGCGTTTGAGGCGTGGGGTCCGGGGCGGAGCCCCGGGAGGCGGCGCCGCGCGCGGTCTCGGCGGATGCCGCGCGGGGTGCGGGCGCAGCCCGGGGACATGGCGGCCGGGGTCAGCGGGCGGCGCCGCGCGCGGCGAGCGCAAGGGTGCGGTGTGCCGCGGCCACCACCGCCGGATCCACGAACCGGCCGTCCGGCAGGGCCAGCGCCCCCGGGGTGGCGCGGGCCGCGCTCAGCACTTCCACGGCGGCGTCGACCTCCCCGGGCTCCGGGAGGTAGGCCCGCTCGATCACCGGGAGCTGGCGCGGATGGATCGCCGCCCGGCCGAGGAAGCCCAGGGAGCGGCCGCGGGCACACGAGACGGCCAGCGACTCCAGGTCCCGGATGTCGGGGAACACCGACTGCGCCGGGGGCGCGAGCCCCGCGGCCCGCGCCGCGACCACCACCCGGGAGCGGCACCAGTCCAGGCCCGTCTCCGCGCTGACGGCGAGGTCGGCCCGCAGGTCCGCCTCGCCGAGGGAGAGCCCGCGCAGGGCGGGGTGCGCGCGGGCGATCTCGTACGCGCGCTCCACGCCCACCGCCGATTCGAGCAGGGCGTGCAGGCTCACCCCGCCGGTGCGGTCGGCGACGGCCGTGATCTGCCCGGCGGCGCTGATCTTGGGCAGCCGCAGCCCCGCGAGGCCGTGCAGCCCGCCGAGCGCGGTCAGGTCGGCGCCGCCCCAGGGGGATTCCAGGGCGTTCACGCGGACGTGGACGGGGAGCGGGGGCCGCTCGGTGAGCAGCTCGGCGGTCGCGGCGCGCGCGTACTCCTTGCGCGAGGCCGGAACCGCGTCCTCCAGGTCGACGATGACGGCGTCCGCCCCACAACCGAGCGCCTTGGCGACCACCTCCGGACGGTCGCCGGGTGCGTACAGCCAGGTCAGGATCACAGGGCTCCCTCGGTCCGCAGTGCGGTGATCTCGGCCTCGGTCAGCCCGAGCTCGGTCAGGACCTCGTCGGTGTCCGCGCCGTGCGGGCGGCCCGCCCAGCGGATCCCGCCGGGGGTCTCGGAGAGCCGGAAGAGGATGTTCTGCATGCGGAGCGGGCCCAGCTCCGGGTCCTCGACCTCGGTGACCGTGTCGAGGGCCGCGAACTGCGGGTCGGCCATCACGTCCCGGATGTCGTAGACCTGGGCGACGGCGGCCTCGGCGTCCTCGAACGCGGCGACCACCTCCTCGGCCTTGTGCCGGGCGATCCAGCCGCCGACCGCCTCGTCCAGCACGTCCACGTGCCGGGCCCGCCCGGCGCCGGTCGCGAACCAGGGCTCGGCGATCAGCTCGGGCCGGCCCACCAGCCGCACCACCCGCTCGGCGATGGACTGCGCGGAGGCGGAGACCGCCAGCCAGCGCCCGTCGGCGGTCCGGTAGGTGTTGCGGGGGGCGTTGTTCGCGGAGCGGTTGCCGGTGCGCGGCTGGACGTAGCCGAGCTGGTCGTACCAGAGCGGGTGCGGGCCGAGCACGGTGAGGATCGGCTCGACGATCGCCAGGTCCACGACCTGGCCGTGCCCGGTGCGGTCCCGCCCGGCGAGGGCGGTCATCACGGCGTACGCGCAGGTCAGCGCGGCGATCGAGTCGGCGAGCCCGAAGGGCGGCAGGGTCGGCGGCCCGTCCGGCTCCCCGGTGATCGCGGCGAAGCCGCTCATCGCCTCGGCGAGCGTGCCGAAACCCGGACGGTGGGCGTACGGGCCGTGCTGGCCGAAGGCCGTGACGCGGGCCAGGACCAGGCGCGGGTTCGCGGCGGCCAGCTCGGGCCAGCCCAGCCCCCACTTCTCCAGGGTGCCGGGGCGGAAGTTCTCGATGACCACGTCGGCGGTGGCGGCGAGGCGCAGCAGGGTGTCCCGGCCGCCCGGGGTGGACAGGTCGAGGGTCATCGTCCGCTTGTTCCGGCCGAGGAGCTTCCACCACAGGCCGATGCCGTCCTTGGCGGGGCCGTGGCCGCGCGAGGGGTCGGGACGGCCGGGGTGCTCGACCTTGACGACCTCGGCGCCGAAGTCGCCGAGCAGGGTGGCGGTCAGCGGCCCGGCGAAGAGGGTGGCCAGGTCGAGCACGCGGAGCCCCGCCAGCGGCCCTTGCCCTGGCCGGGCTTCGGCGGGGGCGGTGGCTTCGGTGGGGCCGGGCGCGCGCCGGGGCGTCTCCTCGGGCGCCGAACGGTGCCCGGGGTCGGGAAGCGCGGCGGTGGTGCGTTCGGCGCCCTGCGGGGATCGCCCCGACACACTCCCGGCCCCGCCGGAGCAGCTCGGGGGCCGACGCCCGTCGGGGGTCACGAGGCGGCTCCGCGCTGCGCCGCGGCGAAGGCGTCGGTCTCGGCGCGGGTCGGCATCGAGTCCTGGGCTCCCGGGCGCTGGACGGAGAGCGCGGCCGCCGCCGAGGCCCAGCGCAGGGCCTCGGGCATCGGCCGGCCCTCGCCCAGGGCCACGGCGAGGGCGCCGACGAAGGTGTCCCCCGCCGCGGTCGTGTCCATGGCCCGCACCCGGGGCGCCGGCACCGTCAGCGGCTCGCTGCCGCGGGCGGCGTACAGCGCCCCGGCCGCGCCGAGGGTGATCACCACCTCGGGCACCTCGGCCAGCAGGGCCTCGGCGGCCTGGAGGGGGTCGGTGAGGCCGGTGAGGGCGGCCGCCTCGTGCTCGTTCGGGACGAGGAGGTCGGTGGCGGCGAGCAGATCGGCGGGCAGCGGCTGGGCGGGGGCCGGGGTGAGCACCGTACGGACGCCGTGCGCGCGGGCGGCGCGGGCCCCGGCGAGGACGGCGGAGAGGGGCAGTTCGAGCTGGAGGAGGAGGGAACCGGCGGCGGCGATCCGGGCCTCGTCGCCGGTCTCCAGCCCGGTGACGGCGGCGTTCGCGCCGGGGATGACGATGATGCTGTTGCCGCCCTCGTCGTCCACCGTGATGTGGGCGGTGCCGCTGGCACCCTCGACGGTGCGCAGGGCCGCCGTGTCGACCCGGGCCGCGGTGAGCGCGGAGCGCAGCCGTACGCCGAACTCGTCGGCCCCGACCGCGCCGATCATCACCACCTCCCCGCCGGAGCGGGCGGCGGCGACGGCCTGGTTGGCGCCCTTGCCGCCGGGGACCGTGCGGAAGGCCCGGCCGGTGACGGTCTCCCCGAGGCGGGGGGCCTTGGGGACGTAGGCGACGAGGTCCATGTTCGTACTGCCGAGCACGGCGATGGCCGTCATGAGCGTGCTGCCTCCTGTGCGGTGAGGTGGGCGAGGGTGTCGAAGCCGATGCCGTCGAAGCCGGGGACGGTGGTGGCGAGGCGGTTCTTGAGCGGTGCGGTCCAGCGGTGCGGGAGCGCGTCCGGGGACCCGGTGAGCAGCCCGGCGAGGGCGCCGGCGGTGGCCCCGTTGGAGTCGGTGTCCCAGCCGCCGGACACGGCGCGGCAGACGGAGCGCGAGAAGTCCCCGTCGGCGTGGGTGAGGGCGGCGGCGATCAGCGCGGTGTTGGGGACGGCGTGGACCCAGTGGTAGTGCCCGTAGCGGGCGTGCAGCCGGTCGACGACGAGGTCGAAGTCCGCCTCCTGCCCGGCCGCCCGGATCCCGAAGCGGACGGCCTCGGCGAGGCGCGAGCGGGGCGGTACGAAGGCCAGCCCGGTCCCGAGCGCGGTGTGGACGTCCGACCGTCCGGTGGCGGCGATGGCGGTGGCGGCCGCGACGAAGAGGGCGGCGTAGACGCCGTTGCCGGTGTGGGTCAGGGCGGCGTCCCGGTAGGCCTGGGCCGCGGCGGCGGACGGATCGCCGGGATTGGTCCAGCCGTGGACGTCGGCGCGGATGAGGGCGCCGATCCACTCGCGGAAGGGGTTGTGGTGGGTGGCGGTGACGGGCGGCTCCAGACCGAGGAGGAGATTGCGGTAGGCGATGCGCTCGGCGGTGAAGGTCCGCCCGGCCGGCAGCTCGTCGAGCCAGAGGCGGGCCACGTCGGCGGTGGTGAAGTCCTTGCCGTGGCGCTGGAGCAGGAGCAGCCCGAGGAGGGGGTAGTTCAGGTCGTCGTCCTCGGGCATGCCGTCGATGTTCTCGGCGAGGCAGGTGGGGGCGGAGCGGCGGTTCCACGGATACGCGGCCAGCACCTCCGGCGGGACGCCGCGTTCGCTGAACCAGTCGTCCAGCGGCCAGTTGCCGGCGGCGCGGGCGAGCGCCCGGATCCCCTCCAGGGGCAGCTTCTCGACGGGCTTCCCGAGCAGACACCCGACGGCCCGCCCGAGCCAGGCGGCTTCCAGCCGGGCCCGCAGCCCGGTGGCCTCCGGCCCGGTCCGCAGCAGGGTTTCCGGCTCCGCGCCCGGCGGCTGCGCCGTGTGGGGCGGAGCGGCCGCGGGCACGGGGGACCGGGCTTGGACGCCGTCTGTCGACGGTGGCGCCCCTGCTGCGTGGGGTGGGATGCGGCCGGGGACCGGCCCCGTGCTCGCGGGCGCCTGCTCCGGGTGGGGCCGGACGTGGGCGCGGCCCGCGAGCCATGGCCGCCCCGTTGCGGGCGACGGCGCGGGGTCGGGAGCGCCGGGAGGCGGTCCGGGGGCCAGGACGGTGCGCTGTCCATCCGGGCTCGCCACAAGGTCCGGCAGGCCGGTGGGCCGGTCGTCGGGGGCGGGGTGCGGCTGCGCCGACGGGGTCGGGGCTCCGGTGGGCGGCGGTTCCGGCGGGGCGTGGGCGGCCGGGAGCCAGGTGGCCTGGATGTCCGGCCAGGACCGGGGCTCGTCGGCCGGCGAGCGGGGTGGGAGCTGCGCCAGGTCGTCGAGGAGCCGGGTGGCCAGGGCGCGGAGTTCCGGTGGGGCCGGGGCGGGGGAGGCGCCGGCGCGGTCCGGGGCGGGGTGGCCGCCGGCCGCGAGCCAGGCGCGCAGGGCTGCGGCCGGGTTCCGGCCGTCCTCCGCGGCCTGGCGCAGCTCGTGCCCGACCAGGTCCTCGGGCTGGGCCCACGTGACCCGCAGGGGTGTGCAGGCCGGTCCGCGCCCCCGGGCTGCCCCCGGGTCCGGCGCGTCCGGGGAACCCGGCGGGCGGGCGGGAGCGGCCGGAGCCGGGCCGGCGGTGCCCGTCATCGGGGGCCCGCGAGTGCGGTGAAGACCGACTCGTGGGACCGGCGGCGGGAGCGGTCGAGAGCGAAGATCTCCCGGGCCACCGCGGCCAGCGCGTCGGCCGGGGCGTGCAGGTCCAGGCGGCTGGCCTCGGCGACCTGCTTGGCCCAGGCGGCCGGGACCACGGCCTCGCCGCCCAGAGCTCCGGCGATCGCCCCCGCCATGGTGGCGATGGAGTCGCAGTCCCGGCCGTAGTTGACCGCGCCGAGCACCGCGGTCTCGTACCGTCCGTCCGCGACGAGCAGCATGCCCAGCGCGACCGGGAGTTCCTCGATGGCGTGGAGGCGGGAGGGGCGGCGGGCGCCGAGCGACGGGTTGCGGTAGTCCGGCCCGACCGAGTCGTACGGGGTCACCGCCGCCCGCAGCGGGGTCAGCGCCGACTCGAAGTCCCGGTGGCCGGCGGCCGCTTCGCGGACGGCCGCGATCGCCTCGCGGGTGCCGTCCTTGGCCAGGGACAGGGCCGTGTCCACCACCGAGGCGGCCGTCGCCCCCGGCACGCACGCGGCCGCCACCGCCGCCGCGAACACGCCCGCCGCCTCCCGCCCGTACGAGGACTGGTGTGCACCGGCGATGTCCAGCGCCTCCGCGTACGCGCCCGCCGGATTGCCCGCGTTGGCGATGCCGACCGGGGCCATGTACATCGCCGCGCCGCAGTTGACGATGTTGCCGTTGCCGGCCTCGCGGGGGTCGGCGTGCGCGTAGTGCAGCCGGGTCACGATCCACTTCTCGGCGAGGAAGATCCGCTGCAACGGCAGTGCCTCGGCCTCCAGTTCGGGGATCCAGCGGGGCGTGGACATCAGGTCGGGGACCAGGTGCTCGGCGATCGCGTAGGCGTCGAGGTGGTCCCGTACGGCCTCGTAGACCCGTACCAGCGCGTGTGTCATCAGGGTGTCGTCCGTGACGTGCCCGTCGCCCTTGTGGTACGGCGCGATGGGGCGGGCCGTGCGCCAGTCCTCGTACCAGGGGCCGACGATGCCGTGCACGCGGCCGCCGTGCCGTTCCACGATCTGGTCCGGGGTCCAGCCCTCCACCGGGCCGCCGAGCGCGTCGCCGACGGCGGCTCCGACGAGAGCGCCGCGGGCCCGGTCCTCCAACGTGAGCGTCATGTCCGAATCATCCCTTGGGTGAGGTGAGTTCCGTGGCCGCGAGGAGCGCGGCGAGTTCCACGAGGTCGGTGCCGGCGAGGCGGGGGAGGGCGCAGCCGGAGAGGGTGCGGCAGGCCTCGCGCCAGGCGGCGGGGATCGAGTCGCCGCCGCCGAGGACGCCGGTCAGCGCGCCGGCCAGGGCGGGGGCGGAGTCCGCGACCCGGGACAGGCAGGCGGCGGCCGGGACGGCCTCGGTCATCCGGCCGCGGGCTGCGGTGGCGAGGGCGAGGGCCACGGGGACGGTCTCGGCGGCCGCGATCCCGTAGCTGTAGACGTGGTCGACGATCTCGTGTTCGAGGGTGGGGACGATGGCGAAGGCGCCGCCGCCCTTGTGGGTACGGGCGAGGTGGACGGCGTGCCGGGCGTTGCGGCCGATCTCGGTGGCCTCGGGGAGCTGGGCGAGGGCGGCGTCCACGGCGGCGTCGACGGCGTCTTCGCCGTAGGAGGCGGAGGCGGTGAGGGCGGTGGCGATGGCGGCGGCCATGGCGCGGGCGCCGTGCACGCCGTCGCCGTCCTGCGTGTAGCGGGCGTCGAACTCGGCGAGGTCGGCTGCGGCCCGGGCGTCGCCGGGGTGGACGACGGCCAGGACGCAGGCGCGGACGCAGGCGGCGTCGTCGAAGTAGTGCGGGTTGTCGTGGCCGGTGGCGGGCGGGCGCAGGCCGGTGGCGAGATTGCCGAGGCCGGCGCGGACGGAGATCCGGGCGCGGAGGGGGAGTACGGCGGACTCGACCTCGGGCGCGCGTTCCGCCGCCGCGGCGACCTCGGAGGCCAGGGCGTTCCACGCGAGGTCGATGGCGGCGCGCATGCGGCGGGACCGGGAGAGGTCGCTGAGCAGCACACCGGCGGCGGTGAGCACGGACTCGGCGACGAAGGCGGCCCATTCGGCGTCGTCGGAGGGGCCGAGGCGGAGGGGTTCGGGGGGCTGGTTGAGGGCGATGGGGACGGGGAGGGTGGTGGTGGCGTTCTGCTCGGCGAAGGTGTCGAGCTCGCGGGTGAGGCGGCGGGTCCACTCGGGCATCCGGCTGGCGCGGTGGCGGGCGGCGGGCCACCCGGCCGCGTCGCCTGCGGCGAGCCCGAGGAGGAGGCCCTCGATCGGCCGCCTCCCCCCTGCGGGGAGCTCGGCGGAACGCTCCGGGGTCCGGACCACGGCCCCGGCCCCGGCCCGGACCACGATCCGGGACCCTGCCCCGGGAGCGGGCGCGAGGACGCTCCCCACCCGGCCCCCTTCCGGACCCGGGGGCAGCACACGCGCCGGCGTCCCGGCCGGAGCCTGACCGGCCGGAGCCGGAGCCGTACCGGGGGCCGGACCCCGGGAGGGGCCCCCGGACCTCGGCTCCGCCGGGGGTGGTGGCAGTGCGGGCGGTGTGCGCCTCGGCGCCTCGGCTCGGTCCTGGCCGCCCGTGGGCGCGCCCCCGGGCCCCCGCTCGGCCGGGGCCGTACCGGTACCGGGGCGCAGGTGCCCGAGCTCCTGCTCCGCCGGGACCGGGCCCGGGGGCAGGCCCCCGGATCCCAGGTCCGTCGGGGCCGGACTCCGGGAGGGGCCCCCGGACCTCGGCTCCGCCGGGGCGGGCGGCAGTGTGCGCGGCGGCGCCTCGGGCAGGGCGTGGGCGTCCGGGGGCGGGCCCCCGGGTACGCGTGTGGCGGGAGCCGGGCCTGTGCCGGGTGGCAGGTCCCCGGGCCCCCGCTCGGCCGGGGCCGGGGGCAGGGTGCCGGAGGTCCGCTCCGCCGGGGGCGTGGTGGCCAGGTCGTCCGGGGGAGGGGTCATCGGGCGGCCTCGCATTCCGGGGTGAGGAGGTCCGCGATGTCCAGGACGTGGTAGCCCCGCATCGAGGGGAGGCAGCTGCCGCGGACCGGGCCGATGGCCGAGGCCCAGGCGGCCGGGATCGCGGCGGCGCCCGACAGCGCGCCGGCCAGTGCGCCCGCCACCGCCGCGGTGGTGTCGGCGTCGCGGCCCATGTTCACGGCGGTCAGGACGGAGGACGGGAAGTCGCCCCGGCACGCGGCGAAGGCCCCGAAGGCCAGGCCCACCGCCTCCGGTGCCAGGTCGGTCCAGGGGTAGCCGCCGATGACCACCGCCGAGCGCACCGCCCGCTCGCCCCGCGGGGCGGCGGTGACCGCCCGGCGCAGGGAGCGGGCCGTCCAGGAGTCGGACGGGATGACGGACAGGGCCGCCGAGATCGCCGAGGCGGGGGAGCCGCCCGCCATGGCCGCGGCCACGCCCGCCGCGACCGCCTGGCCGCCGTAGATGCCCTCGCCGTCGTGGCTGACCGAGCCGTCGATGGCGACGAGCCGGGCCGCTTCCGCGGGCCGGCCCGCGGCGAAGACGCCGAACGGCGCGGCCCGCATGGCCAGGCCGTCCGACCACGCGTGCCGGTGCTGGGCGGAGATCGGCGCGGCCAGGCCCCGGCGGAGGTTCTCCAGGGTGCCGCGCTCGGAGAACCCGGCGCCCCGGAAGGGGCCTTCGTCGAGGTCGGCGATCCAGTGGTGCCAGGCCCGCTCCACGTGGGAGACGGTGAGCGCCGAGCCGTGGCGGGCCAGCAGCAGCCCCGAGAAGATCGCGTACTCGGTGTCGTCCGTGCCCGCCGGGTCATCCGACACGAACCCCTCGATGCGGCCCCATTTCGCCCGGATCTGCGACGGCTTCATGTTCTCCGCGGGGGCGCCCAGCGCGTCGCCCACGGCGAGTCCGAGAAGAGCGCCCCTGGCCCGTTCGAGGAGGACCTGCGGATTGCATGCAATCAGCTTCATCGGCTCCATGGCGCGCCTCTCCCACATCGGATGGGGCTCATCATGAGCCCTTGGGGGATTTGTGCCATGGCATGTGGTTTGTCGCTCGTCGCGAAACACCCCGCGAACACCCCCGTCACCCGGTCGCCGACCCGCAAAAGCCCAGGTAAGTACGGCCTTCCTTGCTGGCGGGCAGCAGAAATCGTGCGTAGTTTCGAGGTGTTCAGGGGGAGCGGGGCGCGTCATGGCGTCTGTTCGCACATTTGGGGAGATTCCACGCATGTCCATCATCGACATCGAAGCACCGCTGCACACCGCGCACCGCGACAACCACACCCACCGCGACGTCAACGGCGGATGGCTGCGGCCGGCCGTCTTCGGTGCCATGGACGGGCTCGTCTCGAACCTCGCCCTGATGACCGGTGTGGCCGGCGGCGCCGTCGCCCCGCAGACCGTCGTCATCACCGGACTGGCGGGCCTCGCGGCCGGCGCCTTCTCGATGGCGGCCGGCGAATACACCTCCGTCGCCTCGCAGCGCGAACTGGTCCTCGCCGAACTGGACGTGGAGCGCCAGCAGTTGCGCAAGCACCCGGTCGACGAGATGGAGGAGCTCGCCGAGCTCTACGTCTCCCGCGGCGTCGAGCCGGCGCTCGCCCGCGAGGTCGCCATGCAGCTGTCGCGCGATCCCGAGCAGGCGCTGGAGATCCACGCCCGCGAGGAGCTCGGGATCGACCCCGACGACCTGCCCTCGCCGCTGGTCGCCGCGGTCTCGTCGTTCGGTTCCTTCGCGCTGGGCGCGCTGCTCCCCGTACTGCCGTACCTGCTCGGCGCCACGGCCCTGTGGCCCGCGGTGCTGCTCGCGCTGGCCGGGCTCTTCGTCTGCGGTGCGGTCGTCTCCCGGGTCACCGCCCGGTCCTGGTGGTACAGCGGCGCACGCCAGCTGGTCCTGGGTGGCGCGGCCGCCGGTGTGACGTACATCCTGGGAACCTGGATCGGTGGAGCCATAGGCTGACCGCGGCTGGAGTGAGACACTATGCGGTACGCAACATAAGTAGTCCGTTACCCGGCGGTTTCGATTCCGTGTCCGCCGGGAATCAGACCAGGACTCCGGGCAACGATGCCCGTCCTGGATCCGGACCTCCGCCCCGCGAAAAACCCTTGGCGTGCCGCGGAAGTCCGCTCTTTCTGCCCCGTGCAGTGTCCGCATGCTGGAATGGCGTATCCGCTTCTCGGGATTGTCGTCATCATGTAATCTGCACGAAATTTCGCAGAGGGCCAACGTCGTCCCTCGGCTATGCACATATGCCACGACGACGACGGGAGAGCCGATGCGTTCCGCATCCACGCACTCCGCGACCGGCTCCAGCACCACCGCCTGGTCGCCCATGGACGGTCGCCCCGCCCAGCAGGGCATGTACGACCCGCGCAACGAGAAGGACGCCTGTGGCGTCGGATTCGTGGCGAACCTCACCGGCGAGGCCACCCACACACTCGTTGAGCAGGCCCTGACCGTATTGCGGAACCTCGAGCACCGCGGCGCGACCGGCTCCGAGCCGGACTCGGGCGACGGCGCCGGAATCCTCAGCCAGGTCCCCGACGCGTTCCTGCGCGAGGTGGCCGGCTTCGAGCTCCCCGAGGCCGGCGGCTACGCCGTCGGCATCGCCTTCCTCCCCGCCGACGGCACCGCACAGGCCGTCGCCGTGGAGCAGATCGAGGCCATCGCCGCCGAGGAGAACCTCACGGTCCTCGGCTGGCGCGAGGTCCCGGTCACCCCGGACCTCCTCGGCAACGGCGCCCGCGCCACCATGCCGGCCTTCTCGCAGCTGTTCGTCAGCAACGGGACGACGGGCATCGAGCTGGACCGCAAGGCCTTCGTGCTGCGCAAGCGCGCCGAGCGCGAGGCCGGTGTCTACTTCCCGTCGCTCTCCGCCCGCACCATCGTCTACAAGGGCATGCTGACCACCGGCCAGCTGGAGCCCTTCTTCCCGGACCTCTCCGACCGCCGCTTCGCCTCGGCCGTCGCCCTGGTCCACTCGCGCTTCTCCACGAACACCTTCCCGTCGTGGCCGCTCGCCCACCCGTACCGCTTCGTCGCGCACAACGGCGAGATCAACACGGTCAAGGGCAACCGGAACTGGATGAAGGCCCGCGAGTCCCAGCTGGCCTCCGAGGCCTTCGGTGACGGCGTGCTCGACCGGATCTTCCCGATCTGCACCCCGGACGCCTCCGACTCGGCCTCCTTCGACGAGGTCCTGGAGCTCCTCCACCTCGGCGGCCGCTCCCTCCCGCACAGCGTGCTGATGATGATCCCGGAGGCGTGGGAGAACCACACCTCCATGGACCCGGCCCGCCGCGCGTTCTACCAGTACCACTCCACGCTGATGGAGCCCTGGGACGGCCCGGCCTGCGTCACCTTCACCGACGGCACCCAGGTCGGCGCGGTCCTCGACCGCAACGGCCTGCGCCCCGGCCGCTACTGGGTCACCGACGACGGCCTCGTCGTCCTCGGCTCCGAGGTCGGCGTGCTCGACATCGACCCGGCCAAGGTCGTCCGCAAGGGCCGCCTGCAGCCCGGCAAGATGTTCCTCGTCGACACCGCCCAGAAGCGGATCATCGAGGACGACGAGATCAAGAACGAGCTGGCCTCCGCCGCCCCCTACGCGGAGTGGCTGGAGACCGGCGAGATCGAGCTGTCGGACCTGCCCGAGCGCGAGCACATCGTGCACACCCACGCCTCGGTCACCCGCCGCCAGCAGACCTTCGGCTACACCGAGGAAGAGCTGCGCGTCATCCTCGCGCCCATGGCCCGTACGGGCGGCGAGCCGCTCGGCTCCATGGGTACGGACTCCCCGATCGCGGCCCTGTCCGAGCGCCCCCGGCTGCTCTTCGACTACTTCACCCAGCTGTTCGCGCAGGTCACCAACCCGCCGCTGGACGCCATCCGCGAGGAGCTCGTCACCTCGCTGCTGTCCTCGATCGGCCCGCAGTCCAACCTGCTGGAGCCGACCGCCGCGTCCTGCCGCAGCGTCACCCTGACGTTCCCGGTGATCGACAACGACGAGCTGGCCAAGCTCATCCACATCAACGCCGACGGCGACATGCCCGGCATGAAGGCCGCCACGCTCTCCGGCCTCTACCGGGTCTCCGGCGGCGGCGAGGCCCTGGCCGCCCGCATCGAGGAGATCCGCGCCGAGGCCGACGCGGCCATCGCCAACGGCGCCCGCCTCATCGTCCTCTCGGACCGCCACTCGGACGCCGAGCACGCGCCGATCCCGTCGCTGCTGCTCACCTCCGCCGTGCACCACCACCTCATCGCCACCAAGCAGCGCACCCAGGTGGGTCTGCTGGTCGAGGCCGGTGACGTCCGCGAGGTCCACCACGTCGCCCTGCTCATCGGCTACGGCGCTGCCGCGGTCAACCCGTACCTGGCCATGGAGTCCGTCGAGGACCTGCTGCGCGCCGGTACCTTCCTGTCCGGCCTGGAGCCGGAGCAGGCCATCAAGAACCTGATCTACGCGCTCGGCAAGGGCGTCCTGAAGGTCATGTCCAAGATGGGCATCTCCACCGTCGCCTCCTACCGCGGCGCCCAGGTCTTCGAGGCCGTCGGCCTGAACGACGAGTTCGTCGAGACCTACTTCAACGGCACCGCCACCAAGATCGGCGGCGCCGGCCTGGACGTCATCGCCAAGGAGGTGGCCGCGCGCCACGCCAAGGCGTACCCCGTCTCCGGCATCGCGGCCACGCACCGCGCGCTGGAGATCGGCGGCGAGTACCAGTGGCGCCGCGAGGGCGAGCCGCACCTGTTCGACCCGGAGACGGTCTTCCGCCTCCAGCACGCCACCCGCAACCGCCGGTACGACATCTTCAAGCAGTACACGGCCCGGGTGAACGAGCAGTCCGAGCGCCTGATGACGCTCCGCGGCCTGTTCGGCTTCAGCTCCGACCGCGAAGCCATCTCCATCGACGAGGTCGAGTCGGTCGCCGACATCGTCAAGCGCTTCTCCACCGGCGCCATGTCGTACGGCTCCATCTCCAAGGAGGCGCACGAGACCCTCGCCATCGCCATGAACCAGCTGGGCGCCAAGTCCAACACCGGTGAGGGCGGCGAGGACCCGGACCGCCTGTACGACCCGGCGCGGCGCTCGTCCATCAAGCAGGTCGCCTCCGGCCGCTTCGGCGTGACCTCGGAGTACCTGGTCAACGCGGACGACATCCAGATCAAGATGGCGCAGGGCGCCAAGCCCGGCGAGGGCGGCCAGCTGCCCGGCCACAAGGTGTACCCGTGGGTCGCCAAGACCCGCCACTCCACCCCGGGCGTCGGCCTGATCTCCCCGCCGCCGCACCACGACATCTACTCCATCGAGGACCTGGCTCAGCTGATCCACGACCTCAAGAACGCCAACCCGGTCGCCCGCATCCACGTGAAGCTGGTCTCCGAGGTCGGCGTGGGCACGGTCGCCGCCGGTGTCTCCAAGGCCCACGCGGACGTCGTCCTCATCTCCGGCCACGACGGCGGAACGGGCGCCTCCCCGCTCACCTCGCTCAAGCACGCGGGCGGCCCCTGGGAGCTCGGCCTCGCCGAGACCCAGCAGACCCTGCTGCTCAACGGGCTGCGCGACCGGATCGTCGTCCAGACCGACGGCCAGCTCAAGACCGGCCGCGACGTGGTCATCGCCGCGCTGCTCGGCGCCGAGGAGTTCGGTTTCGCGACCGCGCCGCTCGTCGTCTCCGGCTGCGTCATGATGCGCGTCTGCCACCTGGACACCTGCCCGGTCGGCATCGCCACCCAGAACCCGGTCCTGCGCGACCGGTTCTCCGGCAAGCCCGAGTTCGTCGTCAACTTCTTCGAGTACATCGCGGAGGAGGTGCGCGAGATCCTCGCCGAGCTGGGCTTCCGCACGATCGAGGAGGCCGTCGGCCACGCCGAGATCCTCGACACCACCCAGGCCGTCACGCACTGGAAGGCGCAGGGTCTCGACCTGGAGCCGCTCTTCTACGTGCCGGAGCTGCCCGAGGGCGCGGTCCGCCACGCCCTGATCGAGCAGGACCACGGTCTGGAGAAGGCCCTCGACAACGAGCTGATCGAGCTCGCCGCCGACGCGCTGAACGCCGAGACCGCCGAGGCGGCCCAGCCGGTCCGCGCCCAGGTCGCGATCCGCAACATCAACCGGACCGTCGGCACCATGCTCGGCCACCACGTCACCAAGAAGTTCGGTGGCGCGGGCCTGCCCGACAACACCATCGACCTGACGTTCACCGGCAGCGCCGGCCAGTCCTTCGGTGCCTTTGTGCCCAAGGGCATCACCCTCCGCCTGGAGGGCGACGCCAACGACTACGTCGGCAAGGGCCTCTCCGGCGGCCGCATCGTGGTCCGCCCGGACCGCGGCGCCGACCACCTCGCCGAGTACTCCACGATCGCCGGCAACACGATCGGCTACGGAGCCACCGGCGGCGAGATGTTCCTGCGCGGCCGCACCGGCGAGCGCTTCTGCGTCCGCAACTCGGGCGCGCTGGTCGTCTCGGAGGGCGTGGGCGACCACGGCTGCGAGTACATGACCGGTGGCCGGGCGGTCGTCCTGGGCGAGACGGGCCGCAACTTCGCGGCCGGTATGTCGGGCGGCGTCGCGTACGTCATCGACCTCGACCCGCACAACGTCAACGTCGGCAACGCGGGCGCCGTCGAGGCCCTGTCCGACACCGACAAGCAGTGGCTGCACGATGTGGTGCGCCGCCACGAGGAGGAGACCGGCTCGACCGTGGCCGCGAAGCTCCTGGCTGACTGGTCCGCCGCAGTGGACCGCTTCAGCAAGATCATCCCCACCACGTACAAGGCAGTGCTCGCCGCCAAGGACGCCGCTGAGCTCGCCGGACTCTCGGAATCCGAGACCACGGAGAAGATGATGGAGGCGGCGACCCATGGCTGACCCGAAGGGCTTCCTCACCACCCCGCGCGAGACCGCCTGTACCCGTCCCGTCGCCGACCGGCTGAAGGACTGGAACGAGGTCTACGTCCCGGGCTCGCTGCTGCCGATCATCAGCAAGCAGGCCGGCCGCTGCATGGACTGCGGCATCCCGTTCTGCCACAACGGGTGCCCGCTCGGGAACCTGATCCCGGAGTGGAACGACTTCTCGTACCGCGAGGACTGGACCGCCGCGTCGGAGCGCCTGCACGCGACGAACAACTTCCCGGAGTTCACCGGGCGGCTGTGCCCGGCCCCCTGCGAGTCGGCGTGCGTGCTCGGCATCAACCAGCCCGCCGTGACCATCAAGAACGTCGAAGTCTCGATCATCGACAAGGCGTGGGACAACGGCGACGTCACCCCGCAGGCGCCGGAGCGGCTGTCCGGCAAGACGGCCGCCGTCATCGGCTCGGGCCCGGCGGGTCTCGCCGCCGCCCAGCAGCTGACCCGGGCCGGCCACACCGTGGTCGTGTACGAGCGCGCGGACCGCATCGGCGGCCTGCTGCGCTACGGCATCCCCGAGTTCAAGATGGAGAAGGTGCACATCAACCGCCGCATCGAGCAGATGCGCGCGGAGGGCACCAAGTTCCGCACCGGCATCGAGGTCGGCCGCGACATCACCGCCACCGACCTGCGCAAGCGGTTCGACGCGGTGGTCATCGCGGCGGGCGCGACCGTCTCCCGCGACCTGCCGGTCCCGGGCCGCGAGCTGAACGGCATCCACTTCGCGATGGAGTACCTGCCGCTGGCCAACAAGGTCCAGGAGGGCGACTTCATGGCGCCCCCCATCACGGCCGAGGGCAAGCACGTGGTCGTCATCGGCGGCGGCGACACCGGCGCGGACTGCGTGGGCACCGCCCACCGCCAGGGCGCGGCCTCGGTCACGCAGCTGGAGATCATGCCCAAGCCGGGCGAGGACCGGAACGCCAACCAGCCCTGGCCGACCTTCCCGATGCTCTACAAGGTCACCTCGGCCCACGAGGAGGGCGGCGAGCGGGTCTACTCCGTCTCCACCACCCACTTCGAGGGCGACGAGGACGGCAACGTCCAGGCCCTCCACCTGGTCGAGGTCGCCTTCGAGGACGGCAAGCTCGTCCAGAAGCCCGGCACCGAGCGCGTCCTCCCCGCGCAGCTGGTCACCCTGGCGATGGGCTTCACGGGCACCGACCAGGCGAACGGCCTGGTCCAGCAGTTCGGCCTGGAGCTGGACGCGCGCGGCAACATCGACCGCGACGCCTCCTACGCGACCAACGTGGACGGCGTCTTCGTCGCCGGCGACGCGGGCCGCGGCCAGTCGCTCATCGTCTGGGCCATCGCGGAAGGCCGCTCGGCCGCCCGCGGCGTGGACCGCTTCCTGACCGGCAGCAGCGCCCTCCCGTACCCGGTCAAGCCGACGGACCGCTCGCTGACGGTGTAACCCTTCCGGACGCCGTGCTCGCACCGCTCGGCCGCGGGCGGCCTCCCGGGCTTCGCCCGGCTGCGCCGGCCTCCGACCGGCGGTGCGCGGCCGGGGCCACGCGCAGTACCCCCGCCCCCGCGAAGGGGCGGGACCCCTCATACGGTCCGCACAATGACGTGTGGAACACCCGACACAGCGCCCGCCACGACTCCTTCTGGATGCCGTGCTCGCACCGCTCGGCCGCGGGCGGCCTCCCGGGCTTCGCCCGGCTGCGCCGGCCTCCGACCGGCGGTGCGCGGCCGGGGCCACGCGCAGTACCCCCGCCCCCGCGAAGGGGCGGGACCCCTCATACGGTCCGCACAATGACGTGTGGAACACCCGACACAGCGCCCGCCACGTCCCCGACCAGGGGTGGCGGGCGCTGTGGCGTGCTCGGGGCTACTCGGGCTGGATGACCGTGGCGCCCCAGCGGATGGACGGGGCCGAAGCCGTCACCGAGGCCCCGAACCCGCCCTGGAGGCCGGTGCCGAGGGGGACGGTGACGCGCGCCGGGTCGCTCGCGGGGCAGTCGACGGTGAAGGGTGCCGGGTCACGGTCCGGGTGGTCGGCGAGGTGGAAGGCCACCTCTATGCTCCCGCCGCCCGCACAGCCGAAGGTGATGAACGTGTCCAGCCGGGGCGAGAGGCCGCCCGAGACGAAGCCGCTGGAGCCGGTCAGCTCGGGAATCCAGATCAGCCCGTCGGGCCCGGGGTGGCCGACGATTTCGTCCCCCGCCGAGGCCTGGGCCGTGCCGGCGGCGAGCGTCAGCGTGAGTGCCGTGGCCAGCGCGGCGATCGCTGCGGCCTTGCCGCGCCCGTGTGCCTGCTTCATGTGGTCCCCCCTGTGGTGTCTTCGGTCCGACTGACACCGATCACGCTAGCCAGCGGTACTGACAGCGGCCTTCCTCTTCCCGGTCGGCGCCTTGGCGTTGCGTAGTCGGCACCTCCACCGGTGGGTTGTGGGACGGACCATCGCCTGGCTCCGGGGCTTCCGGGAGCGAGCCCTTACAGCTGGACCGTGGTGCCGGGCTCGAGGCGGTCGATCGGGGTGCCGGTCAGGCCCTTCTCGCCGAGGAGATTGGCGGTGGAGTGCTGGCCGAGGTCGCTGAGCATGAGTTCGTGGATCTGGATGATGCGCTCGGGTTTGACGGTGCGGACGTAGTCGGCGGCTTCGCCGAGCTTTGTCCACGGGCCGCTGGTCGGCAGCAGGAGGGTGCGTACGGGAGCGTCGGGCGCGAAGTAGGCGTCGCCGGGGTGGTAGACGGCTCCGTCGTCGAGGAGGTAGCCGACGTTGTCGGGGCACGGGATGTCGGCGTGGATCAGCGCGTGGCGGTGGCCGTGGACGGTGGCGGTGATGGAGCCGACGCTGAAGGTGTCGCCCGCGGCGACGGCGTGGACGCGGCCATCGTGGCTGCCGAGGGTGGCTGCGACCGTGGCTGTGCCGTACACCTGCAGCCCGGGCTGGGCTTCGAGAGCGGCGGCGACGAGCTTTTCGTCGAAGTGGTCGAAGTGTTCGTGGGTGATCAGGACGGCGTGAGCCCGGGTGACGGCCTCTGCCGCGTCCGGGGTGAAGGTGCCGGGGTCGATGACCAGGCGGGTGCCGTCCTTCTCGAGCGTGACGCAGGCATGGGCGTGCTTGGTGAGCTTCACAGCGGGTCCTTTCCGAACGACCGAATGTCTACAACCAGACTGTACAGTTTGGTTGATGGTCGTGGGTAAGCTGGCGTCATGGACGAGAATCAGCTGGCCGAAGAACTTCGCCTGACCATCGGACGGCTCGTACGCACTGTGCGCACGGCCGACAAGATGCCGCCCGGCGAGGCCGCCGTCCTGGGCTACCTGGACCGCAGCGGCCCGCTGACCACCGCCGACATCGCACAACAGCGGGGAGTCAGTCACCAGTCGGCTGCCAAGGCGGTCAAAGAACTTCTGGCTCAGGGCCTGGTGCATGCCGAGGCGCACCCCAGCGACGGGCGCAAGCTGTTGCTCCACCTCACGCCGACGGGAAGCGGCCGTCTGGCCGAGGAGCGCCGAAGGCGTGCGGACTGGCTCGGCACCGCGATCAACGATGTCCTCAGTTCCGATGAACGAAAGACGCTCGAGGCGGCGCTGCCTCTGCTGTCACGCCTGACCACACACTTGAACGGCAAGTAGCCCAGGGGCTGTCGTTCGGGTCATCGAGCGCTGTGCACCATGAGCCCCGGGAGTAAAGGCGGCCGGCCTCGGCGAAGCCTGCTGGTTGCCTGCTCGCTCCGCGAGGGCAGGCACCGCGCAACGAACCCCTCGGACAGCCCCGGTTCGGCAGCGGGCGGAGGTGGCCCGGATGTCGGGCGTCACCGCCCGGACACTGCGCCACTACGACGAGACAGGCGTGCTGCCACCAGCCCGGATCGGCGCCAATGGGCACCGCTACCACGAGGAGCGCCAGCTCCTGCGGCTGCAGCAGATCCTCGTGTTGCGGGCGCTGGGTGTCGGGCTGCAGGAGATCGGCCGGATCCTGTCCGAACAGGTCGACGAGGTGGATGCCCTGCGGGGCCACCACCAGCGCCTCCTCGTGGAACGGGACATTCCTGGCCTGGCCGCGTACCAGCGCGACGCCATCGAGGCCTACGCCACCACCCGGTTGCGTCGCCACGTAGTCGTATCAATCCGTTCCGATGCTTCGCCGGCCTGGCGCGGTCTACGCTTTTTCGCGGAACAAGGGCACTGCGGAAGCGGGGAGTTGGCTCGTGGTCAAGCAGAAGGATCTGAGCGGGGCGCAGACACCTGAGGAGTTCGCCCGCGAGGAGCTGCGGCGCCACCGGGAAGCGGCCGGGCTGACACAGGACGGTCTGGGCGAGCGGATCTTCACGAGCGGGGCGTACGTCGGCCAGATGGAGTGCGGCACGCGGAGGCTGCGGCCGGAGATCGCGGAGCTCATCGACAAGGTTTTCGGCACCGGGGACTACTTCACTCGCCTGGCCAGGGCATTCAAGTCCAAGCATGTCGAGTACTTCGCCGAAGCGGCTGAGCTGGAACGTCTGGCGACGGCCATCTTCGACTATGGCCCCACGCTCGTTCCCGGGCTGCTCCAGACAGCGGACTATGCGCGCGCCGTGATTCGGGCCGCTAGTCCCACCGGTCCGGCGGACCGCGTCGATTCCCTGATCGCGGCTCGTATGGAGCGTGCCCGAATTCTCGACGACCCGGATACCCCCGAATTGTGGGTTGTTCTGCACGAAGCCGTACTGCGTACGGCAGTCGGCGGGCACGCTGTGATGGCTGCCCAGCTGCGGCATATCTCCTCCTGCGTTCGCGCGCATCGGATCACCGTTCAGGTGGTGCCATTTGCGGCGGGTGCCCATGGTGCTCTGGGGGTGTACGTGCGCATCATGCAGTTCGCCGACGCACCCGACGCCGCTTACACGGAAGGCCCGCACGCAGGGCAGTTGCTCGACTGCCCGGCACTGGTTCGGCGTCACTGGAGGTCATACGATCTTGCCAGGGCTGCCGCGCTGTCGCCGGAGGCGTCCCTGGCCTTGATTGAGTCGGTGGCGGAGGAGCACGCGAGATGCGCGCAGACGTGAACGGTCTGTCCTGGCGGAAGTCTTCGTACAGCAACGGGGAGGGCGGCGAGTGCGTAGAGGTGTCCGACGACCTCCCCGGCGTCGTCCCGGTCCGGGACACCAAGCTGGCCGCCGCCGGTCCTGTGCTGCTGCTCCCCGCCGCCGCGTGGGCGCCGTTCATCCGGGCCGTGAAGGGTCGGGTCTGATCTCCACGGCGTCCGTCAGGTCCCCGGTCGGGGACCTGACGGACGTGCCGGGCTTCAGGATCGGTCGTGGGCGAGGGCGGCGGCCTCGCGGACGGCTGTGGCGACGGCCGGGGCGTCCTTCCTCAGGATCGCGCCGTGGTTGCTGGGGACCTTCGCGCTGAGCTGGATGTTCGGCTTGCGCCGGAACACCGGGTCGAGGCCGGCGCGGATGCGTTCCTGCTCGTCGCCCTTGCTCCCGAAGGACGATCCCGAGGCCAGTACGTACCGCACCGGGACGGTGATGGCGTCCAGTACGGGGCCCAGTTCGCGCTCGCGGGCGAGCCGGCCGACCTCGATGTTGCTGTCGGCCATCTCCTCGGCGGTCATCCGCGGGGTCAGACCCGTGGGGCGAAGCAGTGGCATCAGCCGGCCCATCCGCCTGAAGAACCGGCGGATCCCCTGCTCCGTCTCCTCGGTGAGCCAGTCGTAGGGCTGTGCGCCGTCCACCAGGACCGCACCCAGGGCGCGGTCCGGATTGCGGCCGGCCCAGTGCGCCCCGACGAACGCCCCGTAGGACCAGCCCACCACCAGCGCCCGGTCCACGTCCCTGGCCGCGAGCACGGCGTCGACGTCCCGGACGGCCGCCTCGAAGGAGTAGTCGGCCGAGCGCTTCGACTTCCTGCCGCGGGCCCGCTCGTCGTAGGTGATGTGCCGCCACCGGGGCCCCAGGTCGGCGATGACCCGCCGCCAGTACCCCTGGGTGGCGAAGTGGCCGTTGAGGTAGACCACGGGGGTGCCGGGGCCGCCGGTGTCGGTGACGGCCAGGGCCGTGTCGTCGACCGGCACCATGCCGGTCCATAACGCCGTCATGCCGTGCCCCCGGCCGTGTCCTCGGCCGCCTCGGCGTGCGAGATGGCCTCGGCCAGTTGCTTCTTCGCCCGGGCGGGGACGTAGCCGCCCTCCGAGTAGTTCCGGGCGAACGCGTCGGCGAACTCCACCGGGTCCTCCCCGACGATCGCGCGGATCGGTGTTCCGTCCGCCGCGGCCTGCTCGAAGAGGTCGGCCAGGTCTTCGAACATCGACGCGTTGCTGTCGCCGTCGGTCGGCACGAAGTGCATCAGGTACCGCTCGATCGCCCCGACCGCCGTGCGCCGGCTCTCGGGGAGCTCCTTGACGCGCGCCTTGTACGCCCTCCAGCGCTTCTTCGGTCCGATCACCTTCGCGACGAAGCCGCTCTTCTCACCATCGGACATGCCTACTCGCCCCCTTCGCGGAGCTGGTCCAGTCGTTCCGTGAGGAAGCTCCAGGTCCTCCAGAACTCTTCGAGGTACTCCCGCCCCACGGCGTTGAGGGAATACACCTTGCGCGGCGGCCCCTTCTCGGAAGGGACCTTCTCCACATCGACGAGACCGCGCTTCTCGACCCTGACGAGCAGCGCGTAGACGGTCCCTTCGGCGATGTCGGAGAACCCCTGCTCCCGCAGCCATGCCGTGATCTCGTAGCCGTACGCGGGCCGGCCGGACAGGGTCGCGAGGACGATTCCCTCCAGCGTGCCCTTGAGCATTTCCGTCAGCAGCTTGGGCATGGAACGCCTCCTCCCTGAGCTATTCGGTGTTGCTGAGTACCGGTACACCGTATCGCTGACTACCGGTATCTAGCAAGAGTGAGTAGCTCGGGGTCCGGGCAACTTCGCTCACCCGAAGGGCGGTTGACAGTCACCGCATACGTAGAGTCCTATAGTGCTAGGAAGCTAGATGAATAGAGGAGGACAGTGATCGAGTTTCACCTCGATGCCCGGTCCGGCGTCGCTCCGTACATGCAGCTCGTCCACCAGGTGCGTCAGGCCCTGCGGTTGGGGCTGCTGTCCGAGGGGGACCGGCTGCCGACCGTCAAGGACGTCGCGGCCGGCGTGGCGATCAATCCGAACACCGTGCTCAAGGCCTACCGGGAGCTCGAGTACGAGGGCCTGGTCGCGAAGAAGCCCGGGGTCGGCACCTTCATCTCCGGCACGCTCAGCGACGACTCGCTCTCCGAACACGAGCCGCTGCGGCGGGAGTTGCAGCTGTGGCTCGACAAGGCCCGGGCCGCCGGGCTGGGCGAGGAGAGCATCGAGGCCCTGTTCCTGAGCACCTTCCGCGCCCGCACCGGCACGGACCCGCACATCGAAGAGGAGAAATGACCGCAATATTGGAAGCCCGCGCGCTGGGCAAGCGGTACGGCCGCAAAGAGGCGCTGAGCGACTGCACCCTGAGCGTGCCGTCCGGGCGGGTCGTCGGCCTCGTCGGGCCCAACGGGGCCGGCAAGTCGACCCTGTTGCAGCTGGCCTGCGGGCTGATCGGCCCGACCTCCGGCAGCATCGAGGTCCTCGGCGGCCGACCCGCGTCCGGGCCCGAGCAGCTCGCCAAGGTCGGGTTCGTCGCCCAGGACACCCCCACCTACGCCGGGCTGTCCATCGCCGACCACCTGAAGCTGGGCGCCCGGCTCAACCCCGGCTGGGACGCACAGCTGGCGCAGGACCGGATCCGGCAGCTCGGCCTGGACCCCGCCCAGAAGGCGGGCAGGCTCTCCGGCGGCCAGCGCGCCCAGGTGGCGCTGACCCTCGCCGTCGCCAAGCGGCCCGAGCTGCTGATCCTCGACGAACCCGTCGCCGCCCTGGACCCGCTGGCCCGCCGGGAGTTCCTGCAGAGCCTGATGGAGGTCGTCGCCGAACACGGAACCACGGTCGTGCTCTCCTCGCACCTGGTGTCCGACCTGGAACGGGTCTGCGACCACCTGATCTCGCTCGTCGCCTCCCGGGTCCAGGTCGCGGGCGACGTCGACGACCTGCTCGCCACCCACTTCCGGCTCACCACCGCCCGCCGTGAGGCGGCCACCCTGCCCCAGGGCATGCGGGTCATCCAGGAGACCCGCACCGAGCGGCAGAGCACCTTCATCGTGCGCTCCGACAAGGCGGTCCAGGACCCCTCCTGGGTCCTGGAGCCGCTCAACCTGGAGGACCTCGTCCTCACCTACATGAGTCAGGCCACGGCCGGGACCGGCCCCCGACCCACCCGGGAGAACCAGCGATGATCTGGCTGACCTGGCGCCAGTACCGCGTCCAGACCCTCGCCGCGCTCGCCGCCCTGGCCGCGATCGCGATATTCCTCGTGGTCACCGGCCTCCGGATGCGCGAGGTCTACGACAGCACCGTCGCCGGCTGCGGCAGCGACTGCGAATCGGCGAAGAACGCCCTGGTCGTCGAGTACCAGACCCTGACCTACTACGTCACGAGCCTGCTGCTCGCCGCACCCGGCATCATCGGGATCTTCTGGGGCGCCCCGCTGATCGCCCGCGAACTGGAGACCGGCACCCACCGGCTCATCTGGAACCAGAGCATCTCCCGGGGCCGCTGGCTCCTGGTCAAGCTCGGAGCCGTCGGCCTGATCGCCGTCGCCGTCACCGGGGTGCTCAGCCTCCTGGTGACCTGGTGGGCGAGCCCCATCGACCGGGTCAACCTGGACCGGTTCACCGCCCTCATGTTCAGCGGACGCGGGGTCGTCCCCCTCGGCTACGCGGCGTTCGCCTTCACCCTCGGCGCCTCGGCCGGCCTCCTGATCCGGCGCACCGTGCCCGCGATGGCCGCGACCCTCGCCGCCTTCCTCGCGGTGCAGATCTTCGTGCCCTACGCGGTCCGCCCGCACTTCGTGGCGCCGGAACACACCGATGTCGCGCTCAGCTCCCTCGTCATGGCACCGGTCGGCGGCGGCGAGGAGTCCGGAGCGATGAAGGACGGCTGGAACGGGAACCACATCCAGCTGAAGGGCTCCGGAAACGACGCCCACCTGCGGATCGGGGTGCTCAGGCCCGGCGTCTGGGTCGTGTCCGATCTCGGTACCGTGCTGGACGCCTCCGGCAAGGAGGTCCGCGGCGCCGAGGGCTGCGCGGAGCCCAAGGCGGACCCCTTCGCGTGCTTCGCCACCTCGAAGCACCACATAGAGGTCGACTACCAGCCCGCCGACCGCTACTGGACCTTCCAGTGGATCGAGACCGGGATCTTCCTCGCGCTCTCCGGACTGCTGGCCGGGTTCTGTGCCTGGTGGCTGCGCCGTCGGGCGGCCTGACCGGCCTGACCCGGACGAGGGGATGAGGGGCGGCCGAAGCCAACGCAACTGGCTTCGGCCGCCCCCTCGACCCTACTCGCCCCCGCGCGGCGGGCCCGACCCCGCGTCACTCGTGCAGGTGACCCACACCGACGGGCCCCGCCGGGCCGGGCTGGGCCGCACGGGCCAACTGTGCAGCAAGCGTGCACAGTTCACGCGGTCCCGAGTCTGGTACCCATCTGGATCATGGCCCCCATCCGAACGCTGCTGAGCGGCCTGCTCGGCGCCGCGCTGCTCCTCCCCGTCCAGCCCTACGCCGCCGCCGACCAGGACGGCCGGACCCTCGACTACCGCGGTCTGCGCGTCACCCTCCCGGCCGACTGGCGGGTCGTCGACCTCGACCGGAACCCCGACGCGTGCCTGCGGCTCGACCTGCCCACCCTGTACCTCGGCCATGCCGGCACCCAGGCCGAGTGCACCGGCCGGGCCGTCGCCGGCCGCGCCGACACCCTGCACCTCGAACCCCTCGACGGGGCTCCGGAGCGCGCCGACATCCCGACCGTCGCCGTCGACTCCCGGAACGTGCTGCGCGAGATCCCGCCCCGCTCCGACAGCAACGAACTGCGGTACGCCCTGCGCCGCGCCGCGCTCATGGCCACCGTGTCCTACGGGGCCACGCCCGACGCCGTACGCGCCGTCCTGGCGCAGGCCCGCAACGTTGCGCCCCCGCCCGCCCCGGCCCCCGCCGTGGCGGTGCCGGCCGCCGGCGGCCCGAAGCCCCGTAGCGCCCAGGAGCCCTTCAAGGGCGAGGGCTTCGACGCCTGCACCGCCCCCACCCAGAAGACCATGGACACCTGGCGGGCCGACTCGCCCTTCGGCGCGATCGGCGTCTACATCGGCGGCCGGGCACGAGCCTGCGCCCAGCCGCGGCTCACGGCCCGCTGGGTGGAGCGGCAGGCCGCCGCGGGCTGGCACCTGATGCCGATCTGGGTGGGCCCGCAGCCCTGGCACAACGCCGCCACCGGCCTGCCCACCGATCCTTCCGAGGCCAACGGACAGGGCCGGGAGGCCGCCGAGGGCGCGGTGGAGGCGGCCCGGTCACTGGGGCTGGCCGAGGGCACGGTGCTCTACAACGACCTGGAGAACTACACGGACCGCGCCACCTGGGACGCCCCCGTCGTGGCCTACCTGACCGCCTGGACGGACCGGCTGCACGAGCTGGGCTTCCGCTCCGCCGCCTACGTCTCGGCGAGCTCCGGGGTCAAGGCGCTGAGCGCCCACTACCACCAGGCCCCCCAGGCCATGCCGGACGTGCTCTGGGCCGCCCGCTGGAACCTCTCGGCGTCCGTGGGCGACGCCGACATGGGCCTGCCGGCGGGCACGGCCCAGTGGGCCGGCCCGCGCCGGGCCCACCAGTTCCGCGGCGACCACGACGCCACCTACGGCGGGATCACCCTCACCATCGACCGCAGCCGGGTGGACGTGAACCCCGCCGCCCTCGGCCCGATCGGCGGCCTGCCCCCGCTGAGCTAGGCCGTCTCCTCGCGGGGCGGTTCGTCGTCGTCGCCCCGGCGCAGGGTGCGCAGGCCGTGCTCCGGGGTCCATGACCGCAGCACCAGCTCGTCGCCCTCCACCCGGACGCGGACGACCTCCGTCAGATCGGCGTAGAACAGGTGGAAGGGGTGCGGGGTATCGGTCTCCTCCGCGTACCGGTGCAGTTCGGGCGGGTCCACGAGCTCCACCGCGCGCCCGGAGATCCGTACGTCCCCGTCCGGCATGTCCTCGACCGCGCCCGGGTTGGTGTGCAGGGCGAAGCGCGGGTCGTGCTGGAGGTCCCTCGCCTTCATCGACCCGAACATCATGCCGAGCCACAGCTCCCCGCCCCGGATGTCGACGTTCAGTCCGGTCGCCCGGGGCGAGCCGTCCCTGCGGAGGGTGGCCAGGACGTGGTGGGGGTACTGCGCGAAGCGGGCCCGGACGGCCGCGGCGAACTCCGGCTCCGCCTTCTCGAAGACGGCCCAGCTGGTATGCGTCATACGTCCATCAAAGCGCGGGCACCGGCGGGCGCAGGTCAGGCGCGCACGATGCCCGCACCGCGCGCCGCCGCCAGCCAGGCCGGGAAATCCCCGACCAGGCGGTCGTACAGCTCGCCGTCCGGCACCCTGCGGGGGTCCGCTCCCGCGTGGAAGTAGCCCGCGTTGTCCACGGCCCGCCGCGCCGGGACCGGCAGTTCGTCCAGCCGGCGCAGGAAGTCGAACTGCGTGCTGCGGGTGTTGCCGAAGCCGACGAACTGCCAGAAGAGCGGCAGCCGGGCCGCCTTGCACAGGTACCGCTCCGCCGCGAGCTTGTTGATCGGCCCGCCGTCGGTCTGGAAGACGACCAGGGCGGGCGCCGTCGCCCCCGAGTCCAGGTAGTGGTCGATGACGGCGTCCATCGCCGCGTGGTAGGCCGTCTTGCCCATGTGGCCCAGCCGGGAGGCGATCTCGGTGACCCGGCCCTCGTGCCCGGCCAGGGAGATCTCCTCCACCGCGTCGACCTCGGTGGAGAAGAAGACCACCGGCACGCGGGCGTCGTCGTCCAGGTGCGCGGACAGCCCCAGCACCCGGTCCGCGAGGGCCTGCACGCTGCCGTCCGCGTAGTACGGCTTCATCGACCCGGAGTAGTCCAGCACCAGGTAGACCGCGGCCCGGCCGCTCTCCATGCCGTACTTGCGCAGGGAGACCCCGGCGCTCTTGTACAGGCTCACGAGCGCCGGAGCCGTCTCCTCGACCTTGCGGAGGTTGATCGCACTGCCCGTCATGCGGCGAGCGTACGGCAGTGCGCCGGCCCGTCGGCCCGCCGCGGTGAAAACGAGGTCGGCCGCCGGCCGCGCCCGGTGCGCGGCCGGAGAGCCGAGCAGGAGGAGCCGTGCGGCCGGTTCGCCGTCACGGGCGGGGACGGAGCCCGCCGAGCTCGTCGAGGTCGGCGAGCATGCCCGCCGCGAGGTCGCGCTCGGAGGCGTAGTACCGCTCGGCCCACTTGAGGGTGAGCGCCGGGTACACCCAGGCGCTCTCGTCCTTCGCGCCCTCCACGTCGGCCGCCGCGCGACGGCGCATCCCCTCCGCGAACTCCTGGTGCTGGACGAGGACTTCGCGCATCTGTTCCGGCTCCAGCAGATGGCCCAGCCACAGGCGCAGCATCGGCCCGTGCTTGAGGACGGGCGGGTCGACGGGGGCCTCGCGGGCCCACTTCCGTACGGCCGCCATGCCCTCGTCCGTGATCCGGTAGACCCGCTTGTCGCGCGTCCCGGTGTCCTGGGCGACCATCCGCGAGGACGCGTAGCCCGCCTTCTCCAGGCGCTTGAGCTCGCTGTAGATCTGGCTGAACGACGGGCTCCAGTAGAAGAACCGCAGCGACCAGTCCGACCACTTCTTCAGGTCGTAACCGGAGAGCTCCTCTCCGAAGGAGAGCAGCCCGAGCACCGCCCAGCTGGTCGCGGGGAGCGCGCGCTTGTTCGTCTCGTCTGCCACGCAGCGCAGTCTACGACCGGCCCTCACGGCACCCTTCCCCCTACGCGATATGGCTGCTAGAAGTATTCCTATTCGAAATAACGGTAGGAACGCCGGACGGAGGGACCTCACCGTGAAGTTCTCGATGATCTTCGAGGCGCAGCTCGTCGACCCCACCCCCGAACGCGAACGCCAGGTCATCCACGACTGCGTCGAACAGGCCGTCTACGCCGAGGAGATGGGCTTCGACCGGATCTGGGCCGTCGAGCACCACTCCCTGACGCAGTACGCGCACATGAGCGCCTCCGAGATCTTCCTGACCTGGGTGGCCGCCCGCACGCGCCGGATCCGGATCGGCCACGGCGTCGTCACCATGCCCTTCGGGTACCAGCACCCGGTGCGCGTCGCGGAGCGCGCCGCCATGCTCGACGTGCTCTCCGGCGGCCGCGTCGACATCGGCGCCGGGCGCGGCGCGACCCGCCAGGAGATGTCCATGTACGGGGTCAGGCCCGAGGACACCCAGCCGCAGACGGAGGAGGCCCTGCGGATCTTCTCCTCGGCCTGGAAGGAGGACGCGTTCGAATGGCACGGCTCCATCGACATCGGACCCGGCGCGATCCTGCCCCGCCCGGTCCAGGACCCGCACCCGCCCCTGTTCATGGCCTGCTCCCGGCACGACACCCTCAAGCTGGCCGCCGAGCTCGGCATCGGGGCCCTGGTGATGGGCTTCGCCGGCGCCGACGACGTACGCGCCATGCGCAAGGTCTACGACGAGGCCATCGCCACGCGCAGCGGCGAGCGGCTGGTCTCCACCGAGGTCAACGACCACCTCTCCGCGCTCTGTCCGACCATCGTCCTCGACGACGCCGAGCGGGCCCTGCGGCTGGGTACGCGCGGGCAGCGCTTCTTCGCCGAGTCCATCGCGCACTGGTACGGGAACGGCCCCGAGCCCACCGGATACGCGGAGGAGGAGGACCACGTGGCGGCCCTGGCCAAGGGCCGGGAGGAGCTCGTCGCCAAGCTGCACGAGGCGAACATCCCCACCCGCCCCGTCGACACCGGCACCTACAACGCCGAGCACGCGTACGGCAGTGCCGAGACCGCCGTCGCCTACGTCGAGCAGCTCCGCGAGATCGGCGTCGACGAGGTGATGTGCCTGATCCAGATGGGCACCGTCCCCCAGGAGGCGTGCATGGAGACCATCCGCCAGTGGGGCGAGAAGGTCATCCCGCACTTCCGCGCGCTGGAGGGCTGAGCCGTGGGGGAGCGGCTCGACGGGAAGGTCGTCGTGATCACCGGCGCCGGTCGCGGCCAGGGTGCCGCCGAGGCCCGGCTGTGCGCGGAGGCGGGAGCCCGGGTCGTCGTCACCGACGTACGGGAGGACGAGGGCCGGGCGGTCGCCGCCGAACTCGGCGACCAGGGACTGTACGTCCGCCACGACGTGGCGGACGCGGCGAGCTGGGCGAGCGTGATGGAGCGGTCGGTCCGCGCCTTCGGGACGGTGTCGGCGCTGGTCAACAATGCGGCCCTGTGGCGCACCGCCCACGTGGAGCAGCAGCGGCTCGAGGACTTCGAGGCGCTCCTGCGGGTCAACCTGCTCGGCCCGTTCCTCGGCATCCAGGCGGTCGCTCCGGTGCTGCGGGCGGGCGGGGGCGGCTCGGTCGTCAACATCTCCTCCACCGCCGGACTGGTCGGGATACCGGGCCACGCCGCCTACGGATCCACCAAGTTCGGGCTGCGCGGACTGACCCGGTCGGCGGCGCTCGACCTCGCCGGGGACCGCATCCGGGTCAACTCGGTGCACCCGGGGGCCATCGACACCCCGATGGTGGCCGAGGCGGTGGCGGGCCGGGACTGGTCGCACGTACCGCTGGGGCGCATGGGCCGCCCGGAGGAGGTCGGGCAGCTGGTCCTCTTCCTCTGCTCGGACGCGTCCTCGTACGTGACGGGCAGCGAGTTCACCGTGGACGGGGGGATGACGACCGCATGAGCGACCTCCGTGCACCCGACCCCCTCTCACCACGGGCCCGGCAGCTGTGCGACGCGATGACCGCCGGCTTCCCGGGGCCGGGCGACCTCCACGCCCTGCGGGCGGCCGCGGCGTCCGGGTCCGGCCGCGAGGGCCCGGCCGTGGCCTCGGTGTCCGACGCCGTCGCGGACGGGGTGCCGGTCCGCGTCTACGACCCCGAGCCCGGCCGGTCCGGCCGCCCCCTGGTCGTCTTCCTGCACGGCGGCGGCTGGGTGATGTGCGGCCTGGACACCCACGACGCGACCTGCCGCTCCCTGGCCGTGGCCGCGGGCGCGGTGGTCGTCTCGGCGGACTACCGGCTGGCCCCGGAACACCCCTGGCCGGCGGCGCCGGACGACGCGCTCACCGTCCTGCTCTGGGCCCGGGAGCGGGCCCGCGCGCTCGGCTGCGACCCCGGCCGGGTGGTGCTGGCGGGGGACTCCAGCGGTGGCAACCTCGCGGCCGTGACGGCCCTGCGCGCGCCCGGACTCGTAGCGGGACAGGTGCTGTTCTACCCGCCGCTGGACGCCCGGATGGACTCCGCCTCCGTGGAGGCGTACGCGGAGGGCTACTTCCACACCGCCGCTCACATGGCCTGGTACTGGGACCGCTACGGCGGGGACCCGGAGCACCCGCACGTCTCGCCGCTGCGCGCCCCCGACCTGTCGGGCCTGCCGCCCGCCCTGATCGTCCTCGCCGACTGCGACGTGCTGCGCGACGAGGGCCTCGCGTACGCCCGCCGGCTGGCGGCGGCCGGCGTCGACTGCACGCTCCAGCTCCACCCGGGGGTCTTCCACGGCTTCCTGGGCCTGCCGCTGCCGGAGGGTGCCGCCGCGCTGCGGGCGGCCGCGGCCTGGGTGGCGGGGGCGGGAAGGGCGGGGCGGCCGGATTCGAACCGGCGTCCTCCTGCAATGGAGCAGGCGCACTGCCTCTGTGCTACGACCCCGCCCGGGTGGCGGATCCTACCGGGCTCCCGGGCATGATGTGTCCATGGCTGAACTGATACGGAGACTGCCGGGCGCCGCCGTGCGCAACTGCCTTCTCCTGGCGGTGGAGTTCGGCGCGATCTGGCTGCTCCGGGGACCCGGGGGAGCCTGGATCCCGGTCCTGCTGGCCGTCTTCGTCGTCGGCGCGGCGGTACCGCACGGCACCGGCGCGGAGTTCGTCGCCCGCATCTGCGTCGCCCTCCTCGCGGTCGGCGTCACGGTGGCCGGCGGGATCACCTGGGACCGGCACACCCTCCACGACCGCGGCCGGGAGGAACGGGCGGTCGTCGCCGAACGGACCGTGGCGCGGGACGGCTCGACCTCGTCCCCGTCGCTGCGGCTGCGCACGGAGGCCGGCCGGGACCTGCCCGGCCCGGTGGAGCAGGACCTCCCGGTCGGCGCCCGCCTCACCGTGACGGTGGACCCCGACGGCCCGGCCTGGGCCGTGGGCCCCCGCCCGGACCACCCCCTCTGGCCGGCGGCCGCCACCGGGACCCTGCTCCTGCTCCAGACGGCCCTCACCGGCCGCCTCTCCCTGCGCCCCCGCAGCTAGGCCGTCTCTTCCGGATCTTGCCGGGCCCGCGACGCCCGGCACCGCACCTGGCCGCGTCGTCGGAGCGCCCGAGTACGTCCAGTACACGGTGCGCCCCTCCGCCTTGCCATCCACGGCACCGGACGCCGCGGGCTCGGCCGACAAGATCCGAAAGAGACGACCTAGGGGGTCCCGCGGCTACTTGATCGTGTAGGAGCAGCCCTTCGCGGTCGTGACGCCGTCGCTCTCCGCGACCTTCTTCCCGTCGACCTTGATGACGCACGGGGCCTGCTGCAGCGTGCCGTCGGCGCCGTTGATCGTGCCCGGGATCACGCTCACGAGGTAGCCCACCTTCTGCTCCGCCGCGGTGAGCTCCGCGGTGCCGCTCTTCGACCACGGCAGGGTCTGCTGCCCGAAGCCGCTGCCGATGCCGTTGTACATGACCGCCGTCGTGCCGGTGCCGCCGACCTCCAGGGTCACCTCGTGGGTCGCACCGCCGGCCTTGGCGGGGGCGGACGGGGCGCTCGCCGAGGCCGCGGGCCCCTTGCTCCCGTCGGCCGGCTCCGGCTTCGGCTTCGCGCCCCCGCAGCCGGTGAGCAGTACGGCCGCCGCGGCGCACGCGGTCACGGTGGTCATCGTCCTTCGCATGGTGCAAGTACCTCGATCTTGTTACCGATTGTGTGATCGAAAACAATGGACGCATGACCACACGTGCCCGTTCCTTCGATGCAGCAGCCGCTTCGTACGCGGCCCACCGCCCCAGCTACCCCCCGGCCCTCCTCGACGCCGTCGAGTCCCTCACCGGGCGGCCGCTCGCCGGGGCCCGGGTGGCCGACGTGGGAGCCGGGACCGGGATCGCCACCGCGCTGCTGCACGAGCGCGGCGCGGAGGTCCTCGCCGTGGAGCCCGGGGACGGAATGGCCGCCGAGTTCCGCCGCGCGCACCCCGGGATCCCGATCGTGCGCGGCGACGGGGACCGGCTGCCGCTGGCCACCGGCGCGTTCGACCTGCTCACCTACGCCCAGGCCTGGCACTGGACCGACCCGGCCCGCTCCGTGCCCGAGGCCCGGCGGGTGCTGCGCCCCGGCGGCGCGCTCGCGCTCTGGTGGAACGACGCGGACGCCACCGTGCCGTGGATCGCCGCACAGGAGGAGCGGCTCCGCGTCTTCTTCGGGGTCGAGGAGGAGACCCACCGCACGCTGCCCGAGGGACTCGGCGGGTTCACCACCCGGTCCGTGACGTGGACCCGGCGCATCACGCTGGACGACCACCTCGCCAACCTCGCCAGTCACTCCGCCTTCCTGGTCCTGGGCGAGGACCGCACCCGCGCGTACTTCGCGGGGGAGCGGGAGCTGCTGAACCCGCTCTTCCCGGACGGCATCGTCGAGGAGCAGTACGTCGTGAACCTCAGCGTCGCGGTGGTGTGAGGGACCGCAGGACCTCGGCCCGGCAGGCCGACGGCGTTCCCCAGGCGTCCCTCAGGGGGCGGGCCTTGCGCAGCCACAGGGACAGGTCCAGCTCCTCGGTGTAGCCCACCGCGCCGTGGATCTGGAGCGCCGTCAGCGCCGCCCGGTAGGACGCCTCGCCCGCCGCCAGTTTCGCCGCCGCCACCTCGCCCGGGCCGAGCGACAGCGCCGCCGCCCACACCAGCGGGCGGGCGAACTCCAGGTCGAGCAGGGTGTCCGCCAGCCGGTGCTTCACGGCCTGGAAGGTCCCGATCGGCGTCCCGAACTGCGTGCGCTGCTTCGCGTACTCCACCGTCCTGGCCAGCAGCGCCTCGCCGACGCCCAGGCACTGGGCCGCCGTCAGCAACCGGGCCCACCGTCCGGCCGCCCCGGCCGCCCGGGCCACCGCCGGTCCCGCCGCCAGCAGTTCACCCCCGCCGGCCGGCGGGCGGGACAGCCGGCGCGCGGGGTCCGTCGACCGCACCGGTTCGCCTGCCGGGTCCGCGCCGCCCGCGCCGCCCGCCAGCCGCAGTTCGCCCGCCGCCGACACCGTGAAGCAGTACGTCGCCGCGTCCGCGTCCAGCGCGTACGGGCTCCCGCCCGGCAGGGTCAGCGTGGCCGAGCTCTCGCCCTGCGCCAGCCCCGGCAGGAACCGCTTGGCGAGCGTCTCGTCCGCCAGCTCCGCCAGCAGCACCGACACCGCGGCGCTCTCCACCACCGGCCCCGGCACCCCGGCCCGGCCCAGCTCCACGAAACCGAGGGACAGCTCCGGCGGGAGCAGGCCCGCCCCCTCGTACGCCTCCGGGACGGCCAGCGCGAACAGGCCCGTCCCCGCGAGCCGGGACCACAGGGCCCGCCCGGGCCCCGCGTCGCCGTCCGCCCAGGCCCGTACCGCCCCCGGAACCTGTGCCGAGCCCAGCAGGGAGCGCAGCGTACGGGCGAAGTCCGACTGCTCGTCGGTCGGCAGGAAGCGCATCAGCGGCGGCCCTTCGGGAGGCCGAGCAGCCGCTCGGCGATGATGTCGCGCTGGATCTCGTTCGTCCCCGCGTAGATCGGCCCGGCCAGCGAGAAGATCCACGGCTCGGCCCACTCGCCCTCCGCGAGCTCCGCGTCCGCGCCCAGCAGGTCCAGCGCCGTCTCGTGCAGCGCGATGTCGTACTGCGACCAGAACACCTTGTTCAGGCTGGACTCGGCGCCGATCGTGCCGCCCGCCGCGAAGCGGGAGGCGTTCGCCCAGGTGAACAGCTCGTACGCGCGCGCCCCGACCACCGCGTCCGCCACCCGGTCCCGCAGCGCGCCGTCGGACGGGTCCCCGTGCGCGCGCCACAGCCCGATCAGCCGGTCCGCCGCGGCCAGGAAGCGGCCGGGGGAGCGCAGGGTCAGCCCGCGCTCGTTGCCGGTCGTCGACATCGCGATCCGCCAGCCCTGCCCCGGCTCCCCGATCACGTCCTCGTCCGGTACGAAGACCTGGTCCAGGAAGAGCTCCGCGAAGGCCGGCTTGCCGTCGAGCCGGCCGATGGGCCGCACCGTCACCCCGGGCGCCCGCAGGTCGAACATCAGGTACGTCAGCCCCTGATGGGGTTTCGGGGCGTCCGGGTCGGTGCGGAAGATCCCGAAGGCGCGGTCCGCGAAGGCCGCCCGCGAGGACCAGGTCTTTTGCCCGGTCAGCAGCCAGCCGCCGTCCGTGCGGACCGCCCGCGACGTCAGCGAGGCCAGGTCGGACCCCGACTCGGGCTCCGACCAGGCCTGCGCCCAGATCACCTCGCCGCTCGCCATCGACGGCAGCACCCGCGAGCGCTGCGGCGCGCTCGCGTGGTCGAAGAGGGTGGGGGCGAGGAGGTTGATGCCGTTCTGCGAGACCCGGCCGGGCGCGCCCGCGGCCCAGTACTCCTCCTCGAAGACCAGCCACTTGACGATGTCCGCGCCCCGGCCCCCGTACTCCTCGGGCCACGAGACCACCGACCAGCGGTCCGCGTGCAGCAGCGCCTCCCACTCCCGGTGCGCCGCGAAGCCCTCGGCCGTCTCCAGGGAGGGCAGGGGCCGGGCCGGGACGTGGGCGCGGAGCCAGGCGCGGGCCTCGGCCCGGAAGGCCTCCACGTCCGCCGTGTGCGTGAGTTCCATCAGGTGTTCGCCTCCTTCGGGGCGGCCGTGTTCACGCCGCCGAGCGAGTCCGCCGCCGTCTCCGCGTTGTGCGCGTGGGCGTGGTGGTGCAGCCCGCACACCGAGTCCATGCCGGTGTGCAGGCCCTGGAGGTCCTCGGCCTGGTTGACGGCCCGCTTGGCCGGCGCCGGTCCGCAGGCGGGCATCCCGGCGATCGGCAGCGCCGGCCGCTCGGTCTCGGCCGCCGGCTCGGCCGCTTCCACGACCCGGTTGACCATGCCGAGCACTTCTCCGCGGGCCACGACATCGGCACCCCCGGGCGCGGCGCCCACCTGCCCTTCGAGCGGCGGGCCGGCCTGTGGTGGGACCACACCGGGCGGCCGGGCGCCGAGGCCCGCTTCGCGCGCGAGTCGGAGGTGTAGCCGGGGATGTGCCGGCGCCGGCGGGAGCTGCCGAAGCCGGTGATCGCCTCGGTGCGCGGGGCCTGCGCGGCGGGCGGGCTGATGCCGGCCCGGCGCGCGCACGGGTGTGCCGTCGGGCGGGCGGTCGTCGGGCCTGCGGTCGTCGGGCATGCGGTGGCCATCCTTCACGAGCGAGCTTCCCTAACAAGTGTTTGGTAGGTTAACGTACGGCCATGAGCAGCGTCGAGGAGTTCCGCACCGGGGTCCGGGGGTGGCTACGGGCCCGCCTCAACGGCGAGTTCGCCGGCCCCAAGGGCCGCGGCGGCCCCGGCCGGGAGCACGAGGCCTTCGCCGAACGCCTCGCGCGGGAGCGCCACATGGCGGCCCACGGCTGGACCTGCATCGGCCGGCCCGTCTACGCGGGCTCGGACGAGATCCGGCGCAACCTCATCGCCGAGCGGATCCTCGGCCTTCCCAAGGAGGTACGGGCGTGAACACCCCCGACTATGTCCCCGGGCACGGACTGCTGAAGGACCGCACCGCCGTCGTCACCGCCGCCGCCGGGGCCGGGATCGGCGGAGCCACCGCCCGCCGCCTCCTGGAGGAGGGCGCCCGCATCGTCATCGGCGACGCCCACGCCCGCCGCCTGAAGGAGACCGAGGAGGCGCTCGCCGCCGAGTTCGGCGCGGACCGCGTCACCTCCCTGCCCTGCGACGTCACAGACGAGGACCAGGTCCGGGCCCTCTTCGCGCTCGCCGAGCACACCCACGGCCGCCTCGACATCGTCGTCAACAACGCCGGCCTCGGCGGCACCGCCGCCCTCGTCGACATGACCGACACCCAGTGGTCCCGCGTCCTCGACGTCACCCTGAACGGAACCTTCCGCTGCACCCGCGCCGCCCTGCGCGCCCTCAAGGCCTCCGGCGGCGGCGGAGTGATTGTCAACAACGCCTCCGTCATCGGCTGGCGCGCCCAGACCGGCCAGGCCCACTACGCCGCCGCCAAGGCCGGGGTGATGGCGCTGACCCGCTGCGCGGCCCTGGAGGCCGCGGAGTTCGGCGTACGCGTCAACGCGGTCGCCCCGAGCCTGGCCATGCACCCGCACCTGGCGAAGGTCACCAGCGAGGAGCTCCTGGCCGAACTCACCGCCCGCGAGGCCTTCGGCCGGTACGCCGAACCGTGGGAGGTCGCCAACGTCATCGTCTTCCTGGCCAGCGCCTACTCGTCGTACATGACCGGCGAGACGGTGTCGGTCAGCAGCCAGCACGCCTAAGGGGTGTCCTGGCCGAGAATGGGCGCGTGCCAACGAACAAGCCGACAGCCCAGAAGAAGAAGCCGCAGGTGACGGCCTCCCCGGAACGGCGTCGTGAACTCCTCGACACCGCCGCCGAGGTCTTCGCCGCGCAGGGCTACAACGCCACCACCGTCCGCAAGATCGCCGACGCCGCCGGCATGCTCGCCGGCAGCCTCTACTACCACTTCGATTCCAAGGAATCGATGCTCGACGAGATCCTCTCGGCCTTCCTGACCGAACTGTGGGACGGGTACGACACCGTCCTCGCCGCAGGCCTCGGCCCCAGGGAGACCATCGAGGCCCTCGTCACCGAGTCCTTCCGGGAGATCGACCGGCACCGCGCCGCCGTCGCCATCTACCAGAAGGAGTCCCGCACCCTCTCCGCCCAGCCCCGCTTCCACTACCTGTCCGACTCGCAGCAGAAGTTCGAGAAGGCGTGGCTCGGGACCCTGGAGCGGGGGGTCGCGGCCAAGGTCTTCCGCGCCGACCTCGACATCCGCCTCACCTACCGCTTCGTGCGCGACACGGTGTGGGTGGCTGCCTCCTGGTACCGGCCGGGCGGCCAGCACAGCCCCGAGGAGATCGCCCGCCAGTACCTGTCGATGGTGCTGGACGGGATCGCACTGCGCCCCACCTGACCGACCCGACCGTCCGAGGAGACCCGATGCCCGAGGCCTACATAGTCGATGCGGTACGCACCCCCGTGGGGCGGCGGAACGGCGGCCTGTCCGCCGTCCACCCGGCCGACCTGGGCGCACACGTCCTGAAGGCACTGATCGAGCGGTCCGGGGTGGACCCGGCCGCCGTGGAGGACGTGGTGTTCGGCTGCCTCGACACGGTGGGGCCGCAGGCCGGGGACATCGCCCGGACGGCCTGGCTGGCGGCCGGCCTGCCCGAGGAGGTCCCCGGGGTCACCGTCGACCGCCAGTGCGGGTCCTCGCAGCAGGCCGTGCACTTCGCGGCGCAGGGCGTCCTGTCCGGCACCCAGGACCTGGTGGTCGCGGGCGGCACCCAGAACATGTCGATGATCCCGATCGCCTTCGCCTCGCGGCAGGCGGCGGAGCCGCTGGGCTTCACGGAGGGGCCGTACGCGGGCTCGGCGGGCTGGCGGGCCCGGTACGGAGACGCCCCGGTGAACCAGTTCCACGGCGCCCAGCTGATCGCGCGGAAGTGGGGGATCACCCGGCAGGACATGGAGGAGTTCGCCCTGCGTTCCCACCGGCGGGCGATCCGGGCCATCGACGAGGGCCGCTTCGCGCGCGAGACGGTGGCGTACGGGGACGTGAGCGTGGACGAGGGCCCGCGCCGGGACACGACCCTGGAGAAGATGGCCACCCTGAAGCCGGTGGTCGAGGGCGGCACCATCACGGCGGCCGTCTCCTCCCAGGTCTCGGACGGGGCGGCGGCCATGCTGATCGCCTCCGAGCGGGCGGTACGGGAACACGGACTGCGGCCGCGGGCCCGCATCCACCACCTCTCGGTACGGGGCGAGGACCCCATCCGCATGCTGTCCGCGCCGATCCCCGCCACGGCGTACGCACTGAAGAAGACCGGCATGTCACTGGCCGACATCGACCTGGTGGAGATCAACGAGGCGTTCGCCCCGGTGGTGCTGGCCTGGCTGAAGGAGACCGGCGCCGACCCGGAGCGGGTCAACGTCAACGGCGGGGCGATCGCGCTCGGCCACCCCCTGGGGGCGACCGGGGTGAAGCTGATGACCACCCTCCTGCACGAACTGGAACGCACCGGCGGCCGCTTCGGCCTCCAGACCATGTGCGAGGGCGGCGGCCAGGCCAACGTGACGATCATCGAGCGGCTGTAGGCCCCGGCTCGGAGCGGCACCCGTCGGCCGGAGGCCGGCGCAGGCCGCCGAAGCCTGCGAGGCCCCCCGGGCCGAGCGGTGCGAGGGGGCCGTGAGGGGAGGGGTCATGTGCGAGGGCGGCGGCCGGGCCAACGTGACGATCATCGAGCGGCTGTCGGCGCCCGGCTCGGGGCGGCGGCGGCCCGGCGGTCACTCCGGGAGCAGGGCGAAGCCGAGGAGGACGGCCGCCTCGACGCGTACCGAGCCCGGGGTCAGGGCGCCGTCGTCCTCGGGGTCCCCGCCCGTGCGGCGGCCGTGGCTGTGGCCCCCCATCGACTCCGGGTCCACGTCCTCGATGTGGATGACCGGCCCCAGCCGGACCCCGCACGCCTGCGCGTACACCTCGGCCTTGCGCCGGGCGGCCGCCACCGCCCGGCGCCGGGCCTCGTCCCGCATCGCGGGCTTGTCCTCCACCTCGAACCGCACGGCGTCGACGCGGTTCGCGCCGGCCGTGACCGCGTCCTCGATCAGCAGCTCCAGCCCGGCCAGGGCCTCCGTCCGCACGGTGTACGTGGCCACGCAGCCGTAGCCGTGGAAGGTCCGGTCCGCGCCGTATCCCTTGTACTGCGAGGTGAGCTGCAGGCGTGAGCCGGACACGTCGGAGTCCGGTATGCCGTGCTCGCGCAGCACGTCCCGCAGCCGGGTCACCGCCGCGCCCGCCTCGGCGAAGGCCGCCTTCGGTGTCGGGGCGAGGAGGTCCACCGCCAGGTCCACGTGGGCGAGCCGGGGTTCGGCGGACACGCTGCCCGCGCCGAGCACACTGAGCCCCCAGGGCTCCTTGATCGCTGCCATTCCGTGATCAAACCAGCTGGGGTCGGCGGCCGCCAGGGACTTCCGCGGCCCGTAACCGCCCGTACCGCCCGTACCGCCCCGCACCGGTCGGCCCGGGCGGACACGTAGGGGTGAACTTTTCGCCGAGGGCGGAGCCGGGCCGCAGGGCCGGGGCGGGTGTCCGGAAGGGGCCGGGCCGCCCACGACCCAAGGGGGACGGGGGCTCCGGCCCGCCGACCGCCCCCCGGGCCGGCCGCTGCACCGCAGGCCGACGGGACGGAGGGCGCAGGTCACACCCCTCGCCCCGGGACTCCCCGCAGCGAGGTGTGCTAGCTTAGATCTCGTTGCAGTTGTGGTACCCATGAACTTTATGTGCGCCTGACGGGAATGATCCTCAGGCGCTTTTATTGTTTTGCCGGAATCTCCGGATGGGGCCCTTTGCCGCCTATTCAGGAGATTTAAAATGGCACTTGGCACCGTGAAGTGGTTCAACTCGGAAAAGGGCTTCGGCTTCATCGAGCAGGACGGTGGCGGCCCGGACGTCTTCGCCCACTACTCGAACATCGCCACCCAGGGCTTCCGTGAGCTCCAGGAGGGCCAGCGCGTGTCCTTCGACGTCACCCAGGGCCAGAAGGGCCCCCAGGCGGAGAACATCATCCCCGCCTAAGTTCTTCAGCATGCCGGGGTCCGCACCGCGAGGTGCGGGCCCCGGCTTGTCTGCTGTCTCGACCTTTGTTTTACCTGCCGGTTTCAGGAGGGCTTTCTCGCATGACCAGCTCCAGCTCCGCACGACCCAGCCGCCGCCCCACCCGGGGTCGAGGTGCGGCCCAGGGGCGTCCGAAGTCTGGCGCGGGACGGCAGAAGTCCGCGCCCGTCGCCCGGCCTCAGGAATTCACCATGCCCGAGCCGATCGCCCCGGCGCTGCCGCCTGTCGAGTCGTTCGGGGACATGGACATGCCCGAGGCGCTGCTGAAGACCCTCGCCGCCCAGGGCGTCACCGAGCCGTTCCCGATCCAGGCCGCGACGCTGCCGAACTCCCTCGCCGGCCGTGACCTGCTCGGCCGCGGACGTACCGGCTCCGGCAAGACGCTGGCCTTCGGCCTGGCGCTGCTCGCCCGTACCGCCGGCCGCCGCGCGCAGCCGAAGGCGCCGCTCGCCCTGGTCCTCGTACCGACCCGTGAGCTCGCGCAGCAGGTCACCGACGCCCTGGCCCCGTACGCCACGGCCGTCAACCTGCGCATCGCGACCGTCGTCGGCGGCATGTCGATCAACCGGCAGTCGGGCGCCCTGCGCCGCGGCGCCGAGGTGCTCGTCGCCACTCCCGGCCGCCTGAAGGACCTCATCGACCGCGGTGACGCCGACCTCTCGCAGGTCTCCATCACCGTCCTCGACGAGGCCGACCAGATGACCGACATGGGCTTCATGCCGCAGGTCACGGCGCTGCTCAAGCAGGTCGAGGCCGGAGGCCAGCGGATGCTGTTCTCGGCAACGCTGGACAAGAACATCGACAAGCTCGTCAAGATGTTCCTGACCGACCCGGTCGGCCACTCCGTCGACCCGTCGGCCGGTGCGGTCACCACCATGGAGCACCACGTCCTGTACGTCATGGACGAGACCGACAAGAAGGCCGTGGCGACGCGTATAGCCGCTCGCGACGGCCGGGTGATCATGTTCGTCGACACCAAGCGCGGGGTCGACCGCATGGTCAAGAAGCTCCTCGCCGACGGCGTGCGCGCCTCCGGCCTGCACGGCGGCCGCTCCCAGCCGCAGCGCAACCGCACCCTCGACTGGTTCAAGACGGGCGAGGTCACCGCGCTGGTCGCCACCAACGTCGCGGCGCGCGGCATCCACATCGACGACCTGGACCTCGTCGTCAACGTGGACCCGCCCACCGACCACAAGGACTACCTGCACCGCGGCGGCCGTACCGCCCGTGCCGGCGAGTCCGGCAGCGTGGTCACCCTGGTCCTCCCCGACCAGAAGCGGGACATGACCCGTCTGATGTCGGACGCCGGGATCTCCCCGCGCACCGCGCAGATCAAGTCCTCCGACGAGGAGCTGGCCCGGCTGACCGGCGCCAAGGAGCCCTCGGGCATCCCGGTCGTGCTGGAGGTTCCGCAGCCGACCGCGCCCAAGCCGCGCTCCGGCTCCGGTGCGGGATCCGGCTCGCGCCGCCGCTCGGGCGGCGGGCCGCGCACCGGTGCCGCCACGGGCGGCGCTCCGGCGGCCGGCGGTCGTAGCCGGCGTTCCGGCGGGGGCGCCTCCGGGCAGGCCCCGTCGGCCTCCGGTTCGGGCCAGGCCCGGCGCGGCGGCCAGGGCGGCGGCGCGGCGGCCGGTGGCTCCGGCGAGCGCGGCCGGCGCGGCACGGGCGGCGGTGGCGCCGGTGGTGGCGCGGCCGCGGCTTCCGCGCGCAGCCGGGTCGGCTCCGGGGGCCAGGGCCGCCGCCGGGCGGTCTGACCCCTAACGGGCACACACGTACGCACGCCTACGCCGGGCAGCGCATCGCGCGCTGCCCGGCGCAGCCGTATCCGCTACCGGACCATCCTGTCCTGCAGCTTCGCCAGCGTCCGCAGATCCAGGCCGAGGCCCTGCGTCAGGTAGCCGTAGAAGCTCCCGTAGTCGGCCTCCAGTTGCGCTGTCGCCGAGTCCAGGTAGTCCTGGCGGACCTCCTGCAGCGGGATCAGCAGGTCCGGGTTCTGCATCCGGCCGGACTGCTTGAGGCCCGCCCGCACCCGGGCGTCGTAGGCGGCGCGGAAGGTGTTCGACGCCAGGTAGTCGCGCTCCGCGGTGTCCTCGGGGACGGCGAGGGCGCGCAGCAGGACGTAACTCATCCAGCCGGTCCGGTCCTTGCCGGACGTGCAGTGGTACAGGACCGGGCCCTGCCGGCCGTCGGCGATCTCCCGCAGGGTCGCCGCGAACTGCGCCCGGTTCTCGGGGCTGCTCACGAAGGTGCGGTAGATGTCGCGCATGTAGGCCTCGGCGCGGCCGCCGCCGAGCATCTGCTCCTGGACGGCTGGATCGCCGCTGCCGATCGCGCCGATGAGGGTTCCGTAGAGGCCGAGGTCACTGACGGGGCGCGAGGTGGGGGAGAGCCCGGTGGGCAGCCGGTCGGCGCCGTCGTACTGGAGCTCCATCGGAATGCGGAAATCGACGACCTTCGTGAGGCCGAGACCGGAGACGGTGGTGACGTCGGCGTCGGTCAGCTTGCTCAGTGCGTCGGAGCGGTAGACCAGCCCCTGGCGGACCTGGCCGCCGGTCCAGGTGCGGTAGCCGCCGATGTCCCGGAGGTTGACGGCGCTCTGGAGGGGGATCTGGCGAATGGTTTCGGCCTGCTGTTGGTGCTGGTGGTGCCGGGCGCTGACCCCGGCTCCGGTGCCCGCCGCCGCGTATGCGGAGGCGGGCAGGGTCCCGACGGCGAGAGCGGCGGCGGCCGCCGCGGTCGCCAGGCGGATGCGGGCACGGCTCATGGGGGCGACTCCTGTGACGGAGAAGGGGGATCACCCTGGTGGTGGCAGGGTGCGGAGCGAGTGCAGTGCTTCGAGTGATTCCAGTGCCTGTCGTGCTTCGGCCATGACGCGGGAGACGAGCTCCGCACAGGACGGCAGATCGTCGATCACCCCCGCGACCTGGCCCGATGCCATGACGCCGAGGTCCGTACGGCCCTCGACCATGGACGCCTTGAGGAGCATCGGGGTGTTCGCGGCGAGCAGGACCTGGCTCCAGGACAGGTCCTTGCCGTGTTTCATCGCGAGGCCGTCGCGGACCATCTGCGGCCAGCTCAGCCCGGACAGCTTCCGGAAGCCGGCCGCGTGCCGGACCGCCCGGACCAGCGCCCGGGCGCGGCCCGCCCGCTCCAGGGACTCGACCAGCTCCGTACGGAGCATGCGGTGCGGCAGCCCGTCGACGGCCGTGGTGACGGTGACGTCCTTGACCGTGGCCTTCAGGTACTCGGCCTTCACGGCGTCCGGGACGGTCGAGTCCGAGGTCAGCAGGAACCGGGTGCCCATGGCGATGCCCGCGGCCCCGTACGACAGGGCCGCCACCAGGCCGCGCCCGTCGCTGAAGCCGCCCGCCGCGATCACCGGGATGTCCACGGCGTCCACGACCTGCGGCAAGAGCACCGTCGTGGCCACGTCCCCGGTGTGGCCGCCGCCCTCGCCGCCCTGCACGATCACGGCGTCGGCGCCCCACGCGGCCACCTTCTCGGCGTGCCGGCGGGCCCCGATCGACGGGATCACGACCACGCCCGCGTCCTTGAGCCGCCCGATCAGCTCCTCGGAGGGCGCCAGCGCGAACGAGGCGACCCGCACCCCCTCGTCGATGATCAGCTGGGCACGCTCGGCCGCGTCCCCGGCGTCCGCCCGCAGATTGACCCCGAAGGGGGTCCCGTCCGGCGTGCGGGACTTGACCTCGCGGACCGCCGAACGCAGCTGGTCCAGCGTCATCGTGGCCGAGGCCAGGATGCCCAGCGCGCCCGCGTTCGCCGCGCCCGACACCAGGCGGGGGCCGGCGACCCAGCCCATGCCCGTCTGTACGAGGGGGTGCTCGACCCCGACCAGCTTCGTGAACGCCGTCGCCATCGCCATCGCGTCAGACCCGCACTTCCCGGTCGCGGAGCCCCTTGGGGTCGATCACCTCGCGGATCAGCCGCAGTTCCTCGGCGGTCGGCTCGCGGGTGTACGGGACCTCCTCGGCGGCGGTCAGCTCGAACCCGGTGGCCGCCCGGACCTCCGCGACGGTGACCCCGGGGTGCACGGAGACCAGCCGCATCGCGTGGCCGGGGCCGCCGAAGTCGAGGACGCCGAGATCGCTGACCACCCGGGGGAGGCGGTGGAAGCGGGTCACCCCGGCCGCCTCCGCGCGGTCGTAGCCGACGCCGCTGACCATGTCGACGCGCGCGACGAAGACCCGGGTGGAGTGCTTGGGCACCCAGTAGCTCACCGGGTTGTTCAGGGTGTTCACCGGGGCGCCGCGCACCCCCAGGAGCTGGCGGGCCGGCCGCTCCCAGTCGCCGATGCACGAGATGTTCTGGTTGCCGAACCGGTCGATCTGGCTGGCGCCCATCATCACGTGCCGCCGGCCGCCGGTGACCATCGTCAGGTGGCGCCGGTACGGGAGCCAGCCCTCGGCCGTGCCGTCGAGCCCGACGAGCATCGCCTCGCCGTCGGTCAGCAGCAGGTCGGGGGCGAAGGTCCGCTTCGCGAGCCGGGCCCCGAAGGCGGGGATCAGGCCCATCGGGCTGGCGAGCACCTCGCCGTTGCCGCGCCAGGCCTCGGCGCAGGCGATCACGCAGTACTCGGCGCGGGAGACGGTGCGCGGGGCGGTGGTGGCTTCGGTGCCGGTGGTCGTCACTGCTGCTCCTCGTGCCAGGTCCGGACGGCCAGCTGGTAGTCGTGCTCGCCGCCCCCGGACAGGAAGCGGTCGGCGAACTCGTTCCAGGGGGTGGCCGCGTACAGCTTCTGGAAGGCCTCGTCACGGTCGTAGTCGGGGACGCAGGAGGTGAAGTGCGCGCCGTTCGGGGTCTCCACGACCCCGGTCACGGAGTGCCGGCTGACCAGGAGGGACTGCGGGGGGCCGGCCTTGGTGAGCTCGGCGGTCTCGACGAGCTGCTCGCAGGAGACGTAGGCGGTGTCGGCGGCCTCGCAGAAGAGGTCGTCGAAGTAGGGGTCCGGGCCCAGGTACTGGGCGTTGCCGAGGCGGTCGGCGCGGTTGAGGTGGACCAGGGCGGCGTCCATGCGCAGGGCGGGGACGGCGACGAGCTCCTCGCCGTCGTCGTAGGGGGAGGCGACCGTACGCAGCTCCGGGTTGACCCGCATCACGTCGGAGCCGAGGCCGGCGCGGACGGGGAGGAAGGGGAGCCGGTTGGCCGCGGCGTGCAGGCCCCACATGAACATGGCCTCGTCGTACTCGGTGAGGGTGAAGGCGGCGCGCTCGCGGGCGGCCCGGAAGTGCGGCTCCAGCGGGATGGAGTCGAGGGTGGCGAAGGGGGCGACCAGTCTGCGGATCCGGCCGGCGGCGGCCAGCAGGCCGACGTCGGGGCCGCCGTAGGAGATCACCGTGAGATCGGTGATCTCGGAGCGGAGCAGCGCTCGCACCAGGGCCATGGGCTTGCGCCGGGATCCCCAGCCGCCGATGCCGATGGTCATGCCGCTGCGCAACTGCCCGACCACCTCTTCGGGGGTCAGTACCTTGTCCGTCCTGCCGCTCATGCGCGTTCTCCCTTCCCGAAGGTGTGGCGGACCCGGTCGGCCACCCCGCTGAGGTTGGCCTCGAAGGTGAAGCCCTGCTCGAAGCGGTAGCTGCGGCGCACGTCCACGGGGTCGATCCCGTTGATGGCCGCCTTGGCGAGCCGGATCAGGTAGCCGTCCTTCTTCGCGATCTCGGCGGCCAGCTCCAGGGCGGCGGCGCGCAGCTCCGTGCGCGGGACCACCCTCCAGACCGAGCCGTGGGCGTGCAGCTCGGCGGCGGTCGCGGTGCGCGAGGTGTAGTACAGCGCGCGCATCAGGTGCTGCGGGACCAGCCGCGCCAGGTGGGTGGCGGCGCCGAGCGCGCCCCGGTCCAGCTCGGGCAGCCCGAAGGTGGCGTCCTCGGAGGCGACGATCGCGTCGGCGTTGCCGACGAGCCCGATGCCGCCGCCCAGACAGAACCCGTTCACGGCCGCGACGACCGGCACCTCGCACTCGTACACGGCGGCGAAGGCCTCGTAGCAGCCCCGGTTGGCGCCGACGAGGGCGGCGTGTCCGGTGTCGCGCTGCATCTCCTTGATGTCGACGCCGGCGTTGAAGCCGCGGCCCTCGGCGGCGAGGACGACGCACCGGATCCCGGGGTCGCGGCCGGCCGCCCGCAGGGCGTCGGCGAGGTCGTACCAGCCCTGCACCGGGAGCGCGTTGACGGGCGGGAAGTCGACTGTGACGAGTGCGATGCCCTTGTCGGGGCTGGAGGTGGAGACACCCATGAGCGGATCAGCTACCTTTCCACCAAACATTTGTTAGGTGAGGAAGGTAGCAGCCTATGGAGCTCGACGGGAGGGTCGTCGTCGTCACCGGAGGGACCCGGGGCGTCGGCGCCGGGATCGCCCGGTCGTTCCTCGCGGCCGGCGCGGACGTGGTCGTCTGCGCCCGGCAGCCTCCGCCGGAGGCGGTGGCGGCGGACGGCCGGACGGCCGCCTTCACCCCGGTCGACCTGCGTGATCCCGCCGCCGTGCACGAGTTCTTCGGTGCGGTCGCGGGCCGGTACGGGCGGCTCGACTGCCTGGTCAACAACGCGGGCGGCACCCCGTACCGGCTGCTGGGCGAGGGAGAGGCGCAGCGCCACGCGCGCGTCGTCGAGCTCAACCTGCTCGCGCCGATGACCGCCTCGCTCGCGGCGTACCCCTGGCTGCGGGAGGCGCGGGGCTCGGTCGTCATGATCGGCAGCGTCAGCGGGACCCGCCCCTCGCCCGGGACGGCCGCGTACGGCGCAGCCAAGGCGGGGCTGGAGAACCTGGCCCGGACCATGGCCGTCGAATGGGCCCCCGAAATACGGGTCAACTCACTGGTCCTCGGCATGGTGCGGACCGAACTGGCCCACCTGCACTACGGCGACGAGGCCGGCATCGCCTCGGTCGGCGCCACCGTCCCGCTGGGGCGGCTGGCGGAACCCTCGGACGTGGGCGCGGCGGCGGTGTTCCTGGCCTCGGACCGGGCGGCGTACGTGAGCGGGGCGAGCCTGTTGGTGCACGGGGGCGGCGAGCGCCCGGCGTTCCTGGACGCGGCAACTGTCAACAAGGAGAACTGAGATGGCGGGACTGTGTGAAGGCCGGGTCGTGATCGTGACGGGCGCGGGGCGGGGGCTGGGCCGCGCCCATGCGCTGGCCTTCGCGGCGGAGGGGGCGAAGGTCGTCGTCAACGACCTCGGGGTCGGGCTCGACGGGCTGCCGGGGCCCGACGGCCCGGCGGCCCGGGTGGCCGCCGAGATCGAGGCGCTGGGCGGTGCGGCGGTCGCGCACGGCGGGGACATCGCCACGTCGAAGGGGGCGGCCTCGCTGGTGGCGACGGCCGTGGACACCTTCGGGCGCCTGGACACCCTCGTCAACAACGCGGGCTTCCTGCGGGACCGGATGCTGGTCAACCTCGACGAGGACGACTGGGACGCGGTCATGCGGGTCCACCTGAAGGGCCACTTCCTGCCGCTGCGGTCGGCGGCCGCGTGGTGGCGGGCGGAGGCGAAGGCGGGCAGGCCCGTCGCCGCCCGGGTGGTCAACACCTCCTCCGGGGCCGGACTGCTGGGCTCGGTCGGCCAGGGCAACTACAGCGCGGCCAAGGCGGGGATCCTCGCCCTCACGGCGGTCGCGGCGCAGGAGATGGGCCCCTACGGGGTCCAGGTCAACGCGATCGCCCCGGCGGCACGGACCCGGATGACGGAACGGACCTTCGCCGAGACCATGGCCGCCCCGAGGCGGGCGGCTTCGACGCCATGGCCCCGGAGAACGTCTCCCCGCTGGTGGTGTGGCTGGGGGCGGACGCCTCGGCGGGGGTCACGGGCCGGGTCTTCGAGACCGAGGGCGGCCGGATCACGGTGATGGAGGGCTGGCGGCCCGGCCCCACGGCGGACCGGGGCGCGCGCCGGACCCCGGCGGAGGCGGGGAAGGCCGCCTTGGAACTCCTCGCGGCGGCGCAGGCCCCGCTGCCCGTGTACGGCGCGCGGTAGCGGCCCCGGTCCGGTCCCGGCGGCGGGGCCGGACGCTAAGGTTCCTGGTCCGGGACAAGAGCCGAAGGGACACGAACCGACGATGGCCGTCACGCCGACCCCGCAGAAGATCACCACGTTCCTGATGTTCGAGGGGCGGGCGGAGGAGGCGATGACCTTCTACCTCTCGCTGTTCGACGACGCCGAGGTGATCGCCATCAGCCGCTACGGCCCCGACGAGACCGGACCCGGAGCCGGACCCGAGGGGACCGTGCGCCACGCGACGTTCTCCCTGGCCGGACAGCAGTTCATGTGCATCGACAGCCCGGCTCGGCACGAGTTCGGCTTCACGCCCGCGGTGTCGCTGTACGTCCAGTGCGAGGACGAGGCCGAGATCGACCGCCTCTACGGAGCCCTCGCCGAGCAGGGCACCGAGCTGATGCCCCTGGGCTCGTACGGATTCAGCCACCGGTTCGGCTGGGTGAACGACCGCTTCGGCGTCTCCTGGCAGCTGAACGTCGCGGCCCCGCCCAGCGCGGGCGCGTGACGTACCCGGCCGGGCCGGGCCGGGCTAAGGAGCCGGCGAGGCCCGGCCGGGGCTGGTCCGGGCCGCCAAGTCGGCGCCGGCCGCGGGCCGGGGCCGGGTCGCCCCGCTGTACGCCGACCGGGACGGCGAGTCGGTGATCTTCCGGGACGAGCTGTGGGGGCCGGCCGAGGCGCATGCCTGCCCCGTACTCCTGCCGGGAGGGCGCCTGCAGCGCCTGCTGCTGCCGGGTCGTCACGTACGGGTGAAGGGGGGTGTCCGGCAGGACGCGCGGCCGCTAGCTTCTCCGGGGGAAGCGCTTGCTGCGCACGGCAATCGGTTCGGGAAGCGGGGCTGGGCCCATGTCCGACACCATCACGCTCGCCGTCGTCGGGGCGGGCGACCGGGGGAGCGGCCACGCCGGATGGGCCCTGGCCCATCCGGACCGGGCCCGGGTGGTCGCGGTCGCCGAACCGCGCGCGCCCCGGCGGGAGCGGCTCGCCGCCGCCCACCGCATCGACCCTTGCCACGTGCTCGGCGACTGGCGGGAGCTGGCCGCCCTCGGCCGGATCGCGGACGCGGTGCTCGTCTGCACCCTGGACCGCGACCACCTGGAGCCGGTCCTCGCGTTCGCCGGGCTCGGCTACCACATCATGCTGGAGAAGCCGATGGCCCTCACGGAGGACGAGTGCCGGCGGATCGTCGACGCCGTCGAGCGGGCCGGCGTCATCCTCTCCGTCGGGCACGTCCTGCGCTACACGCCCTACACGCGGACCCTCAAGGACGTCGTCGACTCCGGCCGCATCGGCGACATCGTGAGCGTCCAGCACCTGGAGCCGGTCGGCTTCTGGCACCAGGCCCACTCGTTCGTACGGGGCAACTGGCGGCGCGCCGACGAGGCGACGACCATGCTGATGGCCAAGTCCTGCCACGACCTGGACTGGCTCCAGTACGTGCTGGGGCACCCTCCCGTACGGGTCTCCAGCTTCGGCCGCCTCTCGCACTTCCGGCCCGAGAACAGGCCGCCGGGTGCGGCGGACCGCTGCCTGGACTGCGCGGTCGAGCCGGACTGCCCGTACTCCGCGGCACGCGAGTACGGCGAGCGGCTGGCCGACGGCCGCCACCGCTGGCCGCTGAGCGTGCTGATCGACGAGTTCACCCCGCGGGCCCTGGAGACCGCGCTGCGGGAGGGGCCCTACGGGCGGTGCGTGTACGCCTGCGACAACGACGTCGTCGACCACCAGGTGGTGGCCATGGAGTTCGACTCGGGGGCGACGGCCACCTTCACCATGACCGCCTTCACCGAGCAGGCGGACCGCCACACCCGGATCTTCGGAACCCGCGGCGAACTGCGGGGCGACGGCAGCACCATCACGGTCTACGATTTCCTGACCCGCACCGAGGAGCAGGTGGCCATCGGCGCGGGCGGGCCGATGGACGCCGCGGGCGGCCACGGCGGCGGCGACGCCGGCCTCATGGACGCCTTCGTCGCCGCCATCGCCACCGGTGACCCCGGCCTGGTCAGGTCCGGCCCGCGGGAGTCGCTCACCAGCCACCTGACGGTCCTGGCCGCCGAACGGGCCCGCTGCTCCGGCACGGTGGAGCCGGTGGGGCCACCCGTCCCGGGCCCGTAAACGAAGCGGGCCCGGCCCCCTGGCGAGGGGTCGGGACCGGGTCTTCGTTTCTTGCGGTGGGATATGACTACCCGCTACATCCACCCGCTGAACCGCAACCAGCCCATCATGTTGTCCATTTCCTGTTCGGAGTCCGCCGGCCGCGGTTCCCGGGGCCGCGCGGCCCACGCCCGGACGGCCCGGCCCGGCCCGGCCCGGCCCGGGCCGGGCCGGCCCGGGCCGGGCCGGGCCGTCCGGGCGTGGGCCGCGCCGCGCAGGGCCGCGCCGCCACGCAGCAGATGCCGCGGAGGCTCTCCTCCCGGTCGTGGCCCCAGCGGGCCCCGGTCCTTTTCGGCCGGGGTGCGCTCGGCCTCGACATCCAGGACACGATGTTGTGATGATCACTTACGAGAGCACCTCGCGCACGGCCAAGGCCGGAAACCTCAACCTCCACTTCCACGAGGCGGGCCCGGACCACCCCGACGCCCCCGTCCTCATCCTGCTCCACGGCGGCGGACCCGGCGCCTCCGCCTGGTCCAACTTCGGCCCCAACCTGCCCTTCTTCGCCGAGCGGTTCCGCACCCTGCTCATCGACCAGCCCTGCTACGGCCGCTCCGACAAGCCCGAACCCGATCGCGACTACTTCAGCTTCAGCGCCGCCGCGACCGCCGCCCTCATGGACGAACTCGGCATCGCGAAAGCCCACTTCATCGGCAACTCCCTCGGCGGAGGCGCCGCCGTCCGGATGTCGCTGGACCACCCGGGCAAGGTGGACAAGCTGCTGCTCATGAGCCCCGGCGGTATTTCGGTCAATCTCTTCTCGGCCGACCCCACCGAAGGCATCCGGCGCCTCATCGCGTTCGCCGCGGCCGCCGAACCCACCCGCGAGCAGATGCGCGCCTTCCTCACCACGCTCGTCCACGACCCCTCGCTCGTCACCGACGCACTCGTCGAGGAGCGCTACACGCAGGCCATGGACCCGGACGCCCGGATCGGAGGCGCCCGCATGGGCGCCTCCTTCGCCAACCCCGCCTGGCAGCAGGACACCCTGCTGTGGCGCGAGGCCCACCGCATCGGCCACCCCACCCTGCTCACCTGGGGCCGCGAGGACCGGGTCAACCCCCTCGACGGCGCGCTGCTCGCCCTCAAGGCCATCCCCGACGCCCGCCTGCACGTCTTCCCGCGCTGCGGCCACTGGGCGCAGACCGAGGCCTTCGACGACTTCAACCGCCTCGCCGCGGACTTCTTCGCACACTGAACCCCGCCTCCGGAGAGCTCTTCCCGGAGCTCTCCGGAGCTCCTCCAGAACTGCGGACACCCATGTCCCGGGGCGCTGCCGCCCGGCATCGTCCCCGGGGGGGGCATCGGCACCAAGGGCGGCCCGGTCACCGGCGGGGACGGCCGGGTGCTCCGTGAGGACGGCGGGCCGATCGGCGGGCTCGCACTGCCCGCCGCCGGGTCGGCTCGGTCAGGTCAGGAGAGCTTGCCGTTGTAGTCCGGCAGCTTGACGGTGCGCTCGGCGTGCCCGCCGACGAGGTCGGTCGGGCTGTTGCCGATGTTGGCGATGATCGTGTAGCCGCGCGCCTCGATCTCCGCCCGCTTGCCCGTCTTGTAGGCGCTGACCTCCTCGAACAGGTCGGGCAGGTCACGGACGTAGAGCCCCGAGACGGGGTAGCCCACGGCCTTGAGGTTGCGCTCGGTGAGGGAGTGGATGATCCCGGGGCGGGCGGTGACGAAGAAGACCGCGACGCCGCGGTCGTGCGCGTACTGGGTCAGCGCGCGGACCTTGGTGATCGCGGGGGTCGGGAAGGTCCAGAACCAGTGGAAGTCCGTCTCCAGCGAGGTGTTGTCGATGTCGAGGACGAGGGCGGGCTTCTCCCCGGCGGGCGAGGCGGCGATGCGCGCCTCGATGGCGGGCCGGGCCGCGTCGATCACGGCGGCGACGTCCCGCTGCCAGGTGGCGTAGTCGATGCCGAGGATCGCGGCGTTGCCGCCGGGCGCGGAGGCGGCAGGAGACGCGGCCGCAGGCGCGGACACGGGGGCCGGCGCCGGGACGGGCGCGGCCTGGGCGGCGGTGGCCGGAACCAGCGTCAGGACGGCGGCGGCCGCGGCCACGCCGACGGCGGCGGAACGGGGCGTACGGGTGCGGCGGGTGCTGCGCATGGGGGGCGCTCCTCGGTCACGAGTTGGCATGTACGTGACCAGAGTTGGCGAGAATCGCACCCATGTCTACTGGCCGGTAGGAAACTTTTCGTGGCCGCGTGATGAATGATCTACGTGATGCAGTCGAGGACGGTGTGGCACAGCCCGCACCGGGCCCGCAGGCGCCCGCGCACCGGCACCCGCAGCCGCTGCGCGCACACCGGACACGGGAAGCTCACCCGCAACCCGGCGCCGGCCGCCTCCGGTTCGAAGCGGTACGCGGAGCCGCCGGCCGGGCCGTCGGCGGGACCGGCCCCGGCGCGGCGCGCCTTCGCGTACCGGCGCCGCGCCAGCGGCCCGGCGGCCGTCAGCGGGGCCCGGCGGTGGTCGCGTTCGGCCAGTGCGCGCCCGCGCACGTAGGCCTCGTACGCCTGGGGGCTGGTGAACCAGGGCGCGGGGTCCTCGCCGAACAGGGCGGCGCGCTTGGCGAGGACGTAGCCGAACTCCTCCGGCGTGAGGTAGCCGAACCTCTGGTGGGTCAGCGCGTCCTCGCGGTAGGCGTCCAGGAGCAGCCAGCCCGCCCCCAGGTACGCGGCGGCGGTGTCGGTGAGGATCTCGTTCTCCGCGGTGCCGGGGAAGCGCAGGTCCAGACGGTGCAGCAGGACATGGGCCACCTCGTGCGCGAGGGCGGCCGCCAGGTCGCGGCGATGGGTGCGGAAGCGGTCGTTGACCTCGACGAAGTACTCCGGCCCCGCGGCCAGTTCCACGGTGGCGGCCTGCTCCATCGCCCGGAAGGAGACCACCATGCGCGCGTCGGGCAGCCGGAGCGCGCGCACCGTCGCGGCGGCCACCCGCTGCGCGCCCAGGTGGAGGTCGTCGGTGGCGCCGAAGGCGGCGTCGGCGGGGGCGAAGCTCGTGTCGTAGGTCCGGATCCCGTCGGCCGACAGCCGGCGGAAGAGCGCGGTGATCGAGGCGCGCACGGTCACCAGATGCGGAAATCCGTGCTCGACGGGGCTGCCCGGCCCCCGGTTCTCCGTCACGGAGCCCTCCTTACAGCAATCCCTGCCGCCATGGCGGGAGTTGGCCGAAATTGCCTTCTTGATGTCCACCACACGCCTGATGTGTCATGGACCCGTCATTCACCCGATGACGCACACGCACAGCCCAACCCCCCACGAAAGGCAGTGTGTTGACTGTGACCACCCTCGTGCAGTTGATGAAGCGCACCCTCGCCGTCGGCGCGGTCGCGCTCGCCGCCGTCAGCCTCCAGCCCGGCACCGCCACCGCCGGCCCGGCACCCGTCGTCGGCGGCACCCGCGCGGCGCAGGGCGAGTTCCCCTTCATGGTGCGCCTCTCCATGGGCTGCGGCGGCGCCCTCTACACCCAGCAGATCGTCCTCACCGCCGCCCACTGTGTGAGCGGCTCCGGCAACAACACCTCCATCACCGCCACCGCCGGAGTCGTCGACCTCAACAGCTCCAGCGCCATCAAGGTCAAGTCCACCAAGGTCCTCCAGGCCCCCGGCTACAACGGCAAGGGCAAGGACTGGGCCCTCATCAAGCTCGCCAAGCCCATCAACCTGCCCACCCTCAAGATCGCGGACACCAAGGCCTACGACAGCGGCACCTTCACCGTCGCCGGCTGGGGAGCCGCCCGCGAAGGCGGCGGCCAGCAGCGCTACCTCCTGAAGGCCGACGTCCCCTTCGTCTCCGACGTCAGCTGCCAGAGCTCGTACGGCAGCGACCTCGTCCCCGGCGAGGAGATCTGCGCCGGCCTGCCCCAGGGCGGCGTCGACACCTGCCAGGGCGACTCCGGCGGCCCCATGTTCCGCCGCGACAACAACAACGCCTGGATCCAGGTCGGCATCGTCAGCTGGGGCGAAGGCTGCGCCCGGCCGAACTACCCCGGCGTCTACACCGAGGTCTCCACCTTCGCCGCCGCGATCAAGAGCGCCGCGGCAGGCATGTAGCTCCTCCCGCTCCACCCGCCCGTCCCGCCCGCCCTTCCGGCCGGTCACGCACCGGCCGGAAGGGCGCGGCACCCCGCCGCGCGACTGCCGGCCGACCCGCACCCGGGTGCCATGGGAGGCGACCGGAGGCGGCAGCGGGCGAGCGGTCCTCGCGGACGACCGGGACAGGGCCGGAACCAGCTCCCGGATGCCGGGGCTCGACGGCCTAGAGGCCACCCGCCGCCCGTCCGGCAGCCCCGGTGCACCGCACATCGCCATCGTCACCACCTTCGGCCCTCGACGGGTACGTCCACGCGGCGCTCCACGGCGGAGCAGCCGGCCCCCTCCTGGAGGACGCAGGCCCGGCCGTGCTGGTTGAAGCGGTCGCGGGCGGCAGCCGTCGACGACTCCCCCGTCCCGCCCGACAGGGCACACGGCCCCCGGCCGTTCCGGCCCCGCCGGCGTCTGAGGCACGGGGTCCGGGGCGGAACCCCGGGAGGCTCGCGCGGGATCCGGAGGAGACGGCCCAGGCCGTCTCTTTCGGATCTTGTCGGCCGAGCCCGCGGCGTCCGGTGCCGTGGATGGCAAGGCGGAGGGGCGCCCGTGTACTGGACGTACTCGGGCGCCCCGACAATGCGGCCAGGTGCGGTGCCGGGCGTCGCGGGCCCGGCAAGATCCGTAAGAGGCGGCCTAGCCCAGCGCGATGGACCGCAGTGCGGCCAGATGCCGCTGGTAGACCGCCCGGCCCTCGGGGGTCAGCGCGACCCACGTGCGCGGACGCCGCCCGACCCGGCCCTTGCGGACCTCCACCCAGCCCGCCTCCTCCAGCGCCGCCACCTGCTTGGACAGCACCGAGTCCGAGACCTCGACCAGGTCCCGTACGAAAGCGAACTCCGCCTTGTCCAGCGGAGCCAGCGCCGCCACCACCGACAGCCGTACGGGCGCGTTCAGCAGCGGCGCGAGGTCGTGCCGCGGATGCCCGCCCCGCTTCGCCTCCGCCCCGGCGCCCCCGGTCGGCTCGTCCGTCATACCGCACCCCGCATCTCGGTCCACGCGCCGACGGCCGGCGGCAGCGCACACGCCAGCGCGCCCACGGCCGCGAACGGCGCGCCGTGGCCGAACACCGCCGTGCCGACCGTGATCGTCAGGGCGAACACCACCGTCCAGGACGCCATCATCATCCCGTGCTTCATGCCGAACCCCCGCCGCATCACGCGCTGCCGCACCGCGTACACGCTCAGCCCGGTCACCAGCAGCGCGTTGGTCACCCCGAACACCACCCCCGAGACCGGCCCGCGCCACAGCACGGCCATCGGTACGAGCACCAGCTGCCCGGCCGCGAACACCCACAGGTAGCGCGCGTACCAGCCACTGCGCCGCCGCGCCGCCCGCTCCAGACCGGCCGCCCGCCCCAACGCCCCGACCGCCTTCGCCGAATCCTGCATGGTTCCCCCTCGCTCGCACACGGACGATCGTCCATTGATTTCCACTATGGCGAATACTTTCCACTCTGGCAAGTATTCGGTCGCCGTCTCACAGGCCGACTGCCCGAGGAACCGCAGGCCGCCGCCACGTATTCTCGGGAACCATGAACAACAGCGACCTCGACAACGGCACCGGCGCGGGCGCGGCAGACGACGCCGCAGGCATCGACGAGAGCGTCACCGCCGAACTCGCCCGACTGCGCGACAGCATCGACAACATCGACGCCGCCGTCGTCCACATGCTCGCCGAACGCTTCAAGTGCACCCAGCAGGTCGGCCACCTCAAGGCCAGGCACCAGCTGCCCCCCGCCGACCCGGGCCGCGAAGCCAGCCAGATCGCCCGCCTGCGCCAGCTCGCCGAGAACGCCAAACTCGACCCCGCCTTCGCCGAGAAGCTCCTCAACTTCATCATCGCCGAGGTCATCCGCCACCACGAGACGATCGCTGCGGGCGAAGAGTAGAAGCAGGGGGTCCGGCCGCCCACTGGGGCAGCATGGGCCCCATGTCCGCACTGACGCGCAACGAAGCGCAGATCCGAGCCCAGCTCCTCGACGTCCAGCACTACGCCGTCACCCTCGACCTCACCGGCGACGACGAAACCTTCGACTCCACCACCGTCGTCCGGTTCACCGCACGCACCGCCGCAGACACCTTCATCGAGCTGAAGCCCGTCGAACTGCGCTCGGCCACCCTCGACGGCAACCCCCTCGACCCGGCCGCCCTCGCCGACGACCGCCTCCCGCTCACCGGCCTCACCGAAGGCCCCCACGAGCTGCGCCTCGACACCCGCATGCGCTACTCCCGCACCGGCGAGGGCCTGCACCGCTTCACCGACCCCGCCGACAACCAGACCTACGTCTACAGCCAGATGTTCCTGGACGACGTCCAGCGGGTCTTCCCGGCCTTCGACCAGCCCGACCTCAAGGCCGTCTTCGAGTTCACCGTCACCGCCCCGGCCCACTGGACCGTCCTCGCCAACGGCATCACCACCCGCACCGGCGCCGCCCCCGACAACAGCGGCGCCGCCATCTGGCAGTCCGCCCCCACCCCCCTCATCTCCACCTACCTCGCCGCCGTCGCCGCCGGCCCCTGGCACAGCATCCGCACCGAACACGCCGGACTGCCCTTCGGCATCCACTGCCGCCAGTCCCTCGCACCCCACATGGACGTCGACGCCGAGGAGATCCTCTCCATCACCAAGGCCTGCTACGACCGGTACCAGGAGAAGTTCACCGAGCCCTACCCCTTCGACTCCTACGACCAGGCCTTCGTACCCGAGTTCAACGCCGGCGCCATGGAGAACCCCGGACTCGTCACCTTCCGCGACGAGTTCATCTTCCGCTCCGCCGTCACCGACACCGAACGCCAGTCCCGCGCCATGGTCATCGCCCACGAGATGGCCCACATGTGGTTCGGCGACCTCGTCACCATGGCCTGGTTCGACGACATCTGGCTCAACGAATCCTTCGCCGAATACATGGGCTACCAGACCCTCACCGAAGCCACCCGCTTCACCGACACCTGGACCGACTTCGGCGTCACCCGCAAGCCCTGGGGCTACGACGCCGACCAGCGGCCCTCCACCCACCCCGTCGCCCCCGCCCCCGAAGACGTCCCCGACACCGCCTCCGCCCTCCTCAACTTCGACGGCATCTCCTACGCCAAGGGCGCCTCCGCCCTGCGCCAACTCGTCGCCTGGCTCGGCGAGAAGGACTTCCTGGCCGGCATCAACACCCACTTCGCCCGCCACAAGTTCGCCAACGCCTCCCTCGCCGACTTCATCGACTCCCTCGCCGCCCACACCGAACGCGACGTCCGCGCCTGGGCCGACATCTGGCTGCGCACCACCGGCATCGACACCCTCACCCCCCGCGTCGAGGAGTCCGAGGGCCGCCCCGACACCCCCGCCGGCTGGACCCTCGCCGTCGACCGCCGAGGCAGCCGCCCCCACCACATCGCCGTCGGCGTCTACGACCGCGACCCCGCCGACGACCGCTTCCTCGAACTGCGCGAACTCCTCGACCTCGACATCCCCTCCGACGAGATCATCTCCGTGACCGGAGCCCGCCCCGCGCTCCTCGTCCTCAACGACGTCGACCTCACCTACGCCAAGGTCCGGCTCGACGAAACCTCCGTCGAAACGGTCCTGCGCGGCCTCTCCGGCATCCCCGAGGCCCTGACCCGCGCCGTCGTCTGGAACGCCCTGCGCGACATGGTCCGCGACGGCGAACTCGCCCCGCACGACTACCTCGCCACCGCCGCCGCGCACCTGCCCGAGGAGGACGACCTCGCCATCGTCCAGGGCGTCCTCGGCTTCGCCCGCACCCAGGTCGCCGTACGCTACCTCGCCCCCGAAGAGCAGACCGCCGCGCTCGCCACCCTCACCACCATCGCCCGCGACCTGCTCCGGCGCACCGAGGACGGCTCCGAGCCCGGCATGCGGCTGACCGCCGTACGCACCCTCGTCGACAGCGCCACCCAGCCCGACACCATCGCCGCCTGGCTCACCGACGACACCGTCCCCGGCGGCCCCGCACTCGACCCCGAACTGCGCTGGCGCATCCTCGGCCGCCTCGCCGTCCTCGGCGCCGTCGGCGAGACCGAGATCGACGCCGCCCTCGCCGCCGACACCAGCGCCACCGGCCAGGAAGGCGCCGCCCGCTGCCGCGCCGCCCTCCCCACCGCCGAGGCCAAGGCCGCCGCCTGGGACCGCCTCTTCCACGACGACAGCCTGTCCAACTACCTCTTCAGCGCCACCGCCCAGGGCTTCTGGCAGCCAGAACAGGCCGAACTTCTCACCCCGTACGTCACCCGCTACTACCCGGAGGCCGTCGCCCTCGGCGCCCGCCGCGGCCCGGCCATCGGCGAAGCCGCCGGCCGCTGGGCGTTCCCGGCGTACGCCATCGACGAAGCCAACCTCCAGGCCGGCCACACCTGCCTCACGAACCCGGACATCCTCCCCCTCCTGCGCCGCAAGCTGGTCGACCAACTCGACGACCTCGCCCGCGCCCTCAAGGTCCGCCGGCCCTCTGCCGAGAGCTAGCGGGTAGCCGGGGGCCCAGGGGCCGGGGCAGGAAGCCGGGGCCGGGAACCGGAAGACAGGACCCGACGAACGGGGACCCAGCCCCGGTCCAGGCTGCCCCCGGCTCCGGCTCCGGCTCCGGCCCCGGCTCGGCTCGGTACCGGACCCGGCCGCTTCCGGGGTCCGGCTTCGGCCCGGGTTCTGCCCCGTCCAGCCCAGCCCCCGGCAGGGACCCGCAGGGAACGGTCTCCCGGCTCCGGACAAACCCCGGCGGTTACCCCATTCGGGTCTGATCGTTGTACAGGCCGGGTGCCTCCCACCGCACCCGGCCAGCCCCGGAGGACCCCGATGACCGCGCAGCCCGGCACACCCCCACCGCCCCCGCTCGCCGGCGGCCCCCACGGGCCCACCGCCCTGCGCCCCCTCCTCGACACCGTCCTCGACGCCCTCACCACCGGCGCCCACGACCGCGGCGGCCCCCTCCCCGCCGGCGGCCCCGACGCCGTCACCGCCCGCGTCCACGCCGCCCTCGGCGACGCCGGCCTACTCCCCGCCCACGGCACCGGCGCCCACGAAGCCCTCCGCACCCTCGTACACACCCTCGCCGCCGGCGCCGCCGACCCCGCCGACCCCCTGTGCGCGGCCCACCTGCACTGCCCCCCGCTCGCCGTCGCGGCCGTCGCCGACCTCGCCGCCTCCGCCCTGAACCCCTCCCTCGACTCCTGGGACCAGGCCCCCGCCGCCTCCGCCGTCGAAGCCCTCCTCACCCGCACCCTCGCCGCCGAGTTCTACGACACCCCCCACCCCGACGCCCTCGTCACCACCGGCGGCACCGAAGCCAACCAACTCGCCGTCCTCCTCGCCCGCGAACGCCACGGCCCCGCCCTCACCGTCCTCCACGGAGCCAACGCCCACCACTCCGTCCCCCGCGCCGCCTGGCTCCTCGGCCTGCCCCCGGCCACCGAACTCCCCACCCCCGCCGGCACCCTCGACCCCGCCCGCCTGGCCGAAGCCCTCGCCACCACACCCGGCCCCACCCTCGTCACCGCCACCGCCGGCACCACCGACGCAGGTCTCATCGACCCCATCCACCGCATCGCCGACCTCTGCGACCGCTACGGCGCCGACCTCCACATCGACGCCGCCTACGGCGGCCTCCTCGCCCTCAGCCCCCGCCAGCGCGACAAACTCGCCGGACTCGGCCGCGCCCACTCCCTCACCATCGACCTGCACAAACAAGGCTGGCAGCCCGTCGCCGCAGGCCTCCTCGCCGTCCCCGACACCACCCTCCTGGCCCCCCTCGCCCACCAGGCCGACTACCTCAACGCCACCGACGACACCGAAGCGGGCCTGCCCGACCTCCTCGGCCGCTCCCTGCGCACCACCCGCCGCCCCGACGCCCTCAAGATCGCCACCACCCTCCGCGCCCTCGGCCGCGACGGCCTCGCCGCACTCATCGACCGCACCGTCGACACCGCACACCACCTCGCCCGGCTCCTCGACGCCCACCCCGGCTTCGAACTCCACGCACCCCCCACCATCACCACCGTCCTCTTCCGGCCCACCCACGCCGACGACGACCACCTCGCCACCCTGCGCCGCACCCTCCTGCACCAAGGCCGCGCCGTCCTCGGCCGCACCCACGCCGACGGCCGCCTCTGGCTCAAAGCCACCCTGCTCAACCCGCACACCACAGCGGGGGACCTGGACACCCTCATCTCCCTCCTGGAAGGCAGCACCCACCGATGACCGCCCAGCTCGACGCCCCCCACGACCTCGTCGGAATCGGGATCGGCCCCTTCAACCTGTCCCTCGCGGCCCTCGCCCACGGCCTGCCCCGCCAAGGAGCCGGCGAACTCGCCACCGCCTTCTACGACCAGCGCCGCGACTTCCGCTGGCACCCCGGACTCCTCATCGAGGGAGCCACCCTCCAGGTCCCCTTCCTCGCCGACCTCGTCACCCTCGCCGACCCGGCCAGCCCCTGGAGCTTCCTCAGCTACCTCAAGCACAAGGAACGGCTCTTCCCCTTCTACTTCGCCGAGCAGTTCCACATCCACCGAGCCGAATACGACGCCTACTGCCGCTGGGTCGCCGACCGCGTCCCCGGACTCCACTTCGGCCACCAGGTCGACGCCGTCCGCTGGAACCACGAACGCGACCTCTTCGAAGTCGACTTCACCCAACTCGACGCCACCGGCGAAGCCGAAGCCCTCGGCCGCACCCACACCCGCAACCTAGCCCTCGGCATCGGCACCGCCCCCTACGTCCCCGAACCCCTGCGCCCCCTCGCCGACGCCCCCACCGTCCCCGTCATCCACTCCGCCGACTACCTCGACAACCGCGCGCGCATCCTCGGCGCCGAACACGTCACCGTCATCGGCTCAGGCCAGTCCGGCGCCGAAGTCTTCCTCGACCTCCTCCGCGCCCGCCCCGCCGGCCGCGAACGCCTCACCTGGCTCGCCCGCACCCCCTCCTTCGCCCCGATGGAGTACTCCAAGCTGGGCCTCGAACACTTCACCCCCGACTACACCCGCTACTTCCACTCCCTCCCCGAAGCCGTACGCGACCAGCTCGTCCCCACCCAGTGGCAGCTCCACAAGGGCATCGACGCCGACACCATCGCCGCCATCCACGCGGAGCTCTACCGCCGCACCCTCCACGGCGGCTGGCCCGACACCGTCCTCACCCCCGGAGTCAGCGTCCGCACCGCAGGCCGCGTCGCCACCACCAAGGTCGAACTCCACCTCGAACACATCGAGCAGGGCACCCGCTCCCGCCTCACCACCGACGCCGTCATCCTCGCCACCGGATACCAGGAGCGACCCCTCGGCAGCCTCCTCGCCGGCCTCGACCCGTACCTGCGCAAGGACTCCTCCGGCCGCCCCCGCATCGACGACCGCTACCGGATGATCCTCGACCCCACCGTCACCGGCAGCATCTTCGTCCAGAACGGCGAACGCCACTCCCACGGCGTCGGCGCCCCCGACCTCGGCCTCGCCGCCTGGCGCAGCGCCGCCATCCTCAACACCCTCACCGGCAAAGAGCCTTACCCCCAGCCCGCCCGCACCGCCTTCACCACCTTCGGCCTCGACCAGCGCGAACCAAGCCGCCCCCGCCCCACGGGCGAACTCCTCCCGCTCGTCGAACACCCCTGAGAGGCACGGCAGTCCGGTGATCGAGACCCCGCCCCCACCGTCCCGGGGCCGCCACGAGGGGCGGGCGCGTGACCGGTACAACTATCTGCGCAGGCCGAACGTCTCTTCTGTCGAAGAAACGTTTCCAGGGGGTTTTGTCTGTGAAGTTTTCCCGGATCGCCGCAGCGGTCACCACCGCTGCCCTTGCTCCGGCCGTCCTCATCGCGTCACCGGCGTTCGCCGCCGGCCCCGACGCCCCGGCCAACGGCAACCACCCGGCACCGACCACGCCGGACCAGACCGTGCCGGACCAGACCACGCCGGACCAGACCGCGCCCGACCAGGCCGAAGAGGACCGCAAGACCATCCTCGCGATCATCGCCCACCCGATGGCCAGCGAGTTCATGCAAGAAGCCGGCCGCAAGGCCATCGCCGACGGCCCCAAGGCCATGCGCAAGTTCATCGAAGTCGACCAGCACAACATCCGCATGGACGACTACCGCATCGAGATCCTGCGCCTCCTCCCGGGCGCCGGCCCCGGCCTGAAGGAGGGCATCAACAAGGTCCTCAGCAACGGCAACACCATCGAAAAGCTCCGCCACTTCTACGACGTGACCCAGCACGAGCTGCGCGACGACGACAACAAGGTCGAGATCTCCCGGCTCATCGGCACCGGCGGCACCGGCGTGAAGGAAGCCGGCAAGAAGGCACTCCAGGGCACCCCCGCCGACCGCGCGGAGTTCCTGAAGACCGGCCGCCACCTCGCCCAGGCCCAGGACGACCTGGTCGAGCTGGCCCGCATCGACGAGGGCTGGGACGGCCCGATCCTGACCGAGGCCATCGGCAAGCTCATGAACGGATCGCCGACCCCGGCCGAGCTGCGCCACTTCCTGGAAGTGACCCAGTACGAGCTCCGCGACCAGGACAACCGCGTCGCCATCGCGAAGATCATCGACGGTGGCGGTCCGGAACTCGTCAAGGCCGGCCGTGCCGCCCTCGCCGGCACCCCCGCCGACCGGACCGGGTTCCTCAAGACGGGCCAGCACGAAGCCCGCGCCAAGGACCAGGCCGCCAAGGACAACGAAAAGCCGACCCCCGGCAAGGACGGCAAGGACGGCAAGGGCGGTGACGGCAACGGCACCGGAACGGACTCCGGCACCGGCGGCACCACCGGCACCGGCACCACCGGCACCGGCAACACCGCCGTCACCGGCCAGGGCCACAACGGTTCCCCCCTCGCCACCACCGGCGCGGGCGACCACACCACCCTGATCGCCGGCGGCGCGGGCACCGCGCTCGCCGCCGGCGCCGGACTGCTCCTCGCCGCCCGCATGCGCCGCGCAGGCGCCGCACGCTGACCGGACCCGCACCACCAGGAGTGGCCGGCCGCAGCACACCGCGGCCGGCCACCCCGCCGGGCCGATCCGACAGGATCCCGAAGACGCTAGAAAACCGCGACCCCGGCCCGCGTCAGACGCCAGTCCACCGACGCGAACTGCGCCGGATCGACCGTCCCCTTCGCCTTCACCCACTGGATGATCGTGTTACGGATCTCGTCCGAGTTCGCCCACACCTGCTTCGCCTGCGGAACGTGCGGGAAGTTACCGCCACCCGAAGCCCGGTAGTTGTTCACCGCCAGCACGAACTGCGCCGCCGGATCCACCGGCTTCCCCTGGAACGACAACCCCGTGATCCGCGAACCCACCGGCTGCGCGATGTCGATGTCGTACACCAACCCGTACACCGCGTCGTAGTTGTAGTCCGGCACGCCCTCGGCGTTCGTCAGCTTCGCCGGATCCACCGGAACACCCGGCGCCGTCTGTACGTAGTACCGCGCCGAGTACTCCAGATAGTCCTTCACCTGCGCACCCGTCAGCAGCCGCGCCTCCATCGTGTTCTCGAACGGATACAGACCCGCCGCATCCTTGATCGTCACCTGACCCGACGGGATCGCCGCCGTCCGCGAGAAACACGACGCCTGCGACAGCACCGGCAGCGCCGCCCACTCCGAACCGGCCAGCGCCCCCTTCACCGTCTCCGCCTGCACATGGTTGATCAGATCGATGATCGCGACATCCTTGACCGGCCCCTCCGCCGACGACATCGCCTGCGTCGACGTACCGATCACCTGGTTCACGTACGCCACGACCTTGCGGTGCTCGTCCGACAGCAACCCCGTGATCTTCGGGTCCTCCGCCACCGTGTTCGAGTTCAGCACCTTCGCCGCGACCTTCGCCACCGACCAGCGGCCCTTCACCCACGACAGCTCGAAGTCGAACAGCGTCAGCCGCTGACCCCGCTTCAGCGGCTCGGACAGCACCACGTCCTTGCCGGTCGCCTTGTTCTTCACCCGGTACTCGGGAATCTCCGTGTGCGCGTGCCCCACCAGGATCGCGTCGATCCCCGGCACCTGCTCCGCCACCAGCGCCGCCGCGTTCTCCACGTACGGCAACTGGTCCCCGTACGACGACGTACCGCTCGAACCCGAATGCGCCGACACGATCACCACATCGGCACCCATCGACCGCAGCTTCGGCACGTACTTCGCCGCCTGCTCCTCCAGCCCCGGGAACGTCATCTTGCCCTGCACGTTCGCCTTGTCCCACAACGCGATACCCGGGTTCGTCAGCCCCAGCACCGCCACCTTCACGTCCCGCCCGCACGGCGTGCGCAGCTTGTGCATGCTGTACGGCGCGAACGCCGGCCGCAGCGTCCGCGCATCCAGCGCGTTCGCCCCCAGCAGCGGGAAATCACACTGCTCCTCGAACTTCCGCAGCACCGGTATGCCGTAGTTGAACTCGTGGTTCCCCAGCGCCGCCGCGTCATAACCGATCGCGTTCATCGCCTGCGCCATCGGGTGCACCGGACCCCGCCGCGCGGTGATCGGATCCACCTTCGCGTAGTAGTACGAAAGCTGCGTGCCCTGGATCGTGTCACCCGCGTCGATCAGCAGCGTGTTGCGCCGCCCCTTCTCCGCCCGCACCTGGTTCACCAACGTGGAAATCTTCGCCAGACCGACGTCGTTGTGCGCCTTGTCGTCGAACTCCTTGTCCGTGAAGTAGTCCCAGTTGAAGACATTGCCGTGCAAGTCGGTCGTACCCATCACCGTGAACGCGTACGTCCGCGCCCCGGACCCGGACCCCTTCACCTCCTGCACGGCCGCCGCGGCCGGAGAGCCCGTGGCCCCCGCCAACGCCACCGCAGCACCCGTCGCCGCCGTGCTACCCAGGAAAGTCCTACGGTCGAACGCCATGCCATCTCCCTTTTGAGGCCTGAACAACGCGCGTAGATTCTGACCCACGAGTAACAAGCCGCAACACCCCCACCAGGTTTCGATCCGATGACCGCACCCGAACGAGCGACGGTGCGACAGTGAAACCATGACCCAGGACGCATCGCACCAGCCCTACGGAACCCCCGAAGTACCCCGCGTAGCAGTCCGCGGCGAAGCCCGCATCGAAGTCGACCCCGAGATCGCCCGCATCGGAATCACCGTCAGCGCCCGCGGCACCGACCGCCGCACCGCACTCGAAGACCTCACCCGCCGCAACAACGCCGCCCTCGACCTCATCAAGAGCTACGGCGACCCCGTCGAGAAACTCGAAACCGGCGCCTTCTCCATCACCCCCGAACTCACCCGCCACGGCCGCGCCGAACGCATCCGCGCCTACCACGGCCGCGTCCACATCACCGCCGAACTCAGCGACTTCACCACCCTCGGCGAACTCACCACCCGCCTCGCCGACCTCGAACTCACCCAGATCGACGGACCCTGGTGGGCCCTGCGCCCCACCTCACCCGCCCACGGCCGAGCCCGCCGCCAAGCCGTCCTCGAAGCCGTCCAGCGCGCCCGCGAATACGCCGACGCCCTCGGCGCGAACCTCGCCGCCCTCGTCGAACTCGCCGACCTCGGCGCCGAGAACGCCGCCCCCTTCGCCGCCACCCCCGGCGCCGGCATGCGCACCATGGCCTTCAGCGCCGCCGAGGATGCCGGCCCCCCGCCGCTCGACCTCGAACCCCAGCGCCAGACCGTCTACGCACAGGTGAACGCCCGCTTCACCATGACCCCTCCACAACTCTGAAGAACCTACAAAAACCACGCCCGGGGGTGCTCATCAGAGCACCCCCATGCACATTCAACAGTTGTCAACAAGCTTTTGCTCAAAGGTTGTTGAGTGGACACCTGGAAGCGATTACCTACCCGCAGGTAGGGGAATACGCTCGCCTCATGCGCCGAGCGAAAATCGTATGTACCCTGGGCCCCGCAACCGACTCATACGACCAGATCAAAGCCCTGGTCGAAGCCGGAATGGACATCGCCCGCCTCAACCTCAGCCACGGCACCACCGCCGAACACGAGGAGCGCTACCAGCGCGTACGCAAGGCCTCCGACGAGACCGGCCGCAGCGTCGGCATCCTCGCCGACCTTCAAGGCCCGAAGATCCGCCTCGGCCGCTTCCACGAAGGACCCGTACTCCTTGAACGCGGCGACGAATTCACCATCACCGTCGAAGACCACCAAGGCGACCGCCACACCTGCGGCACCACCTACAAAGGCCTCGCCACCGACGTCACCACCGGCGAACTCATCCTCGTCGACGACGGCCGCGTCACCCTCGAAGTCACCGCAGTCGACGGCCCCCGCGTCCACACCCGCGTCATCGAAGGCGGCATGGTCTCCGACCACAAAGGCCTCAACCTCCCCGGCGTAGCCGTCTCCGTCCCCGCCCTCTCCGAAAAAGACATCGAAGACCTCCGCTGGGCCCTGCGCACCGGCGCCGACGTCATCGCCCTCTCCTTCGTCCGCAGCGGCCGCGACATCGAAGACGTCCACCGCATCATGGACGAAGAAGGCCGACGCCTCCCCGTCATCGCCAAGATCGAAAAGCCCCAAGCCGTCGAAAACATCGACGACATCGTCGCCGCCTTCGACGGCATCATGGTCGCCCGCGGCGACCTCGGCGTCGAAATGCCCCTCGAACAAGTCCCCATCGTCCAAAAGCGCGTCATCAAACTCGCCAAGCGCAACGCCAAACCCGTCATCGTCGCCACCCAAATGCTCGACTCGATGATCGAAAACTCCCGCCCCACCCGAGCCGAAGCCAGCGACGTCGCCAACGCCATCATCGACGGCACCGACGCCGTCATGCTCTCCGGCGAAACCAGCGTCGGCAAATACCCCATCGAAACCGTCCGCACCATGTCCCGCATCGTCGAAGCCGCCGAAGAAGACATCCTCGCCAAGGGCCTCCCCCCACTCACCGACCGCAACAAACCCCGCACCCAAGGCGGAGCCGTCGCCCGCGCAGCCGCCGAAATGGGCGACTTCCTCGACGCCAAATTCCTCGTCGCCTTCACCCAGAGCGGCGACACCGTCCGCCGACTCTCCCGCTACCGCTCACCCATCCCCCTCCTCGCCTTCACCCCCGACCCCGCCACCCGCTCCCAGCTCAACCTCACCTGGGGCGTCGAAACCTTCCTCGGCCCCCACGTCGGCTCCACCGACGCCATGGTCGCCCAAGTCGAAGAAGAACTCCTGCGCATCGGCCGCTGCGTACCCGGCGACACCGTCGTCATCACCGCCGGCTCACCCCCCGGCGTCACCGGCTCCACCAACCTCGTCCGCATCCACCACATCGGCGACGCGGTCCACTGACCCACGCAACACACCGCGTCGGGCACCGCGCCCGACGCGGACACCCACCCACCCCCCCCCGCAACCGAAGGAAAAGAGCTGGCGACAGACCCGACGCCCCAGTAGGAAGAGCACCATGAGCACCCACCCACCGACGTTCGTCCGCACCACGCTCGACCTCGGCGACACACTCCTCCACCCATGGGGCCGAGAACCCGCAGGACCGGAACTGCTGGACGACCTCGTCGCCGCCGCCGCCGACCCGGCGATCGCCCTCTGGAACCCCCTCGCCACAGCCGACCACAAAGCCGCCCAGACCTGGCTCGAATCCCGCGACAACGCCTGGAACCACGGCACCGGCGCCGCCTTCGCCGCCCGGACCACCACCGACGGCACCCTCCTCGGCACCGTCAACCTCCGCTGGGTCGACCGCACCGACGGCCTCGCCATGATCGGCTACTGGCTCCTGCCCCACGCCCGCGGACGCGGCCTCGCCACCCGCGCCACCCGCGCCGTCACCACCTGGGGCTTCCACACCGCCGACGCCCGCCGCATCGAGCTCGCCCACGCCACCGGCAACCAGGCCTCCTGCCACGTCGCCCAACGCTGCGGATACCTCCCCGAAGGCACCCTCCGCCAGTCCCACCTCTTCGGCGACGGCACCCACCACGACGAACACCTCCACGCCCGCCTCGCCACCGACCCGGAACCACACCCCTGAACCCCACGGCCCAAGCAGCCCTGTCGGACCCGGCCTAGAGTGGCGGGGGCACAGCCCTCAGGTTGTCCCCCCAGTAGAAGGACTCGTACTCGATCTCGATGGACAGCCGACCGGCCACCAGCTCCCAGAACCAGGCGTGCCGCGCCTCGTCGTAGTCGTCGAGGTGGACGAGGTACTGGCAATCGCCCATGGGGAAGCTGACGCCGCCGAACAGCGCGTACATGCTGGGCCTCTGGGGCCAGTCCGCGGACATGGACTCGAAAGTCGGCCAGTCCCACTGCCCGACCGGTACCCCGTCCAGCTCCACCGTCGACCGGGTGACCAGCGCAGGGCCCAGACCCACGTTGAGCACCTGGAGCCCCGTGCGGCCGTTCTCGTAGTTCTTCACCTGCCGGATCTGCAGGTGGGGCATTACGGAAGTCCGGTTGTGCACCTTCAGCGCCCGGGCCTGGACGGTGCTGGCCCAGAGCGAGCCCACCGCCGCGGCCGTCGCGCAGGTGGTGATGATCGTGTTGGAGTCCATGGATCCCCCTGGAGGCGAAGGGCCCTCTTCTCTCGCCGGGAATCGTCCGACCCGGGGCCGGTCATGGCAACGGGTCGCCCCGGGGCGCAAGGGAGCGGCCCGGGCGCGCAGACCTAGTACTTCGGCCCGATGTGGGCGTCCATGAGGGCGACGCAGTCCTTCCGCGCGACGGACACGTTGAACGGATCACTGCCCCGAGCCAGCACCGTCCACCGGACCCCGACCTTGGTCAGCGTGTCGGTGCAGAGCTTCCGGATGTCGTCGGACTTGTTGGTGAAGAAGTACCGCGGGTACTCGTAGCGCTTCCCGTTCCGGACGGTCCAGTTGGTGACCCGACACCCGTCGGAATGAATCAGCCCCCGCAGGAACGCCCACGGGTGAGCGTCGACGATCTCCTGCTGCCACCCTTCGAGAGCGATCCGCCGCTCGTGCTTCTTGCCGGGCCCGTGCTGCGGGAACAGGCATGTCCAGTGGGTCGAGTGGGACTGCACCTCGACACATCCCTGTCGCTGCCGACGGCTGACACGGGGGATGCGCATCACGAGATGCATGGCCTCCTCGGCGGCGTCGATGAGGCCCACCCAGGTGGCGTCGCAAAAGATGGACAGGTGGTGCTGCTTGTACTTCGAGATGATGTGGCCGTCGCCGAGATAGAGACCGAGGAGATAGGCGTACGTGGGCCGGTCGAGGTCGAGGCCGGTGCACCTCGGGCAGTCGGTGAGCGGCTCGTAGGTTTCGCCGCGGCTCTTCCGGTCCTGGTGTCGCCACCAGCCGACAGTGCCCCGGGGTACACCGAGATTCTCGGCCACTGCTCGATTGGTCACGCCTCGGCGCAGCAGCAGGACGGCTTGTTCGCGTATCGCGGGATTGTGCTCCACGAGGCAGGAGCTTCGCTGTTATTCGCCCGGTTGGTCGCAATTCGAAGTTTCGTTCACCGTGACGAGTGAAGATCGCAATATTTTGCTTGGCGACCTTGAAATTGAAGGAGAAGTACCCCGGGTCGGATTCGAACCGACGCTGAATGGGTTTTGAATCCATCGCCTCTACCGCTGGGCTACCGGGGCCCCTTCGAAACGAAGGATACCTAAGACCCTCCGTGTCACAAACATACAGGAGCTAGGTAGGCTCGTGGGAGCTTAACCGCCTTGCACCGAGGAGCATCCGTGACCGCCGAGCACGAGTCGACGCCCACGCCCGACGCCGACCAGTCGCACGTTCCGCCGCTGACGACCCGGGTCGTCATCGCCGAGGACGAGGCGCTCATCCGTCTCGATCTCAAGGAGATGCTCGAAGAAGAGGGCTACTCCGTCGTCGGCGAGGCCGGCGACGGGCAGACGGCCGTCGAGCTCGCGCGCGAGCACCGTCCCGACCTGGTGATCCTCGACGTGAAGATGCCCGTCCTGGACGGGATCTCCGCGGCCGAGAAGATCGCGGAGGAGTCCATCGCGCCCGTCCTGATGCTCACCGCGTTCTCGCAGCGCGACCTCGTCGAGCGGGCCCGGGACGCCGGTGCCATGGCGTACCTCGTGAAGCCGTTCAGCAAGAGCGACGTGGTGCCCGCCATCGAGATGGCCGTCTCCCGCTTCGCGGAGCTGCGCGCGCTGGAGCAGGAGGTCGCGGACCTCTCGCAGCGGCTGGAGACCCGCAAGCTGGTGGACCGGGCGAAGAGCATCCTGCAGACCCAGTACGGGCTGACCGAGCCCGCCGCCTTCCGGTGGATCCAGAAGTCGTCCATGGACCGTCGGATGTCCATGCAGCAGGTCGCCGAGGTGGTCATCGAGGACGCTGAGGCGAAGAAGAAGGAGAGCGGCAAGTAGCGGCCGCCCCCGGACATGCGTGAGGCCCGCCTCCCCCCGAGGGGAGGCGGGCCTCACACGTTGTGTCAGTCCTCGCCGAGGTAGGCCTTGCGGACGTCCTCGTTGTGGAGGAGGTCGCGGCCGGTGCCGGAGAGAACGATCTTGCCGATCTCCATCACGTGCGCGGTGTCGGAGAGCGAGAGCGCAGCCTGGGCGTTCTGCTCGACGAGCAGGATGGTCATGCCCGTGGCCTTGAGTTCCTTGATGGTCGCCATGATCTTCTGCATCATCAGCGGGGACAGGCCCATGGAGGGCTCGTCCAGCATCAGGAGCTTGGGGCGGGACATGAGCGCGCGGCCCATGGCGAGCATCTGCTGCTCGCCGCCCGAGAGGGTGCCGGCGGCCTGCTTGCGACGCTCGCCCAGGATGGGGAACATCTCGTAGGCGCGCTGGACGTCCTTCTCGATGCCCTCCTTGTCGGTGCGCAGGAAGGCGCCGAGCTGGAGGTTTTCGGCGATCGTCAGCCGGGGGAAGATGTGGCGTCCCTCGGGGGAGTGGGCGAGGCCCAGGGAGACGATCTTGTGGGCGGGGACGGCGGCGAGGGGCTGGCCGTCGAAGGTGATGCTGCCGCTCTTGGGCTTGATGAGGCCGGAGAGGGTGCGCAGGGTGGTCGTCTTGCCGGCGCCGTTGGTGCCGACGAGGCAGACGATTTCGCCTTCGTTGACTTCGAAGGAGATTCCCTTGACGGCTTCGATCTTGCCGTAGGCGACCTTGAGGTCTTCGACCTTGAGCAGTGCGGTCACTTGGCCTCTCCTTCCGTGCTGGTGGTGCTGGTGGTGCTGTCCGAGTCGGTGTCGGCCGGGGCGTCGGTGTCGCCGTCGGCGTCCGCCTCCGCTTCGGGTTCGGCGTCCGTCTCGGCGGCGTCGGCCTCGACCTCGGCCGCAGCCTCGGCCTCAACCTCGGCGTCGGCCGCAGTCTCGGCCTCCGTCTCGGTCTCCGCCTCGGGCTCGGCTTCGGCCGGTGCTGCGGCGTCGGCGGCGGCTTCGGCCGCCTCGACCGCGGCGTCGTCGGCGGCGCCCGGGTCGCCCTCGAAGGGCTCGCCGAGGTAGGCGGCGATGACGCGCTCGTCGCCCTGGACCTCGGACGCGGTGCCTTCGATGAGCTTTTCGCCCTGGACGAGGCAGGCGACGCGGTCGCAGAGGTTGAAGATGAAGCGCATGTCGTGCTCGATGACGAGGACGGCGATGCCCATGTCGCGGATGGCGAAGATGAGTTCTTCGGCAGCGCGGGTTTCCTGCGGGTTCATGCCGGCGGTGGGCTCGTCCAGGAGGATGAGGCCGGGGTCGCTGGCGAGGGCTCGGGCGATTTCCAGCTTGCGCTGTTCGCCGTAGGGGAGGTTCTTGGCCAGGTGCTGGGCCTTGTTCTCCAGGCCGATGAACTCGAGGAGTTCCATGGCGCGCGCTTCGCTGGCGGCTTCGGCCTTCTTGAAGCCGGGGCCGCGCAGCAGGGCGGACCAGAGGCCTTCCTTGGTGCGGGTGTGGCGTCCGACGAGGACGTTCTCCAGCACGGTCATGTTGTGGAAGAGCCGGATGTTCTGGAAGGTGCGGGCGATGCCGGCCTCGGTGACCTTGTGGGGCTTGGGAGGCAGGACGGTGCCCTTGTAGCTGACGGATCCCTCGGTGGGGACGTACAGCCCGGTGAGGCAGTTGAAGAAGGTGGTCTTGCCGGCGCCGTTGGGGCCGATGAGGCCGACGATCTCGCCCGAGTTGACCTGGAGGTCGACGCCCTTGACGGCGGTGAGGCCGCCGAAGCGCATGGTGACGCCCTTGGCTTCGAGAACCGTGGTCTTCGTTGCGGTGGTGGTGTCCGTGGTGGTCGTCATGTTGTTCACGCCCCCGCCTTGGCGGTGGCCAGGTCCGTGGGGGCCTGGTCAGCGGTGTCGTCGTGGAACTCGAGCTGCGCGCGCTTGTTGGCGATGAGGCCTTCGGGGCGGAAGCGCATGAGCAGGATGAGGGCGATGCCGAACGCGAGGAGCTGGTAGTCCTGGAGGAAGGCCAGCTTCGCGGGGATCAGGAAGAGCAGTGCGGCGCCGAGGATGGGGCCGCGGATGGTGCCCATGCCGCCGAGGATGACGGCGGCGAGGAGGAACGCGGAGTTCGGCGGGACGGGCCCGGCGAAGACGTAGTTCTCGGGGACGACCGTGCTGTTGACGTGTGCCTGGACGGTGCCGGCGAGGCCGGCGAGGGTGGCGCCGAGGGCGAAGGCGATGAGCTTGACCTTGAAGCCGTTGATGCCCATGGCTTCGGCGGCGGTCTCGTCCTCGCGGATGGCGACCCAGGCGCGGCCGATGCGGCTGCTGCCGGCGCGGGCGAAGACCACGACGACCAGGGCCATGACGAGCAGCATCAGGAAGTAGTAGTTGGCGTAGGCGCCGAGGGTGATGCCGCCGACCACGTGGGATTCCCCGAAGTTCCACCCGAAGAGTTCGAGGTGGGGGATGTTGGGGATGCCGTTGGGGCCGTTGGTGATGTCGGGGCCGGAGGTGCCGTCGAGGTTGCCCATGGCGATGCGGAAGATTTCTCCGAAGCCGAGGGTGACGATGGCGAGGTAGTCGCCGCGCAGGCGCAGGGTCGGGGCTCCGATGACCACGCCGAAGATGAGCGAGGCGAGGGCGCCGACGATGACCGCTGCCCAGAAGGGCAGGTGGATGCCGAAGGCGGATGCGGTGCTTCCGGAGACCAGGGCTGCGGCGTAGGCGCCGACGCCGAGGAAGGCGACGTAGCCGAGGTCGAGGAGGCCGGCGAGGCCGACGACGACGTTGAGGCCGAGGGCGACGGTCGCGAAGATCAGGATGTTGACCGCGATGAGCGTGTAGGTGTCGCCGCTCTGCTGGATGAAGGGGAAGGCGATGGCGGCGGCCGCGGTGCCGATCAGGGTGACCTGGCGGTACTTGGCGGTGAGGCCGCCGAGGCGGGCGAAGAGGCCGGACTTGTTCAGCGCGAAGGCGGCGAGGCCGACGGTGATCAGGTAGGCGACGAAGAGCTGCGGTTCCTTGTCATCGGTGTCGATGCCGAAGGTGATGACGAAGAGGCCGATGGCGAAGACGCCGGTGATGATGAGGATCTCGGCCCAGGAGGGCAGCTGCTTGGCGGGGGCCGCCTTGCGGGTGTCGTCGGCGAGCTTGTTCACGGCGAGGACCGGGATGAACGTGCCGAGGAGGGCGACGTAGGAGCCGGGTTCCAGGTTGACGACTCCGCCGAGGACGACGGTGATGGCGATGACCGTGAACCAGGTGGCGGCGAGGTTGCCGAGGGTGAGGAAGAAGAGGGCCTTGCGGGTGCCGGCGGGGGCGAGCCAGCGGAAGCCCTTGACGCCGAGCGCGGAGAGCGCGAAGGCGAGGGTGAGGGCTGCTCCGGCGAGGGTGACGTACTGGATGTCGGCGGGGCTGCCGTAGTAGGTCAGGTCTCCGGGGAATTCGGAGGTCCAGGTCCACGCGAGGAAGGCGCTGACGATGGTGAGGAGGCTGCCGGCGATGACCGCGTAGAGGAGGGTGGTGGGCGCGGGGCCCTGCTTCACCGTGTCGGCGGTCTGCGGGGTGGTGTTGGTGGTCATGGTTCTCACGCCCGATCCGCGACGCGCTCACCGAGCAGGCCTTGTGGCCGCACGAGGAGGACGACGATGAGGAGTACGAAGGCCCAGACGTTGGACCAGGCGCCACCGCCGAGCTGCGACATGCCGGGGATGTCTTCGATGTAGGCGATCGAGAGGGCTTCGGCGAGTCCGAGGACGACGCCGCCGACCATGGCTCCGTAGATGTTGCCGATGCCGCCGAGGACGGCTGCGGTGAAGGCCTTGAGGCCGAGGATGAAGCCCATCTCGAAGTTGATCTGGCCCTTGTCGAGGCCGTAGGCGACGGCTGCGACGGCGGCGAACGCGGCACCGATGGCGAAGGCCATGACGATGATGCGGTCGGTGTTGATGCCCATCAGCTTCGCGGTGTCCGGGTCCTGCGCGGTGGCCTGCATGGCGCGGCCGCTGCGGCTCTTCTGGACGAAGATGCCGAGGGCGAGCATGCAGAGCGGGGCGAGGATGAGGACGAAGAGGTCCGCGCGCTGGATGGCGAGGCTGTCCGTGATCTTGAAGGCGGCGCCCTTGAACTCAGGGAAGCTGACGGCCTTCTTGGCGTCCGGGTAGAACTGCCAGACGAGCTGCTGGAGCGCGATCGAGAGGCCGATTGCGGTGATGAGGGGTGCGAGCCTGGGGGCGCTGCGCAGTGGGCGGTAGGCGAAGCGTTCGGCTGCGCAGGCCACGGCGACGGAGGTGGCGGCACCTCCGACGATCATGACGGGTATCGCGATCAGCAGGGAGGTGCCGGTCGGGAGGATGGCGTAGGCGCTGAGTGCGCCGAAGCCGCCGATCATGAAGATCTCGCCGTGGGCGAAGTTGATGAGCTGGACGATGCCGTAGACCATGGTGTACCCGATGGCGATGAGACCATAGAGAGCACCGAGGGCCAGGCCGTTGGCCAGCTGTTGCGGCAGTTCGTGCACCGCAGGGCCTCCGATGAGCGTGTCGGATAAGACTCCGCGCGAGGGCGCTGTTTGCGCCCTCGCGCGGCGTTGGTTCAGGTGGTACGGGTGTTGCTGGGGATTACGGGCTTACTGGTTGAAGGTGTCGCTCTTGACGTCGACCCACTTGCCGCCCTCGACCTTGTAGACGGTGAGCTGCTTGTTGGTGGTGTCGCCGTACTCGTCGAAGGCGACCTTGCCGGTCACGCCTTCGAAGGAGACCTTGCCGAGCGCCTCGACGACCTTGGCGCGGGCGTCGGTGGGCAGCTTGCCGCTGTTGGCGGCGACGGCGGCCTTGACGGCCTGGATGACGGCCCAGCCGGCGTCGTAGGAGTAGCCACCGTAGGCGGCGTACGGGTCCTTGTAACCCTCGGTCTTGTAGTCCTCGATGAACTTCTTGGCGGTGTCCAGCTTCTCGACCGGGTAGCCGATGGAGGTGGCGAGGTCGCCCTCGTTGGCCTCACCGGAGGCGCTGATGAAGGCCGGGTCCTGGATGCCGTCGCCGCCCATGAGGGGGACGTTGGCGCCGGTCTTCTTGATCTGGTCGGCGAGCAGGCCGCCCTCGGGGTACTGGCCGCCGAAGTAGACGGAGTCGGCGCCGGAGGACTTGACCTTGTCGGCGGTGGAGGAGAAGTCGGTCTCCTTCACGGTGACGTGGTCGGTGCCGACGACCTCGCCGCCGAGCTTCTTGAACTCCTCGGCGAAGATCGCGGCGAGGCCGGCGCCGTAGGTCTGCTTGTCGTCGACGATGAAGACCTTCTTCTTGCCGGCGTCCTTGAAGAGGTACTGGGCGGCGAACTTGCCCTGGACCACGTCGGTGGCGGCGGTGCGGAAGTAGGTCTTGAAGCCGCGCTTGAACTCGCCCTTGCCCCAGTTGTCGCCCTGGCTGAGCGCGGGGTTGGTGTTGGCGGGGGAGACCTGCGCCAGGTTGGCGGAGGCGAAGACGCCCTGCATCTGCTGGGCGACGCCGGAGTTCAGCGGGCCGACGACGCCGAGGACGTCCTTGTTGCCGACGAGCTTGGTGGCGTTGGCCTGACCGGAGGCGGGGACCGCCTGGTCGTCGAGGGCCTCGACCTTGAACTCGATGCCCGGGACCTCGTTGTTCTTGTTGGCCGTCTTGGCCGCGAGGTCGACGGAGTTCTTGATGCCCTGGCCGAGCGCGGAGAGCGAGCCCGTGAGCGGGGCGTCCACACCGATGATGACGGTGGTCTTCTTGCCGCCGCCGTTGTCCTTGGAGTCTCCGCCGTCGCGCGATCCGCAAGCGGTGAGGGTCAGTGCTCCCGTGGTGATCACGGTGGTGAGGACGAGCAAAGAACGGTGTCGCACGATTCTTCCTTTCCCTGGCGCGGCTCTCTCGTGGAGAGGTGCCGTTAGGTCGCCGGGCCGCACTGGGAGGTCCACGGCCGTGCTGATTGCGCCCTGCGGCGCGGTGACTGGCCGTGACTCTAGGCCCGAGGTGGCGAGCACGGGGAGCAGGGAAAGGAGGATGTGACGCTCTTGTTATGCCAAGGCCAAGAATGTGTAGCGGGAGTGTGGACAAATCGGACGTTTTCTTACCTTGGGGGGTGTCCGCATCCTGAGAATTACCAGTTCTCCTAAGGGGCTTGAGGCCTTCATGCACCTGTCTTAGATCATTTTCGGCCGAATGTGGCTGCGCGTGTCCAAAGGAATCCTCCGAGTGGTCTTTCTTAAGGGAAAAGGCGGATTCCGACCCTTGCGTGCATTACGGAGGGTGACGGTCAAGAGGGCACTTTCGAATCCGAATGGATCTTGTTCGGGTGGCGGCACGGCCCTTCACCTGCGGTTCGTTCCTGCCGGGGCATGTGCCCGGAAGCCGGACAGCGTGCTCGGAAATGCGGTGACCTCGGTCACGTCGACGGGCGCCAGTTCTCCGAACTGCGCATCGCGCCGCCCTCGTCGGCGCAGCGCTGCGCCACGAACCGGTCGATCAGCTCAAGTGCCTTGTCCCGCCCGGTAGTTCGCTCCTCGGCGCGCCCTGCGGCCACGGCGTCCTCGTGGATCGCGTACTGGTCGTTGGACAGGCCCTTCTGCTCCCAGTCGAGGCCGGACCATTTCGTGCCCATGAGGGTCTCCTTCGCCCAGTAGGACACGAGGCTCGTGCACACCTGTACGGGCGAGGGGGGAGTGGTGGAAGGGCTCGCGGAAGCCGCCGCGGGGGGTGGCGCGGAGGATGAGCATCCGGTCAGGGCGAGCGCCGCGAGGAGGATGTGGGCGGCGTACCGGGCCGTGCGTGGCATGGTCCCCATGGGGGGACGGTAGGCGGTGACCATTGGTGACACAACAGATGTCACCGCCAAGCGTGCGGACTGGCGGATTCCGGGCGGTTGGCGGGTGCGGTGCCGTCCGGGAACGCACGCAGGCCCGGATCCGCCGCCGCAGGGGCGGGGTCCGGGCCTGTCGGGTGGTGCAGGGCGGCGCTGTGGTGCCGTGGAGCCGTGTGGCCGGCGGGCCGGGCCGGCGGCCCGGCGGCCCGGTGTCAGGCGCCCGCGGCGACCTGGTCGGCGTCACGCAGCAGACAGGTCAGGCGGGCGGTGCAGATCCGCTTGTCCTGCTCGTCGGTGATGACGATCTCGAAGGTGGCGGTCGAGCGGCCGCGGTGCACCGGGGTGGCGACGCCGGTGACGATGCCGGAGCGGGCGCCCCGGTGGTGGGTGCAGTTCAGGTCCACACCGACGGCGATCTTGGTGATGCCGCCGTGCATCATGGCACCGACCGAGCCGAGGGTCTCCGCCAGCACGGCCGAGGCCCCGCCGTGCAGCAGCCCGTACGGCTGGGTGTTGCCCTCGACGGGCATGGTGCCGACGACGCGGTCGGCCGAGGCCTCCAGGATGCGGATGTCCATCCGCTCGCCCAGGTGTCCCGCCGAGAACAGCGAGGGCAGGTCGATGCCCAGGGCCGTGTACTCGTCGAGCACCTCCTGCGGGAACTTCACTGCGTGCTGCTCGCCCATGGTCAGGCTCCGTTCGTCAACGATCGTTAACCATCTTGTCCTGAGGTCGTTCTATCAGGCCGGTTCGAAGCGCACGACGACGGACTTGCTGGCCGGGGTGTTGCTGATGTCCGCGGTCGAATCCAGCGGGACCAGCACATTGGTCTCCGGGTAGTACGCGGCCGCACAGCCGCGGGCGGTCGGGTAGTGCACGACGCGGAAGCCGGGCGCGCGCCGCTCCACGCCGTCCTTCCACTCGCTCACCAGGTCCGTGTACGAACCGTCGGCCAGGCCCAGCTCGGCGGCGTCGGCCGGGTGCACCATGACCACGCGGCGGCCGCCGGTGATGCCGCGGTAGCGGTCGTCGAGGCCGTAGATCGTGGTGTTGTACTGGTCGTGGCTGCGCAGGGTCTGCAGGAGCAGCCGTCCCGCCGGGACGCGCGGGTACTCCACGGGCGCGGCGGTGAAATTGGCCTTGCCGGTCTTCGTCGGGAAGCGGCGCTCGTCGCGCGGGGCGTGCGGGAGCTGGAAGCCGGCGGGGCGGGCGACGCGGGCGTTGAAGTCCTCGAAGCCGGGGATCACGCGGGAGATCCGCTCGCGGATCGAGGCGTAGTCGCGCTCGAACTCCTCCCACGGGGTGGCGGAGGCGGCGCCGAGGACCGCGCGGGCCATGCGGGCCACGATCGCGGGCTCGGAGAGCAGGTGCGGGGAGGCGGGGGCGAGGTTGCCGCGGGAGGCGTGGACCATGCCCATGGAGTCCTCGACGGTCACGAACTGCTTGCCGCTCGCCTGTACGTCCTTGTCGGTACGGCCGAGGGTGGGCAGGATCAGGGCCCGCCGGCCGGTGACCGCGTGGGAGCGGTTGAGCTTGGTGGAGACGTGCACGGTCAGGGAGGCCTTGCGGATGGCGGCCTCGGTGACCTCGGTGTCGGGGGTGGCGCCGACGAAGTTGCCGCCCATCGCGAAGAGGACCTTGGCCTTGCCGTCGCGCAGGGCTTGGATGGAGCGGACCACGTCGTAGCCGTGGCCGCGCGGCGAGGTGATCCCGAATTCCTTGTCGAGGGCGTCGAGGAAGGCGGGCGCGGGGCGTTCGAAGATCCCCATGGTGCGGTCGCCCTGCACGTTGGAGTGGCCGCGGACGGGGCAGACGCCGGCGCCGGGGCGGCCGATGTCGCCGCGCAGCAGGAGGAGGTTGACCACCTCGCGGATGGTGGCGACGGCGTGCTTGTGCTGGGTGAGGCCCATGGCCCAGCAGACGATGGTGCGCTTCGAGGCCAGGATCATGGCCAGGGCCCGCTCGATCTCGGGGCGGGTCAGGCCGGTCGCGGTGAGGGTCTCGTCCCAGTCGGCTTCCTTCGCGGCGGCCGCGAGCTCCTCGTAGCCGTGGGTGTGCTCGCGGATGAAGGCCTCGTCGGTGGCGCCCTCCGTCTCGATGACGAGCTTGTTGAGGAGGCGGAAGAGGGCCTGGTCGCCGCCGATGCGGATCTGCAGGAAGAGGTCGGTGAGGGCGGTGCCCTTGAACATGCCGATCGGGGTCTGCGGGTTCTTGAACCGTTCCGTGCCGGCCTCGGGCAGCGGGTTCACCGAGATGATCTTCGCGCCGGCGGTCTTGGCCTTCTCCAGGGCGGAGAGCATGCGCGGGTGGTTGGTGCCCGGGTTCTGCCCGGCGACGATGATCAGCTCGGCCTGGTGGAGGTCTTCGAGGGAGACGCTGCCCTTGCCGATGCCGATGGTCTCGGTCAGTGCGGAGCCCGAGGACTCGTGGCACATGTTGGAGCAGTCGGGCAGGTTGTTGGTGCCGAACTCGCGGGCGAAGAGCTGGAAGAGGAACGCGGCCTCGTTGCTGGTGCGGCCCGAGGTGTAGAAGAGGGCCTCGTCGGGGGAGCCGAGGGCGTTCAGCTCCTCGGCGATGATCGCGAAGGCACGCTCCCAGCTGACCGGCTCGTACCGGTCGCCGTCGCCGTCACCGGACCCGGCCCCTGTTGTCTCCAGGAGCATGGGCTGAGTGATGCGGCCCTGCTGGCCCAGCCAGTAGCCGGAACGCGTCGCGAGGTCGGCCAGCGGATGCGCGGCGAAGAACTCGGGGGTGACCCGGCGCAGCGTGGCCTCCTCCGCGACGGCCTTGGCGCCGTTCTCGCAGAATTCGGCCGTGTGCCGCTTGTCGCCCTCGGGCCAGGCGCAGCCCGGGCAGTCGAAGCCGTCCTTCTGGTTGACCTTGAGGAGCGTGCGGGCGGTGCGGGCCACGCCCATCTGCTGATGGGCGATCCGCAGGGTGTGGCCGATCGCCGGCAGGCCTGCGGCGGCGCGCTTGGGCGGTGTGAACTGCGGTGCGTCCTGTACCGGATCGTCCGTGGGCGGCTTGGTCGCCATCGCGCTCCCCTTCGAGCGTTTGTCCGTATGCAGCACGTGTGGCCGCGTCCGTCGATCCTTGCACGGACCACGGAATCCGGGGAGGGCGGTCCGGTGCTCACCGCGCCCCGGCCGCGTGCGCCGGGGGCGTCCGGTGGGGAGGATGCGCCGGGGGAGGCGGCGGGCCGGAATTGTCGGTGGGGGCGCCTAGGATCGGTGCGTGGCAGATTCAGCATCGAAGAAGACGGACCAGACGACCGCAGGGGACCGCCCCCGCCTGATGCTCATGGACGGGCACTCCCTGGCGTACCGGGCGTTCTTCGCGCTGCCCGCGGAGAATTTCACGACCGCGACGGGGCAGCCGACCAACGCCATCTACGGATTCGCGTCGATGCTGGCGAACACGCTGCGCGACGAGGCCCCTACGCACTTCGCGGTGGCGTTCGACGTCTCCCGCAAGACGTGGCGTTCGACGGAGTTCCCCGAGTACAAGGCGAACCGCTCCAAGACCCCCGACGAGTTCAAGGGGCAGGTCGAGCTGATCGGCGAGCTGCTCGACACGATGCACGTGCCGCGGTTCGCGGTCGAGGGCTTCGAGGCCGACGACGTGATCGCGACGCTGGCGACGCAGGCCGAGGCGGCCGGCTTCGACGTGCTGATCGTCACCGGCGACCGGGACTCCTTCCAGCTCGTCTCCGAGCACACCACCGTGCTCTACCCGACCAAGGGCGTCTCCGAGCTCACCCGGTTCACCCCGGAGAAGGTCGAGGAGAAGTACGGCCTCACCCCGCAGCAGTACCCGGACTTCGCGGCACTGCGCGGCGACCCGTCCGACAACCTGCCGGGCATCCCGGGCGTCGGTGAGAAGACCGCGGCCAAGTGGATCACCCAGTTCGGGTCGTTCGCCGAGCTCGTGGAGCGCGCCGAGGAGGTCAAGGGCAAGGCCGGGCAGAACTTCCGGGACCACCTGGAGGCCGTCAAGCTCAACCGGGTCCTGACCGAGATGGTCAAGGACGTCGAGCTGCCCAAGACCCCGGCCGACCTGGTCCGCGTCCCCTACGACCGGACCGCCATGCTCGGCGTGCTGGACGTACTGGAGATCCGCAACGCCTCGCTGCGCGAGCGGCTGCTCGCCGTGGACCCGGGCGCTGCCGTGGAGGAGGCCCCGGCTCCGGCGGCCGGAGTGGAACTGGACGCTTCCGTCCTGGCCACCGGCGAGCTGGCGCCCTGGCTGGAGAGCCACGCGGGCGGCCCGCTGGGCATCGCGACCGTCGACAGCTGGGCGCTCGGCCAGGGCAGCGTCACCGAGATCGCGCTGGCCGCGGCCGGCGGCGCCGCCGCCTGGTTCACGCCCGCCGAGCTGGACGAGGCGGACGAGCGGGCCTTCGCGGCCTGGGCCGCCGACGCGGCGAGGCCCAAGGTCGTGCACAACGCCAAGGGCCTGATGCGGGTCTTCCCCGAGCACGGCTGGACCCTCGCCGGTGTCGCCATGGACACCGCGCTCGCCGCCTACCTGGTCAAGCCGGGCCGCCGGTCCTTCGCCCTGGACGCCCTGTCCATGGAGTACCTGCACCGCGAGCTGGCGCCCGCCGCCGCCGACGGGCAGCTGGCCTTCGGCGCCGACGAGACCGCCGAGGCCGAGGCCCTGATGGGACAGGCCCGCGCGGTCCTGGACCTGGGCGACGCCTTCACGGACAAGCTCGCCGAGGTCGGCGCCGCGGAGCTGCTCCACGACATGGAGCTGCCCACCTCCGAACTCCTCGCCCGGATGGAGCGCTCCGGCATCGCCGCCGACCGCGACCACCTGGAGGCCATGGAGCAGCAGTTCGCGGGAGCCGTGCAGCAGGCCGTCAAGGAGGCGCACGCCACCGTCGGCCACGAGTTCAACCTCGGCTCGCCCAAGCAGCTCCAGGAGGTCTTCTTCGGCGAGCTGGACCTGCCGAAGACGAAGAAGACCAAGACCGGCTACACCACGGACGCGGACGCGCTGGCCTGGCTGGCCACGCAGACCGACCACGAACTCCCGGTGATCATGCTGCGGCACCGGGAGCAGGCCAAGCTGCGCGTCACCGTCGAGGGCCTGGTCAAGACCATCGGCGCCGACGGCCGGGTGCACACCAGCTTCAGCCAGATCGTCGCCGCGACCGGCCGGCTGTCCTCCACCGACCCCAACCTGCAGAACGTGCCGGTGCGCACCGACGAAGGCCGGGCCATCCGCCGCGGCTTCGTCGTCGGCGAGGGCTTCGAGTCCCTGATGACGGCCGACTACAGCCAGATCGAGCTGCGCGTCATGGCCCACCTCTCCGAGGACGAGGGCCTGATCGAGGCGTTCGCGACCGGCGAGGACCTGCACACCACCGTCGCCTCCCAGGTGTTCGGCGTGGAGCGGTCCGAGGTCGACGCCGAGATGCGCCGCAAGATCAAGGCCATGTCGTACGGACTCGCCTACGGGCTCTCCGCGTTCGGCCTCGCCCAGCAGCTGAACATCGAGCCCGCCGAGGCGCGCGGCCTGATGGAGACCTTCTTCGAGCGGTTCGGCGGGGTCCGCGACTACCTCGGCCGGGTCGTCGACGAGGCCCGCGCCACCGGATACACGGCGACGATCTTCGGCCGCCGCCGGTACCTGCCCGACCTCAACAGCGACAACCGCCAGCGCCGCGAGGCCGCCGAGCGGATGGCGCTCAACGCCCCCATCCAGGGCACCGCCGCCGACATCGTCAAGGTCGCGATGCTGCGCGTGGACAAGGCGATCGCCGAGGCCGGCCTGCGGTCGCGGATGCTGCTCCAGGTCCACGACGAAATCGTGCTGGAGATCGCCCCGGGCGAGCGCGAGCAGGTCGAGGAGCTGGTCCGGCGCGAGATGGGCGCCGCCGTCGAGCTCCGGGCCCCGCTGGACGTGTCGGTGGGCGTCGGCCCGGACTGGGAGTCCGCCGCGCACTGATCGCCGTACGGCACACCCGGCGCCCGTCCCCGCCGCTCAGGCGGTGGGGACGGGCGTCCGCGTTTCCTCGTCCGCGGGGCGCCCGGTGCGGTCGCGGCGGTGCCGCAGCCGCACGAGGACCCCGTAGAGCAGCAGCGCCACGGTCAGTCCGGCGCCCGCGCCGAAGCAGACGGTCGGGATGATGTCGAGCGGCGTACGGATCCGGTCGAAGAAGTCGAAGAAGCGCAGTACGCGCCTGGTGACCCCGGCCGCCACGCACACCACGAGCAGGGCGAGCGCACCCCAGAGCTCCGCGCGGGAGAGCACCGGCACGGACGCGGGGGCCGGGAGCGCGGGAAGCCGGCGCAGGGCGGTCGCCGTGAACCAGAGCAGGGCGCATGCGGCGACGGCCGAAGTGCCGTACTGCAGGAAGGAGTAGCCCGGCAGGCCGTAGGCGAGCGGCTCGGCGAGATCGGGCAGCGCGTTCGTGCCCCAGCGGTCGTGGTGGGTGAAGCTGTCCCACGCCACGTGGGTCAGGGACCCGAGGGCCGCCGAGACGTAGAACCAGCCGACGAGCGCCGCCGGCCGGGGACGCTCGCGCCATGCCTCGCCCCGCACGAAGGCGTGGACCCTGCCCCGCTGGCGGCGCGGCAGGAGTGCGATCAGCGGCTCGCGCAGCAGGAGCCAGAAGCCCACCAGTACGGCGGTCAGCAGGGCGTCCAGTGTGAGGACGCCCGGCAGCGAGTGCGTGAAGGCCCCGTACGTCAGGACGCCCTCGACGACCGCGTCCGTGAAGTAGAAGGTGTCCGGCGCGAACGACCCGAGGACGAGCGCGGAGGCGACGAGGGGGCCGCGCGCACGCCCGGTCCGGCGGATGGCCGGAAGTACGGCGGCCGCGTGGCTGAGAGTGAACGGCATGGCGCCTCTCCTGGGATTTCCTGTGGACGTTCCTTACTTCGGGCCAATGCTCCCGAAGGGTCCAGCCAGTATCCGTGACCTGCCTCGGGACGTGGGGATGTGGTGAATTCCCGCCCTCCTTGCGTGCTGTGTGCAGCGAGTTGACGTAGGGTCACGCGGACGTCGAGGGGGAGGGGTCCGGCTCATGTCGGCTCGAATAATCGGACGCAGGTTGCGCAGGGGAACGACCGCCGCGCTGGTCTCCGCTCTGGTGGTCGCCGCGGTGACCGCGTCCCAGGGCCCGGCGGGCGGGAGCACCGACCGGCTCTCCGCCGCCGGGGAGTCCGCCGCGCAGCCGCAACCGCAGCCGCAGGCGGCCGCGGACACGGCCGGAGGCGACTCCGCCTACTTCACCGAACTCCCGCCGCTGGTGAGCCCGCAGCCACCGGACGTGCTGCTGCCGGAGGAGGGGCCGAAGCCCGCGCAGCCGCCGGCGGTCCCCGAGGCCGCGGCCGGGGTGCCGGCCGCGACCGGGCCCGCGGAAGGGGCGCAGGGGATACCGGCGAGCGTGCTCGCGGCGTACCTGGGCGCGGAGAAGAAGGTCGGGCAGAGCGACCCCGGCTGCGGACTGCGCTGGCAACTCCTCGCGGCGATCGGCAAGGTGGAGTCCGGGCAGGCGCGCGGCGGGCAGGTCGACGCGGCCGGGACCACCCTCCGGCCGATCCTGGGGCCCGTGCTCGACGGCAACGGCTTCGCGAACATCTCGGACACGGACGGCGGCGCCTACGACGGGGACTCCCGCTACGACCGGGCCGTCGGGCCGATGCAGTTCATCCCCTCCACGTGGGCGGCGTGGGGCCAGGACGCGGACGGCGACGGCCGGCGCAACCCGAACAACGTGCACGACGCGGCCCTGGCGGCCGCCCGGTACCTGTGCGCGGGCAGCCGCGACCTGCGGGTGGAGGCGGACCTGGACCGGGCCGTGCTCTCCTACAACCACTCCACGGAGTACCTGCGCACGGTGCGGTCCTGGTTCACGTACTACCTGAAGGGGACGCACGAGGTCCCGGACCGGCCCGGTACGGGCCCGGCGACCCCCACGACGCCGCCCCCGAGCCCCACCCCGAAGCCGACCCCGAAGCCGACCCCGACGCCTACGCCTACGCCGGACCCGAAGGCGACGCCTACGCCGACCCCGACGCCGGACCCGAAGCCCACGCCTACGCCCTCACCGACCCCGACCCCGACCCCGACGCCCACTCCCACCCCGACCCCGACCCCAACGCCGGATCCGACGCCTACGCCGACCCCGACGGCTACGCCCAAGCCGGACCCGAAGCCCTCACCGACCCCGACGCCCACTCCCACGCCGACCCCGACGTCCAGCCCGACGCCGAGCTCGTCACGCACGCCGAAGCCCACCGCGTCCCCGTCCTCCACCCCGGCGGTGCCCCGGCCGACCCCCGGGCAACACACCTAGTGGTTCGCCGGCTGTACGAGGCCGGGCCGCGTCTCGTGGATCATGCCGGGCTCGCGGAGCGAGCCGGAATCAGCCGGTGCAGCCGGGAATCGCCCCGACGGGCCGGCAGTTGTTGGGCGTGTTCTCGACGATCCGGCTCCTGACGAGGGTCAGGGCGCTGGCATTGGGCCCTTGCCAGACGCCGCCGCCGTTGAGCGCGATGTTGCGCCGCACCTTTGTGTCCGTCAGCGTGGTGGTGCCGTCATTGGCGATGCCGCCACCCGTTTGGCCCGCGCGGTTGTCCGCGATGGTCGTCGAGGAGATGTCCAGCGGAGAGCGGTCGTTGTAGATTCCGCCGCCCTGCTGGAAGGCGCGGTTGCCCTCGATGTGCGAGTTCTTGATGGTCATGGAGACCCCGGCGGTGAAGAGGCCGCCCCCCAGCTCCGTGGCCTGGTTCCGCACCACTTTGGCCTTCTGCAGCAGGGTGGTGCTTCCCGGCCCGTTGTAGATGGCGCCACCCCGCTGCGCCGCGCTGTCCCGCACGACGCTGTCGTGGATCTCAAGGGTGCTGCTCTGGTTCACATAGATGGCGCCCCCCTGGTTCGCCGTGCTGTTGGTCACGGTGCTGTGCTTGAGGATGAGCGTCCCGCCGTCCGTGGGCAGGTAGGTGCCGGCGTAGTCGAGATAGCCGCCACCGGTCGCGGTGACGCCCTCGACCGTCAGGCGCCCGCCGGGGCCGTCGATCTCCGCGATGCGGAAGCCCTCGGTCGCGTCGGGATCCCGTCGGATGGTGGTCTTGTCTCCCAGCAGCGTGACGGTGCCCGTGATCCGGGGCAGGGCGTTGGGGCCGAGACCGCCGGTCGACGCGGGAGTGAGGACGTTGTAGACGCATTTGGGTGCGAGCCGGATGGTGTGCGGTCCGGTGTTGTTGTTCGCGGCGTCGATCGCGTTGTTGAGTGCGGTGACGTCGCACGGAATGGCCGCCAGGGAGGTCGCGTCCGCGGTGTTGCCGAGACTGAGCGCGGCCACGACCGGCACAACCAGGGCCGCAGCCTTGAGTCGACGTCTCTGCATCACTTCTCCGATCATCGTGTGTAATCGTTTGATTACGTTCCGTTGATGATCAGTGTTCCACGGGGTGGGTGCCCCGCCGCGTGCAACGCGGGGGCGGGCGTGCCGGCGGGCGCCGAGATCCCTCGGGCGGCCCAGTGCTGATCTGCGGCCCGAACGGTTCTCATCTCGCCCCCGCGTTGCTACGGTGCCCCATCTCTGACGCCTCATCAGATTTCGGAGCCCCGGCATGCGCGCATTCGTCGCCGCCGCCATCGGCCTCGCGGCCGCGCTGGCCCTCGTGTTCGCCATCACGGCGTTCGGGGTGCCCGAAGGCGAGACCTCACCCAAGCCCCTGCTCACCACCGCGCCCCCCGCGCCCGGAAAGTAGAGGAGGGCCCGACGGTGCGACGCAGAGCGAGCCTTGTCCTGCTGGCCCTTGCCGTGTTCTGCGCTGCCCTCGCGCCGCTGCTGCGCTGGTACGCGTACCCCCGCCTCGCCAAGATCCCGCCGAACCAGTACCAGGAGATGGTCCTGGAGGCGAAGGACGCGACGCTCCTCGACTACACCGGCGGCATGCAGCCGAAGAAGGTCGACAAGGTCACCATCGTCCAGACCCTCAAGGGCAACGTCGACGCGTCGAAGGAGATAGAGGCGAGCGCGGGCAAGGACGTCGTCGTCTGGGACACGCTGTCCTACATCATCGGCCCGGACGGGAAGATGGTCTCCCAGATCCCCGAGCGCTACATCTTCGACGCGCACACCCAGGACCCGGTCCACGCCACCGGCGAGATGGTCGACGGGGACCCCGTCAAGCGCGAGGGCATCGAATTCAAGTGGCCCTTCTTCACCGAGCCGCGCGACTACCTCTACTTCGACGCGCAGACCCGCACCTCCTCGCCGATCCACTACGTCGGGCCGCGCACGTTCAAGGGCATGGCCGTCTACTACTTCGAGCAGACCGTCCCGTGGACCAAAGTCGCCATGCCCAAGAAGATGCCGATCGAGGGCATCGACCCGTCGACGATCGAGGCGGCCACCGGCACCACCCTCTGGTACACGGTCAAGGCGAGGTTCTGGGTCGACCCGGTGACCGGCGCGCCCGTCAACGCCGAGCAGGACATCCAGCAGGAGATGCGCGGCGGCATCGCGGCCGGCGGCCCCGACGGCAAGCTCACCGCCTTCGCCGGACACGTCACCATGCGCCAGGACTACTCCGACTACACGGTCGACCTCGTCAGGTCGAACCGTACGAAGGTCCTCGCGCTGCACACCTACGCGCCGATCGGGCTGGCCGCCGGCGGGCTCGTCCTGCTCGGCGCGGCGCTGTGGCTGGAGGCCCGCGGCCGCCGCGTCAGCGCCTGAGCCGGGCGTTGGTGTGCCGGGTGGGCTCGGCGGTGGCCGGGTCCTCCGGCCAGGGGTGCTTGGGATAGCGCCCGCGCAGCTCCGCGCGTACGGCCCGGTAGCCGCCCTGCCAGAACGAGGCGAGGTCGGCGGTGACGGCGGCGGGCCGGCCGGCGGGCGACAGCAGGTGCACCAGCACCGGTACGCCCGCCACCCGCGGGGTCTCGGCCAGCCCGAACAGCTCCTGCAGCTTCACCGCGAGGACCGGCTGGCCGTGCTCGGCGGAGTAGTCCACCCGGATCCGGGACCCGCTGGGCACCTCCAGGCGTTCCGGAGCCAGCTCGTCCAGCCGGACCGCCTCCCCGGTGGCCCACGGCAGCAGCCGGTTCAGGGCCTGCCCGGCGTCGATCCGCCCGAGGTCGGCGCGGCGCCGGGCCCGGGACAGCTCGGGCTCCAGCCAGTCGTCGGCGCGCTCCAGCAGGGTCCGGTCGTCGGCCACGTCGGGCCAGGCGCCGCCGAGCGTGCGGTGCAGGAAGCCGAGGCGGGCCCGGAGGGTCAGCGCGTCCGGGGACCAGCGCAGCAGGCCGAGCCCCTCGGCGCGCAGCCCGTCGAGGAGGGCGGCCCGGACGAGTGCGGGGTCGGGGGTGCGCAGCGGACGTACGGCCAGCTCGATCGCCCCGAGCCGCTCGGCGGCGCGGGCGACGAGGTCGCCGTCCTCCCAGCGGACCTCTTCCCCGGCGGTGAGCAGGTGCGCGGCGGCGGTGCGGGCGGTGTCCTCGTCGATGACGGCGCCGAGCCGGACCCGGGCGGACGCCGAATGCGGGGGCCGGTCGGCGACGGCGACGGCCAGCCAGGGCGCGCTGCGCAGCCGCGAGCCGTCGCCGAGCTCGGCCGCGGTGCCGTTGGCCATGAGGAAGGCCCCCTCACCCCTGGCTTTCGCCACGCGCTCGGGGAAGGCCAGGGCCGCGATCAGGCCTGCGGCGGCATCGTCGGGTGCAGCGCCGCTGCCGGGGCTCCGCCCCGGACCCCGCGCCTCAAACGCCGGCGAGGCTGAAAGGACGGGGTTCCGCCCCGGAGTCGTCTCCTCAAGCGCCGCAGAGGCTGGAGAAGCAGCCTCGCCGGCGTTTGAGGCGCGGGGGTCCGGGGGCTGGTCCCCGGCAGCGGTGCCGCGCCCGAGCGGGGTGCGGGGTGCAGTCCCGGCCGCAGCCCCGGCACCGGTTTCGGCGGTGCGCCCCGCAGGGGAAACGGCGCGCTCCAGGCGGCGGGCCTCCGTGCGCCAGCGGGCCGCGTACGCGTCGCCGCCCGCGCGGGCCTGCCGCCAGGCGCCGGCCAGGTCGTCCCCGTACTCCCGCGGCGGCTCCTCGCTCAGCAGGGCCACCAGCTCCGCCGCCCGGCGGGCCCCGAGCGCGGCGGAGCCGTCCAGCAGGGCCCGGGCCAGCCGCGGGTGCAGCCCGAGCCGGGCCATCCGGTGTCCGCGCGCGGTGACCGCACCGGCCGGGGACACCGCGCCGACGGCCACCAGCACCTCGCGCGCCGCGGCCATGGCCCCGGCCGGGGGCGGATCCAGCAGGGCGAGCCCGGCCGCGTCCGGGTCGCCCCAGCACGCGGCCTGCAGGGCGAACTGCGCCAGGTCGGCGATGCGGATCTCCGGCGAGGGGAACGCGGCCAGGCGGCCGTCCTCCGCCTCGGCCCAGCAGCGGTACACCACGCCCGGTGCCTCGCGCCCGGCCCGGCCCGCCCGCTGGCGCCCGGCCGCGCGGGACGCCCGTACGGTCGCCAGCGCGCCCAGCCCCCGCGCGTGGTCCACCCGGGGCTCGCGGGCCAGCCCGGAGTCCACCACCACGCGTACCCCGGGGACGGTCAGGCTCGACTCCGCCACCGCGGTGGACAGGATCACCCTGCGGTGGCGGGCGACGGAGAGCACCGCGTCCTGGACCGCCGCCGGGGCCCGGCCGTGTATCTGGAGCACCTCCGCGTCCACCCCGCCCAGCTGCCCGGCGACCCGGGCGATCTCACCGACGCCGGGCAGGAAGCACAGCACGTCGCCGTCGCGTTCCGCCAGCGCCCGCCGCACCACCGCGGCCACGTGCGCCAGCTGCGCCGGATCCACCCGCATCCCGTGCGGGGGCCGCACCGGCCGGGCCGGCGGGGCCCAGACCGTCTCCACGGGGTACGAGACGCCCGCGGCCTCCACCACCGGCGCGCCGCCCAGGCCTCCCTGGCCGAGAACGTGCGCCCAGCCGGCCGAGTCCGTGGTCGCCGAGGCGGCCACCAGCCGCAGCTCCGGGCGCAGGGTCTCCCGTACGTCGAGGAGGAAGGCGGCGACCGTGTCGGCGTCCAGGTGCCGCTCGTGGCACTCGTCCAGGACCACCACGTCGACCCCGGTCAGCTCCTGGTCCCGCTGGAGGCGCTGGAGCAGCACCCCGGTGGTCACCACTTCCACCACGGTGTCCGGACCCGCCACCCGTTCCCCGCGCACGGTGAAGCCGACCGCGCCGCCGACCTGCTCGCCGAGCAGCCAGGCCATCCGGCGCGCCGCGGCCCGCGCGGCGATCCGCCGGGGCTCGGCGACGACGACCCGGCGCCGAGGCCCGCCGCCCACCAGCCCGGCCAGGACCAGCGGCACCAGCGTGGTCTTGCCGGTGCCGGGCGGGGCGCAGAGCACCGCCGTGCCGTGGCCGTCCAGCGCCGCGACGAGCGCGGGCACGGCCTCCCGTACGGGCAGGGCGTCGAGGGCGGCGGTACGGATCACGTCAGTCGCGCTCGCAGACGAAGATCGCGGTGCCCGGGATCAGGTTCCCGCGCAGCGGGGACCAGCCGCCCCACTCCTGGCTGTTCCACTCCGGCCACTCGGGCTCGACCAGGTCGAGCAAACGGAAGCCGCCCGCCACCACGTCGCGCACCCGGTCGCCGATCGTGCGGTGGTGCTCCACATATACGGCGCGGCCCTGCTCGTCCTGCTCCACGTACGCGGTGCGGTCGAAGTAGGAGGCGGCGACGGACAGCCCCTCGGGTCCGGGCTCGTCGGGGAAGGCCCAGCGGACGGGGTGGGTCACGGAGAAGACCCAGCGGCCGCCGGGGCGCAGTACGCGGTGCACCTCGCGCATGACGTTGACGGGGTCGGCGACGAAGGGGACGGCGCCGTAGGCGGAGCAGGCCAGGTCGAAGGAGCCGGCGCGGAAGGGCAGCCGTCCGGCGTCGGCCTCGACCAGCGGGAGGTCATCGCCGATGCGCAGGGCGTGCTGGAGCTGGCGGTGGGAGAGGTCGAGGGCGACCGGGCGGGCGCCCTGGGCGGCGAGCCAGCGCGAGCACTGGGCGGCGCCGGCGCCGATCTCCAGGATGTCCTTGTCCCGGAGGGAGGCGGCGGGGCCCAGGAGGGCCGCCTCCGCCTCGTCCAGCCCCTCGGGTCCCCACACGAAGCGGTCGTCGCCGAGGAAGGCGCCGTGGTCGCTCTGGTACTCGTCGGCGTTGCGGTCCCACCAGCTGCGGCTCGCCCGGCTGCTCTCCGCTTCCCCCGCGTCACGCCGTGTGGCCTCGGGGTCTTCCAGGGAGACCGGATCGGCTTCGGACGCTACTTCGGAGGCGTAGTCCTCTTGGTTCATGGGGCCCGTCGTCGTAGTCTGCGAATGTCTTCTGAATGTGGCAGGAAGCGCCATGAGGGGCTTCCTGCCCATGAATTGTGCCGGTTGTGCGGCGATCCGCCCGGGGTGTGCGCCTTCGCGCATTGACCCTGTCCGGCTGCCCCCGTATGCTACAAGTTGCGCTGCGAGCCTGTGCTCCTCAGACCTAGCAGGCTGCGCTTGCATCTGTTGATGTCCCCTCGGTTTTCGAGGCCCCACCGCTCTTCGCGGAAGGGGGTCTCCTTGGCTGTCCGGCTTCTTCGGCAGATGCCGATAAGGGCTCCCGGCGTAGCAGTACCTACGACTTTCTGTCCGTAACCGGAGCCCTTTCCCACATGACGAGCAGCACCGAGACCACCTCTACCACTCCGCAGGTAGCGGTCAACGACATCGGTAACGAGGAAGCCTTCCTCGCCGCGATCGACGAGACGATCAAGTACTTCAACGACGGCGACATCGTCGACGGCGTCATCGTGAAGGTCGACCGGGACGAGGTCCTGCTCGACATCGGTTACAAGACCGAAGGCGTGATCCCGAGCCGTGAGCTCTCGATCAAGCACGACGTCGACCCGAACGAGGTCGTCAAGGTCGGCGACGAGATCGAGGCCCTGGTTCTCCAGAAGGAGGACAAGGAAGGCCGCCTGATCCTGTCCAAGAAGCGCGCTCAGTACGAGCGTGCCTGGGGCACGATCGAGAAGATCAAGGAAGAAGACGGCATCGTCACCGGTACCGTCATCGAGGTCGTCAAGGGTGGTCTCATCCTCGACATCGGCCTCCGCGGCTTCCTGCCGGCCTCTCTCGTCGAGATGCGTCGTGTCCGCGACCTCCAGCCCTACGTGGGCAAGGAGCTCGAGGCGAAGATCATCGAGCTGGACAAGAACCGCAACAACGTGGTCCTGTCCCGCCGCGCCTGGCTGGAGCAGACCCAGTCCGAGGTTCGCCAGACGTTCCTCACCACCCTGCAGAAGGGTCAGGTCCGCTCCGGCGTCGTTTCCTCGATCGTCAACTTCGGTGCCTTCGTGGACCTGGGTGGCGTCGACGGTCTCGTCCACGTCTCCGAGCTGTCCTGGAAGCACATCGACCACCCGTCCGAGGTTGTCGAGGTCGGCCAGGAGGTCACCGTCGAGGTTCTCGACGTTGACATGGACCGCGAGCGCGTATCCCTGTCGCTGAAGGCGACGCAGGAGGACCCGTGGCAGCAGTTCGCCCGGACCCACCAGATCGGTCAGGTCGTCCCGGGTAAGGTCACCAAGCTGGTTCCGTTCGGTGCGTTCGTCCGCGTGGACGAGGGCATCGAGGGTCTGGTCCACATCTCCGAGCTGGCCGAGCGCCACGTGGAGATCCCGGAGCAGGTCGTCCAGGTCAACGACGAGATCTTCGTCAAGGTCATCGACATCGACCTCGAGCGTCGCCGGATCTCGCTGTCCCTGAAGCAGGCCAACGAGTCCTTCGGTGCCGACCCGGCGTCGGTCGAGTTCGACCCGACCCTGTACGGCATGGCCGCGTCTTACGACGACCAGGGCAACTACATCTACCCCGAGGGCTTCGACCCCGAGACCAACGACTGGCTCGAGGGCTTCGACAAGCAGCGCGAGGCCTGGGAGACCCAGTACGCCGAGGCGCAGCAGCGCTTCGAGCAGCACCAGGCTCAGGTCATCAAGAGCCGCGAGGCCGACGAGGCCGCTGCTGCCGAGGGCGCTGCCGCCCCGGCCGCCGGTGGCAACGCCGGTGCGGGCATCTCGGGTGGTTCGTACTCCTCGGAGTCGGACGAGACCTCCGGCGCCCTGGCGTCGGACGAGGCCCTGGCCGCGCTCCGCGAGAAGCTGGCCGGCGGCCAGAGCTGATCGCAGCGCGCATCACACTCCGGTGTGAGCCGAGCTGAACTGCGTTGAACGGTAAGGCCCGTCCCCTTCGGGGGGCGGGCCTTACCGCGTTTCCCCGTCCGGTCTCCGCTCGCGCTCCGGCGCGTGATCCGCTGCGTGATCCGGTGCGTGATCCGTTGCGTTCCTGTGAATGCGGCCAACTGGGGAATGGCCGGGCCGCCTTGGACGTTCTTGGCTGAGAACGAGGCGAGGAGGAGTGGTGACGGTGCTTGATCCACAGGGTTTGTACGAATGGGACGCCAAGGGCCTGGCGGTGGCCGACCTGGCGGTCGCCCAGGACTCGGCCGGGCTGGTCATGCTGTACCACTTCGAGGGGTACATCGACGCGGGTGAGGCCGGCGAGCAGATCGTCGAGCGGCTCCTGGACACCCTGCCCCACCAGGTGGTCGCCCGCTTCGACGCGGACCGGCTGGTGGACTACCGGGCCCGGCGCCCGCTGCTGACCTTCCAGCGCGACCACTGGACGGAGTTCGAGGAGCCCCGGCTGGAGCTCCGGCTCGTCCAGGACGCCACCGGAGCGCCCTTCCTGCTGCTGTCCGGCCCGGAGCCGGACGTGGAGTGGGAGCGCTTCTCCGTCGCCGTCCGGCAGATCGTCGAGCGCCTCGGCGTCCGGCTCTCGGTCAACTTCCACGGCATCCCGATGGGCGTCCCGCACACCCGTCCCGTGGGCATCACCCCGCACGGCAACCGCACCGACCTCATGCCGGGCCACCGCAGCCCCTTCGACGAGGCCCAGGTACCGGGCAGTGCGGAGTCCCTGGTGGAGTTCCGCCTGGCCCAGGCGGGGCACGACGTGCTGGGTGTCGCCGCGCACGTACCGCACTACATCGCGCGCTCCGCGTACCCCGACGCCGCGCTGACCGTGCTGGAGGCGATCACGGCGGCGACCGGGCTGGTGCTCCCGGCCGTGGCGCACGCCCTGCGCACCGAGGCGCACCGCACGCAGACGGAGATCGACCGGCAGATCCGGGAGGGCGACGAGGAGCTGGTCAGCCTGGTGCAGGGGCTGGAGCACCAGTACGACGCGGCCGCCGGGGCCGAGACCCGGGGCAACATGATCGCCGAGCCGGCCGAGCTGCCGTCGGCGGACGAGATCGGGCGCGAGTTCGAGCGGTTCCTGGCGGAGCGCGAGGGCGAGAACTGACGTACGGGCGGGGCCCCCTATGCTGCGGGGCATGCTGAAAGTAGGCCTGACGGGCGGAATCGGTGCCGGCAAGAGCGAGGTCTCGCGACTGCTGGCGGGGTACGGGGCGATCGTCGTCGACGCCGATCGGATCGCGCGCGAGGTCGTGGAGCCCGGTACGCCGGGGCTCGCGGCCGTCGTGGCGGCCTTCGGGGAGTCGGTGCTGACCGCGGAGGGGACGCTGGACCGGCCGAAGCTGGGGTCCATCGTGTTCGCGGACCCGGCGAAGCTCCAGACCCTCAACGCGATCGTGCACCCCCTGGTCGGGGCCCGGTCGGCGGAGCTGGAAGCCGCCGCGGGGGCCGACGCGATCGTGGTGCACGACGTACCGCTGCTCGCCGAGAACGGGCTGGCGCCCCTCTACGACCTGGTCGTGGTCGTGGACGCGGCCCCGGCGACCCAGCTCGCACGGCTGACGGCGCTGCGCGGGATGGCCGAGGAGGAGGCGCGGGCCCGGATGGCCGCGCAGGCGACCCGGGAGCAGCGGCTCGCGGTGGCGACCCTCGTGATCGACAACGACGGGCCGCTGGAGGCGCTGGAGCCGCAGGTGCGCAAGGTGTGGGACGAGCTCACCGTGCGGGCGGCCGGCGGGGCCTCCTGATCTCCCCGGCTGCTCTGTCCGGCTGATGTGTGCGGCTGATGTGTGCGGCCGATCTCCGCGGCTGACGTGTGCATGGAATAGCGGGTGGGGCGGGGGCGTTGAACGCGCCCGGAGAGGGAAGGATTTCGAACGTGTCCGAGACCACGCGCCCCACCCCGTCCAGCCCGGAAACCCACGTCATCGACTACCGGGCCGCCGAGCAGCTGCTCGCCGCCCGGGACCCGCGCGGCGCGGTCAAGCTGCTCGACTCGGTCATAGCCGCCCACCCGGAGAACACGGCGGCTCGGCTGCTGCGCGCCCGGGCCTTCTTCGCCGCGGCGCAACTGCGACCGGCCGAGCTGGAGTTCGAGCTGGTGCTGGAGCGGGAACCGGACAACGCCTTCGCCCACTTCGCGCTGGCCCGTACGTTCGAGCGCTCGGGCCGGCCCGAGCAGGCGCGCAGGCACTTCCGCCTCGCGGCGGCCCTCGACCCGAGGCCCGAGTACCTGGCGGCGGCCCGCTTCGAGGGCCCGGACGCAGACGGCCCGGACGCAGACGGCCCGGACGCAGACGGCCCGGCCGGGGCCGGCCCCGCCTGATTCACCGGCTGCGGGGCGGCTCGTACGGGGGGATGTCCGGGCCGGGCTGGTAGTGGGGCCCCTGGTGGATATGGCGCACGATCATGAACAGGTCCACGGCCACGACCACCGTCAGCGCCCCGCAGGCGGCCGCCCATCCGGGACGGCCCACCAGCGAGAACAAGGCCGTGCCGAAGGCAGACCAGACCAGGCCCCAGACACCCAGCCAGAACCGCAGCCGCAGCGGACTGCGGGCGGTCACCGGCTCATTCCCGGAACGCATGGCCATCGCCTCTCATGTCCATGGTCCCACCCCCTGCGGTCAGGGGTTGAGCTTGTTCACGGCCTTGGTGGTCGTCTTCTTGAAGCCGGCGACCGGGGCGTGGGACAGGTCGCCCATCTCGCCCCACTGCACGACGGTCACGGTGGAGCCGTCGCGCCCGATCCCGTACAGGTGCACCCCGGGCTCGGAGTCGGGGATCGAGGTGTGGACCCCGTAGACGTGCGCACCCTCCTCGACGGGGAGGGTGCCGTAGTCCTGCCAGGAGGCGGTGCCGCCCGGGGTCCTGCGCAGCCAGTCGGCGGCGCAGGCGGCGACCTTGCGCTCCAGGACGCCGGCGAGCCGGGCCGCCGCGGAGGGCGAGGCGGACCGCACGGAGACCTGCACGGCGCCGGTGTCGTACTCGGTGCCGAAGACGCGGTGCCAGCTGCCCGCGGACGGAAGCACGCCCTCCAGGCAGAACGGCGCGGACTCGGGCAGCCCCGCGGTGACCGCGCCGGCGTACCAGGGCGAGGCGGGGTGCGGCGGAAGGTCGGTGCCGGTCAGGAAGCCGGGCGCGGTGGCGGCCGCGGCGGAGGTGGCGGTGGAGGCGGTCAGGACCAGGGCGGCCGCCGCCGCGACGAGGGCGGTGGTGAGTGTGGTGGGCGTGGTGGCGGTGCCGGAACGTCGGAACATGGTCGGTTCTCCCCGTGAGTGCCGTGGGCGTGCTGGTGTGTGCCTGACGAGCCTGTTCCCCGGACGGCGCGGCGGGCGACGGATCGCGGCGAATCCGGGACGCCGGAACGGCCGTACGCGCCGTCACCTGGGGGAACACCTCATACATGGAACGCGGTCGCGGGACGCGGAACGGGGGAGAGCGTGAGCGAGGCCGAGGATTTCGCGCGGTTGATGCGGGAGCTGAAGGAGCGGGCCGGGCTCAGTTACGGCGCCTTGGCGCGCCGGCTGCACACGAGTACGTCGACGTTGCACCGGTACTGCAAGGGGGAGGCGCTGCCGGCGGAGTTCGCGGTGGTGGACCGCTTCGCCCGGGCCTGCGGGTCGACGCGGGAGGAGGCGCTGGACCTGCACCGGGCGTGGCTGCTGGCGGATGCGCGACGGCGCGCGGGGGTCGCGGAGATGCCGGTGCCGGTGCCGGTGCCGGAGCCGGTACCCGGGCCCGCGCCGGAGCCGGAGCCTGAGCCGACCGTGGTGGTGATGCCGGGCCCCGAGCCGGAGCCGGTGGCCCGGGGGGCCTGGTACCGGCGGCGGCGGGCGGCCGTGGTCGCCGCCGTGGGGGTGACGGCCGGGGCGGTGGCGGTGGCGCTGCTGGCGGCGACCGGCCCCGGGCCGGGTGCGCCGCACGCGGGTGGGAGCCCGGGGACGAGCACGGGCACGGGCACGGGTGCGGCCACGGGTGCGGCCAGGGGAGCACCGACGCCTGGGGGATCGGGGTCCGCCCCGGCACCGGTGGCGACGGGTGCACCGGAACCCGCATCGCCGGCCGGGTCGGCCGGGGCGACGGCCCCGGAGCCCGTCCGGACCTCCGCGTCACCGTCGGCGTCGGCCCCGGGCCGGGACCCGGTCGCGCCCCTCAAGGCGGCGGTACGGTCGCACGTGTGGACCGCGGGCTGCGACCACGCCTACCTGTCCGAGCGCGGTCCGGGATCGGTGCCCCCGCCGCCCGTGGAGGCGGACGCGCCCGCCTGGGCGGCGGCGCAGCGCGCCGTGCACGCCGGAACGCAGATCGTGGAGGTCACCCTGCACGGCACGGGCGGGGGCGCCGTGGTCTTGGAGGACCTGGAGGTACGGGTGGCCGCCCGCCGCAAGCCGCCGGCCTGGAACGTCTACCAGATGTCGCAGGGCTGCGGCGGCGGGCTCACCCCTGCCGCGTTCGCCGTCAATCTGGACGCGCCGCGCCCGCTGGCCCGGCCCGTCGCCGGGAACGACGGCGGCAGCACCCTGCCCGCCCCCGCCTTCCCGCTGCGCGTCTCGGCGGCCGAACCGGCCGTCCTGCGGGTGGCGGCGGCCACCACGGGATGCGACTGCGACTGGTTCCTCGACCTGAGGTGGACCGGCCCGTCAGGGTCGGGCACCCTCCGCATCGACGAGGGCGGGCGGCCGCTGCGCACGAGCGCCGCCCCCGGCCGGCCCGTGTACGGGTACGCGCCGGAGCAGGGCCGCTGGGCCCGCTGAACCGCAGGTCAGGGGGTGTTGTCGGTGGTCGCGCCTAGACTCGTCGGCAGAGGGGACCGGTAGGGGCGCAAGGCCATCGACGGGGAGACGGGAGGGGGACGCACCATGACACCGCAGCCGCAGCCGCAGCCGCAGCCGCAGCCGCAGCCGCAGCCGCAGCCGCAGCCGCAGCCGCAGCCGCAGCCGCAGCCGCAGCGACCGTGGCCGCGTGAGGCCGCCGCGCTGCTGCGCCACGCTGCGGTCTTCCTGCCCGCCGCCGTCCCCCGCGAGGGGCGCGTCGCCTTCTGGGCGCCTGACGGGGACGCCCTGCCCGAGGCGGGAACGGCGGCGCCGCTCACCGTCGTACGCCCGCACGGTGACGGGGTCCGCAGCCGGACCGTCCCCGCGGTGAGCTTCTCCGTCACCGCCGCCCTGCCCCTGCTCGCGCAGGCGCCCCACAGTCCCGCCGCGCATCCCGCCACCCGCGCCTGGGGCACCGCCGCCCGGCAGGCGCTCACCCTCGCCGCCCGTGGCCGGCTCCTCCCCGGACTCACCCCCGAGGGCGTCGACGCCTGGCGTGCCGGGCCGCTCGACGCCGCCGACGTCGATCACCTCCGCGCGGTCGCCGCCGCGCTGCCGCACGAGGGGTACGCGACGCCCCTGGCCGGGCGCCGCCCGCTCCAGCTGCCCGAACCGGAGGCACTGGTCCGCGCGTTCCTCGACGCGGTCGCCGACGGCCTGCCCCGCACCCCGGCCGCTGCCGTGGCCGCCGGGCGGCCGTTCGCCGCGCGGGACCCGCAGCGGGTCCCCGGGATACAGGACTGGGCGGCGCAGGTCGCGGCCGGCTCCGACACCGGCGTCGGGATCTCGCTCCGGCTCGACCTGTCCTCCTTCCGGCTCTTCGACGAGGCCGAGGACGCCGACACGAGACGCGCCGGAGCCGCCGTCGTCCAGGTGCACAGCCTTGCCGACCCGACCCTGGTCACCGACGCCGCGCAGCTGTGGGCGGGCACGGCGGCGGCCGGGTTCGGCCCGCGCGCCCGGATCGACGCCGTGCTCGCGCTGCGCCGGGCCGCCCGGGTCTGGCCGCCGCTGCTGCGCCTGCTGGACCAGCCCGTGCCCGATGCCCTGGCCCTGTCCGACCCGGAGCTGGAGGACCTGCTGGGGGTGGCCGCGAGCCGGCTGGCCGCCGCCGGGGTCCTGGTCCACTGGCCGCGCGAGCTGGCCCGTACGCTGTCGGCGACCGCCGTCGTACGGTCCACCGCGCCCGGTTCGGCGATCGACGGGACCGCGTTCTTCGACGCCGAGCACCTCTTCGCCTTCTCCTGGGAGCTGGCGCTGGGCGGCGACCGGCTCACCCCTGGGGAGATGGACGCGCTGGCCCAGGCGCACCGGCCCGTCGTCCGGCTGCGCGACCGGTGGGTGCGCGTCGATCCGGAGCTGGTGCGCAAGGCGCGCAAGCGGGAGCTCGGCGTCCTGGACCCGGTCGACGCGCTGGCCACCGTACTGTCGGGGACGGCCGAGATCGAAGGCGCCACGGTCGAGGCGGTGCCGGTGGGAGCGCTGGCCGCCCTGCGGGACCGGCTGACGGGGGAGCAGGCCCCGCTGCCGCAGCCCGCCGCCCTCAAGGCCACCCTGCGCGACTACCAGGCGCGCGGCCTGGCCTGGCTCGACCTGATGACCTCGCTCGGTCTCGGCGGCTGCCTCGCCGACGACATGGGCCTCGGCAAGACCGTCACGCTGATCGCGCTGCACCTGCACCGGGACCGGCCGGAGCCCACCCTCGTGGTGTGCCCCGCGTCCCTCCTCGGCAACTGGCAGCGGGAGATCGAGAAGTTCGCCCCCGGCACGCCCGTGCGCCGCTTCCACGGCAACAGCCGCAGCACCGAGGACCTCACGTCCTGCGCGGGCGGGTTCGTCCTCACCACGTACGGCACGATGCGCGCCAGCGCGGCCCTGCTCGCAGAACAGCGCTGGGGCCTGGTCGTCGCCGATGAGGCGCAGCACGTCAAGAACCCGCATTCGGCGACCGCGAAGGCACTGCGCACGGTGCCCGCGCCGGCCCGGGTGGCGCTGACCGGTACCCCCGTGGAGAACAACCTCTCCGAGCTCTGGGCGCTGCTCGACTGGACCACGCCGGGGCTGCTGGGCCCGCTCACCACCTTCCGGGCCCGCCACGCCCGCCCGGTGGAGCACCAGCAGGAGGAGGACGGCGGCAACGAGGCGGCGGTCGCCCGGCTGTCCGCGCTGGTGCGGCCGTTCCTGCTGCGCCGCAAGAAGTCCGACCCCGGCATCGCGCCCGAGCTGCCACCGAAGACGGAGACCGACCATCCGGTCTCCCTCACCAGGGAGCAGGCCTCGCTCTACCAGGCGGCGGTGGACGAGGCGATGGCCGTGATCGAGTCGAGCGAGGGCATGGAACGGCGCGGCATGATCATGAAGCTGCTGGCCTCGCTCAAGCAGATCTGCAACCACCCCGCGCAGTACCTGAAGGAGGAGCAGCCCCGGATCCCGCACCGCTCGGGCAAGCTCGCCCTGCTGGACGAGCTGCTGGACACGATCCTCGCCGAGGGCGGCTCGGTGCTGGTCTTCACCCAGTACGTGACGATGGGCCGCCTGATCGAACGGCACCTGGCCGGCCGCGGGATCGCCTCGCAGTTCCTGCACGGCGGGACGCCGGTGCCGCATCGCGAGGAGCTCGTCGACCGCTTCCAGGCGGGCGAGGTACCCGTCTTCCTGCTGTCCCTGAAGGCGGCCGGCACCGGGCTGAACCTCACGCGGGCCGGGCACGTCATCCACTTCGACCGCTGGTGGAACCCGGCCGTCGAGGAACAGGCCACCGACCGCGCCTACCGCATCGGCCAGACCCAGCCCGTACAGGTCCACCGGATCATCGCCGAGGGCACCGTCGAGGACCGGATCGCGGAGATGCTGGAGTCGAAGCGGGCCCTGGCCGACGCCGTCCTGGGCTCCGGCGAGTCGGCACTGACCGAGCTGACCGACCGCGAGCTGGCCGACCTCGTCTCCCTGCGGAGGCCCGGATGATCACCGCGCGGGACGACCGCCGCCGCACCTTCGAGACCGTGCCCGCCGGGGCCGAGGCCGTCAGCTGGTGGGGCCGGGCCTGGGTGTCGGCGCTGGAGGAGGTCTCGCACGACGGGGCCCGCCTGGCCCGGGGCCGTACGTACGCCGACGCCGGACACGTCAGCGCGGTCACCGTCACCCCCGGCCGGATCGTGGCCTACGTCCGGGGCAGCAGGCCCCGCCCGTACCGCACCGAGCTGACCCTGCCCGCCTTCGCGGACCCGGAGTGGGACGAACTGCTGGAGACGGTCGCGGCCGCCCCCACGGCGCTCGCCGCCCTGCTGGAACGGGAGGTCCCGCAGTCGCTCGCGGGGGCCGTCCTGCCCGGCGCGGGCGAGCTGGTCCCGCACTGCTCCTGCCCGGACTTCGGGCGTCCGCCGTGCAAGCACGCGGCGGCCCTGTGCTACCGGGCGGCCCGGCTCCTGGACGAGGACCCCTTCGTCCTGCTGCTCCTGCGCGGCCGGGGGGAGCGGGAGCTCCTCGACGAGCTGACCCGCCGCAATGCCGCCCATGCCGCGCGCGAACAGCCCGACGCGGCACCGGGCTTCCCCGGCGTTCCGGCCCGTGCGGCGCTCGCCCGCACCAGCCTGCCGCTGCTGCCCGCGCCGCTGCCCGCGCCCGCCGCCGCGGGCCTTCCGCCGGCCTACCCGGCCGACCCGGCGGCGCCCGACCCGCTGGCCCTCGACCAGCTCGCCTCCGACGCGGCCGCCCGCGCCCTGGCCCTGCTGACCACCGGTGAGGATCCGATCGCCGGGCTCACCGTGTGGCAGGACGCCGTCCGGCTGGCGTCCGCGCACCCCACGGCGGGTCTGACGGGCGCGGCCCGCACCCTGTACCGGGACCTGGCCCGCGCCACCGGCCGCAGCACCACCGATCTCGCCCGGGCCGCGGCGGCCTGGCGCCAGGGCGGACGCCCGGCCCTCGACGCCCTCGAAGAGCCCTGGGACCCGCCGGCGGGCCCCTTCGACCGGGCCCGCCCGGCCCTGCTCGCCGCCGGCCAGGGCTCCTTCCGCCCCGACCGCAACCGCCTGACGATCCGCACCCGCCAGCTCCGCCTCGGCCGCGACGGCCTCTGGTACTCCTACGAGGACCGCCAGGGCGACCAGGACTGGTGGCCGACGGGCCGCCCCTCCCCGGACCCGGTCACCGCCCTGCTGGGCTGATGTCCTCGGCCCAGCGGGTCAGGGTGGTGAAGTCGCGGTCGCGCAGGCCGTGGCGCGGGTGGATGCGCAGCAGGAGGGCCGGGGCCGGATGGTGTTCCGCGACCCAGGCGCGGTCGCGCGGGGTGATCATGTCGTCGACCCAGGCGAAGGGGCGGCCGGCCGCCCAGTCGCGGAGGTGGCGGGTCTTCCAGGAGAGGCCGTCGGGGTCGTCGGCGAAGAGTTCGGGCCACTCGACGACGGTGAGGTCACCCGGCAGCCCTATGTGCGGGGAGATCATCGTGTTGGCCTGGTGCGTCCAGGCGGTGGCCCAGGTGAGCTCGAACGGCAGGGCCAGCAGCCGGGCGCCGTGGGAGGGGTGGAGGCGCACCCGGGCGCCGCGCCGGGCCTTGCGGGACTCCGGGTCGCGGTAGGAGAGCCAGACGTCGGGCCACATCCGGTGGCTCCGGTATCCGCGCAGACCGGCGAGGGGCGAGCGGAACGGGTTGAGGGGGCCGTCCACGTCGAGGAGGAGCAGCGGGCGATCGGTCATGAAGTACCCACTACCCAGTACACGATTGAGTGAAATGCCTACCGCCTCTATAACCCGAATGGGGTCAGAGCGTTGTTCCGGTGCGGGGACATTGCCCGCGAACTCGTCCGGAAGGCAGGGAAACTGATGCGTCACAGTCGTCGGAATGGCTTCATCGCGGCCGTGGTTGCGGGAGGCGGACTGGCGGTCGCGGGTGTGGGCGGACTCGCCCACGCCGACGCGGACGCGGGCGGCCGGGCCGAGCGCTCGCCGGGACTGCTGTCCGGAAACCTCGTACAACTGCCGGTGAACATCCCGGTGAACGCGTGCGGGAACACCGTGAGCGTGGTCGGCGTGCTCAACTCCGCCGCCGGGAACCGCTGCACCAACGAGGCATCCGCCGGCGGCGGACATTCCGGTACGCGCTCCACGGATTCCGTGAAACCAGGGGGCGGGAACGGCGGAGGGGCAGTCGCGGAGGGACGGGGAAAGGATTCTCCGGGGGTGCTGTCCGGCAACGGGCTCCAGCTTCCGGTCGACCTCCCCCTGAACATCAGCGGCAACGCGGTGAGCGTGGTCGGCGTCGGCAACTCCTCGCACGGCAACACGTCCGTCAACGGCGAGGAGCCCACGGGCGGCAAGCCCGTCCAGCCGCCCGTCGTCGAAAATCCGGTGATCACGCCCCCGGTCACGCCCCCGCCCCCGCCCACGGCCCCCCGCCCGGCTCCGCCCGCCCCGCCGCGGCACAGTGCGGCGCTCGCCCACACCGGATCGGACGGCGTCGGCTACCTGCTGCCCGGCGGCGGCGCCCTCCTCCTCGGCGGGGTACTCCTCTACCGCCGCTTCCGCCTCAACTGACCCGGGTCAGGCCGGCAGGTCCGGATCCGGCGGGGACGCGGGACCCGGGGGCGGTGTACGCCACCCGTCCAGGATGGCGTCGATCCGCGCGGCCAGTCGGGCGCGGGCCGCGAACCGGGGGACACCCGCCATCAGCAGGGCGTCGTACTCGGTGTCGGTGTGCCGCACCGCCGCCCGGACCGCGACGGAGACCGCCAGTCCGTCGAGGGCCCGGCCGGCCGCGGTACGGCCCACCCGGCCGCTGCCGCGTACCGAGGCATGGGTGGCGATGGCCACGGCCCGGTCGGCCGGACAGCCGGGGAACAGCCGCACGATCTCGGCGGCGAAGGCCGCGGTGAACCGGATGTCCTCGGCCGAACGCCGCCGCCGGTCGCGCTCCCGGCGGCGCGCCCGCGCCTCGGAGTCCGCCAGGCAGGCGCGCTCCGCGCGCGCCAGTGCGGCCTCCTCGACGAGGAGGCCCAGGCGCTCGTAGCGGTGCCGGCGCTTGTTGAAGCGCACGACGACGGCGCAGAGCGAACTGGCCTCGCGGGAGCGGCGGGTGAGCGCCGTGTCCCCCCGCGGGAGATAGACGAGATGGCCGAGATCCGTACAGTCCAGGCAGCGGGGTACGCCGGACTCGCGGACGAGGTGCCGGAGCGGGCCCTGTCGGCAGTCGGCGCAGTGGATCTGCTTCAGCGACTCAAAAACCACCAGGCTCATAGAGGTGTGATACCGCTGTATGACCCTCATATCACCTGGTGAAGAAGGCATGTTGATGTTTCGTCGAGTGTTCCTTGATGCCCCGCGGCCCTTTTACCGTGGGGCGGTGGACCGCAGGAGGTCCGTCGAGGAGGGGCACATGGGTGGGCAGCTGACGATGACGGCACGGCCGGGCGGAGCATGCGCCGCCCCGACCGCGACTGGCCGGGAGATAGTCATACCGCCGGGCGGCTGCACCGGCTGGCACTTCCACCGGGTCAGACTCGACGCGGTGGTCATAGCCGGGACCCTGACCCGGGTCCTGCACGACCGCACCGTCGAGGTGCACACGGCCGGGACCACCTTCGTGGAGCCCGCCGGCATAGGCCACATCCACCTGGGCCACAACCTCGGCACCGAGCCGGTCGTGCTCCACGTGACCCCCGCGCTCCCGGTGGGGACGCCCTTCGCGATACCCACCCCGGCACCGGCCGGGGCCACGCAGGCGGCCTGCCGCTCACACAAGCCGTCGTATCTCTCCGCGGACCCGGTAGAAGCCTCCTGAGGCGGCATGCAGCCCCTCGACCACGTACCGTGCGCCGGGCTCCCGAATCCCGCGCGGGAACTGGACGTTCCACGAGCGCTCGAAGCCGTCCGACACCACCTGCACCCGCATCCGGCCGCCCTGCTGGACGCACTCCACCACCACACCGCCGGCCGGTGCAGCGGCCATCGCGGCCATCGAAACCGTCGCCACCGCCGAGGCCGACGCGGCCGGGGTGAACACCGGGAGCGCCGCCGCCGACTTCACGTCCACGGGCGCGGGCACCGAGCCCTGCTGGGCCGCCGCGATCGCCTGCTCGGTCGCGTCCACGCACACCAGCGACCCGTCCGTGGTGACGAGGTACAGCCGCTCGTCCAGGTACTGCATGGACAGGGCCGACCCGCCGCCCGTCCCCAGCTTCCACAGCCGCCGGCCGTCGGCGTCGAAGCAGTAGACCGAGGAGGAGGAGTCGCCGGCGAAGACGTGCCGCCCGTCGGGCGAGGTCGCGCACGAGTACACCGCGGCGTCGCACGCGTAGGAGGCCTCCACCGCCCCCGTCGCCTTCGAGAGCCGCTGCACGGTGTTGCGGGCCGTGCCCGCGTACACCGCGTGGTCCTCCTGCCAGCCGAACAGCACCCCGCCGGGGGTCTTGGTGTGCCACAACTGCCCGCTGCCGTCGGCCGCGTACGCCGTCACACCGCCGCTGTGCCCGTGGAAGACCGCTCGCTCGTCCGCCCGGACCATCCAGGCGCCCGACCCGCCGGACTTCCGCGACCACTGGTGCTCGTCCTCGTGGTCGATGACGGTCAGGCCGCCGTTCGCGTCGGAGACGTTCAGCACGCCCTCGTGGATGTCGAGCCAGTAGATGTCCACGTCCGCCGCGATCGCGTAGGCCCCGAAGGGAACCTTCGACGACAGGTCGTACACCGTGCCGTCGTCACAGCCCGCGTATATCCAGAACTCGTCCGCCACCAGGCACTTCACCCCGTCCGGCAGCGAATACCGGGCGAGCACCTCACCTCCGTGGCTCAATGTGTACACATCGCCCGCCTGGTTGCCGACCCAGCAGCGGTCCTCGTCCACATGGATGCCGAAGGCCGACGAACCGGTCCGGAAGCGCCACAGCACCGGAGCCACCGCGCGCGCCGTCGACGGGGCCGAGGCCACCTGGCGGCGGGTCACCGCCCGGGCGGCGCGCTGTCCCCGCACGGCCGGGGCGTACCCCTTGCGCACCTTCTCCCCGATCTTCTTCGCAGCGGCCGCGCGAGCCTTCTCGGCACTCGGGAAGGCGGAGGTCTGCAGCTGGCCGTCGGCGCCGATCCGCCCGTACCGCACGGACACGGCCGTGCCGTCGACGGTCACCTCGTAGAACTTGTGCGCCGCGCCGTCGTCCTGCGACAGCTCCAGATACGTCGTCTCCCGAGCCATGACAAACCTCTCCCCAAAGGCAGCGCCGCCGGCTCCCTTTCGGCCGGTGATCCCTCGTGAAAAACGCTAAGGCCCACCACTGACAATGGGCCCGTGCAGTGGGAAGCGATCACATGGCAGCGGATGGCCGAGCGGCTCGCCGGTCACCTCGACGACCCCGACCGGGCCCCCGGGCCGGGCAGTTGGCAGCGGGTGGGCATCGACGGCGCCCCCGCCGCCGGGACCGGCGCGCTCGCCGGCGAGCTCGCCGAAGCGCTGCGGCTGCGCGGACGCCCGTCCCTGGTGGTGCCGACCGACGGTTTCCTGCGGCCGGCCTCCCTCCGCTTCGAGTTCGGCCGGCAGGACGTGGACTCCTACCTGGGCGGCTGGTACGACACGGCCGCGCTCTGGCGGGAGGTCTTCGGCCCGACCGACCCCGGCGGCAGCGGGCGGGTGCTGCCGGACCTCTGGGACCCGGTGACCGACCGGGCGACCCGCAGTCCGTACGTCACCCTCCCGCCCGGCGGCGTGCTGCTCGTGCACGGCCCGCTGCTGCTGGGCCACTGGTTCCCCTTCGACCTGAGCGTCCACGTGCGGTTGTCGCCGGGAGCGCTGGCGCGGCGGACCGAGGAGTCGGAGCGGTGGACGGGGGCGGCGTTCGCCCGGTACGAGGCCGAGGCGGATCCGGCGTCCGCCGCCGATGCGGTGGTGCGGGCCGATGATCCCAGGCATCCCGCCTGGACGGGGATCCGGCGGCGTTGACCCTGCGGGGCGGGGCGGGGCGGGGCGGGGTGCCGGTGCCGCTGCACGGAGCCTCCTCCCCGCCCCGCCCTTGCTCCGTTTCCCGGGCTCCGCCCGGACCCGCGCCTCAAACGCCGGCGGGGCCGGGGACGCTACGGCCGACCGCCCGGCCGGGTCACGGCCAAGGCCGCAGCCAGGCACCCGGCGCGGGCGGCCTCGGCCGGGTCCGCGCCCTCCAGGCGGGCCGCGAGGAAGCCCCCGGTGAAGGCGTCCCCGGCGCCCGTGGAGTCCACCGCCTCGACCGGCTCCGCCTCGACCTCGGCGGTGATCCGGCCCCGTTCGGCGATCAGTGCCCCGGCCGCGCCGCGGGTCACCACCACCAGCGGCACCCGTCGGCTGAGCTCCGCCGCCGCCCGGGCCGCCCCCGCCGGCTCCGGCAGCCCGGCCAGCAGCCGGGCCTCGTCCTCGTTCGGCAGCAGTACGTCCACACCCGCCACGGCGTCCAGGAAGCGCTGCGGCCCCAGGGCCGCCAGGAAGCCGGCCGAGGCGGGGTCCACGCTCACCTGCACCCCCCGGGCCCGGGCCGCCCGCAGCGCGATCACGGCCAGCTCCCGGCTGCTGTCGGCGAAGAACAGATAACCGGACAGGTGGAGATGGGCCGCCCCGTCCAGCAGGGAGGGGGCCCAGTCGGCCGGGCACAACCGCAGCGAGGCCCCGCTGTCGGTCAGGAACGTCCGCTCCGCGTCCTTGCCGACCAGCGCGACCACCGTCCCGGTCGGCTCCTGCGCGTCGACCACCAGCCGCGGCCGCACCCCCGCGTCCACCAGCGCCCGCTCGTGCCAGCGCGCCGACTCGGCACCCACCCGCGCCAGGAGCCGTACCTCCGCGGTCCCCGTTCGGGCCGCCCAGCAGGCCGCGTTGGCCCCGGCCCCGCCCGGCAGGGTCCGGATGCGGGCCGCCGTGTCGGTGGCCGGAGCCAGCGGCTCCGGATGTATGGCCACCACGTCCGTCACCACGTCCCCGATGACGAGCAGCGCCCCCGGCCCGGTCACGCCCGCGCCGCCCAGGCCCCCGCGATCCGGGCCCCGAGCCGCACGTTCCCGCGTACCGCCGCCAGGTTCGCCTCCAGCGAGGCCCCGTCCGTCGCCCGTGCCAGGAACCCCAGCAGGAACGGCGTCACCGCCTGCCCCGTGATCCCGCGCTCGTGGCACTCGGCGAGCGCCTCAGCCAGTACCCGGTCGTGCAGCTCGGGATCCAGCTGCTCCTCCCGCGCCACCGGATTGGCCACCAGCAGCGCCGAGTCCGGACCGCCCAGCGCGTCCTGAGCGGCCATCACCGCGGCGACCTCCTCGGGCCCGTGCACGGTCCAGTCCACCGGCTCGCCCGAGTCGGCCAGATAGAACCCGGGGAAGCGGTCCGTCCCGTAGCCGAGCACCCCCACCCCCAGCGTCTCCAGCCGCTGCAGCGTGCCCGGCACGTCGAGGATCGACTTCACCCCCGCGCACACCACGGTGATCCGCGTCCGCGCCAGCAGCGACAGGTCCGCCGACTCGTCCTGCGTCTGCGCCCACTCCCGGTGTACGCCGCCCAGCCCGCCCGTGGCGAAGACGCGCAGGCCCGCCCGGGCGGCGAGGAAGGCCGTCGCGGACACCGTCGTCGCGCCGGTGGCCCCCGTCGCCAGCGCGGGCGCCAGATCCCGGTGGCCGAGCTTGCGCACGCCCTCGCCGCCCGCGATCCGCTCCAGCTGCGCCTTGTCCAGTCCCGCGTACGCCACCCCGTCCAGGACCGCGATCGTCGCCGGAACCGCGCCCTCCGCGCGGACCAGGGCCTCCAGTTCGAGGCCCACCGTCAGGTTGCGGGGGCGGGGCAGACCGTGCGCGATGATCGTCGACTCCAGGGCCACCACGGGCTTCCCACGAGTGAGCGCTTCATCCACCTCTGCCGACAGGACCGGGATCTCAGATGCTCTGTGCTGTGACATGTCCCCATCCATGGCACGGGATCGGCGCCTCCAAACGCCCTCCCGCCACACCCGTCCCAACCTGTCCGAGTAGCGTTCCCCCATGGACACGCGCGGCTTCTACGACGAACTGGCCGACCGCTACGACCTCGTCTACGCGGACTGGGACGCGTCCGTCGCCCGGCAGGGCCGGGCCCTCGACGCCCTCCTCACCGCCGCGCTGGGCCCCGGACCGCACACGGTGCTCGACAACGCCTGCGGCATCGGAACCCAGTCACTGGGCCTCGCCGCACTGGGCCACCGGGTCACCGGGACCGATCTGAGCCCCGCCTCCGTGGCCCGCGCCGCCCGCGAGGCCGCACAGCGCTCGCTCACGCTCCCCGTCGCCGCCGCCGACATGCGGTCCCTGCCCTTCGCGGACGCCTCCTTCGACGCCGTGGTCTGCGCCGACAACGCGCTGCCGCACCTGCTCACCGCCGAGGACGTGCGCGCCGCGCTGGCCGAAACCCGGCGGGTGCTGCGCCCCGGCGGACTGCTCCTGCTCTCCACCCGCCCGTACGGCGAACTGCTCCGGACCCGCCCGCAGAGCGAGGCCCCACGCGTGCGCACCGGCCCCGACGGACGGACCATCACCTTCCAGCTGTGGCACTGGCACGCCGACGGGGAACGCTACGACCTGGAGCTCTTCCAGTTGCTGCCGACCGGCGACACATGGGCCACGCAGACGTCGAGCGCGACGTACTGGGCGCTGCCCCAGGAGCGGACCGCCGGGTTCGCCCGGGAGGCCGGCCTGCGCGAGACGCTCTGGCACGCACCGGCGGACACCGGGTTCCTCCAGCCGGTCCTCACCGCCCGGCGCCCCGGTCCGACTGGACAGGGTGACTCGTAGGCCGGGCCGTTCCTGGACGCTGTGGTCACCGCTTCGCGCGGCGGGCCGCACTAGGCTGGCGCGCCATGAGCACCAGTGATCACTCCGCCGCACCCGCCTCCTTCTCCGTCTCCGTCGCGGACGTCGAACTGGAGGCGGACGACCTCGACCCCGGGCAGATCGTCTCCGGCGAGCCCGTCGTGACGGGCAAGGTCCTGTGGGAGTCGGCGGACGGCAAGCAGGTGCGCGGGATCTGGCAGATCACCCCCGGTGTCGTCACCGACGTCGAGGCGAACGAGCTCTTCGTGGTGGTCAGCGGCCGCGCCACCGTCGAGGTCGAGGGCGGCGAGACCCTGGAGGTCGGCCCCGGCTCCGCCTGCGTGCTCCGGGAGGGCGACCGGACCACCTGGACCGTGCACGAGACGCTGCGCAAGGCCTACCACATCAGCTACTGACGTCCTTCGCGGAAGCGGACGCGGACGCGGGAGCGGGAACGGGAACGGGGTGGCGACGCGCCGTGAACAGGGCGAGCGCCGCCATCGGCAGCAGCAGCGCGGCGCCGACTGCGTTCAGCCAGCCGTAGCCCGCCCCGGACATGATCAGCCCGGCGGCCGCTCCGCCCACGCCGGCGGCCGCGTTCATCGTGAGGTCGCTCAGCCCCTGTACGGCGGCCCGCGCGGGCTGCGGCACCGAGTCCGTCAGCAGGGCCGAACCGGACACCATCCCGGCGGACCAGCCGAGGCCCAGCAGGAAGAGGCCGAGCGCGCTCCGGCCGTGGCTGTGGCCGGCCGTTCCGGCGAGCAGGGCGGCGACGGACAGGAGGCCCGCGGCCAGTCCGATCACGGAGAGCCGGCCGAGCCGGTCCGCGAGCCAGCCCATCACGGGGGAGAAGGCGAACATGCCCGCGATGTGACCGCTGATCACCAGCCCGATGAGCTCCAGGCCGGCTCCGTGGTGGCTCAGGTCCATCGGGGTCATCACCATGATCGAGACCATGGTGGTGTGCGACACGGCGACGGTGAGCAGGGCGAGCCGGGCCCGCGGTGAGGCCTTCACCGCGGCGAAGCCGGCCCGCAGCGAGCGCCCTTCGCGGGTCTGCTCCTCGGGCGCGGCGAGCGCCCGGGCCGTCAGCAGCGGGTCGGGGCGCAGGAATACGCCGATCAGCGTGCCGGTGAGCAGGAAGACGACGGCGGCCCAGACGAACGGGCCGGCCGTCTCGGGTATCGCGGTGCCGGCGAAGCTGTGGCTGGCCGGCGCGGACAGGTTGGGCCCGAGCACAGCGCCCACGGTCGACGCCCAGACCACGACGGAGATGGCCCGGGCGCGGTGGTCCGGCGCCGCGAGGTCCGCGGCGGCGAACCGGGCCTGCAGGTTGGCGGAGGAGGCGGCGCCGAAGGCGGCCATGCCGAGCAGCAGCAGCGGGAAGCTCCTGATCGTGGCGGCGAGGACGACCAGGCCCGCGCCGACGGCGCCGATCCCGTAGGCCAGGACCAGCCCGGGGCGCCGGCCGCGCGCGTTCATCAGCGCGGCGAGCGGCAGCGAGACGAGGGCGGTGCCGATCACCGCGGCGGTGGAGGCGACGCCGGACAGCGCCTCGGTGCCGCTGACCTCGGTGGCGAGTACGGGGGCCAGGGCGATGCTGATCGGCACGCCGAGGCCGCCGAGGACCTGGCCGGCCATGAGGACCCGGGAGGTGCGGCGCTGCAGCCGGGCCAGCTCGGGCGGGCCGAGGGGCCGCACGGGCCGGTCGGTGCCGGGCGAGGCGGTCACGGAGTACACCGGCTTCGCGGGTACGTGACACGGGGCGCGGGGGACGCGGGAAGGCCGGGTGCGGCGGCAGGAGTAGTCACCGCCGCAGTGTGCCAGCCCTTACCGCCCGGCGGAACCGTGCCGGAGCCCGGCCGGTCCGCCGTCGCGTCCGCGGGACAGGTCCGCAGGTCAGGGCCACGGTTCAGAACAGCGGCTGCGGAAGCACGCCCTCCAGCGCGAGCAGCTGCCGCTTGGTCTCCACCCCACCGCCGAATCCGCCGATGCCCCCGTCGTTCTCCACGACCCGGTGGCAGGCCACCACCAGCGGCAGCGGGTTTGAGCCCATGGCGTTGCCCACGGCCTGGGCGGCGCCGGGCTGTCCGACGCGGGCGGCCAGCTCCCCGTAGCCGACGACCGATCCGTAGGGCACGGAGCGGTCCAGCTCCTGGAGCACCTGCCGGTTGAAGCCGGAGCTCAGGCGCCAGTCCAGTGGCAGCTCGAAGCGGCGCAGCGCCCCTTCGAAGTACGCGGTGAGCTGGCGTATCGGCTCGGCCAGCAGCGCTTCCTCGCCCGGCGCGGGACGCCGGGCGTCGGCGCCGAGCCGGGAGACGAGCGGGCCGATCATCCGGTCGACCCGGTCCGGCTCGGCATGGAACTCGACCCGGACCAGACCTTCCGGGGTCGCGGCCAGGAGCAGGGGCCCGCCGAGGACGCCGTCGCCGGCGACGACGGTCCATTCGAGGTGCGGCCCGCGGGGCCGCTCGGTGCTGTCCACGCGTCCACGGTACGACCACCCGCCGACACGGCGGTCACCGTTGTGGATATCGGCCACATCGCCAGATCGCCACATCGGCACATCGGCACGCCCGCCTGTCCGTCCGTCCGCCCGTCCGACCGCCAGGACGGGGGCCGGGGATCAGAACCCGCCGACCGCGTCCTGGACCACGTCCGGGGCGTTGGTGATGATCCCGTCCACCCCCATGGCCTGCACCTTCCGGGCGGTGGCCGCGTCGTCCACGATCCAGGTGTCCACCTCCATGGCCTTGCCGTGGGCGCCGCGCAGGCCGTGCACGGCCGAGACCCAGTCGGCCGAGATCGTCGTGTGCCACGGGTTGATGCGGTCGGTGAACTCCGCGTAGCGCGGCAGGTCCGCCACGGTGGGGGTACCCAGGAAAGCCGTCACCAGGTCCGGGCGCAGCCCGTGCACGATGCGTACGGAGTCGGCGCTGAAGCTCTGCACCACCAGGCGCTGCGCGACGTGGCGCGCGTCGAGCCAGCCGGCTTCGTCCAGCACCTTCAGGGTCTGCTCCTCGATCCCCGGGTACAGCTCCGGCTTCTTGATCTCCAGCAGCAGCCGCTGCCGGTTGCGCTGTACCCGGTCGAGGTACTGCCGCAGGCTCGGCACGGCGGCGCCCGCGTACTCCCCGCCGAACCAGCTGCCCGCGTCCAGCACGGAGATCTCGGCCCAGGTGAAGTCCTTGACCTTCCAGGGCGCCCGGTCCGGGAACCGCTCCTCGACGTCGGTGGTCCGGGCCAGGGTGTCGTCGTGGATCACCACCAGTACGCCGTCCTTGGTGCGCTGCACGTCGTTCTCGACCCAGTCGAAGCCCATCTGCATCGCCAGGTCGATCGCGTCGAGGGTGTTCTCCGGGGCGTACGCGGAGGCCCCCCGGTGGGCGTACACGACAGGGCCCCCCAGCGCGGCCCGGCCGGCGCCGGTTCCGGTGCCGGTGGCGGATCCGGGACCGGTGGCGGCGTACGACGCCGTCCCGCCCAGCAGGGTGAGAGTGAAGCCCAGGAATGCGGCGGCGGCCGCGGCGGCGGGTCGGACGTACATGTGCGTTCTCCTCGGGTCGTGAGCCCTGTTCCTGCGTCAGACGGGTGCGGAGCGGCAGACGTTGTGGCGATGCACTTCACCGCGATCATGGGGTTGAAGATCACTGAGCCGCCACCGAACTACGACAAACGGACCAGAACGAATGACAGCGGTCCGGGCGGCCGGGAGCGGCCGGAGCGCGCCGCCGGCCCGCGGGGGCGCGTGAGTGTCAGTGGAGGGTCGTACGGTTGACCCATGCGGCCCGTATCGAAGATCGAACGCACGGTGGCGCCTTTCGAGGTCGTCAGCCCCTACCAGCCCAGCGGCGACCAGCCGGCGGCCATCGCCGAGCTGGAGAAGCGCATCCGTGCAGGTGAGAAGGACGTCGTCCTGCTGGGTGCGACCGGCACAGGCAAGTCCGCGACGACCGCCTGGATGATCGAGAAGCTCCAGCGCCCCACCTTGGTCATGGCGCCGAACAAGACGCTCGCCGCCCAGCTGGCGAACGAGTTCCGCGAGCTCCTGCCGAACAACGCCGTCGAGTACTTCGTCTCGTACTACGACTACTACCAGCCCGAGGCCTACGTACCGCAGTCGGACACGTACATCGAGAAGGACTCCTCGATCAACGAGGAGGTGGAGCGGCTGCGCCACTCCGCGACCAACTCGCTGCTGACCCGCCGCGACGTGATCGTCGTCGCCTCCGTGTCCTGCATCTACGGCCTCGGTACCCCGCAGGAGTACGTCGACCGGATGGTCTCCCTCAAGGTGGGCGAGGAGATCGACCGGGACCAGCTGCTGCGCCGCTTCGTGGACATCCAGTACGCGCGCAACGACGTCGCCTTCACCCGCGGCACCTTCCGGGTGCGCGGGGACACGATCGAGATCTTCCCGGTCTACGAGGAACTGGCCGTCCGCATCGAAATGTTCGGCGACGAGATCGAGGCCCTCTCCACCCTGCACCCGCTGACCGGCGAGGTCATCAGCGAGGACCGCGAGCTGTACGTCTTCCCCGCCAGCCACTACGTCGCCGGCCCCGAGCGCATGGAGAAGGCGGTCCGCGGCATCGAGGCGGAGCTGGCCGAGCGCCTCGCCGAGCTGGAGAAGCAGGGCAAGATGCTGGAGGCGCAGCGCCTGCGCATGCGCACCACCTACGACCTGGAGATGATGCGCCAGATCGGGTCCTGCTCCGGCATCGAGAACTACTCGCTGCACATGGACGACCGCGAGCCCGGCTCCGCGCCCAACACCCTCATCGACTACTTCCCGGAGGACTTCCTCCTGGTCATCGACGAGTCGCACGTCACCGTGCCGCAGATCGGCGCCATGTACGAGGGCGACGCCTCCCGCAAGCGCACCCTCGTCGACCACGGGTTCCGGCTGCCGTCCGCCCTGGACAACCGGCCGCTGAAGTGGGAGGAGTTCCAGGAGCGCATCGGCCAGACCGTCTACCTGTCGGCGACCCCCGGAAAGTACGAGCTCTCGCGCGGCGACGGCTTCGTCGAACAGATCATCCGCCCCACCGGCCTCATCGACCCCGAGGTCGTGGTCAAGCCCACCGAGGGGCAGATCGACGACCTGGTCCACGAGATCCGGCAGCGGGTCGAGAAGGACGAGCGGATCCTCGTCACCACCCTCACCAAGAAGATGGCCGAGGACCTCACGGACTACTTCCTGGAGCTCGGCATCCAGGTCCGCTACCTGCACAGCGACGTGGACACCCTGCGCCGCATCGAGCTGCTGCGCGAGCTGCGGGCCGGCGAGTACGACGTCCTGGTCGGCATCAACCTGCTCCGCGAGGGCCTCGACCTGCCCGAGGTGTCCCTGGTGGCCATCCTCGACGCCGACAAGGAGGGCTTCCTGCGCTCCGGGACCTCCCTGATCCAGACCATCGGCCGCGCCGCGCGCAACGTGTCCGGCCAGGTCCACATGTACGCGGACAAGATGACCCCGGCGATGGAGAAGGCCATCGACGAGACCAACCGGCGCCGCGAGAAGCAGATCGCCTACAACACGGCGAACGGGATCGACCCGCAGCCGCTGCGCAAGAAGATCAACGACATCGTCGCCACCATCGCCCGCGAGGAACTGGACACCGAGGAGCTCCTCGGCACCGGATACCGGCAGGCGAAGGACGGCAAGGGCGCCAAGGCCCCGGTGCCGGCGCTCGGCGGCCGGGCGGCCACGGGCAAGACGGGCGGAAAGGCCACGAAGGGTGCGAAGGGGGCCGCGGGTGCCGAGGTGCTCACCGACCGGCCCGCAGCCGAACTGGCCGCGCTCATCGAGCAGATGACCGAGCGCATGCGCGGGGCGGCCGCCGAGCTCCAGTTCGAGGTCGCGGCCCGGATCCGGGACGAGGTGGGCGAGCTGAAGAAGGAGTTGCGGCAGATGAAGGAAGCGGGCCTCGCCTGACCGGGAGCCGGTCAGTAGGGTTGGGTCACAGCCGCAGGTACATGCTGCACGCCCGTCATGGGGCGGGCCAGGGAGAGGGGACAGTACGTGACGGTCAACATGACCAAGGGTCAGGCCATCAGTCTGCAGAAGGCGGACGGAGGCACGCTGACCGCGGTCCGGATGGGCCTCGGCTGGCAGGCGGCCAAGCGCCGCGGACTGTTCGGCTCGCGGACGCGGGAGATCGACCTCGACGCCTCGGCGGTGCTCTTCGCCGACAAGCAGCCCGTCGACGTGGTCTTCTTCCGGCACCTGCAGAGCGACGACGGCTCGGTGCGCCACACCGGTGACAACCTCGTCGGCGGCGTCGGCCAGGGCGGGGACGACGAGGCGATCCTCGTCGACCTCCAGCGCGTGCCGGTGCACATCGACCAGATCGTCTTCACGGTGAACTCCTTCACCGGCCAGACGTTCCAGGAAGTGCAGAACGCGTTCTGCCGCATCGTCGACGAGACCAACGGCCAGGAGCTGGCCCGCTACACCCTCGACGGCGGCGGTCAGTACACCGCGCAGATCATGGCCAAGGTGTCCCGCTCGGGCGCCGGCTGGCAGATGACGGCCCTCGGGAACCCGGCCAACGGCCGCACCTTCCAGGACCTCATGCCGGCGATCCTGCCGCACCTGTAGCAGTACCGGACAAGAGAAGAAGGCACGGGGGAGGGGCTGCACGATGACGGCTGAACTGGTCCGGGGGCAGAACCACCCCGTGTCCCAGAGCCGGGTGGAGATCAGGGTTTCGGCGGGCACGCCCGTGCTCGCCCTGGCCTCGCTCGCCGACGAACAGGGCCGGTTCGCCGGCAACGGGATGCTCGCCCACCCGGGCGCCAGGTCCCTTCCCGGCGTCGAGTCGCCGGGCGAGCTCGCCGAGCGGCACACCTTCACCGTCGACCTCGACGAGGTCGCGGCGGACGTCCACCGGCTCGGCGTACTGCTCGTCCTCCCGCCCGGCGGCCCGGTCCGCTTCGGCGCGGTACCGGCCTCCTACGTGGCCGTGGCCGACCCGGACGGCGCCGAGCTCGCCGGTTACACCCTGACCGGGCTCGACGCCGAGACGGCCGTCGTCGCCCTGGAGCTGTACCGGCGCCAGGGCGCCTGGAAGGTCCGCGCCGTGGGCCAGGGCTACGCCGAGGGCCTCCGCGCCCTGCTCGCCGACGGCGGGCTGCCCGCACCGGCTGCCGCGGAGCTCGCCGCCGCCGTGCTCGGCACGACCCCGCGCACCGCGGGGGCCGACGCCACGCTCGCGACCATGCCGACCCACGTCGGCGACCTGCGCACCCCCCAGGCCCCGCCGCAGCCCCCCGCGCCCGCCCCCGAACCGCCGGACCCGCTCCCCGTCTCCGGCCACCCCTACGCGGGTGCGCCCGGACCCGCGCCCGGTGGCGACACCGGGGGCTCCCCGCCCACCATCAGCTACTCCCACCCGCGGCGCCGACGCACCAGCACCGAGCCGCCCGAGCCCGCGCCGCGGCCCGCCGCCCCGCAGGAACCCGGACAGCACCCGCGGCCCGTCGCCGGGGACGCCAGCGGCTGGTCCATGGACGAGCGGCTCTACAACCAGGTCTGGGGGATGTTCGAGGACCTGGCCCGCACGGTCTCCGCCTACCGAGGCGCCGTCGAGTTCGCCGATTCCCGCATGGACCGCGAGCTCGACGAGGCCCTGTCCGACCCGCGCCACCGCCTCGGCGGCTCCGGCAACGCCGCCCGCGACACCGCGCGGGCCCGCCGCGAGGAGCTCGTCGCCCAGGCCCAGGCCGTCCTCGACCGGGACCTGGCCCAGCTGATCGCCGAGTCGGAGGTGGTCGAGCCCGCGCTGCCGGCTGCGTACGCCCGCTGGGACAACCCCGTGTGGCACGGTCACCGCACGCCCGAGGAGAGCCCGCTGGCCCTGCGCCTGGGGGACCTGCACCTGCCCGAGCGGCCCGATCTGCGCATCCCCATGCTGACCCGCCTCCCGCTGGAGCGCGGACTGTGGATCGACAACGGCCGCACCGGCTCCGAGGCCGCGATGACCATGGACACCGACCGGCTGCGCCGCGCGGCCATGGACATGGCCGTCGCCCTGGCGGTCCGGCTGCTCGCCGTCCACCCCGCCGACCGGTTCTCCGTGCACGTCATCGACGCGGCCGGGGCCGGATCCGCCTCGCTGGCGCCGCTGGTGCGCGCCGGGGTGCTGGCCGGTCCGCCCGCCGCCGGGGCCACCGGGGTCACCCAGACCCTGGCCCGGCTGACCCGGCGGGTGGACCTCGTACAGATGGCGCTGCGGGCCGGCGCCCCCGAGGACCTGCCGCCGGACGTGGACACGGCCGACCAGCTGCTGATCGTGCACGACTTCCCGCACGGCTTCGACGACCGCGCCGTCACCCAGCTGCGCTACCTCGCCGACGAGGGCGCGGCGGTCGGCGTGCACCTGCTGATGGTCGCGGACCGCGACGAGGCCTCGGCGTACGGGCCGCTGCTCGATCCGCTGTGGCGCTCCCTGATGCGGCTCTCGCCGGTGCCCGACAACCACCTCGCCGACCCCTGGGTCCATCACGCCTGGACCTTCGAACCGGACCTGCCCCCGCAGGGCAGCAGGGTCCTCGACCAGGCACTGGACCGGGTGGCGGAGGCCCGGCGCACTACCCGCCCGTGACCATTCTTTGGTGTTCCCTTTACCTTTACCGCCTTCGGCGGGTAAGCTCGTACGTGCGGAGGGGAGTATTCCTGCTTTCCTGCTACGGCGTACCCGTCAATACGGACCACTGCAGCCACACGAGCGCGGTCGGTCCCGGGGCGTCGGCCCACGGCCTCCAGGCCGTCCGGGTGGAAGAGACCTCCGGCAGCGATGACGCTGACGAAGTGCTGAGCCATCCGCCGGAGGCGTGTTCACCATGGAAGTTTCCTGGGCCCTGTGGGTCGCGACCATTCTTGGTCTGTCCCTCCTCATCGGTGCCGATTTCTTCATCGGCCGCAAGCCGCACGACGTATCCATCAAGGAAGCCGGCACCTGGACGGTCGTCTGGATCGTCCTCGCCGCACTCTTCGGCCTCGGCCTGTGGTTCTTCGGCAACCCGCAGGCGTCCCAGGAGTTCTTCGCGGGCTTCATCACCGAGAAGTCGCTGAGCGTCGACAACCTCTTCGTCTTCGTCCTGATCATGGCGAAGTTCGCGGTGCCGTCCCACCTGCAGCAGCGCGTGCTGCTCATCGGCGTACTGATCGCCCTGGTCCTGCGCGCGGTCTTCATCGCCGCCGGCGCCGCGATCATCGCCAGCTTCTCCTGGGTCTTCTACATCTTCGGCGCGTTCCTGATCTACACCGCGTGGAAGCTGATCCAGGAGGCCCGCAAGGACGAGGACGACGAGGAGTTCGAGGAGAACCGCCTCCTCAAGTCGGTCGAGAAGAAGTTCGGCGTCGCCGACCGGTACCACGGCACCAAGCTCTTCGTCGTCAACAACGGCAAGCGCGTGCTGACCCCGCTGATGGTCGTCATGCTCGCCATCGGCACCACCGACGTGCTGTTCGCCCTGGACTCCATCCCCGCCATCTTCGGCCTCACGCAGGACCCGTACATCGTCTTCACGGCCAACGCCTTCGCGCTGATGGGTCTGCGCCAGCTGTACTTCCTCATCGGCGGCCTGCTGAAGAAGCTGGTCCACCTCAGCTACGGCCTCTCGATCATCCTGGGCTTCATCGGCATCAAGCTGGTGCTGCACGCCCTGCACGAGAACGGCGTCCACGTTCCGGTGATCTCGATCCCGGTCTCCCTCGGCGTCATCTGCGGTGTCCTGGTCATCACCACGATCACCAGCCTGATGGCCTCCAGGAAGCAGGCGGCGGCCGAGGCCGCCGCCCGCCCGGAGAACGTCGACGCGTAACCGGATCGCAGGATCCGAAGGATCTGCAGATCTACACGGGGGCGGCCGTTTCGGCCGCCCCCGTTTCCGTCGTCCGGTCCGCGGCCGTCCGCTGCGAGACGATCGCCGGACCGGTCTCCGGCAGCAGCGCGAAACAGACCAGGCTCACCAGGGCGATCCCGGTCAGGTACAGCGCGACACCCCACGGCGGACCGGAACCGTCCGCCAGCGCCGTCGCCACGATCGGGGTCAGCGCCCCGCCCAGCACCCCGCCCAGGTTGTAGCCGACGGCCGCGCCCGTGCAGCGGATCCGCGGCGCGTAGAGCTCGGGCAGGTACGCGGCCACCACCGAGAACATCGTCACCATGCCGACCAGCGCCCCGACGAAGCCCACCGTCATCAGCAGTGGATCGGCCGTCCGCAACAGGGCCACCAGCGGGAACATCCACACCGCGCAGATCGTGCACCCGATCAGGCACAGCGGCCGCCGCCCGTAGCGGTCGCCGAGCACCGCGACCAGCGGGGTCACCAGACCCATCACCGCGACCGCGACCATGATGCAGGCCAGCATCGCCGTGCGGCCCACCGGGAGGTGACCGGCGGCGTAGGCGAGGGACCAGGTGGTGACCGCGTAGAAGACGGCGTACCCGACGGCGAGCGCCCCGCCGGTCAGCAGGAGCAGCCGCCAGTGGCCCCGGAAGACCTCGGTCAGCGGGGCGTCGGCCCGCCGGTCCGTCGCGGCGAGCGCCCGGAACTGCGGGGTCTCCTCCACCGAGCGGCGCAGCCACAGCCCGGCCAGCGCCAGCACCCCGGCAGCCCAGAACGGAACCCGCCACCCCCAGGCGGTGAACTGGGCGTCGGTCAGCGACGCGGACAGCCCCAGCATCAGGCCGTTGGCGAGCAGGAAGCCCACCGGCGGGCCCATCTGCGGGAAGCTCGACCACAGTCCGCGCCGTCGCTCGGGGGCGTGCTCGGCGGTCAGCAGGACGGCGCCGCCCCACTCCCCGCCCAGCCCGAGGCCCTGCAGGAAGCGCAGCAGGAGCAGGAGCACGGGCGCGGCCATGCCGATCGAGCCGTACGAGGGCACGCAGCCGACGGCCACCGTGGCGAGGCCGGTGAGCAGGAGGGAGGCGAGCAGTACCGGGCGCCGGCCGTAGCGGTCGCCGATGTGGCCGAAGACCGCCGAACCGAGCGGGCGGGCCAGGAAGCCGACGCCGAAGGTGCCGAAGGCGGCGAGGGTTCCGGCGAGCGGGGAGAAGGAGGGGAAGAAGAGCGGGCCGAGCACGAGGGCGGCGGCCGTCCCGTACACGAAGAAGTCGTAGAACTCGATCGCGGTGCCGGCGAGCGAGGCCGTGGCCAGCCGCAGCATGCCGGGCCCGGCGGAGCCGTCGGCCTCGATGGGCGGGGGCTCCGGCGGCGCGGCGGAGGGAGGGGCGGGGGAGGCCTCGGGGGCGGCGGAGGCCAGGGGCGGGGACGGGTCGTGTGGCATGCCGCACCAGATACCCGTTCCCCGCCGCTCAGGGCTTGAGTTCGGCCGTAAGCGACCGGAAGGAGTGCGTCGCGCTCGGAAGTTGACGCGTTGCGGTGCCTACCAGCCGCGCTCGCGCCATTCGGCCAGGTGCGGACGCTCGGCGCCGAGGGTGGTGTCGTTGCCGTGTCCCGGGTAGACCCAGGTCTCGTCGGGCAGCTGCTCGAAGATCTTGTGCTGCACGTCGTCGATCAGGCTGGCGAAGGCCTTCGGGTCGTCGTGGGTGTTTCCGACGCCGCCCGGGAAGAGGCAGTCGCCGGTGAACACGTGCGGGTGGCCGTGCGGGTCGTCGTAGACCAGCGCGATCGAGCCGGGGGTGTGGCCGACCAGGTGGCGGGCGGTCAGCGTGACCCGTCCGACCGTGATCGTGTCCCCGTCGGCGACCGGTACGTCCGTCGCCACCGGGATGCCCTCGGCGTCGAGGGCGCCCGCGAGGGTGCGTGCGCCGGTCGCCGCGACCACCTCGGCGAGCGCGCCCCAGTGGTCGCCGTGCCGGTGCGTGGTGACCACGGACGCGATGCCGTCGTCGCCGATCAGGCTGAGCAGGGTGCCCGCCTCGGCGGCCGCGTCGATGAGCAGCTGCTCGTCGGTGGCGCGGCAGCGCAGCAGGTAGGCGTTGTTGTTCATCGGGCCCACCGCGACCTTGGAAATCATCAGGTCCGCAAGTTCGTGCACGTCGGCGGGACCGCCGACCTTGACCTCTCCGGTGTACGTCATGTCTTGATCCTAGAGCGGGGGGAGCCCGGGGAGGGGGCCGCCGGAGGTGGTCAGGGAGGCGCCCTTGTCGCCGCGGCCGGCCAGCCAGGCCAGCAGCCCCGCGGGGGTGCCGGACACGGTCACGGCGGGATCCCCGGCGGAGCCGGTGCGCCAGCTCCGGCCGTCGGTCGCGACGAGGGCCACCGGCGGCACCTCGGGGCGGCCGGACCAGCGGTCGGCGAGGAAGACGATCTCGCGCTCGGTGAACTCGTCCGGGAGGTCGGAGAGCTCGTAGCCGACGTTCAGGTCGACGTGGTGCAGATCGGCCTCGACCCAGCGGCGGAAGGGCACGTTGGCGGCGAGGTCCGTGATGCCGTTGCGCAGCTCGACCGTGCGCGACCAGTCCTGGTCGGGCTCGGTGGTGGCCATGAAGCGGGCCGCGGAATCACGGAGGTCCGTCAGGTGTTCTTCGAGGGGCCGGCCGGCGTCGCGCTCGATGTCCGCGTCGCGGGCGGCGGCGCTCTCGTACATCGGGCGTCCCTCGAAGACGTTGACGAGCGCGTCCGCGTTGCGTGCGAGGTGGGCCAGGATGTGGCCGCGGGTCCAGCCCGGGAGGTGTGACTCCTCGGCGAGGGCTGCGTTGTCCAGTTTCGCGACTGCGGTCAGCAGCCGGTCCGTGGCTTCACGTACAGATCGCAGGTCGTGCACATGATCAGTCATGACGCCGAGCCTAGTGGCTCACCGGGCACGGCCACACGATTGGGTGAAGCGGTCTGCGGAGTGCCGTAAATCGAATGTGCGTGCTATACGCTCGGAAGTCCAAGGACCAAGTCCATCGCAGAGGCGCCCCCCATACCCTGGGACGGGGGCCCGTGCCCCCGCTCTCTCAAGAAAGGTGCGGACCGGCGTGACCGACCGTCTCATCGTTCGTGGCGCTCGCGAGCACAACCTGAAGAACGTCTCGCTCGACCTGCCCCGCGACTCACTCATCGTCTTCACCGGACTCTCCGGGTCGGGCAAGTCCTCCCTGGCCTTCGACACGATCTTCGCCGAGGGCCAGCGCCGCTACGTCGAGTCGCTCTCGTCGTACGCCCGCCAGTTCCTCGGGCAGATGGACAAGCCCGACGTCGACTTCATCGAGGGCCTCTCCCCGGCCGTCTCGATCGACCAGAAGTCGACGTCGCGCAACCCGCGCTCGACCGTGGGCACCATCACCGAGGTCTACGACTACCTCCGCCTCCTCTTCGCGCGCATCGGCAAGCCGCACTGCCCCGAGTGCCGCCGTCCCATCTCGCGGCAGTCGCCGCAGGCGATCGTCGACAAGGTGCTCGCGCTCCCCGAGGGCAGCCGGTTCCAGGTGCTCTCGCCGCTGGTGCGCGAGCGCAAGGGCGAGTTCGTCGACCTCTTCTCCGATCTCCAGACCAAGGGCTACAGCCGGGCGCGGGTGGACGGGGAGACCATCCAGCTCTCCGAGCCGCCCACGCTGAAGAAGCAGGAGAAGCACACCATCGAGGTGGTCATCGACCGCCTCACCGTCAAGGAGAGCGCCAAGCGCCGGCTCACCGACTCCGTGGAGACCGCCCTCGGCCTCTCCGGCGGCATGGTGATCCTGGACTTCGTCGACCTCGCCGAGGACGACCCCGAGCGTGAGCGGATGTACTCCGAGCACCTCTACTGCCCCTACGACGACCTGTCCTTCGAGGAGCTGGAGCCGCGCTCCTTCTCCTTCAACTCGCCCTTCGGCGCCTGCCCCGAGTGCACGGGTATCGGTACGCGCATGGAGGTGGACCCGGAGCTGATCGTTCCGGACGAGGACAAGTCCCTGGACGAGGGTGCGGTCTCGCCGTGGTCGCTCGGCCACACCAAGGACTACTTCCAGCGGCTGATCGGCGCGCTCGCGCAGGAGCTGGGCTTCCGCACCGACATCGCGTGGGCCGGGCTGCCCGCCCGCGCGAAGAAGGCCCTGCTGTACGGGCACAAGACGCAGATCGAGGTCCGCTACCGCAACCGGTACGGGCGGGAGCGGGCGTACACGACGGCCTTCGAGGGCGCCGTGCCGTTCGTCAAGCGGCGGCACGCGGAGTCGGAGAGCGACGCCAGCCGCGAGCGCTTCGAGGGCTACATGCGCGAGGTGCCCTGCCCGACCTGTGAGGGCACCCGCCTCAAGCCGATCGTGCTCGCCGTGACGGTGATGGAGAAGTCCATCGCCGAGGTCGCCGCCATGTCGATCAGCGAGTGCGCGGACTTCCTGGGCCGGATGCGCCTCGACGCCCGCGACAAGAAGATCGCCGAGCGGGTCCTCAAGGAGGTCAACGAGCGGCTCCGCTTCCTCGTGGACGTCGGTCTCGACTACCTCTCGCTCAACCGGGCCGCCGGCACGCTGTCGGGCGGCGAGGCCCAGCGCATCCGGCTCGCCACCCAGATCGGCTCCGGTCTGGTCGGCGTGCTCTACGTGCTGGACGAGCCGTCCATCGGTCTGCACCAGCGGGACAACCACCGGCTGATCGAGACCCTGGTGCGGCTGCGGGACATGGGCAACACGCTCATCGTGGTCGAACACGACGAGGACACCATCAAGGTGGCCGACTGGGTCGTGGACATCGGTCCGGGCGCGGGCGAGCACGGCGGCAAGGTGGTGCACAGCGGTTCGCTCAAGGAGCTGCTGAAGAACACCGAGTCGATGACCGGGCAGTACCTGTCGGGCAAGAAGTCCATCGAGATCCCGGACGTGCGCCGGCCCGTGAACGGGGAGCGCAAGCTGACCGTCCACGGCGCCAAGGAGAACAACCTGCGGGACATCGACGTGTCCTTCCCGCTGGGTGTGCTGACGGCCGTGACCGGCGTGTCGGGTTCGGGCAAGTCGACGCTGGTCAACGACATCCTCTACACGCACCTCGCGCGTGAGCTGAACGGCGCCCGCTCGGTGCCGGGCCGGCACACGCGGGTGGACGGCGACGACCTCGTCGACAAGGTCGTGCACGTCGACCAGTCGCCGATCGGCCGCACCCCGCGGTCCAACCCGGCCACGTACACCGGTGTCTTCGACCACGTCCGCAAGCTGTTCGCGGAGACGATGGAGGCGAAGGTGCGCGGCTATCTGCCGGGCCGCTTCTCCTTCAACGTGAAGGGCGGCCGGTGCGAGAACTGCTCCGGCGACGGCACGATCAAGATCGAGATGAACTTCCTGCCGGACGTCTACGTCCCGTGCGAGGTCTGCCACGGCGACCGGTACAACCGGGAGACGCTGGAGGTCCACTACAAGGGCAAGTCCATCGCGGAAGTCCTGAACATGCCGATCGAGGAGGCGCTGGGCTTCTTCGAGGCGGTGCCGACGATCGCGCGGCACCTCAAGACGCTCAACGAGGTCGGGCTGGGCTACGTCCGCCTCGGCCAGTCCGCGCCGACCCTGTCGGGTGGTGAGGCCCAGCGCGTGAAGCTGGCCTCCGAGCTCCAGAAGCGGTCGACGGGCCGGACGGTCTACGTGCTGGACGAGCCGACCACGGGTCTGCACTTCGAGGACATCTCGAAGCTGATCAAGGTGCTGTCGGGGCTGGTGGACAAGGGGAACTCGGTGATCGTCATCGAGCACAACCTTGACGTCATCAAGACCGCGGACTGGGTCATCGACATGGGCCCGGAAGGCGGCTACGGCGGCGGTCTGGTGGTGGCCGAAGGCACACCGGAGGCGGTGGCCTCGGTCGGCGCCAGCCACACGGGCAAGTTCCTGCGGGACATCCTCGGCGCGGACCGGGTGTCGGACGGGGCGCCCGTGGCACGGCCGGCGGCCAAGAAGGCCCCGGCGAAGAAGGCCGCGGCCACCAAGGCCGTCGCCGCGAAGAAGGCGGCCCCGGCCAAGAAGACGGCGGCCCGGACGCGCAAGGCGTAGCCGCCGAGCAGCGCTCGGGTTCGCGTACGACGGGAGGGTCCGGCCCATGGCCGGGCCCTCCCGCGTTCGCTCCGCTCCGGACCCCGCTCAGGAGGCGACGCCCACCGCGTGGCCGCTGCAGGACGGGTCCGTGAGGACGCTCAGGAGGGCGTCCGCCACATCGGCGCGGGGGATGACCCGGCCGCCGGGGACGTTGGCGTCGATGGCGCGCCGGTAGGTGCCGGTGCGGGGCTTGTTCTGCAGCATCGGCGGCCTGACGACCGTCCACCGCGTCCCGCTCGCGGCCATCGCCGCCTCCATGTCCGCGAGGTCCGCGTAGACGTCCCGCAGCAGTCGGCGCAGCAGCGGGAAGACCACGGCGCGGGTGAAGATCCCCGCGCCCTCCGGCAGCGGGCCGACGGGTGCGGCGCTCACGGCCGACAGCGGCCGCACCCCCGCACGGTCCATGGCCGAGGTGATCGCGCTCAGGGCCGGGCCCGCGACGGGCTTCGCCTTCGCCTGCTTGTTGGTCGCCGCGCCCAGCGCCGAGACCACCGCGTCCCGCCCGCTCACCACGGGGAGCACCGCCTCGACGTCGGTCACATCGGCCACCGTGGCCACGTGGAGCCGCTCGTGGGCGGGAACGGGAAGCCGCGCCGGGTCCCGCACGACAGCGGTCACCTCATGTCCCGCGTCCAGCGCCTGCCGGACGACCTCGCGGCCGACGCCGCCCGTGGCCCCGAACACCGTGATCTTCATCGTCATACCCCCGCGACGAGAGGTGGGTGAGCATTCACTCACTCCTGCTTCCGCTAGGGTGAGTGAATGCTCACCCCGAAGTCAAGCCGCCCCACCCCCGAGCGGCTGCTGGACGCCGCCGAGAAGCTGATGCGCACCGTCGGGCTGGCGAGCGCCACCACGAAGGCCATCGCCAGGGAGGCCGGGTGCTCGGAGGCCGCGCTCTACAAGTACTTCGCGAACAAGGAAGAGCTGTTCGTGCGGGTGCTGATGGAGCGCACTCCCAACGCCGGCCCGCTCATGGCCGTCCTACAGGCCGGTCCGGGGGAGCGGGGGGTCGAGGAGACCCTCGGCGAGATCGCCCGGCACGCCTCGCTCTTCTACGCCGACGCCATGCCGATGGCCGGCTCGCTCTTCGCCGACCCCGCGCTGCTCACCCGCCACCGCGAGGGCGTCCAGGAGATCGGGGCCGGACCGCACGTGGTGCTGGACGCGCTGGCCGGCCGGCTGCGGCGCGAGCTCGACGCCGGCCGGCTGCGGCCCGACGCCGATCCGCGGGCCGCCGCGGCCCTGCTGCTCGGCGCCTGCTTCCAGCGCGCCTTCTTCCTGCACTTCTCCGGGGCCCACGTGGTCCAGCCCGTCGAGGAGTTCGCCCCGGCCGTGGCCCGCACCGTCTGGGCCGCTATTCGCTGAGCTCCGCCGCGTACGGCGGCTCCGCGCCCGCCCGCGTGCAGGTCAGGGCCGCCGCGTGGGCGGCGTGGGCCAGGACCTCCGGCCAGTCCACCGGGCCGCCCGGCGCACTGGTGAGCCGGTGCAGCAGGGCGGCGTTGACGGTGTCGCCCGCGCCGATCGTGTCCACCACCGCCACCGGGCGGGCCGCCGCCGAGTACCGGCCGCCCTCCCGCGTCCAGGCCGTCAGGCCCTTCGCACCCCGGGTCAGCACCACCGCCGACGGTCCGGCCGCCAGCCAGTCCTCGGCCCGGCCGCCCAGCCAGGCCGCGTCCTCCTCCGACAGCTTGAGGACGCCCGTGTGCGGCAGCAGCCGTTCCAGGAAGCGGGCGCGGTACGCCGCCGGGTCCGCGATCAGCGCCGGCCGGATGTTGGGGTCCAGCAGGGTCAGCACCCCGCGCCGGGACTCCCGGCGCAGCAAGGCCTCGTACGCGCTCGCGCCCGGCTCCAGGACCAGCGAGCAGGTGCCGAGCGCGAGGGCCCGTACCCCCTCCGGGAGGGCGGGCGGCAGCGTGAACAGCCGGTCCGCCGTGCCCTCGACGTAGAAGCCGTACGAGGCCGAGCCGTCCGGGGTCAGCGAGGGCACGGCCAGCGTGGTCGGCTCCGGTCCGCGCTGGACCAGCGACAGGTCCACCCCGGCGGCCCGCAGTCCGGCCAGCAGGCTCTCCCCGAAGCCGTCCGAGGAGACCCGGGAGCAGAAGGCCACCTCGGCGCCGAGCCGCCCGAGCGCGAGCGCGGTGTTGTACGGTCCGCCGCCCGGCCGGGGCAGCAGCGCACCGGGCGGCCGCGCCACGGGCACCAGGTCGATGAGGGCTTCTCCGCCGACGACGATCACGCGGGGGAAGCTACCTCATGAGGCGGAGGTATCGTCGGGTGGGCCGGTGCCCCGGCCGGGTTCCGGCCGGTGCCCCGCCCGCCCCCCTTCCCCACGTGCCCGCACCTCAGGAGAACCGCATGCCCGCGCCGCAGTCGCCCGCCCGCCGTACCGTCCTCAAGGGCGCCGCCGCGCTCGCAGGGGCCGCGGGCGCCGGAGCGACCCTCGCGGCCTGCTCCACCGAGAGCAACAGCGGCGGCCACACCCCCGCCACCCCCACCGCGCCGGTGGAGCTGGGCGCCGCGGCCGATGTCCCGGTGGGCGGCGCGAAGCTCTACCGGGAGAACAAGCTGATCGTCAGCTGCCCGGCGGAGGGCCAGTACAAGGCCTTCAGCGCCCAGTGCACGCACGCCGGCTGCGTCCTGGACAAGATCGTCGAGGGCGAGGGGAACTGCCCCTGCCACGGCAGTCGTTTCGACGTGAAGACCGGCGAGGTCCTGCGCGGTCCGGCCGCCGCCCCGCTGCCCGCCGTCCCGGTCCGGGCCGAGAACGGCAAGCTCGTCGCGGGCTGACCCGCGACCGCGACCGCGCCTGCGACCGCGACCGCGACGGCACCCGGACGTCAGTCCCAGTCCCAGGCGATCCCGAGGATCCCGCGCCGCACCGACTGCTCCACCAGGTGGACCGCCCGGTGCCGGCCGCTGGGCGTCAGGTCCGCCAGGCCGGTGCGCGGGGCCTCGGGCCCGCCCCGGGCGAACCGCCGGCAGCGCACCGGCAGGGCCGCCTCGTCGAAGCTGACCTGGAGCATGTACTGGCCGCCGGCGTAGCTGAACCCGCGCACGTACTCGCCGCTGCGGGCTCCGGTGCCGTCCTCGATCCCGTAGCCGAAGACGTGGGTGTCCCCGCGCCGCAGCCGCGCGTCGAAGAGCAGCTCGGCGACCACCACCCCGGACTCCGGGTGGCACCGCACCCGGCCCGTGCGGCAGTTCTCGTACGCCGTCACGCGCATCCGGGACACGTCGCAGCCGGGGTCGCCGTGGTGGACGGCCAGGTAGCGGTCGACTCCGTCGCGGTGCGCCCGGACGATCTGCTGCGACTCGCGGACCCGCAGCTCACCCGCCGGTCCGATACGGACCCGCTCGTGGTGGCCGACCGAGTGCAGCCCGCCGTCCGGCGGGAGGTCCATCCCGTCCAGCAGCCGCTCCACCGTCCCGCCCAGGCTGAACAGGGCCCGGTACGAGCGGGTGGGCGGGCGTGCGGGCCCGGGTCCGGGATCCTGGGCGGCCAGCAGGCGCAGGAGGGCGCCGTCGGGCAGTTCCAGGATCCGCTCCAGGGCGCCGACCGCCCGCAGCGACTCCGGGTGCCGCGGCCGCCGCGCGCCCTGCTGCCAGTAACTGAGGCTGGTGACCCCGACCTTGATCCCCTGTGCCGCGAGCCGGTGCTGCACCCGGTGCAGGGGCAGACCGCGCGCGGCGAGGGCGGCGCGCAGGGCGAGGTGGAAGGGGCCGCCGCGCAGCAACTGGCCGAGTTCCGCCGTGTCCTCGGTCGGTCGCATGGCGACTCCTTCGTGAACGTTCACACGGGCCGGCGCGGGGTCTCGCGGCGGGGGCTCCGGGGGTCCAGGTGACACGGCAGCAACCGTTCACACCGCAGCCCCACCGTTCACACAGCAATGTCATCGCGTATTGAAGCGTGTTGACCTGATCGCGACAACTGCCTGATGCTCCTGCACAGCGTCCGGACGCGCTCCTCCACCCCCCACACCCCACATCGGGAGGAACGCGATGCGCAACCGAAACCGGCGGCACTCCCCAGCCGCCTGCGTCACCGCCGTGCTCACCGCTCTGCTGTTCACCCTGCCCCTCGGCCTCGGCACCGCCGTCGCCGCCGAGGCCGGCACCGGCTCCGCCCTCGCCGCCAAGCGCCTGAACATCACCATGCAGGCCCAGACGAAGACCAACTGGTGCTGGGCCGCCGGCGGCAACACGATCGCCACCTGGTTCGGCCGGAACCACAGCCAGAACCAGTTCTGCAACGCCGCCTTCAACCGCCAGCAGGGCAGCGAATGCCCCAACAACCAGGCCACCCTGGGCAACGTCCAGACCGGCCTGCGCTGGGCCGGAATCAATCCCGGCTCGTACGTCAGCGGCTGGCTCCAGTACTCCACCGTCCAGACCGAGATCAACGCCGACCGGCCGATCGAGACCCGTATCCAGTGGTCGAACGGCGGCGGCCACATGCACGTCGTCTACGGCTACGACACCGCGAGCAACTGGGTCTACTGGGGCGATCCCTGGCCCTCCAGCGACCGCTACAACTGGGCCTCGCACTCCTGGTACGTGAACAACAGCACCTTCTCCTGGACCCACTCCCTCTACCGGATCGGGGCGTGACCGCCATGACCCTGCGCGCCGCCACCGCCGCTGCAGCCGCGGTCCTCGCCGCCACCGCCCTCCTCGGCCTCGCCCCGCAGGCCACCGCGGCTCCCGGGGGTCCGGTGCCGCAGCCCCGGGCCGCCACCGCCGAGAACAAGGCCGCCGCCGAGCGGGCGGCCACCGCCCCCGACACCCTGGCCACCCTCTCCCGCTTCTTCGCCCGGGAGGGCAAGGTCTCCCTCACGGCCGCGCAGCCCCGGATCGAGGGCGAGGCGATACCGGTCAACCACCTCTCCCCGGAGTTCGTCGCGGGCAGAGCGGGCGCATCCGTCTCACGCCTGGAATTCCTCGCCAGCAAGGCCGTCTCCTCCGACGGGCAGCAGGCCGCGCTGTGGACCGCGCGGACGGAGGCCGGCTGGGAGGTCGTGAACATCGCCACCGGCGACGACGAGTTCCGCTATGCGCGGCTCGGCGCGGCGAAACTGCCCGGAGGGACGGTGTTCCGGGAGCCGCAGATCGACGCCTGGTACGTGGCCGGGGGCGATCGGGTGCTGCCGCTGGACGAGGACGCGGTACGGGCCGTGGGCGCCGGGGGTGTCGGCCTGGCCGCCTACCGGGCCCGGGTGGTCGAGGCGTACGGGGACAAGCTCCCCGGCTCCGCCTATGCCGCGCGGGGAGGGGCGGGTGGCTATGCCGAAGCCTCGGCGGAGGCTGCCGGGACCCCTGTCGGGGTGCTGGCCGCCGCCGGGGCGCTCGCGCTGGTCGGGGCCGGGGCGCCGGCCCTGCGACGCCGCCGGGCCGCCGTGGCCTAGGCCGTCTCTTTCGGATCTTGCCTGGCCCGCGTCGTCTGGCACCGCACCTCGCCGCGTTGTCGGGGCGCCCAAGTACGTCCAGTACTTGGGCGCCCCTCCGCCTTGCGAGGCACGGCACCAGACGACGCGTGCTTAACCGGCAAGATCCGAAAGAGACGACCTAGCCGCCCCACGGTCCGTTGCCACCTGACCCGCCGCGTCCCGGGGCCCCGCCCCGGACCCCGGTCCTCAAACGCCGGACGGGCTGAAATTCAGCCCCGCCGGCGTTTGAGGCGCGGGTCCGGGCGGAGCCCGGGAAGCGCCGGGCGGCGGACCACCGGGCGCCGCGCACCGGGCCGGAGGCCTGCGGTCTGTTGTCGGTGTGCGCAAGTAGGGTGGTTGGCATGGCCGACCCTTCCAGCTACCGCCCCGAGCCGGGACAGATCCCGGACTCCCCGGGGGTCTACAAGTTCCGCGACGAGCACCGCCGGGTGATCTACGTCGGGAAGGCCAAGAGCCTGCGCCAGCGCCTGGCCAGCTACTTCCAGGACATCGCCGGCCTGCACCCCCGTACCGCCACCATGGTGACCACGGCCGCCTCCGTCGAGTGGACCGTGGTGTCCACCGAGGTCGAGGCGCTCCAGCTGGAGTACTCGTGGATCAAGGAGTTCGACCCCCGGTTCAACGTCAAGTACCGGGACGACAAGAGCTACCCCTCCCTCGCCGTCACCCTCAATGAGGAGTACCCGCGGGTCCAGGTCATGCGCGGGCCCAAGAAGAAGGGCGTGCGCTACTTCGGTCCGTACGGGCACGCCTGGGCGATCCGCGAGACCGTCGACCTGATGCTCCGGGTGTTCCCGGTCCGGACCTGCTCGGCGGGCGTGTTCAAGCGCTCCGCCCAGATCGGCCGCCCCTGCCTGCTCGGCTACATCGGCAAGTGCTCCGCCCCCTGCGTCGGCAAGGTCACCCCCGAGGAGCACCGCGAACTGGCCGAGGACTTCTGCGACTTCATGGCCGGCCGCACCGGCACCTACCTCTCCCGGCTGGAGAAGGAGATGCACGCGGCGGCCGAGGAGATGGAGTACGAGAAGGCCGCCCGGCTGCGCGACGACATCGGGGCGCTGCGCCGCGCGATGGAGAAGAACGCCGTGGTGCTCGCCGACGCCACCGACGCCGACCTGATCGCCGTGGCCGAGGACGAGCTCGAAGCCGCGGTGCAGATCTTCCACGTCCGCGGCGGGCGGGTCCGCGGCCAGCGCGGCTGGGTCACCGACAAGGTGGAGGCCGTCGACACGGCCGGGCTCGTCGAGCACGCCCTCCAGCAGCTGTACGGCGAGGAGAAGGGCGAGGCCGTGCCCAAGGAGGTGCTGGTCCCGGCCCTCCCCGAGGACACGCCGACGCTGAACCAGTGGCTCGCCGAGCGCCGGGGGTCCCAGGTCAGCCTGCGGATACCGCAGCGCGGCGACAAGAAGGCCCTGATGGAGACCGTCCACCGCAACGCGCTGCAGTCCCTCGCCCTGCACAAGACCAAGCGCGCCAGTGACCTCACCACCCGCTCCCGGGCCCTGGAGGAGATCGCCGAGGCCCTGGACCTCGACGGCGCCCCGCTGCGCATCGAGTGCTTCGACATCTCCCACCTGCAGGGCGACGACGTCGTCGCGTCGATGGTCGTCTTCGAGGACGGGTTGGCCCGCAAGAGCGAGTACCGGCGCTTCCAGATCAAGTCCTTCGAGGGGCAGGACGACGTCCGCTCCATGCACGAGGTGGTCTCCCGGCGCTTCCGCCGCTACCTCCAGGAGAAGCTGAAGACCGGCGAGTGGGAGGCGGAGGAGAGCGAGGGAGCGGTTCCCGAGGACGACGGGCGGCCCAAGCGGTTCGCCTACCCGCCCCAGCTCGTCGTGGTCGACGGCGGGCAGCCGCAGGTCGCCGCCGCCAAGCGGGCCCTGGAGGAGCTCGGGATCGACGACGTCGCCGTGTGCGGCCTGGCCAAGCGGCTGGAGGAGGTCTGGCTGCCCGGCGAGGACGACCCGGTCGTGCTGCCGCGCACCAGCGAGGGCCTCTACCTGCTCCAGCGGGTCCGTGACGAAGCCCACCGCTTCGCCATCCAGTACCAGCGCAGCAAGCGCGGCAAGCGCCTGAAATCCGGGCCGCTGGACGAGGTGTCCGGCCTGGGCGAAAGCCGCAAACAGGCCTTGATCAAGCACTTCGGTTCGGTGAAGAAGCTGAGACAGGCGACAATCGACCAGATCTGCGAGGTCCCGGGCATAGGCCGTAAGACGGCCGAGACCGTGGCCGCGGCCCTCGCCCAGGCGGTTCCCGCTGGTCCTGCCGTCAATACGGCCACAGGGGAGATCATTGAGGATGAGACCCCCGCGCCCGCGGGAGCATCGTCCGAACGGGGGACCGAGCAATGACCGAGCACGAGACCGCGCACGACCGAGACGGAGCACAGGTGAGTACGGGCACGACAGTGGAGCCCGGCGAGACCGCCGAGGCGGCCATCCCCGAGCTGGTGATCATCTCCGGCATGTCCGGGGCCGGCCGCAGTACGGCGGCGAAGTGTCTGGAGGACCTCGGCTGGTTCGTCGTCGACAACCTCCCGCCCGCCCTGATCCCGACCATGGTCGAGCTCGGCGCCCGTTCCCAGGGCAACGTGGCGCGCATCGCCGTCGTCGTCGACGTCCGCGGCCGCCAGTTCTTCGACGCCCTGCGCGAGTCCCTCGCCGACCTGGACAGCAAGGGCGTCACCCGCCGCATCGTCTTCCTGGAGTCCTCCGACGACGCGCTGGTCCGCCGCTTCGAGTCGGTCCGCCGCCCGCACCCGCTCCAGGGCGACGGGCGCATCACCGACGGCATCGCCGCCGAGCGCGACCTGCTGCGCGAGCTGCGCGGCGACGCCGACCTGGTGATCGACACCTCCAGCCTGAACGTGCACGAGCTGCGCGCGAAGATGGACGCCCAGTTCGCCGGGGACGAGGAGCCCGAGCTGCGGGCCACCGTCATGTCCTTCGGCTACAAGTACGGCCTCCCCGTCGACGCCGACCTCGTCGTCGACTGCCGCTTCATCCCCAACCCGCACTGGGTCCCGGAGCTGCGCCCCTTCACCGGGCTCAACGAGGAGGTGTCGGGGTACGTCTTCAGCCAGCCCGGCGCCAAGGAATTCCTCGACCGCTACACCGAGCTGCTCCAGCTCATCGCCACCGGCTACCGCCGCGAGGGCAAGCGGTACGTGACCATCGCGGTCGGCTGCACCGGCGGCAAGCACCGCAGTGTGGCCATGTCCGAGAAGCTCGCCGCCCGCCTCGCCTCCGAGGGAGTCGAGACCGTCGTAGTCCACCGGGACATGGGGCGCGAGTGACCGCACGGACCCCGCGGCTGAGCCGCCTGCGCCGCCTCACCCCGGGCCGGGGCGAGGACGGCGTGGGCCGCTCCGGCCGCTCCGGCCGCCGACGCGGTGCCACGCCCAAGGTGGTGGCGCTCGGCGGCGGCCAGGGCCTGTCGGCCTCCCTCGCCGCCCTGCGCCGGATCACCGGCGACCTCACCGCCGTGGTCACCGTGGCCGACGACGGCGGTTCCAGCGGCCGGCTCCGGGAGGAGCTCGGCGTGCTCCCGCCCGGCGACCTGCGCAAGGCGCTGGCCGCGCTGTGCGGCGACGACGACTGGGGCCAGACCTGGGCCCGGGTCATCCAGCACCGCTTCCAGTCCGAGGGCGACCTGCACGGGCACGCGGTCGGCAACCTGCTGATCGTCGCCCTGTGGGAACAGCTCGGCGACCCCGTCCAGGCCCTCGACCTGGTCGGCAAGCTGCTCGGGGCCCAGGGCCGGGTGCTGCCGATGTCGGCGGTGCCGCTGGAGCTGCAGGCCCTGGTCCGGGGGCACGACCCGGCCCGCCCCGAGGACGTGGACACCGTCCGCGGGCAGGCCACGGTGGCGCTGACCCCGGGCGAGGTGCTCTCCGTACAGGTGGTGCCCAGCGACCCGCCGGCCGTGCCGGAGGCCGTCGCGGCCGTCCTGGACGCCGACTGGGTGGTGCTCGGTCCGGGGTCCTGGTTCTCCTCGGTCATCCCGCACCTGCTGGTCCCGGAACTGCTGGACGCGCTGATGGAGACGAAGGCCCGGCGGGTCCTCTCGCTGAACCTCGCGCCGCAGCCCGGCGAAACAGAGGGCTTCTCTCCGCAGCGTCATTTGGAGGTTTTGGCCCGACACGCCCCTAAACTCGCCCTGGACGTGGTGCTGGCCGACGAGGCCGCCGTGCCCGACCGCGAGTCCCTCGCCGATGCCGCGAAACGGTTCGGTGCCGCGGTCGAGCTGGCGCCCGTGGCCAGGCAGGACGGCTCTCCGAAGCACGACCCGGAGCTGCTGGCCGCCGCGTACGACCGTATTTTTCGGATGCATGGAAGGATCGGCCCATGGCGATGACGCCTGCGGTGAAGGATGAGATCTCCCGCCTGCCCGTCACCCGGACCTGCTGCAGGAAGGCGGAGGTCTCGGCGATCCTTCGGTTCGCGGGCGGGCTGCACCTGGTGAGCGGCCGCATCGTCATCGAGGCGGAGCTGGACACGGGCATCGCCGCCAGACGCCTGCGCAAGGACATCCTGGAGATCTTCGGCCATTCCTCGGACCTGGTGGTGATGGCCCCCGGCGGACTGCGCCGCGGCAGCCGCTACGTGGTCCGCGTCGTGGCCGGCGGTGACCAGCTGGCGCGCCAGACGGGCCTCGTGGACGGCCGCGGCCGCCCCATCCGGGGTCTTCCCCCGCAGGTGGTCTCCGGGGCCACCTGCGACGCGGAGGCGGCCTGGCGCGGCGCCTTCCTGGCCCACGGCTCGCTCACCGAGCCGGGCCGGTCCTCCTCCCTGGAGGTCACCTGCCCCGGCCCGGAGGCCGCCCTGGCCCTGGTGGGCGCCGCCCGCAGGCTGTCCATCGCCGCCAAGGCGCGCGAGGTGCGCGGGGTGGACCGGGTCGTGGTCCGCGACGGCGACGCGATCGGCGCGCTGCTGACCCGGCTGGGCGCGCACGAGTCGGTGCTGGCCTGGGAGGAGCGGCGGATGCGGCGCGAGGTGCGCGCCACCGCCAACCGCCTGGCCAACTTCGACGACGCCAACCTGCGCCGCTCGGCGCGCGCCGCGGTGGCCGCCGGGGCCCGTGTGCAGCGCGCGCTGGAGATCCTCGGCGAGGAGGTCCCCGAGCACCTCGCGGCGGCCGGCCGGCTGCGCATGGAGCACAAGCAGGCCTCCCTTGAGGAGCTGGGCGCGCTCGCCGACCCGCCGCTGACCAAGGACGCGGTCGCCGGCCGGATCCGCCGCCTGCTGGCGATGGCCGACAAGCGCGCCCAGGACCTCGGCATCCCGGGCACCGAGTCGAATCTCGACCTCAGCGAGGAGATGGCCGACAACATGGCCGGTTAGGTTTTCCCGTACGGCTGAAGGGGCTCGCGCGATCACTCGTGCGGGCCCCTTTGCCGCACGCCCCATTGACATGAGCATGGGCCGGTCTTGAGTCTGGCGTCCGAACGCTTTCGTGGCAGACGACGCCCAGGGGGGCACATGAGTCACCGCGCGAGATCGATCCTCGCCGCAAGCGCACTCGTCTTCGGAACCACACTCGCCGTGCTGCCCGCCGCGGCGCAGGCCCAGCCGGGACCCGGCGCCGCAACCGGCGCCGACGAGGTACGGGTCTACGACGCCGACATCACCAGGGAACAGGTCCCGCTCGTCCTCGCCGCGGGGCAGGACGCGCACGAGCTCACCGAGCGGGCCCCGGAGACCGGAACCGCCCGGGTCGAGCTCTTCCTCAGCGCCGGCCAGGCCGGGCAACTCGCGGCCCAGGGCGTCAAGCTGGCCGAGCGCAAGGTCCCCGCCCAGGGACTCGCCCGTGCCAAGGCGGCCGGGGACGGGGTGTTCCGCCCGTACAGCGGCAAGGGCGGCCTCCAGGAGGAGATCCTGCGGACCGCGCAGGAGAACCCGGGGCTCACCAAGGTCGTCTCCATCGGCAAGACCGTCCAGGGCAAGGACATCCTCGCCCTGAAGGTCAGCAAGAACGCCAAGAAGACCAAGGACGGTGACAAGCCGTCGGTCCTCTACATGTCCAACCAGCACGCCCGTGAGTGGATCACCCCCGAGATGACCCGGCGGCTGATGCACCACACCATCGACAACTACGGCAAGGACGAGCGGATCACCAAGCTGGTGGACTCCAGCGAGCTGTGGTTCCTGCTCTCCGCCAACCCGGACGGGTACGACTACACGCACGCGGCCGACGGCCAGCGGCTGTGGCGCAAGAACCTGCGCGACAACAACGGCGACGGGAAGACCGGCCCCGGCGACGGGGTCGACCTGAACCGGAACTTCGCCTTCAAGTGGGGCTACGACAACGAGGGCTCCTCGCCGACCCAGTCGAACGAGACCTACCGCGGCCCGAGCGCCTCCTCCGAGCCCGAGACCGTCGCCCTCGACCGCTTCGAGAAGCGGATCGGCTTCGACTACGCCATCAACTACCACTCCGCGGCCGAGCTGCTGCTCTACGGCGTGGGCTGGCAGGTCGCCACCCCCACCCCCGACGACGTCGCCTACAAGGCGCTCGCCGGCACCCCGGAGAACCCCGCCGTCCCGGGCTACTACCCGCAGGTCTCCTCCGAGCTCTACACCACCAACGGCGAGGCCGACGGCCACGCCTCCAACGTCAACGGCATCATGATGTTCACGCCGGAGATGACCACCTGCCAGACCGCCTCGGCGAGCGACCCGAACGATCAGTGGAAGCCCGAGGACTGCGCCTCCGGATTCAACTTCCCGGACGACGAGAAGCTCATCCAGGCGGAGTTCGCCAAGAACGTCCCCTTCGCCCTGTCCGTCGGCGAGAGCGCCGCGACCCCGGACCGGCCGAAGTCCTCGCTGGGCCTGAGCGCCGCCGACTTCACCGTGGACGCCTTCGCCACCTCTTACGCCGCCCGCGGCGAGGACCAGACGGTCTCCGTCACGGCCCGCAAGGCGCTGAAGGACAAGGAACTCAACTTCCGGATCAACGGAGGCCGCACGCACGACGAGGACCTCAAGGCCTGGAAGGGCGGCGAGGTCTACGGCGGCGACGACAACAACTGGTTCGACGAGTACCGCGCCGAGGTCGACGGCGCGAAGCCCGGCGACAAGGTCGAGGTCTGGTTCACCGGGCGCGACCGCTCCGGCAAGCAGGTCTCCAGCGAGCACTTCACGTACACGGTGGCCGAGCGGCCGCGCGCGGACGTCCTGGTGATCGCGGAAGAGGGGGCCAAGGCCCAGCACGCCCAGACCTACGTCGACGCCCTGCGCGCGAACGGCAAGTCCGCGGCAGTCTGGGACGTCGCCGTCCAGGGCACCCCGCACCACCTCGGCGTCCTCTCCCACTTCGGCACGGCCGTCCACTACACGGGGGCCAAGACCCCCGGCGGCGACACCCAGTTGGCGGTGCGCGACTTCCTGAACGAGGGCGGCAAGCTGATCGAGGCCGGTGAGCTGGCGGGCGGCAACGCCCAGGTCGGCCGCGCCGTGACCAACGACTTCAGCCAGTACTGGCTCGGCGCGTACAGCCGGGCGAGCACTCCCGGAGCCACCGGCTTCGCCGGCGCCGGCGCCCTGAACGGCGCCCGGGGCAACGTCGGGGACGCCGCGGGCAACCCGCTGAACGCCCCCGGCGGGTACACCGTGACCTCCGAGACCCTGGCGCCGGCTCAGTTCCCGCAGTTCAAGAGCGCCCAGGCGGGAGCCTTCACCGGGGTCGTGAACCCGTACGCCCCCTACGCCGGCACCGGCATGGCCGCGGCCCTGCACGCCGACGACGACTGGAAGCGCCTCGTCCGCACGATCGACCTCACCGGGGTCACCGCGGCCGACCAGCCCCAGCTGAAGCTGGCGCTCAACTGGAACGTCGAGGAGGGCTACGACCACGCCGCGCTGGAGGCCCGGACCTCCGGCGGCGACGACTGGACCACCCTGCCGGACACGGGCGGCCTGACCAGCTCCACCGTCCCGGAGGAGTGCGCGGCCGGGTTCTTCGTCAACGGACACCCGTTCCTGCGCCACTACCTCACGCTCGACGCCGGCGGCTGCACCGCGCAGGGCACCAGCGGCCAGTGGAACAGCTTCACCGGTTCCTCCGGCGGCTGGAAGCAGGTCTCCTTCGACCTGAGCGCCTACGCCGGCAAGAGCGTTGAGCTCTCGCTCTCCTACATCACGGACCCGGGCTCGGGCGGCCGCGGCGTCTTCGCGGACGAGGCGCGCCTTTCCGTCAAGGGCGCGGACCAGCCCGTGGAGGGATTCGAGACGTCCCTCGGAGCCTGGACGGCCCAGGCCGCACCGGCCGGAAGTCCCGAGGTTCCCGGCGACTGGGCCCGGTCCGGGGAGCTGTTCAAGTCCTACGCTGCGGTCACCACGCGTGACACCGTGTTGCTGGGCTTCGGCCTGGAGCACATGCCGACCGCGGCGGACCGTGCCCTACTCGTCGGTAAGGCACTGCGCACACTGCACCGCTGATCGGAGCCCCGGTCGTCACTCACCCTGAGTGACGGGGGCCGAAGTCCGAGGGTCCCGTTCCGGAGTGTCCGGAACGGGACCGTCGCGGGAGTACCCCCGGGAAGTAGGGGGAGTGTCAGGCCCCGACCGATGTCACCCAAAAGCTCACGGAGAGGTAGGGTCGTAAGCGGTCGGGGACATCCCATACAGCTCGCCGGCGCTCTTACCGGCGCACCAACGAGGAGATCGGTTCGTGACGATCCGCGTAGGCATCAACGGTTTTGGCCGAATTGGCCGCAACTATTTCCGGGCGCTCCTGGAGCAGGGAGCGGACATCGAGATCGTCGGTGTCAACGACCTGACTGACAACGCGACCCTGGTGCATCTGCTCAAGTACGACACCATCCTGGGCCGCCTCAAGGCCGAGGTCTCCCACACCGACGACAGCATCACCGTCGGTGGCCAGACCTTCAAGACCTTCGCAGAGCGTGACCCCGCCAACCTCCCCTGGGGCGAGCTCGGCGCCGACATCGTCATCGAGTCGACCGGCATCTTCACGAAGAAGGCCGACGCCGCCAAGCACATCGCCGCGGGCGCGAAGAAGGTCCTCATCTCGGCTCCGGCCAAGGACGAGGACATCACCATCGTGATGGGCGTCAACCACGACAAGTACGACGCGGCCAACCACCACGTCATCTCCAACGCCTCCTGCACCACCAACTGCGTGGCGCCGATGGCCAAGGTCCTCGACGAGAACTTCGGCATCGTCAAGGGCATGATGACGACGGTCCACGCGTACACGAACGACCAGCGCATCCTGGACTTCCCGCACTCGGACCTGCGTCGCGCCCGCGCCGCCGCCGAGAACATCATCCCGACCTCCACCGGTGCCGCCAAGGCCACCGCGCTGGTCCTCCCGCAGCTCAAGGGCAAGCTGGACGGCATCGCCATGCGCGTCCCGGTCCCGACCGGCTCGGTGACCGACCTGGTGCTGGAGCTCTCCCGCGAGACCACGGTGGAAGAGATCAACGCGGCCTTCCAGAAGGCTTCGGAGGGGCAGCTCAAGGGCATCCTCGACTACACCGAGGACGCGATCGTCTCTTCCGACATCGTGAACTGGCCCGCGTCCTGCACCTTCGACTCGTCCCTGACCATGGTTCAGGACGGTACGCAGGTCAAGGTCGTCGGCTGGTACGACAACGAGTGGGGCTACTCCAACCGTCTCGTCGACCTCACCGTCTTCGTCGGCGGTCAGCTCTAAAAACGTAGGGCAAGGCACCACGATGTGAAGCACAGGGTCCGAGCAGCGCGACGATGCGCCGCACGGGCCCTGTTGCTTGCCTCGTTATCCTTCCTCGCCCTTCGAGTGAAGGCTCAAAGGAGTAGAAATACATGAAGACGATCGATGAACTGCTCGCCGAAGGCGTCAAGGGCAAGCGGGTCTTCGTCCGCGCGGACCTGAACGTCCCGCTGGCCGAGGGCACCATCACCGACGACGGCCGCATCCGCGCCGTCCAGCCCACGATCGCGAAGCTCGCCGAAGCCGGCGCCCGCGTCATCGTGGCATCGCACCTGGGCCGCCCCAAGGGCGCCGGCGTCGAGCCGGCGTTCTCGCTCGCCCCGGCCGCCGCGCGCCTGGGCGAACTGCTCGGTGCGGACGTGGCGTTCGCCACCGACACCGTCGGCGCCTCCGCCAAGGAGACCGTCGCGGCCCTGACCGACGGCCAGGTCGCCGTCATCGAGAACCTGCGCTTCAACGCGGGTGAGACCTCGAAGGACGACGCCGAGCGCGGCGCCTTCGCGGACCAGCTCGCGGAGCTCGCCGACCTCTACGTGGGCGACGGCTTCGGCGCCGTGCACCGCAAGCACGCCTCGGTCTTCGACCTCCCGGCCCGCCTCCCGCAGGGGGCCGGCTACCTCATCGCCACCGAGGTCGGCGTCCTGAAGAAGCTGACCGCCGAGGTCGAGCGCCCGTACGTGGTGGTCCTGGGCGGCGCCAAGGTCTCCGACAAGCTCGCCGTCATCGACGAGCTGCTCGGCAAGGCCGACCGCATCCTCATCGGCGGCGGCATGGCCTACACCTTCCTCTACGCCAAGGGCTACGAGGTCGGCATCTCCCTGCTCCAGAAGGACCAGGTGGAGAAGGTCAAGGAGTACATGGAGCGCGCCGAGAAGACCGGGGTCGAGCTGGTCCTCCCGGTCGACGTGCTGGTCTCCGCCGAGTTCCCGGACCTCAAGGGCAAGACCCCGGCCGTCTTCGAGACCGTCGACGCGGACAAGATCCCCGCCGACAAGGAGGGCCTGGACATCGGTCCCAAGACGCGCGAGCTGTACGCGTCGAAGATCGCCGATGCGAAGACCGTCTTCTGGAACGGCCCGGTCGGCGTCTTCGAGCACCCCGACTACGCCGGGGGCACCGCAGCCATCGCCCAGGCCCTGCTCGACAGCAGCGCCTTCACCGTCGTCGGCGGCGGCGACAGCGCCGCCGCGGTCCGCATCCTGGGCTTCGACGAGAATGCATTCGGCCACATCTCGACCGGTGGCGGCGCCTCCCTCGAATACCTCGAGGGCAAGACGCTCCCCGGCCTCGCCGCCCTGGAGGGCTGAACCCGTATGACCACGCGCACCCCGCTCATGGCGGGCAACTGGAAGATGAACCTCAACCACCTCGAGGCCATCGCCCACGTCCAGAAGCTCGCCTTCGCCCTCACCGACAAGGACTACGACGCCGTCGAGGTCGCGGTCCTGCCGCCCTTCGTCGACCTGCGCTCGGTCCAGACCCTGGTCGACGGCGACAAGCTGAAGATCAAGTACGGCGCCCAGGACATCTCCGCGCACGACTCCGGTGCCTACACCGGTGAGATCTCCGGCCCGATGCTCTCGAAGCTGAAGTGCACGTACGTGGCCGTCGGCCACAGCGAGCGCCGCCAGTACCACGGCGAGAGCGACGAGATCTGCAACGCCAAGGTCAAGGCCGCATTCCGGCACGGGATCACCCCGATCCTGTGCGTCGGGGAGGGCCTGGACATCCGCAAGGCCGGCGAGCAGGTCCCCTACACGCTGAGCCAGCTCGACGGCGGCCTGGAAGGCGTCCCGGCCGACCAGGTCGAGTCCATCGTGATCGCCTACGAGCCCGTCTGGGCCATCGGGACCGGCGAGGTCGCCACCCCCGACGACGCCCAGGAGGTCTGCGGGGCGATCCGCGGCCGCCTCGCAGAGCTGTACTCGCAGGAGCTGGCCGACAAGGTCCGCATCCAGTACGGCGGCTCCGTGAAGTCCGGGAACATCGCGGCGATCATGGCCCAGCCCGACGTCGACGGCGCCCTGATCGGCGGCGCGGCGCTGGACGCGGACGAGTTCGTCAAGATCGTCCGCTTCCGCGACCAGTGAGTATGCGGTAGGGCGGATCCGTCGTACCCTTGCGGGGGCCAGAGGCTGATGCATCAGCCCCTGGCCCCCGTGCACATCTCGCAATGCCGGAAAGCCCGAAAAAGCCAGAAAGTAGGAATCAGCCGTGATTATGGGGTTCTCGATCGCCCTGATCGTCTTCAGCGCCCTGCTGATGCTGCTCGTGCTGATGCACAAGGGCAAGGGCGGCGGCCTCTCCGACATGTTCGGCGGCGGTATGCAGTCGTCGGTCGGCGGTTCCTCCGTCGCGGAGCGCAACCTGGACCGCATCACCGTGGTCGTCGGTCTGCTGTGGTTCGCGTCCATCGTCGCGCTCGGTCTGCTGACGAAGTCGAGCAGCTGACCGTTCTGGCCATTCCGGCAGTCCGGTCGGCACCGCCCGGCCTATCATGAGGTCCGGCGTCCATCGCGTGGAATCAGTAACTCCGCTCACTGGACGTGCGTTGGGCCTTACGTAGACTTGGGCGCTCCGCGGCGGAATTCCACTCACCTTCCGCGGCACCATCACGCAGGGAGTTACGACCGTGGCAAGTGGCAACGCGATCCGTGGTAGCCGGGTCGGAGCGGGGCCGATGGGTGAGGCGGAGCGCGGCGAGTCCGCGCCCCGCCTGCGCATCTCCTTCTGGTGCTCGAACGGGCACGAGACGCAGCCGAGCTTCGCCAGCGACGCGCAGGTGCCGGACACCTGGGACTGCCCGCGCTGCGGGTTCCCGGCCGGTCAGGACCGGGACAACCCGCCCGCGCCGCCGCGCACCGAGCCGTACAAGACGCACCTGGCGTACGTACGGGAACGGCGCTCGGACGCCGACGGCGAGGCGATCCTCGCCGAGGCGCTCGCCAAGCTCCGCGGCGAGATCTGAGAGCTCGAAGAGTGTGACCTGAGGCCCGGCCCCGCAGGAACTTCTCCTGTGGGGCCGGGCCTCTTTGTGTGCGTTCTGCCGCTTGTGATCCCTTAGGTTGGTGAACGGCGGGGCACGACAGGACGGAAGAAGTGGGTTGATGTCCGAGATGAACGCAGGCAGCCGTACGAAGCTCAACCGGACGCCCGAGTGGCTGGCACTCGGCAAGCACCGGGAGGAGTTCGGGCAGACGCATCTGCGGGAACTGTTCGAGGAGAATCCCGGCCGCGGCGCCGGTTACACCCTGCAGGTCGGGGACCTGCACATCGATTACTCGAAGCACCTCGTCACGGACGAGACGCTCGCGCTGCTCCGCGAGCTGGCCGAGGCCACGGATGTGGCCGGGCTGCGCGAGGCGATGTTCCACGGCGAGAAGATCAACACGACCGAGGACCGGGCGGTGCTGCACACCGCCCTGCGCGCACCGGCGGACACCACCGTCGAGGTCGACGGCGAGAACGTCGTCCCGGGCGTGCACGCCGTCCTCGACAAGATGGCGGACTTCTCCGACCGGATCAGGTCGGGAGCGTGGACCGGCTTCACCGGCAAGCGCATCAAGAACGTCGTCAACATCGGCATCGGCGGCTCCGACCTCGGCCCGGCCATGGCGTACGAGGCCCTGCGCGCCTTCACCGACCGCGATCTGACGGTGCGATTCGTCTCCAACGTCGACGGTGCGGACCTGCACGAGGCCGTGCGGGACCTGGACCCGGCCGAGACGCTCTTCATCATCGCCTCCAAGACCTTCACCACCATCGAGACCATCACCAACGCCACCTCGGCGCGCGGCTGGCTGCTCGCCGGGCTGGGCGGCGACCAGGCCGCCGTGGCCCGGCACTTCGTGGCGCTGTCCACCAACGCCGAGAAGGTCACCGACTTCGGCATCGATCCGGCCAATATGTTCGAGTTCTGGGACTGGGTCGGTGGACGCTACTCGTTGGACTCGGCCATCGGCCTCTCGCTGATGATCGCGATCGGCCCGGCCGCCTTCCGGGAGATGCTCGGTGGCTTCCACGCCATGGACGAGCACTTCCGCACGGCGCCCGCGCACGAGAACGCCCCGCTGCTGTTGGGTCTGTTGGGGATCTGGTACAGCGCCTTCTTCGACGCCCAGTCGCACGCGGTGCTGCCGTACAGCCACTACCTCTCTCGTTTCACGGCGTACTTGCAGCAGCTCGACATGGAGTCCAACGGCAAGTCCGTGGACCGCGACGGCAATCCGGTGGAGTGGCAGACGGGCCCGGTGGTCTGGGGCACGCCCGGCACCAACGGGCAGCACGCCTACTACCAGCTCATCCACCAGGGCACCCGGATGATCCCCGCGGACTTCATCGGCTTCGCCCGGCCGGTGGCGGAGCTGGAGGCGGCCCCGGCGGCCCAGCACGACCTGCTGATGGCGAACTTCTTCGCGCAGACCCAGGCGCTGGCCTTCGGCAAGACGGCGGACGAGGTGCGTGCCGAGGGCGCCCCGGAGTCGCTGGTCCCGCACAAGACCTTCCACGGGAACCACCCGACGACCACCATCCTGGCGGGCGAGCTCTCCCCGGCGGTGCTGGGCCAGCTGATCGCGCTCTACGAGCACAAGGTGTTCGTCCAGGGCGCGGTGTGGAACATCGACTCCTTCGACCAGTGGGGCGTCGAGCTCGGCAAGGTGCTCGCCAAGCGGGTCGAGCCCGCGCTGAGCGAGGGCGCCGACGTGCCGGGGCTGGACGCCTCGACGAAGGCGCTGGTGGCCACGTACCGGAAGCTGCGCGGCCGTAGCTGACCCGGGTACGAGCAGGGCCCGCCTCCCGGTACCGGGAGGCGGGCCCTGCTGCGTCGGCCGTCGTCAGGAAGAGGCCGGGGGGTACATGCCGGCCGGGAGCTTGGCCGCCGCCGCGCGGTCCAGGAGCCACAGGGTGCGGGAGCGGCCGTACGCCGCCGCGGCCGGGGCCTGGATCTCGCCCGCGCCGCCGAGGGCCAGGGAGACCGCCCCGGCCTTGTCCTCACCCGCGGCCAGCAGCCAGACCTCACGGGCCGCCCGGATCGCCGGGAGCGTGAGCGAGATCCGGGTGGGCGGTGGCTTCGGGGCGCCGTGCACGCCGACCACCGTGCGCTCCGTCTCGCGGGCCGCCGGGTGCTCCGGGAACAGCGAGGCCACGTGCGTGTCCGGGCCGACGCCCAGCATCAGCACGTCGAACCGGGGGACCGGACCGTGGTCCTCCGGACCGGCCGCCTTCGCCAGCTCGGCGGCGTAGGCGGCCGCCGCGGCGTCCACGTCACCGCCGTACGGACCGTCCGAGGCGGGCATCACGTGCACGCGGGCGGGGTCCACCGGGACCGAGTCCAGGAGGGCCTCGCGGGCCTGGGTGTGGTTGCGCTCGGGGTCGTCGGCGGGGACGTACCGCTCGTCACCCCACCACAGGTCCAGTCGGGACCAGTCGATCGCGTCCCGCGCCGGGGCGGCGGCCAGCGCCGCGAGCAGGCCGTTGCCGTTGCGTCCGCCGGTGAGGACGACGGACGCGGTGCCGCGGGCCGTCTGCGCGTCCACGATCTTCGTGATGAGCCGGGCCGCGGTGGCCTGGGCCATCAGTTCCTTGTCCCGGTGGACGACGACCTGGGGAGTCGTCATACCCATGTGCTGCCGCCTTGTCGGTAGATCGGGGGTGCGGGTGCCGCTGCGCGGCCCCGGTCCTCAAACGCCGGACGGGCTGAAGTTCAGCCCCGCCGGCGTTTGAGGCGCGGGGTCTGGGGCGGAGCCCCAGCAGCGGACCCGCAGGGGTATTACTTGGTCGAGGCCTTCTTCGCCGGCTTGGCGGCCGGCTTCGAGGGTTCGGCCTTGGCCGGAGCGGCGGCCTCGGCCTTGGCCGGAGCCTCGGGCTCCACCGGCTCCGGGGAGGACGCCTCCAGCCGTGCCACGCCGAACTTCAGCGAGGCCTCGTAGGTGTTGTCCGGATCCAGCCTGCGCAGCTCCTCCGCCAGGAGCTCGGCCGTGTCGCGGCGCTTGAGCGCCACCGCACGGTCGGGCTGCCCCGGCATGCACAGCGTGGCCAGCGCGCCGTCCGCCCGGTCCAGGACGATGTCGCCGTCCTTGGTGGACAGGCGTACGGCCGTCAGGCCCGGGCCCGACGACAGCGTGCGCTTGACGGGGACCTGGAGCCGGTCCGCCAGCCACATGGCCAGCAGTTCGCAGCTCGGGTTCTCGTCTTCACCCTCGACGGTCGCCGAGACGACCGACAGGGCCTGCTGGTCCAGAGCGGCCGCCAGCATCGAGCGCCACGGGGTGATCCGGGTCCACGACAGGTCCGTGTCCCCGGGGGCGTACGCCCCCGCACGGCCGCTGAGCGCCCTGATCGGGTCCTCGCAGGAGTACGTGTCCGTGATCCGGCGCTGTCCCAGCGCACCCAGCGGATCGCCCGCCAGGTCCGCGGGGGCACCGTCCGGCCACCAGACGACCACCGGGGCGTCCGGCAGGAGCAACGGGAGAACCACCGACTGGGCGTGGTCGACCAGTTCGCCGTGAAGGCGGAGCACAACCGTTTCACCGCTGCCGGAGTCCGCCCCGACGCGGACTTCCGCGTCGAGCCGGGCGTCGCGGCGGCTGCGTGGCGAGCGGCTGGCCCGCTTGATGACGACGACGATCCGCGAGGGGTGTTCGTGGGACGCGTCGTTCGCCGACTTGAGCGCGTCGTACGCGTTCTCCTCGTCGGTCACGATCACCAGCGTGAGGACCATGCCGATGGCCGGCGTGCCGATGTCCCGGCGTGCCTGCACCATCGCGGCATTGATCTTGCTGGAGTTGGTCTCCGTGAGGTCGATCTTCATGGCCGGCGCCAGCTCCGTCCGTCTCGTGCGAGCATCTCGTCCGCCTCGACCGGCCCCCAGGTGCCCGACGGGTACTGCGCGGGCTTGCCGTGCTTGTCCCAGTACTCCTCGATCGGGTCGAGGATGTTCCAGGACAGTTCGACTTCCTGGTGACGCGGGAAGAGGTTCGCGTCGCCGAGGAGCACGTCGAGGATGAGCCGCTCGTACGCCTCGGGGCTCGACTCCGTGAAGGACTCGCCGTAGGCGAAGTCCATCGTGACGTCCCGGACCTCCATGGAGGTGCCCGGGACCTTGGAGCCGAAGCGGACCGTCACGCCCTCGTCCGGCTGGACCCGGATGACCAGGGCGTTCTGCCCCAGCTCCTCGGTCGCGCCCGACTCGAAGGGCAGGTACGGGGCCCGCTTGAAGACGACCGCGATCTCGGTCACCCGGCGGCCCAGGCGCTTGCCCGTCCGCAGGTAGAACGGGACGCCCGCCCAGCGGCGGTTGTTGATCTCCAGGCGGATGGCCGCGTAGGTGTCGGTCTTCGACTTGGGGTCGATGCCGTCCTCTTCGAGGTACCCGACGACCTTCTCGCCGCCCTGCCAGGCCGCCGCGTACTGGCCGCGCACGGTGTGCTTGCCCAGGTCCTCCGGCAGCTGCACCGCGGTGAGCACCTTGAGCTTCTCGGCCACCAGCGCCTTGGGGTGGAAGGAGCCCGGCTCCTCCATCGCGGTCAGCGCGAGCAGCTGGAGCAGGTGGTTCTGGATGACGTCTCGGGCGGCGCCGATACCGTCGTAGTAGCCGGCCCGGCCGCCGATGCCGATGTCCTCGGCCATGGTGATCTGCACGTGGTCGACGTACGACCGGTTCCAGATCGGCTCGAACATCGTGTTGGCGAAGCGGAGCGCCAGGATGTTCTGGACGGTCTCCTTGCCGAGGTAGTGGTCGATCCGGAAGACCTCGTCACGCGGGAAGACCTCGTGGACGACCTTGTTGAGTTCCTCGGCGCTCTTCAGGTCGTGTCCGAAGGGCTTCTCGATGACGGCACGCCGCCAGGAGCCCTCCTTCTGCGCCAGCCCGTGGTCCTTGAGCTGCTGGACCACCTTGGGGAAGAACTTCGGCGGGACGGACAGGTAGAAGGCGAAGTTGCCGCCCGTGCCCTGTGCCTTGTCCAGCTCCTCGATGGTCGCCTTCAGCGTCTCGAAGGCGGCGTCGTCGTCGAAATCGCCCGAGACGAAACGGCAGCCCTGCACCAGCTGCTGCCACACTTCCTCGCGGAAGGGCGTCCGGGAGTGCTCCTTGACCGCGTCGTGGACCTCCTGCGCGAAGTCCTCGTCCTGCCACTCGCGCCGGGCGAACCCGATCAGCGAGAAGCCCGGCGGAAGCAGGCCTCTGTTGGCCAGGTCGTAGACGGCAGGCATCAGCTTCTTGCGCGACAGGTCACCCGTAACGCCGAAAATGACCAGGCCGGACGGCCCCGCGATGCGCGGGAGCCGCCGGTCCTGTGCGTCACGAAGCGGGTTCGCTCCGTTTACAGACAAGGTGTTCAGGCCTCCGTGGGGGCGAGGCGCTCAAGCTCCGCCTCGGTCGACTTCAGCAGGTCGTTCCAGGACGCCTCGAACTTCTCGACGCCCTCGTCCTCGAGCAGCTGCACCACATCGTCGTACGAGATGCCCAGCTTCGCGACCGCGTCGAGCTCGGCGCGCGCCTGCTCGTAGGTGCCGCGCACGGTGTCGCCCGTGATCTGCCCGTGGTCGGCGGTGGCCTCCAGGGTGGCCTCCGGCATGGTGTTCACCGTGTTCGGGGCGACCAGGTCGTCCACGTACAGGGTGTCCTTGTACGCCGGGTCCTTGACGCCCGTCGAGGCCCACAGCGCACGCTGCTTGTTGGCGCCGAGACGCTCCAGGGCGGCCCAGCGGTCACTGGCGAAGACCTGCTCGTAGGCCTCGTAGGCCAGACGGGCGTTGGCGAGCGCCGCCTTGCCCTTGAGGGCCTTCGCCTCGTCCGTGCCGACCGCGTCCAGGCGCTTGTCGATCTCCGAGTCCACGCGGGACACGAAGAAGGAGGCGACCGAGTGGATCAGGGAGAGGTCCAGGCCGGCGGCCTTGGCCTTCTCCAGACCCGCCAGGTACGCGTCCATGACCTCGCGGTAGCGCTCCAGCGAGAAGATCAGCGTGACGTTGACGCTGATGCCCTTGCCGATGACCTCGGTGATCGCCGGCAGGCCGGCCTTGGTCGCCGGGATCTTGATGAGCGTGTTCGGGCGGTCCACCAGCCAGGCGAGCTGCTTGGCCTCGGCGATGGTCGCCGCCGTGTTGTGCGCCAGGCGCGGGTCGACCTCGATCGACACGCGGCCGTCCTGGCCGTCGGTGCGGTCGTAGACCGGGCGCAGGATGTCGGCGGCGTCCCTGACGTCCGCCGTCGTGATCATGCGCAGGGCCTCTTCCACGGTGACCTTGCGGGTCGCGAGGTCGGTGAGCTGCTGCTCGTAGCCCTCGCCGCCGCTGATGGCCTTCTGGAAGATCGCCGGGTTGGTGGTGACACCGACCACGTGCGACTGGTCGATGAGCTCGGCCAGGTTGCCGGACGTGATGCGCTTGCGGGACAGGTCGTCCAGCCAGATCGCGACGCCTTCGTCGGAGAGGCGCTTGAGTGCGTCTGTCATGGGATTACATCTCCTACTTGGTTCCGGACCGGCGTCAGCGCGCAGCGGCTTCGAGGGATTCCTTGGCGGCGGCCGCCACGTTCTCGGCGGTGAAGCCGAACTCGCGGAAGAGCACCTTCGCGTCCGCCGAGGCACCGAAGTGCTCCAGCGAGACGATCCGGCCGGCGTCGCCGACGTAGCGGTGCCAGGTCAGGCCGATGCCCGCCTCGACCGCGACGCGGGCCTTCACCGACGGCGGCAGGACGCTGTCCTTGTACTCCTGGTCCTGCTCCTCGAACCACTCGACCGACGGCATCGAGACGACCCGGGTGGGGACGCCCTGCGCCTGGAGCTGCTCACGGGCCTCGACGGCCAGGTGCACCTCGGAGCCGGTACAGATGAGGAGGACCTGCGCCGGGCCGCCCTCGGCCTCGAACAGGACGTACCCGCCCTTGGCCGCGCCCTCGTTGCGCTCGTAGGTCGGCACACCCTGGCGGGTCAGCGCGAGACCGTGCGGGGCGCCCTTGCCGAAGACCTTGGTGTGGCGGCGCAGGATCTCGCGCCAGGCGATGGCGGTCTCGTTGGCGTCGGCCGGGCGGACGATGTTCAGGCCCGGGATGGCGCGCAGCGAGGCGAGGTGCTCGACCGGCTGGTGGGTCGGGCCGTCCTCGCCCAGACCGATGGAGTCGTGCGTCCACACGTACGTCACCGGCAGGTGCATCAGCGCGGACAGACGGACGGCGTTGCGCATGTAGTCGGAGAACACCAGGAAGGTGCCGCCGTAGATGCGGGTGTGGCCGTGCAGCGCGATGCCGTTCATGGACGCGGCCATGGCGTGCTCGCGGATGCCGAAGTGGATGGTCCGGCCGTACGGGTCGGCCTCCGGCAGCGGGTTCCCCACCGGCAGGAACGAGGAGTCCTTGTCGATGGTGGTGTTGTTGGAGCCGGCCAGGTCGGCCGAGCCGCCCCACAGCTCCGGGATGACCGCGCCGAGCGCGCCGAGCACCTTGCCGGAGGCGGCGCGGGTGGCGACGCCCTTGCCGGCCTCGAAGACGGGGAGCTTGTCCTCCCAGCCCGCGGGCAGCTCGTTGGCGTTGATGCGGTCGAACTCGGCGGCGCGCTCCGGGTTGGCGGTGCGCCAGGCGGAGAACTCCTTCTCCCACTCGGCCTTGGCCTCGCGGCCGCGGTCGAGGGCCTTGCGGGTGTGGGCGATGACCTCGTCGGAGACCTCGAAGGTCTGCTCCGGGTCGAAGCCGAGGACGCGCTTGGTGGCCGCGACCTCGTCGTCGCCGAGCGCCGAGCCGTGGGCGGCCTCGGTGTTCTGGGCGTGCGGGGCCGGCCAGGCGATGATCGAGCGGGCCGCGATGAAGGACGGGCGGCCGGTCTCGGCCTTGGCGGCCTGGAGGGCGGCGAACAGCGCCTTCGGGTCGAGGTCGCCGTTCTCCTGCTGCTCGACGCGCTGGACGTGCCAGCCGTACGCCTCGTAGCGCTTCAGGGTGTCCTCGGAGACGGCCGTCTCCGTGTCACCCTCGATGGAGATGTGGTTGTCGTCCCACAGCAGGACGAGGTTGCCGAGCTTCTGGTGGCCGGCCAGCGCGGACGCCTCGTGGGAGATGCCCTCCTGGAGGCAGCCGTCGCCCGCGATCGCGTAGACCATGTGGTCGAACGGGGAGGCGCCCTGCTCGGCCTCCGGGTCGAACAGACCGCGCTCGTAGCGGGCGGCCATGGCCATGCCCACCGCGTTGGCGATGCCCTGGCCGAGGGGGCCGGTGGTGGTCTCCACGCCGGCCGTGTGGCCGTACTCCGGGTGGCCGGGGGTCTTCGAGCCCCAGGTGCGGAACGCCTTCAGGTCGTCCAGCTCGAGCCCGAACCCGCCGAGGTAGAGCTGGGTGTAGAGCGTCAGGGAGGAGTGCCCCGCGGAGAGCACGAAGCGGTCGCGGCCCACCCACTCGGGGTCCGCCGGGTCGTGCCGCATCACCTTCTGGAAGAGGGTGTACGCGGCGGGGGCCAGGCTCATCGCCGTACCGGGGTGGCCGTTTCCGACCTTCTGGACCGCATCAGCGGCCAGGATGCGGGCGGTGTCGACGGCCCGCTGGTCCAGTTCGGTCCACTCGAGCTCTGTGGTGGTCGGCTTGGTGCTCACCGTGGGTCAGGGCTCCTCTCCACATGTATGAATCCCGGTGACGAACGGTGCACCGGCGCGATTCCGAGCCTACCCCCGCAACGGCGTGCAGCTATTCGGGTGCAGGCAGTCCGTCACCGCGCCGCCGACCCCCGTTCACCCGCACACCGGCGTCCGGCGAGGCCGGTCCCCCGTATGTATGCACGGTCCGATCGGCTCAACACGAGGCGACCCCGGCGCGGGGCGACGGAAGCGCAACGTCTACAGTGGCGTGGTACGCGCAAGCCTTAACCGGGCCTTCATGTTGTGAAAGGCCCGAGTCGGAGCTTGCTGGATTCTCTCTCAGGGGTGTGCGTGACGGCCGTCGAATCCCGTCCAGCGGGGGTGCTCGGGACGAGCCCCGGTCACCGGCCGCTCGGGACCCGCGTCATGGCTTTCGTGGCATTGACCAAGCCGCGGATCATCGAACTTCTGCTGATCACCACAGTGCCGGTGATGTTCCTGGCGGAGCAGGGCGTTCCGTCGCTGCGGCTGGTCCTCGTGACCTGCCTCGGCGGCTACTTGTCCGCGGGCGGCGCCAACGCGCTGAACATGTACATCGACCGCGACATCGACGCGCTGATGGACCGGACCTCGCAGCGCCCGCTGGTGACCGGCATGGTCAGCCCGCGGGAGTGCCTGGCCTTCGGCCTCACCCTCGCGGTCGTCTCCACCCTCTTCTTCGGCCTGCTCGTCAACTGGCTGTCGGCGGCGCTGTCGCTCGGTGCGCTCCTCTTCTACGTCGTGGTCTACACGATGCTGCTGAAGCGGCGCACCGCGCAGAACATCGTCTGGGGCGGCATCGCGGGCTGCATGCCGGTGCTCATCGGCTGGTCGGCCGTCAAGAACGAGGTCTCCTGGGCCGCGGTCATCCTCTTCCTCGTCATCTTCTTCTGGACGCCGCCGCACTACTGGCCGCTGTCGATGAAGGTCAAGGACGACTACGCGCGGGCCGGCGTGCCGATGCTCCCGGTCGTCGCGGGCAACAAGGCCGTGGCGCGCCAGATCGTCCTCTACAGCTGGGTGATGGTGGCGGTCTCGCTGCTGCTGACCCCGCTGGGCTACACCGGCTGGTTCTACACCGCGGTCGCGCTGGTCTCGGGCGGCTGGTGGCTGTGGGAGGCGCACGCGCTCCACGCCCGGGCCAAGGCGGGCATCATGGGCGCGAAGCTCAAGGAGATGCGCCTGTTCCACTGGTCGATCACCTACGTGTCGCTGCTGTTCGTGGCGGTGGCCGTGGATCCCTTCCTCCGTTGATTACTCGCCGGTAGCATGGGTTCCATGGGAGACACCGCAGACACGGCGGCCGCCGCAGGCGCCGCGGACAAGAAGCAGGACCGTAGGGCCGCGAAGCTGGCCAAGCAGATCGGCGCGTTCGCCAAGCAGCACGGCGGCGCCGAGGGCCAGCTCGCCCACATCGGCCAGGCCGGCACCCGGATCGTGCTCGTGGGTACGGACGGCGGCTGGGGCGACCTGGTGGCCCCCACCTTCGAGGTGGCCCGGCTGGCCGCCGAGAAGGCCGCGCTGACCCTCCACGACGAGTTCGACGGGGAGTTCGCCGCGCGCGTGCGCACGGGCCCGTACGAGTGGACGCGGATGGCCGGAATCCAGATCGGCGGAGCCGCGAACCCGGCGGCCTGACCAGGGCGAACGGCCGGGGGACCCGAAAGTGCCCGCTCGGTCAACAGCCCGAGCAACACCTCACACCCCGCTCACCCGTTAGGACGTGTGGAAGCCCCTTCCTCACGTCCGCAACGGGATGACCGGATGATCGAAACGCCGCCCCTGGTGGACCAGTACTGCCACGGAGTACTCCGTACGGAGCTGGGCCTGGGCACCTTCGAGGCCCAGCTGATGCGCTCGGCCGGCCCGCCCGCCGCGGGCACCACCTCCTTCGACACGCAGACCGGCTTCGCGGTGCGCCGCTGGTGTCCGCCGCTGCTGGGGCTGGAGCCGCACGCCACCCCCGCCCGCTATCTGGCGCGGCGGCGCGAGCTGGGCGCGGCCGAGACCGCCCGGCTGCTGCTGAGGGGGTCCGGCGTCGCCGCCTACCTGGTCGACACCGGGGTGCCCGGTGACCTCACCGGACCCAAGGAACTGGCGCTCGCCGGGGACGCCGAGGCCTTCGAATCGGTCCGGCTCGAATTACTGGCCGAGCAGGTCGCCGACACCTCCGGGACGGTGGGCGCCTTCCTCGCCAATCTCGCCGAGGCCGTCCACCACGCCGCCACCGGGGCCGTGGCCTTCACCTGTGCCACGGCCTTCACCCGCGGGGACACCCCGGCGGTCGACCCCGAGCCGCCCGGTCCCGGCGCGGTGCGCGGGGCGGCCGGACGGTGGCTGGCCCGGCGGCCGCGGGGCGGAGCCGTCCGGGACCCGGTACTCCTGGCCCACCTGCTGTGGAGCGCGGTGGCGTCGGGGCGGCCGCTCCAGCTGCACACGGACGAGGCCGACCCGGCCGCGCTGACCGGGTTCGTACGGGCCACCGCGGGCTTCGGGACACGGCTGGTCCTGCTCGGCGGATATCCGCACCACCGCCGCACCGCGCAGCTCGCGGCGGCCTTCCCGCACGTCTACGCCGATACCGGCGCGGCCCTCGGGCGGACCGGGGCGCGGGCCGCGGCGGTCCTGGCGGAGCTGCTGGAGACCGCGCCGTTCGGGAAGGTGCTGTTCTCCAGCGGCGGCCGGCAGCTGCCCGAACTGCACGCGGTGGGCGCCCTGGTGTTCCGCGAGGCGCTGGGCCGGGTGCTGGGCGGCTGGGCGGCCGAGGGTTCCTGGTCCTGGCGGGACGCGGAACGGGTGGCCGCCCTGGTCGCGGCGGGCAACGCCCGCCGCGTCTACCGTCTGGACAGGGACGAGACGACCTAGGCGGCGGAGAGCTGCGGGTCGTTCTGGGCGGGGATCTCCGCCTGCTCGGCCGGCCGCTCGTGCAGGCTCAGCGCGATCCGGACCACGGCGATCCACACCAGGCAGGAGCCGAGCATGTGGGCGGCGACCAGGACCTCGGGGACCTGGGTGGCGTACTGCACGTAGCCGATCGCGCCCTGGGCGAGCAGCACGATCAGCAGGTCGCGGGCGCGGGCACGGGTGTCGGCGGGAGCGTCCACGACGCGCAGGACCAGCCACAGCGCGATGCCGAGCGTGCACACCAGCCAGGCGGCAGCGGCGTGCACGTGGACGGTGGTGTCCCAGTCGAAGGGCATGCGCTTGATCTCGCTGCTGTCGCCGGCGTGCGGACCGGAGCCGGTCACGACGGTGCCCGCCGCGATCAGGACGAGGGTGGTCGCGAGCAGCGCCCACGACAGCTTGCGCACCGGGCCGGGCACGCGCGGCCGGGGGGCGCCGTCGCCCTCGCGGGTGCGCTGCCAGGTGACCGTCGTCACCGTGATCAGCGCGGTGGCGAGGAGGAAGTGCCCGGCCACGCTGTACGGGTTGAGCCCGGTCAGGACGGTGATGCCGCCCAGTACGGCGTTGGCCATCACGGTGAAGAACTGCACCCAGCCGAGCTTCGTCAGGGAGTGCCGCCAAGGCTTGGCCGAGCGGGCGGCGATGATCGCCCAGCCGACGGCCGCGCTGAGCACGTAGGTCAGCATCCGGTTGCCGAATTCGATGGCGCCGTGGAAGCCCTGCTCCTGCGTCACGATCAGGCTGTCGTCGGTGCACTTGGGCCAGGTGTCGCAGCCGAGGCCGGATCCGGTCAGCCGTACCGCGCCGCCGGTGACGACGATGGCCACGCTCATGACGAGCGCGGCGAGTGCGGCCCGCTGGACGATCCGGGGTGGCGGGGTCCAGCGGCTGGCGATGTGGGCGAGGGGGTTCAACACGCCCCATATCGTAGGCGACCACTTGTGCAAAGTTTCACGAGGGGGTGGCCAGGGGTGCGTCCGGCCCGACGGTCAGCCGGTACCGCGCCCCCGCGGGGTCGCCCTCCTCCTGCCACCACAGCAGGATGCGCCAATGGGCGGCGTCGCCCGGGTGGTCCGCCGAGCCGACGAACCCGCGGAGTAATTCGCCCGCTACATCCTTGGCCGTCCGATTCCTTACTTCTGTGGTGCTGTGCCAGGGATGTTCGAGTACGTTCCACAGGCCGTCAGGTCCGCGCACCTCGAAGCGCCACACCGCGAGCCAGGGGGTGACCTCCAGCATCGTGCGGACCTGCTCGGCGTCGAGACCCAGCCCGGTCGCGATGGCCGGCTCCGCCACCCCCTGGATACGCGCGGCCACCACGGCCCGGGGCAGCAGCCGTTCGGGCAGCAGCCCCTGCGTGCGCAGGCTGACCAGCGAGCCGAAGGTCAGGAAGCGCAGCCGCAGTTCCAGCTGGCGGCCGATGTGGTCGAGGGCCTCCTCGGCCTCCGCCGACTCCTGCGCGGCCGGGTCCCCGAGCAGCAGCTGCCGGAAGTCGGACTCGGCGGCCACGGCCCAGGCCACGGCCTCCTCGGCGAACCCCAGCTCGGCGAGGCGGTCCCCGAGGAACACCTTGGCCTGGGCCAGGCCCCGCCGGTTGACGGGATCCCGCTGGTCCAGTCCCGCCCACACCTCCACCGCGGTCCGCGTCAGATCGCGGGCCCGCTCACCGGCCGCCCGCTCCATGGCGCTCGGCCCCTCGCCGGCGGCCGGGCCCAGCGGGTGCCTGGGCAGCCGGGCCCCGTCGCTGAGCGGCCAGGACAGCCAGACCCCGTGGTTGATCAGCCCGCGGGCGTACCAGCGGGCGAACTCGGGGGAGTGCCCGGCCGCGCGCTCGGAGCTGCGCAGCGCCTCCTCGATCGTGGCGAGGGCGCCGGCCCGGTCCCCCGCGGCGAACCGTGCGGCGGCCCGGTCGGCGAGGCGCAGCCCGAGCAGCGCGGTGCACTGCGGGTCGTCCGTGAACGGGCGCAGGGCGCCGATCAGCTCGTCGAGGAGCCGCTCGCGCTCCCCGGGCTCCGTGTGCTCCGCCCCCGACCGCACCCGTGCCCATTGGTCGTCCAGCCGTAGAACGGCGTCCCGCTGCACCATGTCCGCCCCCCGGCTTCATGTGTGAGGGGCCCATCCTCGCGGCATCGCCGCCGCGAGGGGAAGGATTTCATTCCCAGCGGAAGAGCCGCGCGGCGGCGCCCAGACCGAGTACGGCCCAGCCCGCCAGGACGGCCGCGTCGCCCCACGGGAGCGAAGCCCCGTGCTGGAGCACCTCGCGCAGCCCGTCGGACAGGGCCGAGATCGGCAGCAGCCCCAGTACCGACTGCACGGCGTCCGGGAACTTCTCCAGCGGCACGATCACCCCGCCGCCGACCAGCAGCAGCAGGAAGACCAGGTTGGCTCCGGCCAGGGTCATCTCGGCCTTGAGGGTGCCCGCCATCAGCAGTCCGAGGCCCGAGAAGGCGGCGGTGCCCAGCAGGATCAGCGCGGCCACCGACAGCGGGTCGCCCTGCGGGGACCAGCCCAGGGCCAGGGCGATCACCGTCAGCAGGACGATCTGCAGCACCTCGGTGATCAGCACCGACAGGGTCTTGGCGGCCATCAGGGCCCAGCGCGGCAGCGGGGAGGCCCCGAGCCGCTTGAGGACCCCGTAGCGGCGGTCGAAGCCGGTGGCGATGGCCTGGCCGGTGAAGGCGGTGGACATCACGGCGAGCGCCAGGATCCCGGGCGCGAGGAAGTCCACCGACTTCTCGCCGCCCCCCTCTCGAATGGGCACAGTGACGATGTCGACCGCCGAGAAGAGGGTCAGCAGCAGCGCCGGGATGATCACGGTCAGCAGCAGCTGCTCCCCGTTGCGCAGCAGCATCCGGGTCTCCAGTGCCGTCTGCGCGAGGATCATGCGGGACACGGGCGCGGCCCCCGGGCGGGGGGTGAACGTACCGGCGCTCATGCGCGCAGCTCCTTGCCTGTCAGTTCGAGGAAGACGTCCTCGAGGGTGTGCCGCTCCACCGTGAGGCTGCTCGGCATCACGCCGTGCTGCGCGCACCAGGAGGCGACGGTGGCCAGCAGCTGCGGGTGGACGTCGCCGGTGACCCGGTAGGTGCCCGGGGTGAGCTCGGCGGCCTCGGTGCCGTCGGGCAGCGCCTTCAGGAGGGAGGCGAGGTCGAGGGAGGGGCGGCCGGTGAAGCGCAGGGTGTTCTCGGCGCCGCCGCGGCACAGCTGCTCGGGGCTGCCGTGGACGATGACCTTGCCCGCGTCCACGATGGCGACCTCGTCGGCGAGCTGCTCGGCCTCGTCCATGTGGTGGGTGGTGAGGACGACGGTCACCCCGTCGGTGCGCAGCTCCCGTACGAGGTCCCAGGTCGCGCGGCGGGCCTGCGGGTCCAGGCCGGCGGTCGGTTCGTCGAGGAAGACCAGCTCGGGGCGGCCCACCACGGCCATGGCCAGGGCCAGGCGCTGCTGCTGGCCACCGGAGAGCCGGCGGTAGGGGGTGCGGCCGCAGCCGCCGAGTCCGAGGCGTTCCACCAGGGTGTCGACGTCGAGCGGGTCGGCGTGGAGCCTGGCCATGTGGCGGAGCATCTCGACGGCGCGGGCTCCGGAGTAGACGCCGCCGGACTGCAGCATCACGCCGATCCGCGGGCGCAGGGCCTCGGCCCGGGCGACCGGGTCGAGGCCGAGGACGCGGACGGTGCCGGCGTCGGGGCGGAGGTAGCCCTCGCAGGTCTCCACCGTGGTCGTCTTGCCCGCGCCGTTGGGACCGAGGACCGCGGTGACGGAGCCGCTCCGGACGGTGAGGTCCAGGCCGTCCACCGCGGTCTTGGTGCCGTACCGCTTCACCAGTCCGCGGATCTCCACGGCGGGGTCGTTGCTCATGAGGGGTGAGTCTACGGAGCCCGGGAAGGGGGCGTGGGTCCCGGGGTCGGGGCCTCTTCGTCCGCCCGTCGCCCCCTCTTCATCGCCGGGGATTCGAACGCCGCGTCGCGAATACGGTTCTTTTCAGTCGATCGGTCCTGGAGGCGTCGGCATGTTTCCGTGATCTTTTCCGGGTGCCGGTCTGCCCGGTGCCGGGGAGCCGTCGCGGGCACAGGTGTGCTGGTGGGAGCGGTGTGCGGGCTCTTCGGAGGCATCCGGGAAGATGGCGGAATGCTGCCGTCCAAATAACTCTCCGTCGATAAATAAGGTAACCCTTAGTGATGGAGGCCACCAGGGGTGGCGTCCATCACGGCTTGTCGCCGCTCGGTTAATTACGCAACAATGGCGTTGTGAAATACGGCGAACGGCAGATCGACACCCCTCAGGGGGAGCTCGGCACCGGGGAGCGGTCAACCCGCAACCGCGTGGCGCGCTCGATCCTGGACCACGGTCCGTCCACCGTCGCCGACCTCGCCCAGCGCCTCGGCCTCACCCAGGCCGCCGTCCGCCGCCACCTCGACACGCTCGTCACCGACGACGTGGTCGAACCCCGTGAGCAGCGTGTGTACGGTGCGCGCACCCGGGGTCGGCCCGCCAAGGTCTTCGCGCTCACCGACTGCGGCCGCGACGCCTTCGACCAGTCCTACGACACGCTCGCCGCGGACGCCCTGCGCTGGATCGCGCAGTCGGTCGGCGGCGGCGAGCAGGGCGAGGTGGCCGTCGCCGCCTTCGCCAGATCGCGGATGGAAGCGCAGGCGCGGGCCTACAAGGAGGCCGTCGAGGCCGCCGCCCCGCAGGAGCGCACGGAGGCCCTTGCCAGGGCGTTGACCGTGGACGGGTACGCTGCTACGGCGAAGAGCGCTCCCGGTCCGCACAGCGGTGAACAGCTCTGCCAGCACCACTGCCCGGTCGCGCACGTCGCCGAGCAGTTCCCGCAGCTCTGCGAGGCGGAGACCGAGGTCTTCTCCCGTCTGCTGGGGACCCATGTGCAGCGCCTCGCCACGATCGCCCATGGCGACGGGGTGTGCACGACGTTCATTCCGCGCGGCGCGAGCACCACACAGACCGACACATCAGTATCTGCAAGTACGGCCGGGAGGAACCCCGCATGACCACGGAGATCGCTCACCCTGAGCTCGATGGCCTGGGCACTTACGAATACGGCTGGGCCGACTCCGACGCGGCCGGTGCCGCTGCCAAGCGGGGTCTGTCCGAAGATGTCGTCCGCGACATCTCGGCGAAGAAGTCCGAGCCGGAGTGGATGCTCAAGCTCCGCCTCAAGGGCCTGAAGCTTTTCGACAAGAAGCCCATGCCGAACTGGGGTTCCGACCTCTCGGGCATCGACTTCGACAACATCAAGTACTTCGTGCGTTCCACCGAGAAGCAGGCCGCTTCGTGGGAGGACCTGCCCGAGGACATCAAGAACACGTACGACAAGCTCGGCATCCCGGAGGCGGAGAAGCAGCGCCTCGTCGCCGGTGTCGCGGCCCAGTACGAGTCCGAGGTCGTCTACCACCAGATCCGTGAGGACCTGGAGGAGCAGGGCGTCATCTTCCTCGACACGGACACCGCGCTCAAGGAGCACCCGGAGCTCTTCCAGGAGTACTTCGGCACGGTCATCCCGGTCGGCGACAACAAGTTCGCGTCGCTGAACACCGCGGTGTGGTCCGGCGGCTCCTTCATCTACGTCCCCAAGGGCGTGAAGGTCGACATCCCGCTCCAGGCCTACTTCCGTATCAACACGGAGAACATGGGCCAGTTCGAGCGGACGCTGATCATCGTCGACGAGGACGCCTACGTCCACTACGTCGAGGGCTGCACCGCCCCGATCTACTCCTCGGACTCGCTGCACAGCGCCGTGGTCGAGATCATCGTCAAGAAGGGCGGCCGCTGCCGCTACACGACGATCCAGAACTGGTCGAACAACGTCTACAACCTGGTCACCAAGCGCGCCGTGGCGTACGAGGGCGCGACCATGGAGTGGATCGACGGCAACATCGGTTCCAAGGTCACCATGAAGTACCCGGCCGTCTACCTGATGGGCGAGCACGCCAAGGGCGAGACCCTGTCCATCGCCTTCGCCGGCGAGGGCCAGCACCAGGACGCCGGTTCCAAGATGGTCCACATGGCGCCGAACACCTCCTCGAACATCGTCTCCAAGTCGGTGGCCCGGGGCGGCGGCCGCACCTCCTACCGAGGCCTGGTCGAGATCGGCGAGGGAGCCCACGGCTCCAAGTCCAACGTGCTGTGCGACGCGCTCCTCGTCGACACCATCTCCCGGTCGGACACGTACCCCTACGTGGACGTCCGCGAGGACGACGTCTCCATGGGCCACGAGGCCACGGTCTCCAAGGTCTCCGACGACCAGCTCTTCTACCTGATGAGCCGCGGTATGACGGAGTTCGAGGCGATGGCCATGATCGTGCGCGGCTTCGTCGAGCCCATCGCGCGTGAGCTGCCCATGGAGTACGCACTGGAGCTGAACCGGCTGATCGAGCTGCAGATGGAGGGATCGGTCGGCTGACCGCCGGCCGCGCGGCGTCCCCCGCCGCACATCCATCGACGTAGGCAGTGTTCTTTCAAAGAGAGTGAGCAAGACGACAGCCATGGCTGAGGCTCAGAACATTCCGGCGGGTTCGACCACCGCCGGCGCGATCGCGGTGGCCGCCGAGTCCACCGTCGCCACCCGGATGAGTGCGCCCCCGTCCTTCGACGTGGCGGACTTCCCGGTTCCGAACGGCCGCGAGGAGGAGTGGCGGTTCACGCCGCTCGCCCGCCTCAAGGGCCTGCACGACGGCACCGCGGTCGCCAACGGCACCATGAAGGCCCAGATCGACGCGCCCGAGGGCGTCACGGTCGAGTCGGTGGAGCGCGGCGACGCGCGCATCGGCAAGGCCGGCACCCCGGTGGACCGGATCGCCGCCCAGGCGTTCTCCTCGTTCGCCAAGGCCACGGTCGTCACGGTGCCCAAGGAGACGGTCCTCACCGAGCCGGTGCGCGTGTCGCTGCACGGCGAGGGCGGCACCACCTTCGGTCACACCGTCTTCGACGTGCAGGCTTTCGCCGAGGCCGTCATCGTCATCGACCACACCGGTGACGGCGTGCGCGCCGCCAACGTCGACTTCCTGGTCGGCGACGGCGCCAAGCTCACCGTCGTGTCCGTGCAGGACTGGGACGACACCGCCGTCCACTGCTCCCAGCACAACACCCTTGTCGGCCGCGACGCGACCTTCAAGTCGGTCGTGGTCACCTTCGGCGGCGACGTCGTGCGCCTCCACCCGCGCATCAGCTACGCCGGCCCCGGCGGCGAGGCCGAGCTCTTCGGCCTGTACTTCACGGACGCCGGCCAGCACCAGGAGCACCGCCTCCTGGTCACGCACGACGCCCCGCACTGCAAGTCGAACGTGGTCTACAAGGGCGCGCTCCAGGGCCAGGACGCCCACGCGGTCTGGATCGGTGACGTGCTCATCCAGAAGAGCGCCGAGGGCACCGACACCTACGAGATGAACCGCAACCTCGTCCTCACGGACGGCGCGCGGGTCGACTCGGTCCCGAACCTGGAGATCGAGACCGGTGAGATCGTCGGCGCCGGCCACGCCTCCGCGACCGGCCGCTTCGACGACGAGCAGCTCTTCTACCTGCAGGCCCGTGGCATCCCGGCCGACGAGGCCCGCCGCCTGGTCGTCCGCGGCTTCTTCGCGGAGCTCGTCCAGCAGATCGGTGTCGACGACATCGAGGAGCGTCTGCTCGCCAAGATCGAGACCGAGCTCCAGGGTTCCGTCTGATGAATTACGTCAAGGCCTGCGCGCTCAGCGAGCTGGAGGAGAACACCCCGAAGCGGGTGGAACTCGACGGCACGCCGGTGTCCATCGTCTCCACCGAGGGGGAGGTGTTCGCGATCAACGACATCTGCTCGCACGCGAACGTCTCGCTCTCGGAGGGTGAGGTCGAAGACTGCATGATCGAGTGCTGGCTGCACGGGTCGGCCTTCGACCTGCGTACCGGCAAGCCCTCGGGTCTGCCCGCGACGCGCCCCGTACCCGTATACCCCGTAAAGATCGAAGGGGACGACGTGCTCGTCTCCCTCACCCAGGAGTCCTGAGGTATCCATGGCAACGCTTGAAATCCACGACCTGCACGTCTCCGTCGAGGCCGAGAACGGCGCCCGCGAGATCCTCAAGGGCGTCGACCTCACCGTCAAGCAGGGTGAGACGCACGCCATCATGGGTCCGAACGGCTCCGGCAAGTCCACCCTGGCTTACTCGCTCGCCGGTCACCCGAAGTACACCATCACCGGTGGCACCGTGACCCTCGACGGCGAGGACGTCCTGGAGATGTCCGTCGACGAGCGCGCCCGCGCCGGCGTCTTCCTCGCGATGCAGTACCCGGTCGAGGTCCCCGGTGTCTCGGTCTCCAACTTCCTGCGCACCTCGGCCACCGCGATCCGCGGCGAGGCGCCGAAGCTGCGTACCTGGGTGAAGGAGGTCAAGTCCGCGATGGAGCAGCTCCAGATGGACCCGGCCTTCGCCGAGCGCAACGTCAACGAGGGCTTCTCCGGCGGTGAGAAGAAGCGCCACGAGATCCTGCAGCTGGAGCTCCTGAAGCCGAAGATCGCGATCCTCGACGAGACCGACTCCGGTCTCGACGTCGACGCCCTGCGCCAGGTCTCCGAGGGCGTCAACCGCGTCCGCGCGACCGGCGAGGTCGGCACGCTGCTGATCACGCACTACACGCGGATCCTCCGCTACATCAAGCCCGACTTCGTCCACGTCTTCTCCGAGGGCCGCATCGCCGAGTCCGGCGGCGCCGAGCTCGCCGACAAGCTGGAGGCCGAAGGCTACGAGTCCTACAGCACGAAGGGTGGCGCGACCGCGTGACACAGTTGCCTGGCCTCCTCGACATCGAGGCGATCCGAAAGGACTTCCCCCTTCTGGATCGTGTGGTCCACGACGGGAAGAAGATCGTTTACCTGGACAACGCGGCGACCTCGCAGAAGCCGCGCCAGGTGCTCGACGCGCTGAACGAGTACTACGAGCAGCACAACGCCAACGTCCACCGTGGCGTGCACGTGCTCGCCGAGGAGGCCACGGCGCTGTACGAGGGCGCCCGCGACAAGGTCGCCGCCTTCATCAACGCGCCGAGCCGCGACGAGGTGATCTTCACCAAGAACGCCTCGGAGTCGCTCAACCTGGTCGCGAACATGCTCGGCTGGGCGGACGAGCCCTACCGGGTCGACCGCGAGACCGAGATCGCCATCACGGAGATGGAGCACCACTCCAACATCGTGCCGTGGCAGCTGCTGGCGCAGCGCACCGGCGCGAAGCTGAAGTGGTTCGGCCTCACCGACGACGGCCGGCTCGACCTGTCCAACATCGAAGAGGTCATCACGGAGAAGACGAAGATCGTCTCCTTCACGCTGGTCTCCAACATCATGGGCACGGTCAACCCGGTCGAGGCGATCGTCCGGCGCGCCCAGGACGTCGGCGCCCTCGTGCTGATCGACGCCTCCCAGGCCGCCCCGCACATGCCGCTGGACGTGCAGGCGCTCGGCGCCGACTTCGTGGCCTTCACCGGTCACAAGATGTGCGGCCCGACCGGCATCGGCGTCCTCTGGGGCCGCCAGGAGCTCCTGGAGGACCTGCCTCCGTTCCTCGGCGGCGGCGAGATGATCGAGACCGTGTCGATGCACGCCTCGACCTACGCTCCCGCGCCGCACAAGTTCGAGGCCGGTACGCCCCCGATCGCCCAGGCCGTCGGCCTCGGTGCGGCCGTGGACTACCTGACCGCGATCGGCATGGACAAGATCGCCGCGCACGAGCACGCGATCACCGAGTACGCGATCAAGCGCCTCGCGGAGGTGCCCGACCTGCGGATCATCGGCCCCACCACGGCCGAGGACCGCGGCGCCGCGATCTCCTTCGTCCTGGGTGACATCCACCCGCACGACGTCGGCCAGGTACTCGACGAGCAGGGCATCGCGGTCCGCGTGGGACACCACTGCGCGCGCCCCGTCTGCCTGCGCTACGGAATTCCTGCGACGACGCGAGCGTCTTTCTACCTGTACTCCTCTCCGGCCGAGGTCGACGCGCTGATCGACGGGCTGGAGCACGTACGGAACTTCTTCGGCTGACGGACGAGGCGACGAGGACGCAGTGAAGCTGGATTCGATGTACCAGGAACTGATCCTGGACCACTACAAGCACCCGCACGGGCGTGGCCTGCGCGACGGCGACGCCGAGGTGCACCACGTCAATCCGACGTGCGGTGACGAGATCACGCTGCGCGTGAAGTACGACGGCGAGACGCTGACCGACGTCTCCTACGAGGGCCAGGGCTGCTCCATCAGCCAGGCCAGCGCGTCCGTGCTGAACGAGCTGCTCGTGGGCAAGGAACTGGCCGAGGCGCAGAAGATCCAGGCAGTCTTCCTGGAGATGATGCAGTCCAAGGGCAAGATCGAGCCCGACGAGGCCATGGAGGAGGTGCTGGAGGACGCGGTCGCGTTCGTCGGCGTCTCCAAGTACCCGGCTCGTGTGAAGTGTGCTCTGCTGAGCTGGATGGCGTGGAAGGACGCGACCGCCCAGGCTCTGGGCGGCGCGGAGAGGAAGACGGCATGACCGAGAACGCGACGCCCGAGGCGTCGATCAAGCCGGCCACCGAGGAGGAGGTCCGCGAGGCCCTCTACGACGTGGTCGACCCCGAGCTGGGCATCGACGTCGTCAACCTGGGCCTGATCTACGGCATCCACATCGACGACGCGAACATCGCCACCCTCGACATGACGCTGACCTCGGCGGCCTGCCCGCTGACGGACGTCATCGAGGACCAGGCGAAGTCGGCGACGGACGGCATCGTCAGCGAACTCCGGATCAACTGGGTCTGGATGCCGCCGTGGGGCCCGGACAAGATCACGGACGACGGCCGCGAGCAGCTCCGCGCGCTCGGCTTCAACGTCTGAGCGGTGGTGAACGAGGAAGGGCCCCCGGCATCGTGCCGGGGGCCCTTCCTCATGTCCGCAGGGCGGCCCGTCGGGCCGCTCAGTCGTCCTTCGGCCCGTCGGGCAGCGTGTCCGGCTCCGGTTCGGGTCGCGGTTCCGGCCGGTCCGGGTGCGCCACGGTGGGTGCGTCGGCGTCCGTGAGCGTGTGCGCGAGCGTGTCCGCGGGCGGGTCCGAGGGCGGGTCCGCGGGCGGGTCCGAGGGCGGGTCCGAGGGCGTGGGCACGGGTCCGGCGGCGGGGGCCTGATCGGCGAGTTCGGCGAGGAGGGCCTGGGCGAGGTTCTCGCGCCGGATCCGCTGGTCCACGTACAGCAGATTGCTGAACAGCTGGGTGTACCCGATCTGGAACATCTGGCTCACGGCGCCGCCGACCATGATGCACAGGAAGCCGAACACGAGGGCGACGATCATGCCCGTCGACGGGTCGGTCCCCTCGGCCCCCTCGCCCGCCGCGGCCATGAGCGGGACCATCCCGAACATGCCGACGAGCTGGAAGGGCATCTGGATCATGTAGGCGATGCTCATCGCGATCATGCTGCCGACCAGGGTGATGCCGAAGATCCGCCACCAGTCGCCCTTGACCAGCGCGGCCGAGCGGCGCAGTGCGGTGACGGGGCCGGCCTTCTCCATGACCGCCACGGCGGGGGCCAGGCTGAGCCGGGTGCCGAGCCAGACGGATACCGGGATGGCGGGCAGCATGAGCAGGGGCAGGAGGGCCAGGGCCGCGGGTGACGGGTCGTCGCCGGAGACGGAGACGACCATCACCGGAATCCACACCGCCATGGCGGCGAGCACGGGAGCGCCCGCGATCAGCCCCGTGAGCACCAGCGTGCCCAGGACGGAGGGAGTCCGCCGCAGGGCCGTGCGCCACATCGCGCGGAACGTGGCGGGCCGGCCGAGGACCGCCTGCTGGAGGACCGCCGGGCACACGGCGGTGAGCATGGCCATGCTCAGCAGCCCCACGGCGGACAGCAGCACGAACAGCGTGACGCCCGCGACGATGATCGGGGTGAGGTGCTCGGCCGCCGGGTCCTGCCCGAAGGGCGGGTCGAAGACCGGCTCGATGTGGTCGTACACCGCGGCGACGGCGATGCCCGCCAGCAGGGCCATGACCAGCAGGCACAGGCCCAGCACGGCCAGCATCACACCGGCGAGCTGCTTCCAGTAGCGGCCGAAGGTGGCGAAGGAGGCGCTGACGACGTCCCCGAGGCCGAGGGGCTTCAGCGGCACCGTCCCGGGCCGCGGCGGTGGCGGCGGGGCCCATCCTCCCCACTGCGGCGCGCCTCCCGGGCCTCCCGGGCCTCCCGGGCCTCCCGGCCCGGGCGCCCCCGTGGATCCCCACCCTGTGTGCTGCGTCATGCGTGTGCTCCGTCTGTTCGTTCCCCCATCGAACGCACACCGTATCCCAGCATGTCAGGGGCATGGCGACAGTTTCCCCGTCAGCTTGTGTACGTCCGTACGCATTGATGTGTACAGTTGTACGCATGCCCTACGTCATGCTTGCCGCGGCCATCGCCGCCGAGGTCGCCGGAACCACCGCCATGAAGTACAGCGACGGCTTCACGAAGCTGTGGCCTTCGCTGGGCACCCTGCTGGGCTACGTCATCGCCTTCACCCTGCTCGCGCAGACGCTGAAGTCGATGTCGGTCGGCACGGCGTACGCGATATGGGCCGGCGTCGGCACCGCCGCGATCGCCGCCATAGGCATGGTGTTCCTGGGGGAGGCGGCCACCGCCGCCAAGATCGCCGGGATCGCCCTGGTGATCGGCGGCGTGGTCCTGCTGAATCTCGGCGGGGCCCACTGATGACCCCCGGTGTGCGGCGCTACGACCCGGACCGGCGGCAGCGGATCATCGACGCGGCGCTGCGGGTGGTGGGCGAGCGGGGCATCGCGGGGCTGACCCACCGCAGCGCCGCCGCGGAGGCCGACGTACCGCTCGGGTCGACGACGTACCACTTCAAGACGCTGGACGACCTGCTGGTCGCCGCCCTGCGCCAGGCCAACGAGGGCTTCGCGCAGGCGGTGGCCCGCTCGGCCGCACTGGCCGACCCGGACGCGGACCTCGCCGGGGCCCTGGCCGGCCTGCTCGGGGAGTTCCTGGCGGGGGACCGGGGCCGGGTCGAGCTGGAGTACGAGCTCTACCTCGCGGCCCTGCGCCGCCCGGCGCTGAGGCCGGTGGCGGCGCAGTGGTGCGAGGCGGTGTCGGCGGCGCTGATGCCGCGGACCGACCCGGTGACCGCACGGGCGCTGGTGGCGGCCATGGACGGGATCGGCCTGCAGGTCCTGCTGACGGACGCCGCGTACGACGAGGAGTACGCCCGAGAGGTCCTGCGGCGGGTGCTGCGGCCGTCGTAGGGGGTATCCGCAAAGTCCCGCCTGCCCCGCGACGCCTGGCACCGCACCTCATCCCCCGGACTCCGTTCGGGGACCCCCAGATTGTCGGACCGCCCGAGTACGTCCAGTACACGGGCGGCCCTCCGCCTTGCGATGCTTCCCCTCGGCCCTGCGGGCCCGGGAAGACCCCATGGCGCCAGACGCCGCGGGGCCCGCCCTCCGGTCGGTCGGCACTGCTGTGCGGACACCCGCCCCAGGGGCGCCGCTGCCGTGCGGACCGCGCCGCTGGGTTCGCGACGGACCGATGGCCCGACGGCCCGCTGCCCGGCCTGGCCGGCCCGCTCAGCCCGCGGAGCGCACCGCCGCGAGAGCCGTCCGCACGCTCGCCTCGATGTCCTGGATCGGGTAGATCACCTCGCGGACCGTGCGGTCGCGGTCGATGACGAGCGTCAGCCGCTTGATCCGGCTCGTGCCCGCCGCGCGGAACGTCGGCAGGCGCAGCGCGGCCGTCAGCGCCAGATCCGCGTCCGACAGGAGCGGGAACCGCAGTCGTTCCTGCTCCGCGAACTCCCCCTGCTCGTCCGGACGCTGGGTCGACACCCCGTGCACGGTGGCGCCGGCCGCGGTGAACTCCGCGAGCTGGTCGCGGTAGGTGCACGACTCGAACGTGCAGCCCCGGGCGCCCGGGATCCCGGCCCAGCCGGGCGGGTAGGACTCGGCGCGCGCGTACGCGCCCGGGAAGCAGTACAGGACCGTGAACGGGGTGTCTGCCACCGGGTCGCTCAGCTCGCCGAAACGGTCCGGCAGCAGCAGCGGCGGCACCCGCGTGCCGCGCAGCGCGTGCACCCGTTCCGCCTCGCGCGAGGCCTTGTCGGTCGTCGCCGTCATCTCTCCCTCTCCCAGGACCCAGGTGTCTCCCCAGTCCTGGAGGGCCACCAGGACCGGCAGCAGCCCCCGCCCGCGCGGGGTCAGCCGGTACTCGTGCCGCACCGGGCGCTCCTGGTACGGCTCGCGCGACAGCACCCCGGCGTCGACGAGCAGCTTCAGCCGCTCCGCCAGCACCTTGCGGGACACCCCCAACTCGCGCTGGAGCTCGTCGAAGCGGTGCAGACCGCGCGCGGCGTCGCGCACGATCAACAGCGTCCACCAGTCGCCCACCACATCGAGGGCCTGGGCGATGGCGCAGTCCGCGTCGCCGAGGTGTGTGCGCTGGGCCATGGGAACTCCTTCGTCCGTTGACCCAAGGCTGTCATGCTGACATAGTCCGTTCCCAAAGGGAACTTACTAATCGGGCAAGGGGGCACGGGTGTGCTGCAGGGGTTCAAGGCCGTACCGAGGGTTGTGTGGCTGCTGGCTGCGGGGGTCTTCGTCAACACCGTCGCCAGCTTCACCTTCGTCTTCGTCTTCCTCTACCTGACCGGCCCGCGCGGTCTCGACACCACCCAGGCGGGCCTGATCGTCGGCATCGGTGGCATCGGCCTGGTCGCCGGCAACTTCACCGGCGGCTGGTACGGCGACCGCTTCGGCCACCGCCGGGTGCTCCTGGCCGCCTCGGCCCTCGCCGGATCCGCCCTCGTCGCTCTGCCGGTGGTCCCCATCGGCCTGTTGGCCCTCCTTCTGCCGGTCGCCCAGTACGCCTCCGGGGTGATTCGCGCAGCCAATTCCGCGCTGGTCGCCGTCACCGTGCCGGAGGGCTCGCGCCGCCAGGCCTTCGCCGTCACCCGCTGCCTGTCCAACGGCGGCTTCGCGGTGGGCGGACCGGTCGGGGCCCTCATTGCGACCGGACTCTCGTACGACTGGCTCTTCGTCGCGGACGGCCTCGGCACTCTCTGCTTCGCCCTCTGGATTGCCCGGGTCGTCCCGGCCAGGGCCGCCACCGCCCCTTCCGCGGCCCCGGACGGGGGTCTGGGCCGCGGAGGGCTGTGGGCGGAGTTGCGTGCGCGGCCGGCCGTACTGGTCCTGCTCGGTGCGATCGTCGTCATCGACATCGTCTACCGGCAGCACCTCACGACCTTCCCCGTCTACCTCGCCGACCACGGTATGGACACCCGCGCGTACGGCTGGCTCATCGCGGTCAACTGCGGCGTCATCCTGCTCCTGGAGATCCCCGCCGCCCTCGTCCTGCGTCGACGCTCCCCGCTGCACGTCATCGGCAGCGGGCTCGTGCTGGTGGGCGGCGGCTACGCGATGCTGATGCTCGGGGTCGGTACCGCGACGGCCGTCGCGATGATGCTGCTGCTCACCCTCGGCGAGATCCTCTACAAGACCACCGCCACGGCGTACGTCGCGGACGAGTCGCCCGAGCACGCCATCGGCCGGTTCCAGAGCCTGTACGCGGGTGTCTCCATCAGCGGCACCGTGCTCGCCGCGCCCCTCGGGGGAGCCCTGTACGACACCGCGCCGGGGCTGCTGTGGCCGCTGTGCGCGGTACTCGGCGCGGCCGCCGGGGGGATCGTGCTGGTCACGGGTGCGCGGGGGACGCGGCGACCCGCGCGACCGGCACATGAGACCGGTTCGCGACCGAAGGCCGTCGCCGGTTAGGTTTCGGATATGACTGCTACGCGTACCACCGGCGCCGTCGCCGCCGGACTTGCCACCCTCACCGCCGACGGCACCGTCCTCGACACCTGGTTCCCCGCCCCCGAGCTGGTCGCCGAGCCCGGCCCGGCCGGCACCGAGCGCCTCACCGCCGACCAGGCCGTGGAGCTGCTGGGCGCCGCCGCGGCCAAGGCGATCCGCACGGACGCGGTCCGCGGCGTCGAGGTCGTAGCCGTCCGCACGGTCATCTCCTCCCTGGAGGACAAGCCGCTGGACGCGCACGACGCGTACCTGCGCCTGCACCTGCTCAGCCACCGCCTGGTCAAGCCGCACGGCCAGAACCTCGACGGCGTCTTCGGCCTGCTCGCGAACGTCGCCTGGACCTCCCTGGGCCCGGTCGCCGTCGACCAGGTCGAGACCGTCCGCCTCAACGCGCGCGCCGAGGGCCTGCACCTCCAGGTCACCTCGATCGACAAGTTCCCGCGGATGACGGACTACGTCGCCCCCAAGGGCGTGCGCATCGCCGACGCGGACCGCGTCCGCCTCGGCGCGCACCTCGCCGAGGGCACCACCGTCATGCACGAGGGCTTCGTCAACTTCAACGCCGGCACCCTCGGCACCTCCATGGTCGAGGGCCGCATCTCCGCGGGCGTCGTGGTCGGCGACGGCTCCGACATCGGCGGCGGCGCCTCCACCATGGGCACCCTCTCGGGCGGCGGCAAGCAGATCATCTCGATCGGCGAGCGCACCCTGATCGGCGCCGAGGCGGGCGTGGGCATCGCACTGGGCGACGAGTGCGTGGTCGAGGCCGGCCTCTACGTGACCGCGGGCACCCGCGTGACCCTGCCGGACGGCCAGATCGTCAAGGCCCTGGAGCTCTCCGGCGCCAACAACATCCTCTTCCGCCGCAACTCGGTGACCGGCGCCGTCGAGGCCCGCCCGTACAAGGCGGCCTGGGGCGGCCTGAACGAGGTCCTGCACAGCCACAACTGACGCCCCACCGCGTCGAGGAGAGCGCCCTCCCGGTCCCGGAACGGACCGGGAGGGCGCTCGTGCTGATGCTCGTGCTGATGATTGATTTCCCGGGGTGCAACGTTCCGCGTCAGGTGCCTACGGCTGTCCTGTCCGAATAACTCTGGAGTCCAGACGCCGTACGGCTCTCAGCTCGATCCGCTGGGGTGTTCCGCCCGCTATCTCAACGGAGAAGGTGGCTTCAAAGGGAAGCCCCGCTGAGGCGATGGGGTGTGCGAGCAGCTCTGGACCGGCCAGGAGCTGAGCGGCCGCACTGGTGCCGAACCCGAAGCTTCCGGCCAGGATTATGACGTTTCTTTCAGGGTTGAACGGATTGGCTGCCCGAATCAAGATGCCTTGGTCGACGAGGAGTTGATCCGATTCGCCGACCATGCACTGCATGACGTCGCCTGAAGAGGCGTCGTAGATATTTGCGTCGTGGGTTTCGGCCGAGCCGAAGTGGAAGGTGAGCGGTAGCCGCTGCATGACTTCGGCCGTCACCTGATTGGAGTGCGGTCCGCCGACCAGCACGAGGTTGCCGCGACGTTCCAGCCCGGTGAGCTGGTGGCTGGGGGTCAGGGGCAGCTGGTTCATCCCGGCCTTTTGGAGTTGTTGCCGCAGCTCGTTCAGTGCCATCACATCGCCTACGCCGACCAGTCCGGAACGCTCCCAGATGTAATGCTCCTGCTGGATGAAGATCGAGGTGATCACCTTGAGATCGCCCGTGACGAACGGCTTCCAGAAAGCCCGCACGCTCCGGAAGCGCCAAAGGGTTCGCATCCGCTCGTAGGACCTGCCGAAGGTGAAGGCGAGGGCTGTGGCAAGCAGATTCACGGCGAGGTCGTGGAGGCTGCTCATCCAGGGCTACTCCGATCCGGGAGGAGAAGGTGCGAGAGGGGGCACCCTCGGCTCTCCCTCCAAGGGGGCGTGGCCGAGCTCGTCAAGTCCCGGCTCCCGTGGACTGCTTGCAGGTTCGGACACGGAACCCCCATTCCGTCCATGTGAGCCCCACCCCCAGAACTGCAGGACTGGGTTCTTCCCGCCCACCCATTCAGGCCAACGCGCCCTTTGTAACAGATTCGCCACACAGGGTGATGTGCCTCACGCCTGAGGGTCCGTGAAGCGTCCATGGCCTGGCCGGCTCATGACGGTCCCGGAGCCGTCGCTGCGCTGCCTGCCTGCGCGTGACCGTCGCTCCCCGTGGTCTCCCGCTCGATCGGGCACGGAAGGGGCCCGCCTCGCCGGCTGCGGATCGGCGCCCGGCTCGCCGTGAGGTCCCCGCACTCGAACAGCACGGTTCCGCGGCCGTGAGCCTCAGCCGCCCCCGGGCAGCCGCCCGGGGGCCGCCTCGTCGTCCGCCAGGGCCTGACAGCCGCGCGGGGCCGACGGTCGGGTCGGATCAGGTCAGGGAGATCGTGCGGATCAGGCCCGCGAAGGCCTGCTTCTCCGCCTCGGTCAGCTCCACCGACTCCATCGGGTGCGCCGCGGAGCCGCGCTGGGCCGGGATCACCGGCAGGCCCTCGGCGGCGGCGGGATCCGGGTGGGCGAAGCGGCTCTCCTCCCGCACGTGGCGGAGGCCGGTGAACCAGACGAACGCGGCCACGAGCAGGACGGCGAGGCCGATTTCCTGAGCGAGGGAGATGGAGGGGAGCACGAGGATCCTCCGGGAGTGCGGTCGGTACGAGCCGGTAACAAGATCGAGCGTGGAAATACTCAACCACCCAACCGGGCGATTCGGTAGGGATGTGTCGAGCGTCACGCCAGGGCCGAAAGTCCCTACCTTGTCCGAGAAGGCCCAGTTACGGCTCCAGGTGCAGCTTGAAGCCCTCGTGGCTGCGCGCGAAGCCCAGTCGCTCGTAGAAGCGGTGCGCGGCCGTGCGCCGCTTGCTGCTGGTCAGCTGGACCAGGCCGCAGCCGCGCTCGCGGGCCCGCTCGGCCGCGAGCCGCATCAGTTCGGCGCCGAGCCCCGAGCCCCGCCGGTCCGCACGGATCCGTACCGCTTCCACCAGCGCCCGTTCCTGCCCGTTCTGGCCCAGGCCCGGGATGTACGTGAGCTGGAGACAGCCGAGGACCCCCTCGCCGGTCCCGCCCGCCCCGTCCGTGAGGACCAGCATCTCGTTGCGCGGGTCCGCCTCGATCGCGGCGAAGGCCCGCTCGTGCGCCTCGCCGATCACGACCTGCGCCGGGTCGACGACCGAGTCCTCGTCGGCGAGCAGGGCGAGCACGGCGGGCAGGTCCTGGCGGGTGGCCTCACGGAAGATCATGGCGGGATTGTGGCAGGGGGCCCGGCCGCGACGGCGACCGGACCCCCTTCGGCTGCGGGCCCCGAGAGGCTACGGGCGGAAGCGCAGCACCTGCGGGTCGTGGTCGCTGTTCTGCGCCGAGAACTCCGCGTTGATGTGCACGCTGTCGTACGTGAACTTCTTGATCGCCGGGCTGGTCAGGATCTGGTCCAGCACCTGCGCGTTGCCCTGGTAGACGTACGAGTAACGCTCCGCCTTCGGCAGCGACTTGATCGCCGGGTACAGCGCCCCGCCGTCCGCCAGCGCGTCCGTCGTCGCCGAGAACTCGAAGTCGTTGATGTCACCGAGGACCAGGACGTTGGCGTTCTTCTCCTCCGCCAGGAGCTGCTTCACGAAGCCGTTCACGGCCTGCGCCTGGAGCAGTCGCTTGGCCTCCGAGGAGCGGACCGGCGGCTGGTGGTGCGAGGTCAGGCCCTCGTCGCCGCCCTTGGAGCCGAAGTGGTTGGCGATCACGAAGACCGTCTTGCCGCGGAAGACGAACTCGCCGGCCAGCGGCTTGCGGCTGTCCGCCCACGCCGGGTTGGCGGGGTCGATGCGGCCGGGGGAGTGGGTCAGGGCGGCCTTGCCGTTCACCTTGGTCACACCGGTCGCGGTCACCGCGTCACCCGGGGCGCGCTCGGTGAAGGAGACCCGCGCGGGGTTGAAGAGGAACACCTGGCGGATGTTGCCGCCGGGCTCGCCGCCGTCCTTCTTGTCCTCCGGGTTGACGGTCCGCCACTGGTAGGCCGGGCCGCCGGCGGCCGAGATCGCCGCGGTGAACTTGGCGAGGGTCTGCTCGGCCGAGACGGTGCCGTCGTTCTTGGCGCCGTTGTCGTCCTGGATCTCCTCCAGGGCGAGGACGTCGGGCGAGGCCAGGTTCTCGACGACCGCCTTCGCCAGCGCGTCGAACTTCTCCTGGGGGTCGGTCGGGTCGAGGTTCTCGACGTTGTACGTCGCCACCGCGAGCTCCTGCTCGGCCTGCGGCTTGGTCTTCTCGGGGGCGAGGATGCCCGCCTTGACGGTGCCGAGGGTGCGGGCCACCAGCGTGTAGCCGCCGAACTGGTTGAAGTCCAGCGGGCCTTCGGTGGTGCCGGTCAGCCGGTCGCCGACGTTGGCCACCGGGAAGGGCTGCTGCGAGATGGGCGCGAGCTGCTGGATCTGCAGGCGGCCGGTGTTCTGGGACTCGTACGAGCCGTAGATGGTGCCACCGCGCTTGGCGGTGTTCTCCCAGCCCTTCACAGTGACCCACAGCTCCGAGTACGGGTCGGTGGCGCCGACCACGCGGGAGGTGCCGATCTTGACGTTCATGCCTTCCAGCGACTCGTAGCGGTCGAGGGCGTAGCGCGAGGGCTCCAGGGTCAGGCCGTTGATGCTGCCGCCGGCGGCCGGGTCGCCGGCCGGGGCGTACTCGGCGGGCACCGAGTACTCGTTGATCGCGGTGGCCTCGGGCAGCGCGTTGCCGGAGGAGACCACGGTCACCGTCGGCTTGGAGATCTGGGTCACCGACTGGTTGCCGGAGTTCACGCCGCCGGGGATGTACTCGCCGACGGTGCCGGAGACCTTGACCGCGTCGCCCGCGGCGACGGTCGGGACGGCGTTGGTGAAGACGAAGATGCCCTCACTGGTGGCGTCGTTGTCGTCGGCGTTCGGGTCCTGGATCCAGAAGCCGCGCGAGCCGTACGTACGCACGCCCGTCACGATGCCCTCGACGTCCGCGACCTGCTTGCCGTTGAGCGGGGATATCCGGGTGGTGCCCTGAATGTCGTGGATGCGTATCGGATCGGCGGACACGGCGCCTTCGGCCGCGTCGGCGGAGCCCGCGAGCAGGCCGGTGGCCAGTGCGGTGGCGACGAGGGCCGCGACGGCGGCGGAACGGGGATGCGAGGAGCGCATGGGCAGGAACTCCGGTGTGGGAGAGGGAAAAGGTGGGGGGTGCGGCAGTGAGATCTGCGGGAGGCATGCCGCTCCCTGTACATCTACGCGCGTCAATTTCCTGTGTGGCCAGCAAAGTTGTCAAGCCCTCCAGGGAATACGGCAGCTGACTGTGGGATGAACCAAAGGGGATGGCCCGCCGGACGCGCCCGAAATGCGTCTACGCTGGAGCGCCGCACGAAGGCCACGCCTGTCATCTGCGCCACATCCGCATGCCCGCACTGCCCGTCATGTCGGCCATGTCATCGAAATCCGGGCGCACATGACGGTCCGGCCGACAATGCGGCCCGTGTCACCAACGCCACACCCCGTCGTACCCCGCCCCACCGCGTCCGCGAGGAGAACCGCCCCATGTCCGCAGACTCGCACCCCACGCTGCCGCCCGTACGGCTGCACTCCGACGCGGAGCTGGCCCGCGACGCCCTCGGCGCCCCGCTGTTCGCGCGCGCCGTACGGCTCGCCCGCTGGGCCGGACCCGACACCCGCGTCGGCGTCGGTGGCGAGCTCGCCGCCGCCCAGCTGCCCGAGGCCGCCGCGCTGCTCGGCCTCGACGCCGCCGACGCGGACTCCGTCGGGTACGCGAGCCAGGCCTGGCGCGTGGCCGTGGACACCGGCCTCGTCGACGTGACCGAGCCGGAGGACGACGGCGGGGAGGGCGGCGGCGGGGAGGACGACGGCGGGGAGGGCGGCGGTGTGCAGGGAGAGGAGGAGCGCTTCGGCACGGCCGCGCCCGGCGAGGACCTCGCGCTGGTGACGGGCGGCGCGCCCGGCGACGTACTCGACCTCTGGCTGGCGGCGCTGGACACGGTGATCGCCGACACGGCGGTGCCCGACCTGGACGACCTCGTCGACGCGCTGGACGCGGGCGGCGAGATCGACTTCGACCGGCTGGACTGGAACCCGGGGCGCGAGGCGGACTTCCTCGACGGGGTCCTCGCCAACCTCTACCTGCTCACCGTCACCGAGGGCGGGGCCGCGGACGAGCCGGTTCCGCTGCCGGTGCTCGCCGCGTCGATGGTCGTGCCCGACGACATGGGCGAGCCGACCGATGCCGTGCTGGAACAGGTCTCGGACGCGATGATGCGCCTCGACGACCAGTTCCGGCAGCTGGAGCCGATCGGGCTGGTGGAGTTCCGGCCCGTCGACGAGGAGCTGATGGCGGAGGCCGACGGCCCCCGGGAACCGGGGACCGCGAACGCCGCGGACGACGAGGACGTCTCCCGCTACGGGATGGTCCGCCTGACCCCCCTCGGCCTGTACGGGATCCGGGCCCGGATGCTGGAGGCCGGGATCGATGCCCCCGCCGTCGGTGAGCTGGCCGAGAAGGGCGCCGACGCCCTCCTCGACGCGGTCTCCTTCTACTCCGAGAACGCCGCCCAAGCCGAGATCGAGCAGTGGCTGGCCGGCCGGGAACCGTCCGCCGCGGCCGCCGAGCTGCTGGCCGCCGCCCGCGGGGACGACGAGGGCGGCCCGCTGCGCCGGCTCCGGTGCCAGCAGGCCCTGGCACCGGCCGGGCCGGAGGCCGAGCCCGCGGTCCGCTCGGTGCTGGACGACCCGGAGCTCGGCGGGCTCGCCCGGGTCTGGCTGGCGGAGCGCGGGGTGAGCGACGTACCGGCGCCGGACCCGGAGATGGTGTTCTGGCTGACGGTGGACACGATCGCGGCGCAGCTCGCCGCCGACGGGGAGACGGAGGAGCTGCCGCTCCTGATGGAAACCCTGACCGCCCATCACGCGGGCTTCTTCGAGCAGGTGTGGCGGGTGGAGCACCCGGCGACGGCGTACGTCCTGGAGGCGATGGGCCGGCTGCACCCGGACAGGAAGGCGGCCAAGGAGGCCCGCAAGGCCGCGTTCAAGGCCCGCTCCCGCCGCCCGGCCTGATCCAGAGCCCGCAGGTCGTCGCTGCCGGATCTCGCCCGGCCCACACCGCCCGACAAGGTCCGGCAGGGACGACTCAGACCGTTGTGTGCCACCCGCCGCCCGCAACGCCCCACCCGGTGAGTTCGGGTTTGACCGGAGGGAGCGCCCAGGGATCCAGGGTTCCGTCGCAGAGCTCCGCCAGGAACTGGACCATTCCGCCCTCGTAGTGCCACCAGGCGCTGTTGCGGGAGCCGATGGTGACGGGCCAATGGTCCGGATCGTCCCCGAGCACACTCCAGAAGAAATCGTCGCCCTCCTTCGAGTCCCCCCAGAGCATCAGGACCGTCGAGGCGAGCTCGGCGGGACGCAGCTCGGGGCCCTCTCCTTCGAGTTCCCTGGCCCACCCCCTGGCCCGCCTGCCTTCCTCTCCTGGCAAAGGGGCGGAGAGGCCCAGGAAGTCATCCAGTTCGAATGCCGGATACCACTCGGTGAGCGCCTTGAAGTCGGACGGCAGAGCCGTTCCGATCGTTTCCTCGACCGCATGCCAGTCGAAAACGGCCCGTTCCCTCCGACGGAGCTCCACCAGCCCGGGCACCACGCGCTCCAAGGCGGCGATCGCCTCGTCGGGGTCAAGGATGCGGCGTACCGGCTTCTGGGTTCCTATGAGTTCTTCCACGGGCGCAGCCTGTCAGAACCCGTGGCCCCCGAACGCAGACCGAGTGGGGTGCTGGGGTCGGGTGCCCGGAAGGTGCCCGGGAAGGGCGGCGACAATGCGCCGTTCCTGCGGCCGGAGTTGGCCATTCCGAGGCTGGGCAAGGGGTCGGTTCCTCGTGGCGGGTAGTTCAGCCGCCGTTCACGTGCGGGCGGGAGCGTGTGCGCCGACGACCGCACGACAGGCGCACCACCTCCCCACCCCTGGAGACCCGATGCCGCTCAGCCGTAGAGACTTCACCGCTCGTACCGTCATCGCCGGAGCGGGAGTCGCGCTCACCGGGACGGTCGGCGCCCTCGCCACCGCCCCCGGGGCGCTCGCCGCCGAGGACACCACCGAACGCGACGAGCACGGGCGGCCCTGCGAGCCCGGCTACGGCCCGCTCGTCCCCGACCCGGCCGGACTGCTGGCGCTGCCCGCCGGGTTCACGTACCGCGTCATCACGCACAGCGGGGTCACCAAGCTGGACTCCGGCGAGACCACCCCGTCCAACCACGACGGGACCGCCGCCTTCGAGGGCCACCGCGGGGTCACCCTCCTCGTCAACAACCACGAGCTCAAGGGCAAGCGGGAGAACTGGGCCCACCCCGTCCCGCTCACCGAGGGCCTCGTCTACGACCCGGCCGCGGCCGGCGGGTGCACGGTCGTCGAGGTCCGGCGCGGCGGCGAGGTCGCCGAATGGGTGGGCATCGCCGGTACGTCGACCAACTGCGCGGGCGGCGCCACCCCCTGGGGCACCTGGCTGACCTGCGAGGAGAACTCGGACCTGGCCGGCAAGAACGGCATGACGAAGGACCACGGCTACGTCTTCGAGGTCGACCCGCACGACCGGCGCGCCAACCGTGACCCGCAGCCGGTCAAGGCCTTCGGGCGCTATGACCACGAGGCCGTGGTCATCGACCCGCGCCAGGGCCACGCCTACCTGACCGAGGACGCCTCCGGCCCCAACGGGCTGCTCTACCGCTGGACCCCGCCCCGCGGCTTCCACCACGGGCGCGGCAGGCTCCGTACGCTCGCGGCCGACGCCGGTGTGCTCCAGGCCGCCAAGTGCATCGACAGCTCGGGCCGGTTCGTCGACGACTTCTCGCGCGCCACGAAGATCGGCACCGTGTACGGGGTGGACTGGGTGGACGTGCCCGACCGCGATGCCCGGACCGTACCGGTGCGCAAGCAGTTCGCGGACGGTGTGGTGACGCGCGGACGCAAGCTGGAGGGCATGTGGTGGGCGGACGGCGGCGCGTACTTCGTCTCGTCCTACGCCCGTGCGGAGAGCCCGGGCGCGGCCCATGACGGCCAGGTCTGGTTCTACGACCCCAAGCGGCGCACCGTCCGGCTCACCGTCCTCATCGGGATCAACGCGGACCCGTCGGCCGACGGCGGCTACGACGGCCCCGACAACATCACCGTGTCCCCGTACGGCGGCCTGATCATCGCGGAGGACGGCTCGGGGCTGCAGCACCTGTTCGGCGCGACCGAGTCGGGACGCACCTACCCGCTGGCGCGCAACGAGCTGAACAACGGGTCGGCCGAGGCACCGGAGTACTCCGAATTCACCGGTGTCTGCTTCTCCCCGGACGGGCGCACGCTGTACGCCAACATCCAGGACCCGGGCATCATGCTGGCCATCACCGGGCCGTGGCGGCGCGGGCACTGACCGTCGGCACCGCCGCGGCGCACGTGCCGCCTACAGGGCCGGGGAAACCTCCGCGCGCGAGGCCTCGGCCCACTCGGCCAGCAGGAACTCATACGCCTCCGAAGGCCACTCGCCGTCCACCCGGGTCTCGACAAGGTGCCGTATCGCCTCGTTCGCCTCGGCGGCGGACGGGCGGGCGGGCCCCGCGGGGGTGAGTGTCTCGTGCATGGTTTCAAGGCTACGGGCGGGCACTGACAGCCACCTACGGATTACGCGTGGCATCCATCACCCGGAACGCGCACCGGTGGCCGCATGTGCCCGCCCACCTGCTCAGAGTGCCTGCGCGGCGGGCTTGACCATGCCGCGCACTGTGCGCGACTTCACAAAGTCGCCCATGGCGGTCATCTCCCACTCGCCGGAGAACTGCTTGATCAGCTTGGCCATCATCACGCCGGTCTGGGGCTCGGCGCTCGTGAGGTCGAAGCGCACCAGCTCCTCGCCGCTCGCCGCGTCGATGAGACGGCAGTAGGCCTTGGCCACCTCGGTGAACTTCTGGCCGGAGAAGGAATTGACCGTGAACACCAGGCCGGTGGCCTCGGCGGGGATCCGGCCGAGGTCCACGACGATCACCTCGTCGTCGCCCGCTCCCTCGCCGGTGAGATTGTCACCCGAGTGCTTGATGGCACCGCCGAGGATGGACAGCTTGCCGAAGTAGCAGCTGTCGATGTGGTTGCGCTGGGGGCCGTACGCGATGACGGAGGCGTCGAGGTCGATGTCCTTGCCGCGGAAGGCGGGCTCCCAGCCCAGCCCCATCTTGACCTGGGAGAGCAGCGGGCGGCCGCCCTTGACGAGGGAGACGGTCTGGTTCTTCTGGAGGCTGACCCGGCCCTTGTCGAGGTTGATCTTCCCGGAGCCGGGCGCGGGGGCCGCGGGTGCGGGCGGCGCGACGGGGGCGGGAGCCGCGGGCGTGGTGGGGCCGCCGAGCCAGGGGGAGGCCGGGTAGGAGGCCGGCGGGGCCGGGGGCGCGGGGGGCGCCGGGGGCGCGGGCGGGGTCACGGCCTGGGGCGCCGCGGGCTCCTCGTCCACGGAGACCCCGAAGTCGGTGGCGATGCCCGCGAGGCCATTGGCGTACCCCTGGCCGACGGCGCGCACCTTCCACACGCCGCCGCGCTGGTAGACCTCGACGACGACCAGCGCGGTCTCGGTGCCCAGCCGCGGCGGGGTGAAGGACGCGATCAGCGCGCCGCCGTCGGCATTGCGCACGGTGCCGGTGGGCTCGATGCCCTGGAAGGACTGCCCGGCGGCGTCGGGGCTGGCGGTGACCACGATCCGCTCGATGCCCGGGGGCAGCGCGGCCGTGTCCACGGTGATCGAGTCCGGTGCCGTACCCCCGCCGGACCGGTAGCTGACACCGGGACCCGAGGGCTGGTTGAAGAAGATGAAGTCGGCGTCGGAGCGCACCTTGCCGTCCGCCGTCAGGAGCAGGGCCGATACGTCGAGCCGTACCGGCGCAGCCACGTCGACCGTCACGCGGACGGCGTTGAGCGGCAGGTTGGATCCAGGGGTCATAGCGGTCATGCCCGGAGAACGACCGGAGGTGCTTTGCCGTTCCCTTACCCTCGCGGGATATTTCGGGGCGTTCGGGATGTCAGCGCTGATTGCGCGGGTGAGCGCGCGCGACGCGCTCGTTGCCGAACTTGTACGAGCCGGTCCAGCGGGCCATCACGAGCTGCGCGTCGCCGGATTCCACCTCGGCCAGGAACTTCTCGGCGCGGCTCCCGCGCAGGGTGGCCGCGGTGCGGCCCCGGTGGGTGATGACGACGGAGTCGTCCCGGTGGCGTTCGTAGGTGAACCCGTGCGGCTTCGGCATGCGGCGCAGCCTGCCGCGACGGACTCGGGGCGGGCAACGGGATTTCCGGTGTCCCGGCGGGCGGCGGCACCTGCCGGGACACCGGGACGCTCAGCCCCCGGTGACCTGACGCGGCAGCCCCAGCGGGTTGGCCTCGCGCAGCTCCGCCGGAAGGAGTGCGTCCGGCACGGACTGGTAGGCCACCGGCCGCAGCCAGCGCTCGATCGCGGTGCCGCCCACCGAGGTGGAGTGCGAGGTGGCCGCCGGGTAGGGGCCGCCGTGGTGCTGGGCCGGGGCCACCGCGACCCCGGTCGGCCAGCCGTTGACCACGATCCGGCCCGCCAGCCCGGTGACCTGCCCGATCAGCTCGGCGGCCGGGCCGGGCGCGCCCTCGGACTCGGCGGCCGACAGCTGCAGGGTGGCGCTCAGGTTCCCGCCGAGGCGCCCGAGGACCGCGCCCGCCTCGCCCTGGTCGGCGTACCGCACGACGACGGTGACCGGACCGAAGCACTCCTCCAGGAGGACGTCGTACGCGCCGCCCTCCAGGAGGTTCTCGGCCCGTACGGTCAGGTAGCCCGCCCCGACGGTGTGCTCCCCGCCGGACCCGGGGGTCACGGGCGCGTCGACGCCGGGCAGCGCGGCCCGCTCGCGCACCCCGGAGACGAAGTTCTCCCGCATCCGGTGGTCGAGCAGCACTCCGGGCTCGGTCTCCCCGAGCGCCTTGGTGAGCTCGCCGGTGACCCGGTCGCCGTCCGCGCCCTCGGGGACCAGCACCAGGCCGGGCTTCACGCAGAACTGGCCGACGCCGAGGGTGACCGAGCCCGCGAGCCCGGCGCCGATCTCCTCGGCGCGCTCGGCGGCGGCGGCCGGGGTGACCACGACCGGGTTGAGGGAGCCCAGTTCGCCGTGGAAGGGGATGGGTACGGGCCGGGCGGCGGCCGCGTCGAACAGGGCTCGCCCGCCCCGGATGGAACCGGTGAATCCGGCGGCCGTCACCAGCGGGTGGCGGATCAGCTCCAGACCGGCGTCGAACCCGTGGACCACGCTCACCACTTCGGCCGGGAGCCCGGTCAGGGCCGCGGCGCGGCGCAGCAGCGAGGCGCACAGCTCGGAGGTGGCGGGGTGGTCGGGGTGCGCCTTGACGACCACCGGGCAGCCGGCGGCGAGCGCGCTCGCGGTGTCCCCGCCGGGGACGGAGAAGGCGAGCGGGAAGTTGGAGGCGGCGTAGACCGCGACCACGCCCAGCGGGACCTTGTAGCGGCGCAGCTCGGGGCGCGGCGGGCTGAGGGAGGGGTCGGCGCGGTCGATCCGGATGTCGAGGTAGGCCCCGGCGTCCACGGCGTCGGCGAAGGCGCGCAGCTGGCCGGTGGTGCGGGCCAGTTCGCCGGTGAGCCGGCCCGGGCCGAGCGCGGTCTCGGCGTCGGCGGCCTCGATCACGTGGGCGGCGCTCTCGTCCAGCAGCGCGGCGGCGGCGCGCAGGAAGGCGGCGCGCACGGTGGCGTCGGCGAGCGGGCCCCGGGCGGCGTGGGCGGCCCGTACGGCTTCGTCCACCTCACCGGGTGTGGCCTCCACCGCAACCTGTTCGCGCTGCTTCCCGGTGCGGGGGTCCACACTCCAGACTGGTGTCGTTGTCATGGCCCACTGCCTCCTGGATCGTTCAGTATTCTGAACGCAGTTCCGGTGGATGAATGATCACATCTGCTGTGGACTCTATTTCCGCGTCCTCGGCGTGACAAGAGGCGATCAGAGGGGAAGCAGGCGTATGACGACGACCGAGTCGGGGATCCCTGCCCAGGCGGCGCCGGTCAAATCGGCCGTGCGGACCGTCCTGCTGCTGGAGCACTTCGCGGCGCGGCCGGGGCTGCACAGCCTGGCCGACATCCAGAACGACCTCTCCCTGCCGAAGTCCAGCCTCTACATGCTGCTGCGGACGCTCGTGAACCTGGGGTGGGTGGAGACGGACGCGACGGGCACCCGGTACGGCATCGGCGTACGGGCCCTGCTGGTCGGCAGTTCGTACATCGACGGCGACGAGGTGGTCGCCGCGGCCCGGCCCACCCTGGACCGGCTCTCCGACGACACGACGGAGACCATCCACCTGGCCCGGCTGGACGGGACGAGCGTGGTCTACCTCGCCACCCGGCAGTCCCAGCACTACCTGCGTCCCTTCACCCGGGTCGGGCGGCGGCTGCCCGTGCACTCGACGGCGCTGGGCAAGGCCCTGCTGGCCACGCACACGGACCAGGAGGTACGGGGGCTGCTGCCGCGGCGGCTGGAGGCGGTCACCGAGCACACCATCACCGACCGGGAGCAGCTCATCGAGGAGCTGGCGCTGGTACGGGAACAGGGGTACGCGCTGGACCGGGAGGAGAACACGCTCGGGCTGCGCTGCTTCGGGGTGGCCGTGCCGTACCGGACGCCGGCGCGGGACGCGGTGAGCTGCTCGGTGCCGGTGGCCCGGCTGACGGGGGAGCACGAGCAGGTCATCAAGGCGGCGCTGTTCGAGGCGCGGGACCGGCTGTCGGTGGTCACGCGCCGGATGTGAGGCGCAGTATGCGACGCGCCGCGTGTGGGACGCCGTGGGGCACCGCGGGTGGGGCACCGCGGGTGGGGCGGGCGCCGGTGGGGCGGGCGCCGGTCCTCCCCCGCGTGGGGGAGGCGGTTCCCCTTCCAGGGGGAGGTGGCGGGGCCGGGCAGCCGCGACCGTTGAGTCATGAACACGCGAGAGACGCACCCGAGTGACCTGACGGAAGTGAAGCGGCCGTCGCCCTCCCGGCCGGGGACCGGGCGGCGGGTCCTGCGGGCGGTGGCCCTGACCGCCACCGTGCCGTATCTGGGGCTCAAGGCGGCCTGGCTGTGCGGGAGTCACCTCGGGATACCCGAGGGCAGTGTGCTGCGGGAGCCGGGCTCGTTCCTGATCGCAGCCAACTCCGTCACGCTGGCCATGGACGCCTGCGTGATCCTGCTCGTGCTGGTGTTCACCAGGCCTTGGGGCATACGGGTGCCGGGCCTGCTGCTGACCGTTCCGGTCTTCGTGGCCACGGGGCTGCTGACCCCGATCCTCCTCGGCTTCCCGGGCCAACTGCTCCTGCGGGCCGTCGGCTTCGGGGCGGACCCGGTGGTGCGGGCGGCGCGGGCGCCGTTCCTGGACCCGTGGGTGTTCCACGTCGTCTACACCGGATTCACGGTCCAAGGACTCGCCCTGGCAGCTCTGTTCGTGCCCTACGCGCGGGAGCGCTGGGGGCGGGCCTGGCGGGGCGTGACGGGGGAGCGGCTGCCGTCGTCCACGGGGGTGGTGGCGGCAGCCGCGACGGCCGTCGGCCTGGCGGTCGCGGGGGTGCTGCTGTACTGGGCCTGCGGAGGTGCCGCCGGTCTGGGGGCCGAGCGGGCGGCCGAGTACTCCACGGACACGGCCGTGGTGTCCGCGGTCCACGCGATGTGCGCGCTCGCGGCCGGAGCGGGGGCGGTGCTGCTGGCCCGTGGCGGGACGCTGCGGGCACGGTGGCCGCTGGGCCTCGCCTGGATCGGCGGGGCGGCCACGCTGAGCTGGGGGGCATGGATGGTGATCGCCGGGCTGGGACCGCAGCTGGACGGCGGCGAAGGGCCCCCCGGCACAACCGTGTTGATCTACGCTGGTCAGATGATCACCGGATTGCTCACCGGCACCGTCCTCATACGGTTCCTCGGCACCCGCCGCCCGGGGTGAACCGGTCGCCGGTGGCGCGGGCCCGGTGGCGCTGGGTGCACCTGATCCTCGGCGGCGCCCTGCTCATGCCGTACTTCCTGCTCGCACAGGTGGTGGTCGGTGTCGTCGTCGGCGGGGTCAACGCCTTCGACTCCGGGCCGCTCACCTTCCTCGCCTACGCCGCCTGCCTGCCCCTCGTCGCCGTCACCGCGCTGGTCGGGCCGGTCCGGCCGATGTCGGTGGCCGCCGTCCGGGCCATGTGCGAGGTGCCGGGGGAGCGGTTGGCCGACGGGCCGGCCAGGTCCTGGGCCGCCCGGGGGCGGGCCTCGGCCTGGTGGACCCTGCACCTGGGGACCGGCGCGCTGATCAGCGGAATGACCCTCGCGGTGCCGCCCATGGCGCTCCTGCTGATCGCGGTGCCGGTCGTGGGGCGGCTGCACGACGTCCAGTTGGGGTACGGCTGGTTCGCCACGGACGCCGACCCGTACGTCGCCCCCCTGCTCGGGATCGGGCTGCTGGCCGGGCTCACCCTGTGCGCGGTCGGGGCCGGGAACCTGCTGGCCAGGATGGCGCCCGTACTGCTCGGGCCCACGGCGGCGGACCGGCTGGCCGCGGCCGAGGAGCGGGCCGCCGACCTGGCCGTGCGCAACCGGCTGGCCCGTGAGCTGCACGACGCGGTCGGGCACGCCCTGAGCGCGGTCACCCTCCAGGCCGCCGCCGCCCGGCGGATGCTGGAGCGCGACCCCGACTTCGTACGGGAGGCGCTGGCCGCGATCGAGGACACCACGCGGCGGACGGTGGGCGAGCTCGACGCCGTACTGGGCCTGCTGCGGGACGGGGACGCGGCCCGGCCGGACGCCGCGCCCGCGCCCACCCTCGCCGCCGACCTCGACGGGCTGCTGGCCCGTACCCGGGCCGCCGGCACCACCGTCACCGCGCACCAGGACCCCGGACCCGCCGGGGACTGGGCCGCCCTCCCGGCGATCGCCTCCCGCGAGGCGTACCGGATCGTCCAGGAGGGCCTCACCAACGCCCTGCGCCACGGGGCGGGCCCGGTGGATCTGCGGATCCGCGTCCAGGCCGGCCCCGGCACCGCACACCGTGAAGTGGAGATCACCATGACCAATCCGCCGGCGGCGCCCGCCGCCGAGGACCGGGAGACCCGTACCACCGGGGGTCGCGGGCTGCGCGGCGCCGCGGAACGGGCCGCACTGCTCGGCGGCAGCGTCGAGGCCGGCCCGCACGGGGACCGGTGGCGGCTGCGGGCCGTCCTCCCGCTCGCCGGGGAGCCCCGATGACCACGCCGATGCCCGCGCCCGCGCCCCTGCCCCTGCCCCTGCCCCTGCCCGTGCCCCTGCCCGTCCCCGCGCCGCGGCCGCCGCTGCGCATCGTGCTCTGCGACGACGAGCGGATGGTCCGCACCGCGCTGCGGGTCATCCTGGAGGCCGAAGCGGACCTGGAGGTCGTCGGCGAGGCGGCCACCGGGGCCGAGGCGGTGCCGCTGGTCCGCTCGCTGGCCCCCGACGTGGTGCTGATGGACGTCCGGATGCCCGAGATCGACGGCATCCGGGCCACCGAACAGATCCTCGCCACCATGGCCGAGCCGCCCCGGATCGTGGTCGTCACCACCTTCGAGAACGACGCCTACGTCTACGACGCGCTGCGCGCGGGAGCCGCCGGCTTCCTCCTCAAACGGGCCGACCCCGACGAGCTGATCGGCGCGGTCCGGCTCGTCGCCCGCGGCGACTCGCTGCTCTTCCCGGCCGCCGTCCGCTCCCTCGCCGCCGCCCACACGGCCGGCGCCCCGTCCGCCGCCGCGCCCTGGGTGGCCCGGCTCACCGAGCGCGAGGCCGACGTCCTGCGCCTGATGGCCACCGGGCTGTCCAACCACGAGATGAGCGAGCGCCTCGGCGTCGGACCGCAGACCGTCAAGACCCATGTCGCGGCGGTCCTCACCAAGACCGGCTCCCGCGACCGCACCCAGGCGGTGATCGCGGCCTACGAGGGAGGCTTCATCATGAAGAAAGGCTGAGAACCCCGCCACAATCGGGGCAGAGCGGAACGGCTGGGAGCGCTGGGACGTCCTTCTGGGGGATGAACAAGACGATCAGGCGTGCGTCGGTCTTCTGTCTGCTCCTGGTGCTGGCCCTGCTGGTCCGCGTCACCTGGGTACAGGCATACCAAGGCCAGGCCCTCGCAGACGACAAGCACAACCGCCGGAATCTCATCGGGCAGTACGAGAACCCGCTGGGCAACATCATCGTGGGCGGGGAGGCGATCACCGGCTCGGTGAAGACGGGCGGCAAGGACTTCGGCTACAAGCGGACGTACGTCGACGGCCCCCTCTACGCACCGGTCACGGGCTACAGCTCCCAGGCCTACGGCACCACCATGCTGGAGGGCATCTACAAGAACGTCCTCAACGGCTCCGACAGCCGGCTGAAGACGGTGATGGACATGCTCACCAACAAGCGGGCCTCCCCCGGCAACGTCCTGACCACCATCGACAGGGACGTCCAGAAGGCCACCTACGACGCGCTCCAGGGCAAGCAGGGCGCGGCCGTGGCCCTGGACCCCGCGACCGGCGAGATCCTCGCCGTGGTGAACAACCCGTCCTTCGACCCGGGCCGCATCGCCGGCGCCAACGACACGGAGGCCTGGGCGGAGCTCTCCGCGGACAAGGGCAAGGCCATGGAGAACGTGGCGCTGCGCAAGCCCCAGGCGCCCGGCTCCACCTTCAAGCTGGTCACCCTCGCGGCGGCGATCGAGAACGGCCTCGTCACCGACATCGACCGGCAGACCGGGATCGCCGACCCGTACACGATCCCCGGCACCCGCACCCCGCTGCCCAGCGAGGCGGGCTCCGCGGCCTGCAACAACGTCTCGGTGCGCACCGCCCTGAGGCTGTCCTGCAACAACGTCTTCGCCGAGCTCGCCTCCAAGCTGGGCCAGGACAAGATGCGCGCGACCGCCGAGAAGCTCGGTTTCAACGTCCAGATCGACACCCCGGTCCGCATCAACCCGCCCAGCAAGTACCCGTCGAAGAAGATGTCGGTCGACCAGGTCGCGCAGACCGGTATCGGCCAGTTCGACGTGCAGGCCACCCCGCTGCAGATGGCGATGGTGACGGCCGCGATCGAGAACGGCGGCAAGCTCGTCGCCCCGCACCTGGTCTCCGAGGTCACCGACGCGGGCGGCGACGTGCTGGAGAGCTTCAAGGACCCGAAGTCCCAGCAGGTCATGGGAGAGAAGACCGCCTCGATGATCCGCGACGCCATGCGCACGGTCGCCACCGAGGGCGGCGGCAAGCCGGCCCAGGTGCCCGGCGCCGAGGTGGGCGGCAAGACCGGTACCGCCCAGCGCGGTGTCAACAACAGCCTCGCTCCGCTGGCCTGGTTCACCTCGTACGGCAAGTCGAACGGCAAGCAGATCGCGGTGGCCGTGGTGATCGAGAACTCCGACACCGACCGCTCCGAGATCGGCGGCGGCAAGCTGGCCGCCCCCATCGCCCAGAAGCTGATGGCGGCGTGGCTGAAGAAGTAGCCACGAAGGCCGCGCGCCGACGCGCCGGGAACCGTCGAGGCTCCCGGCGCGTTCCCACTCCCATGATCAGAGCCGCGCACCCCGCCGACCTGCCCGCGATCGCCGCCCTGCACACCCGGGCCCGCGCCACCTACTACCAGGGCCACATCCCCGAGCAGGCCTACCTGGGCGACGCCGAGCTCCAGCGGACCCGCGAGGGCTGGTCGCGGGCCATAGCCCGGGACGCGGCCGAGGGCGAGGTGCTCTGCGCCGAGCAGGACGGCGAGCTCACCGGGGTCGCCGCGTTCCGCACCCAGGACGGCGAGACCACCCTCACCCAGCTCCACGTCGACCCCGTCCACTGGCGCCGCGGCACCGGGGCCGCCCTGCACGCCGCCTGCCTGGACGCCTGGCGGCGGGCCGGAATCCGCCGGGTCCGCCTGGAGGTCTACGAGCACAACCTCCGCGCCCAGGCCTTCTACGCCACCCAGGGCTGGCTCGCCGACCCGTCGGCCCCCCGCTCGGGCACCCACCGCACCCTCTGGCTGCAGGTGGGCCGGGTGCCGGACCCGTCCGGGGAATGAGACGGGGCGGTGAATGGTTGAACCACAAACCGTTTCACCCCCCCCCTGGAACCCGGAGAGAAGAAGGATCATGCGCGTCGAAATCTGGAGCGACATCGCTTGTCCCTGGTGCTACATCGGAAAGGCCCGTTTCACCAAGGGGCTGGCCGAGTTCGCGCACCGCGACGAGGTGGAGGTCGTCTTCCGGTCCTTCGAGCTCGACCCGGGCGGGGCGAAGGGCGTCACCGCTCCCGTCGTGGAGATGCTCGCCAAGAAGTACGGCCGCACCCTCGACGAGGCCCGCGGCATGGAGGAGCACGTCGCCGCCAGCGCCCGCGCGGAGGGGCTCACGTACCGGACCGAGGGCCGCGACCACGGCAACACCTTCGACATCCACCGGCTGCTGCACCTGGCCGCCGCCCGCGGCCGCCAGGAGGAGCTGCTCGACCTCGCCTACCGGGCCAACTTCGCCGAGGAGCGCTCCGTCTTCGACCCCGAGGTGCTGATCGCGCTCGCCGTCGAGGCCGGACTGGACGAGGCCGAGGCCCGCGCGGTCCTCGCCGACGACTCCGCCTACGCCGACGAGGTCCGGGCCGACGAGCGCGAGGCCGCCGAGCTGGGCGCGAACGCCGTGCCGTTCTTCGTCCTGGACCGCCGCTACGGGATCTCCGGCGGACAGCCGGCCGAGGTGTTCACCCGGGCCCTGGAGCAGGCGTGGGCCGGACGCGAGGTCGAGGAACCGGCCGCGGCCGCCGAGGCCTGCGAGCCCGACGGCGCGTGCGCGGTCCCGCAGGCATAAGGACCACCCGAGGAGACCGGGGAAACCGAAGAGACCGAGGAGACCCGGGGGACTCGGCGGATCGGGCGATGGACTACGGGTCGTTCCTGGCGCAGAGTTGAAGCCATGGATCTTCCCCTCGCCGAAGCGACCCGTGCCGAGTTCGCCCACTCCACCACCTACCTCAACACCGCCAAGTGCGGGGTCGTCCCGCGTTCCGCCGTCGCGGCCGTACGGGAACTGGCCGAGGCGGCGGGGGCCGGGCTCCCCACCGGCTTCGGTGACTTCGACCGCGTGAACGGGGCCCGGGCCGCCTTCGCCCGCCTGGTCGGGGTGGACACCGACCGGGTGTCCATCGGCTCGGCCGTCTCCACCCACGTCGGCCTCGTCGCCGCCTCGCTCCCACCGGGCGCCGAAGTGCTGTGCCCGGAGGGCGAGTTCTCCTCCGTGATCAACCCCTTCGTGGCGCGCGGCGACCTCAAGGTGCGCTTCGCCCCGCTCGAATCCGTCGCCGAGGCCGTGGGCCCCGGCACCGCCCTGGTCTCGCTGAGCGTCGTGCAGTCCGCGGACGGCCGCAAGGCCGACCTGACGGCGGTGCGCGCGGCGGCGACCGCGCACGGGGCCCGGATGCTCGTGGACGCGACCCAGGCGGCCGGCTGGCTCCCCTTCGACGCCTCGCCGTACGAGTACACGGTCGCCGCCGGCTTCAAATGGCTGCTCGGCGTGCGCGGAGCCTCGTACCTGACGGTGTCGCCGGAGGCCCAGCACGCGCTCACCCCGCTGCACGCCGGATGGGTTCCGGCGGTGGCCGAGGGGGACGCCACCTACGGGCCGATGACGGAACTCGCCCACGGCGCCTGGCGGTTCGACGAGTCCCCGGCCTTCCTCGCCTACCACGCGTCCCAGCCCGCGCTGGCCCTGCTGGAGCGGATCGGCATCGAGGCCGTCCACGCCCACGACACCGCCCTGGCCGCCCGCTACCGGGCCGGAATCGCGAGCCTGGGCCACGAGCCCGTCCCCGGCGACTCCGCCATCGTCTCCGTGCCGGGCCTCGCCGACCGGCAGCCCGCCCTGGAGGCGGCCGGCATCGCCACATCGGCCCGCGCGGGCCTCCTGCGGGCCTCGTTCCACCTCTACAACACGGAGGCGGACGTGGACCGGCTCCTGGACGCCCTCTCCGCCTCCTGAGGCGGCAGGGCCCGTGCGTACAGTGCCGCCATGAGCGATGTGAGCGGTGTGAGCGGTGTGAGCCGTGCAGGCGATGTCGGCGAGGGGCGCGACGGGCGCGAGGTGCTGCACGTCAAGGGGCGGGTGCTGGTCGGGCCCGACGAGGTGCGCGACGAGCTGTGGGTGGTCGGCGGGCGGATCTCCTACGAGCGCCCGCCCGGCGCCCGCGAGATCACCACGGTGACCGGCTGGGCCCTGCCCGGACTGGTCGACGCGCACTGCCACGTGGGCCTGGACGCCCACGGCCCGGTCGACGCCGAGACCGCCGAGCGCCAGGCCCTCACCGACCGCGACGCCGGCACGCTCCTCATCCGGGACGCCGGTTCGCCCTCCGACACCCGCTGGATCGACGACCGCGAGGACCTGCCGAAGATCATCCGGGCCGGGCGGCACATCGCGCGCACCCGCCGCTACATCCGCAACTACGCCCACGAGATCGAACCCGCCGACCTCGTCGAGTACGTCGGCCGCGAGGCGCTGCGCGGCGACGGCTGGGTCAAGCTCGTCGGCGACTGGATCGACCGCGAGGCCGGTGACCTCGCGGCCTGCTGGCCGCGCGCCGAGGTCGAGGCGGCCATCGCCGAGGCGCACCGGCTGGGCGCCCGCGTCACGGCGCACTGCTTCGCCGAGGACTCGCTGCGCGACCTGGTCGAGGCGGGCATCGACTGCATCGAACACGCCACCGGCCTCACCGAGGAAACCATCCCGCTGTTCGCGGACCGCGGGGTCGCGATCGTCCCGACGCTCGTGAACATCGCGAACTTCCCGAAGATGGCGGCGGGCGGCGAGGCGAAGTTCCCGAACTGGTCGGCGCACATGCGACGGCTCCACGAGCGGCGTTACGACACCGTCCGGGCCGCCTACGACGCGGGCATCGAGGTCTTCGTCGGCACCGACGCGGGAGGCTCCCTGCCGCACGGCCTGGTCGCGGCGGAGGTCGCGGAGCTCGTCAAGGCCGGCATCCCGCCGATCGACGCCCTCTCCGCGACGGCCTGGGCGGCCCGCGAGTGGCTCGGCAGGCCGGGCCTGACCGAGGGGGCGCCCGCCGACCTCGTGGTGTACGGCGCCGACCCGCGGGCCGACGTACGCGTGCTGGCGCAGCCGCTGCGGGTCGTCGTGAACGGCGGGATCCGGGCCTGAGCGCTGCAGCGGCGCCCGGTTGACGTCGCGTGACATCGGTGGCCCGTCGGTCGTTGAAGACGACCGAACGGGCCCGATCTCCGTGAAAGGAGAGAACTCGCGTTCTTCCTGAGGCGCAGCGATTCGAATGCGCACCCGGAAACCACCCTTTGGGGTGAACTCACGTCAGGTCGCCCCTCGTTCACCCGCAGTGCGTAAAGATTCCGGGGTCGAGTCCGTCGGCGCCCGCGATGTCCCCCATCGGCGGCGCGACGGCACCCAACTCCCCGGGGGTTCCACCACCGTGAACAGCCATACCTTCCGCAGGCCCGCGGCCGTCCTCCTCGCCACGGGAGCGGTGGCCCTGCTCGCAGCTCCGCCCGCCTTCGCCACGGGAGGGGGCGCGGCCGGGGGTGAGGGCAAGGCCGGCGCCGTCGTCCTGCGCGCCGGACTGGACGTGGGCCTGCTCAACAAGACCGTGCACGTCCCGCTGAAGACGAGCCTCAACGAGGTCAGCGCCCCGGCGACGGCCGAGAAGACCGCGCTGACCGTCACCCTGGACGGGGTCGAGGGGAACAATCCGGTCAGCGTGCTGCGTGCCGAGGTGGCCACCTCCAAGGCGACCGCCGACAAGACCCGCGCCGAGGCGGAGGCGAACCTCGCCAAGGCCTCCGTCCACGTGCCCGGACTGCCGCTGCTCTCCCTCATCGAGGTGGAGAAGGTCACCTCCAAGGCCGTCTGCGAGGCCGGTAAGAAGCCGGTGGCCAGCGCGAACGCCCTCGGCAAGGTGACGGCGCTCGGCAAGAGGGTCACGCTGTCGGCGGGCGGCCCCACCAAGGTCGAGGTCCCCGGCGTGGGGCAGATCGAACTCGAGCTGTCGGGGACGGAGACCACCTCCACCACGGCCGCCGCGGCCGCGCTCCGCCTGAAGGTGGCGGTGAACCCGCTGAACCTGAACGTGGCGAACGTCGACGGCGAGATCGTGCTCGCCGAGGCGCACTGCGAGTCCCCGGCGGGCGCGGCGCCGGCGTCGAACCCGCCCGCGAACCCGGACATCAAGTCACAGGCGGCGACGGGGACCGGCTCCGGTTCCGCCGTGTCCGGCGGCACCACCGGTACCAACCTCGCCGAGACCGGCGGCGGTTCACTGACTCCCTACGTCGCAGGCGGGGCCCTGACCCTGCTCGCCATCGGCGGGGGCGCGCTCCTGGTCACCCGGCGGGGCAGGGCCTCGTAGGGCGGCCGGGAGCCCCGGGCCGCCGCCCGGCGCGCCCGCCCCGAGGAGCGCACGGAGGGGAGTGCTCAACGGGTGACGGGCGTGGACGGGCGGTGTGCCCGGCGACTCACGGGTCGGCGGGCCCCGTCGGGCGAGGTGCCCGGCGGGGTGACGCACGCAGCGGGTGACGCACGCAGCGGGTGAGGCCGCTCAGGGTGAGGTGCTCAGGGGATGAGGGGCTCAGCGGGTGGCGTGCTCCAGGCCCTGTGCGCCCGCGCCACGTGACATCACGGCCTCGGTGACCTGCTGGTCGATCCGCGCGTACTCGCTCCGCTTCGCGGCCGGGAGCGAGGTGTCCGAGGCCGCGCAGGAGGCGCAGACGACGCGGAACGGCGGCCCCATGTCCGAGTACTGCGTGAGGTATTCGGCCTTCACCACCTCCCAGCGGCCCGGACGGCCCGCCGCCGGGGAGAAGGTGAAGCGGGGGACCGAGGACTGGTTGCCGCGCAGTTTGTCGGCCGGTACGAAGCTGGCGACCTGGTCGCCCATCCCGAAGACCACCCAGGTGCCGTTGATCTTCTCGTAGGGCTGCGGCACGTGGTTGTGCGTGCCGATGATCAGATCGATGTCGGGGAGCCCGTCGGCCGAGCGGGCGGCGGTCAGCTCCTGCGCCAGCGCCTTCTGCTGTTCGTCGGGCGCCGTCTGCCACTCGGTACCCCAGTGGACGCTGACCACCACCACGTTCGCGCCCCCCGCCCGGGCGGCCCGGGCGTCGGCGATGATCCGGTCCTTGTCGATCAGATTGACGGCCCACGGCTTGCCCGGGGGAAGCGGGATGCCGTTCGTGCCGTACGTGTACGAGAGCTGGGCGACCTTGGCCCCGCCCGCCGCGAGCAGCGCCGGGGCCTTGGCCTCCTCCGCGCTGCGGGCCGAGCCGACGTGCGGGATGCCGACCCGGTCGAGGTGCTCCAGGGTGCGGGCGAGGCCCTCGTAGCCGTCGTCCAGGGTGTGGTTCGAGGCGGTGGAGCAGCTGTCGTACCCGGCGTCCTTGAGCGCGTCCGCCAACTGGTGCGGGGCCTTGAAGGTGGGATAGCCGGTGTAGGGGCCGCCGGGGCGCCCGTACGGTATCTCGTGGTGGCATATCGCCAGGTCGGCGGCGGATACCAGGGGTTTGACCCCGGCGAGTATCTTCCGGAAGTCGTACTCCCCGGCCTTGCCCGCGTCGTCCGCCGACCGCTGGACGATCGACGGGTACGGGATGATGTCGCCGGTCGCCACCAGCGTGAACGGCTTCCCGGCGGCGGCCGCGGCGGCCGAGGAGGTGCCCTCGGGCGCGTCCGCCCGGCCCCGGCCCGGCTCGCCCCGGAGCTGCTGCTCCGCGGCGGGCGGCGCGCCGTCGCCGAACAGCTGCGGTACGGCGTAGATCCCGCCGCCCACGACCGCCAGTGCGGCCAGAGCCATGCCCGTCTTGGCGGACGACTTCATTCCCGACCCCCGATGTCATGCACCGATGCGGGGATCCTCACCCGGCCCCGCCCCCGCGGCCATCGTAGGGAGCCATTCGGGTGACGGCGCCATCGGCGCTCCGTGAGGACTGCAAGCCGGAAGGTGCGGTCAGCGCGCGGCCAGTGCGAGGGCGTGGTCCAGGGCCTGGAGCAGCCGGCCCGTCGTCGCCCGGTCGCGCACCGCCAGCCGGAGCCAGGAGTGGTCCAGCCCCGGGAAGGTGTCCCCGCGGCGGACGGCGAAGCCGAGGGCGCGCAGCCGGGTGCGGACCTCCGCCCCGCCCGCCACCCGGATCAGGACGAACGGCCCCTCCGCCACCCCGACGACCGTCACCTCGTCGAACTCCGCGAGCCCGGCCAGCAGGTGCGCCCGGTCCACCGCGATCCGCCGGGCCGCTTCCTCCGCCTCGGCGAGCGCCGCCGGAGCCACACAGGCCTCGGCGGCCACCAGCGCCGGGGTCGACACCGGCCACAGCGGCTGCGCGGCCGCCAGTTCCGCGATCACCTCGGGCTCGGCCAGCACGTAGCCGATCCGCAGCCCCGCCAGCCCCCACGTCTTGGTCAGGCTCCGCAGTACCACCAGCCCCGGCAGGTCCATCCGTCCGGCGAGGGCCTCCCGTTCGCCCGGGACCGCGTCCATGAACGCCTCGTCCACGACCAGGATCCGGCCCGGCCGGGCCAGCGCGGCGAGGGTTCCCGCCGGGTGCAGCACGGACGTCGGGTTGGTCGGATTGCCGATCACCACCAGGTCCGCGTCCTCGGGCACGGCCGCCGGGTCCAGCCGGAAGCCGTCCGCGGCCCGCAGCACCACGCGCTCCACCTGGTGCCCCGCGTCCCGCAGGGCCGCTTCCGGTTCGGTGAACTGCGGGTGGACCACGACCGGCCGGACGGCTCCCAGGGCCCGTGCGATCAGGACGAAGGCCTCCGCCGCCCCGGCCGTCAGCAGCACCCGCTCGACCGGCAGCCCGTGCCGGGCCGCCACCGCCGCGCGGGCGCGCCGCCCGTCCGGATATGCGGCGAGATCCCCCAGGGAGGCGGCGATCCGCTGCTTGAGCCAGTCCGGGGGCGTGTCCGCGCGTACGTTGACCGCCAGGTCCACCAGCGCGGAGCCCGCGTCGATCACCTCGGCGTCCCCGTGGTGGCGCAGGTCGTGCGCGGCCGCCGTGGCCACGGCGCACGTCGCCGCCACCGATCGCCGCTTGGGCACGAGGAGTTCCCCGCCGCCCGCGAGGGCCGCCGCCTCCGCCACCGAAGGGGTCCCGGTGGCGGTGCGCGCCGCCTCCGAGGGGTGCGGCACGGTGATGGCGGCCAGCCGGGCCGCGGGGTAGCTCAGCAGGGGCACGCCGAAACGTTCCGCCGCGCCCGTGATCCCGGCCTCGCCCGCCTTCGACTCCACCGTGGCCAGCGCCGTCACCGCCCCCACGGTCAGCCCTGCCCCCCGCAGCGTCTCCTCGACCAGGGCGCAGACCTCCGCGACGGAAACCCCCGCGCGTCCGCCGACCCCGACCACCACCTGCGTCGCGTACTCGCCCACCGGGGGCCTTCCCTCCGTAGTCACCGTCACCGTCACCGTCACCGGCACATCACCGGCACATGCCCGGCCGGTCGGCCGTCAACACTCCGCCGCCCGCCCCGCGCGCGCGGACGTGCGCGCGGGGCGAGGAGTCTGTATTCAGGGGCGCATGGCCGTGATCGTGGCGTTGGGCGCGTTCCTGATGACCCTGGCGGGCGGATGGGCGGCGCAGCGCGTCACCGACCGCCGCCACCTCGTGCTGGGCCTGGCCGGCGGGCTGATGCTCGGCGTCGTGGGCCTCGACCTGCTCCCGGAGGCCCTCCACGCGGCGGGCGACGAGGTGTTCGGCGTCCCGCTCGCCCTGCTGCTCTTCGTGGCCGGGTTCCTGGTCGCGCACGTCGTGGAACGCCTGCTGGCGGTCCGCCAGGCCGCGCACGGCGCCGAGAACGGCGCCCGCGTCCCCCAGGTCGGGCTCACCGCGGCCGCGGCCATGGTCGGCCACAGCCTCGCCGACGGGGTGGCCCTGGGCGCCGCCTTCCAGGTCGGCGGGGGGATGGGCGTGGCCGTGGCGCTGGCCGTCATCACCCACGACTTCGCCGACGGGTTCAACACGTACACGCTCACCAGCCTCTACGGGAACGACCGCCGCAAGGCCCTGATGATGCTCTTCGCGGACGCCGTCGCCCCCGTCGTGGGCGCGGCGTCCACCTTGCTGTTCACCCTTCCGGAGGAACCCCTCGGCGCGTACCTCGGCTTCTTCGGAGGCGTCCTGCTGTACCTCGCGTCCGCCGAGATCCTGCCCGAGGCGCACCACAAGCACCCCGCCCTGTCCACGCTGATGTGCACGGTGGGCGGGGTGGCCGGGATCTGGCTCGTGGTGGGCATCGCGGACTGAGCGCCGGCCGGGGACGGAGGTCACCGCCGTGCTGCCGCGGCTTCCGCGAAACGGCGCGCGACGGACGGCTCGGCCGCCCAGTGCGTGTGCAGATAGCTCGCGTGCACACCCTGCTGCACGAAGCCCTCGACCCGGCGCTCCGGGTGAGTGAACCCCCACGCCGGGGCCGCCCCGGCGCCCGGCTCGACCACCGTCCGGTGGAACTCGTGCCCGCGCAGCCGGGTCCCGGCCCGCGCGAGCGCGCTGTCGGACACCGCCACCGCCTCGCGGTAGCCGAGGGTGAGGCGCTCCGACATCCGCGCATCGGCGTCGAGCACCCCGCACATGGGCTTCCCGTCCAGCGACCGGCCGAGGTACAGCAGCCCGGCGCACTCGGCGGCGACCGGGCCGCCGGACGCGGCGAAGGCGGCGACGGCCGCCCGCAGCGGTTCGTTGGCGGACAGTTCGGGCGCGTACATCTCCGGGAAGCCGCCGCCGATCACCAGGCCGGTGGTGCCGGGCGGGAGCGCCTCGTCCCGGAGGGGGTCGAAGGTGACGACCTCCGCACCGGCGGCGGTGAGCAGCTCCGCGTGCTCGGCGTACGAGAACGTGAACGCCGGTCCGCCCGCGACGGCGACCACCGGCCGCCTGCCGGGGGCTCCGCCGAGGTCTGCCGGTGCGGCGCCGTCGGCGGGGGCGCCGCCCCCGGACCCCTGCGCCTCGAACGCCGGTGAGGCTGAAGTGAGGCCCGCGCTGCGCGTCAGCGCAGCAGCCGGCGACCACGCCTCGCAGTCCAGCGGCGGAGCCGTGCGGGCCAGCGTCATCAGGGCGTCCAGGTCGCAGCCCGCCCGGACCTGCGCGGCCAGTGCCGACACCGAGGCCAGCGCGTCGGTGTGCCGTTCGGCCACCGGGACCAGGCCCAGGTGGCGCGAGGGCGTGGCCACCTGCGGAGCCCGCCGCAGGACGCCGAGGACCGGCATCCCGGCCTCCTCCAAGGCCTCCCGCAGCATCACCTCGTGCCGGTCGGAGCCGACCTTGTTCAGGATCACCCCGCCGAGGCGCACCTGTGGGTCGAAGGACGCGAAGCCGTGCACCAGCGCCGCCACCGACCGCGACTGCGAAGAGGCGTCGACCACCAGCACCACCGGCGCCCGCAGCAACTTCGCGACCTGCGCCGTCGACGCCAGCTCACCCCGGCCCGCGGCGCCGTCGTAGAGCCCCATGACGCCCTCGACCACGGCCAGATCGCATCCGGCCGCCCCGTGCGCGAACAGCGGAGCGACCAGCTCCGGCCCGCACATGAAGGCGTCGAGGTTGCGCCCCGGCCGGCCGGTGGCCAGCGCGTGGTAGCCGGGGTCGATGTAGTCGGGCCCGGCCTTGTGCGGGGACACGGCGAGGCCGCGCTCCGAGAAGGCCGCCATCAGGCCCGTGGCCACGGTGGTCTTGCCGCTGCCGGACGACGGAGCGGCGATGACCAGCCGAGGCACGTTGAACGGGTACGAAGTCACCACTCGATGCCCTTCTGGCCCTTCTGTCCCGTGTCCATCGGGTGCTTGACCTTGGTCATCTCGGTGACGAGGTCCGCGAACTCCACCAGCTTCTCCGGCGCATTGCGGCCCGTGATCACCACGTGCTGCGTGCCGGGACGGTTGCGGAGCACCTCGATGACCTCGTCGACGTCGATCCAGCCCCAGTGCATCGGGTAGGCGAACTCGTCGAGCACGTACAGCTTGTGCGTCTCGGCGGCCAGATCGCGCTTGACCTGCTCCCAGCCCTCCTTGGCCGCCTGCTCGTTGTCCAGCTGCGCGTCCCGCTGGACCCAGGACCAGCCCTCGCCCATCTTGTGCCAGACGACGGAGCCGCCCTCGCCGGAGGCGCCGAGCACCTTGAGCGCGTTCTCCTCGCCGACCTTCCACTTCGCCGACTTGACGAACTGGAACACCCCGATCGGCCAGCCCTGGTTCCAGGCGCGCAGCGCCAGCCCGAAGGCCGCCGTGGACTTGCCCTTGCCGGGGCCGGTGTGGACGAAGACCAGCGGACGGTTGCGGCGCTGGCGCGTCGTGAGCCCGTCGTCCGGAACGACGGACGGCTGTCCCTGAGGCATTACGCGACCCTCCTGTTGCTGTTGCTGCTGCTGTGGGGTGAAGCGGTGGATGCCACCGCGGTACGCACGTTCTTCACGAGCCCGGCCAGCGAGTCGGCCCGCAGGCCGTCGAGCGTGACGGCGGGCCCGCCGAGGTCACGGGCCAGTACGTCGGCCAGCCCCAGCCGGACCGGCCCGGACTCGCAGTCCACGACCACCGAGGCGACGCCCCCGGCCTGCAGCAGCCGCGCGCTGTGCCCCGCGAGCTCCCGCGGGCTGCTGTCCGTACGGCCCCCGGCGTTGCCGGCCGAGGTGGCCCGCCCGTCGGTGACGACGACGAGCAGCGGCCGGCGCGAAGGATCCCGCAGCCGCTCGATCCGCAGCACCTCGTGGGCCTTCAGCAGCCCGGCGGCCAGCGGGGTGCGGCCGCCCGTCGGCAGCTGCTCCAGCCGGGCCGCCGCCGCGTCCACCGACGAGGTCGGCGGCAGGGCCAGCTCGGCCGTGGCCCCCCGGAAGGTGATCAGACCCACCTTGTCCCGGCGCTGGTAGGCGTCCAGGAGCAGGGACAGCACGGCGCCCTTGACCGCGCTCATGCGCTGCCGGGCGGCCATGGAGCCGGAGGCGTCGACGACGAACAGGACGAGGTTGCCCTCGCGCCCCTCCCGCGTGGCCTGCCGCAGGTCGTCCTTGCGGATCACGAGACCGCGCCCGTCCCGGCCCCGCGCCTTCTGGTGCGGGGCGGCGGCCTGGATGGTGGCGGTCAGGTGCAGCTTCGTCAGGTGCCCGCGCGGGCGCTGGGCGCCGGTGGTGCGGCCGTGGGCGGTACGGGCGCGGGACCGGCGGCCGGACGCGCCCTCGCCGAGGCCCGGCACGCTGAGCATCTTGGTCCGGAACGGCTCGGCGGCGCGAACCGCGGCCTGCTCGGGCCCGGCGTTCTCCTGGGCGGCGGGCTGCGGGGTCTCGGGGGCTTCCGCGGGGGCCTCGCCGCATCCGGGACTCTCCGGGGCCTCGGGGGCCTCGGCCGGGGGGCCCGGGTCCTCGGAGCCGCCGTCCTGCGGGGGCGTGCCGCCCGGGCCGCCGTCGGGACCGCCGTCCCCGGGTCCACCGTCGTCGGGGCCCTCGGGCTCCGGCTCCGGGTCGGGCTCCGGCTCCTCGTCGGGGAACCCGTCCAGGATCCGGTCGAGCATGTCCTCGTCCAGCCCCGGCGCGTCGAAGGGGTTGCGGCGCCGCCGGTGGGGGAGCGCCAGCAGGGCGGCCTGCCGGACGTCCTCCTTGCGTACGTCGGTCCGCCCGGCCCAGGCGGCCAGCGCGGTCGCGGTCCGGGCCATCACGATGTCGGCGCGCATGCCGTCGACCTCGAACCCGGCGCAGGTCGCCGCGATCTGCAGGAGCGCGGTGTCGCCGAGGGAGACCTTCGGGAGCAGCGCCCGGGCGGCCACCACCCGGGCGCGGACCTCGTGCTCGTCCCCGGCCCAGCGGGTCGCGAAGCCCGCGGGGTCGTCCTCGTAGGCGAGCCGGCGGCGGACCACCTCGACGCGCTGGGCGGGCTCGCGGGAGGCGGCCACCTCGACGGTGAGCCCGAACCGGTCCAGGAGCTGCGGCCGCAGCTCGCCCTCCTCGGGGTTCATCGTGCCGACGAGCAGGAAGCGGGCGGCGTGCCGGACGGAGACGCCCTCGCGCTCCACGTACGAGGCGCCCATCGCGGCGGCGTCCAGCAGCAGGTCGATCAGGTGGTCGTGGAGGAGGTTGACCTCGTCGACGTAGAGGATCCCGCGGTGGGCGTCGGCGAGCAGTCCGGGCTCGAAGGCCTTCACCCCCTCGGCGAGGGCCCGTTCGATGTCGAGGGCGCCGACGAGGCGGTCCTCGGAGGCGCCGACGGGCAGCTCCACCATGCGGGCGGGCCGCAGGCCGCCGGGGCCGGGCTCGTGCGGGCCGTCCGGGCAGGCCGGGTCCGGCGCGGTGGGCGCGCAGCTGAACCGGCAGCCCGACACGACGTCGACCTGCGGCAGCAGCGCGGACAGCGCGCGGACGGCGGTGGACTTGGCGGTCCCCTTCTCACCGCGCACGAGCACCCCGCCGACCGCTGGGCTCACGGCGTTGAGCAGGAGCGCCAGCCGCAGGTCGGTCTGGCCGACCACTGCGGTGAACGGATACGGGGTGCTCATGCGTTGCTCACTCCTTGGAAAGTGCGGGCCCGTGCCGGGGGCCTGGACGAGGTCTGCGGGTGCGGCGCCGTTGCCGGGGCTCCGCCCCGGACCCCGCGCCTCGAACGCCGGCGGGGCTGAAGGTGCGGGGCCGCGCCCGTCACGGGGCGCCCGGTGGGAGGAAGGGGAGGGCGGCCGGGGCTCCGTCCTCGATCAGCTGCAGCAGCGCACGCGTATCGGCGTGTTCTTCGATCAGGTCGCCGAGCAGGTCCAGCTGCTCCTCCCGCAGCGCGGCGAACGAGGTGTCCGGCGCCGGGACGAAGCGGCGACCGGCGGCCGCGGCCACCTCCCGCAGGAACGCCCGGCGGAAGCCGTCCGACTCCAGCGAGCCGTGCCAGTGGGTGCCCCACACCGACCCGACCCGGCAGCCGTCCAGGAAGGCCTCGCCGCCGAGCACCTCGGCCACGCCGTGGTGGATCTCGTAGCCCGCGACCTCCTCGCCCAGCGCCGAGCCCACCGGTCGGGCCAGGGTCTTCTCCCGCTCGAAGCGGACCCGTACGGGGAGCAGGCCGAGGCCGTCGACCTCGCCCGCCTTCGATTCGACCTCGTCCGAGATCCGCTCGCCCAGCACCTGGAACCCGCCGCAGATGCCCAGCACCGGCCGTCCCTCGGCGGCCCGCCGCGCCAGCGCGTCCGCGAGCCCGCGCTCCCGCAGCCACTGCAGGGCCTTCACCGTGCCCCGGGTGCCGGGTACGACGACCAGGTCCGCGTCGGCCAGTTCCTCGGCCCGGTCCACGAACCGCACCACGACCCCCGGCTCCGCCGCGAGCGCGTCCACGTCCGTGAAGTTCGACATCAGCGGCACCGCGCACACGGCGACCCGCAGCACGTCCTCGCCCACCGGCGGCGCGACCACCGACTCGCGCACCGCCCCGCGCAGGGAGACCCGCAGGCCGTCCTCCTCGTCGATGCCCAGGCCGTGCTGGAACGGCAGCACCCCGTACGTGGCCCGGCCCGTCAGGCCGCGGAGCATCTCCATGCCCGGCTCCAGCAGCGACACGTCACCGCGGAACTTGTTGACCAGGTATCCCGCGATCAGGGACTGGTCCTCGGGGGAGAGCAGCGCCGTCGTCCCGAAGAAGGACGCGAAGACCCCGCCGCGGTCGATGTCCCCGACCACGACCACCGGGAACCGCGCGGCCCGCGCGATCCCCATGTTCACGATGTCGGTCCGGCGCAGGTTGATCTCGGCCGGACTCCCCGCCCCCTCGCAGATCACGGCGTCATACGTGCCCCGAAGCTGCTCCAGACAGTCCGTGACGATGCCGAGCAGCTGCTCCTGACGCCCGCCGTGGTAGCCGCGGGCGCTCATCTCGCCCACCGGCTTGCCCAGCAGCACCACCTGGCTGCTGCGGTCGCTGCCCGGCTTGAGCAGCACCGGGTTCATCAGCGCGGTCGGCTCCACGCGGGCCGCCTGGGCCTGCATCGCCTGGGCGCGCCCGATCTCGGCGCCCTCCCGCGTCACGAAGGAGTTCAGCGACATGTTCTGCGCCTTGAAGGGCGCCACCTTCACGCCCTGCCGGGCCAGCCACCGGCAGATGCCCGCCGTGACCACGCTCTTGCCCGCGTCCGACGTCGTGCCCGCGACCAGCAGACCGCCGCCGCGCTTCGCGCCGCTCATCCGCGCCGCCCTCTCCGTGCCGTACGGGAGACCAGCAGCCGGGCGGCCACGCAGGCGCCCAGGGCCAGCCAGGTCACCTGCCGCGACAGCCGGACCGCCCGCTCGATGTCATCGACCTCCACCGGCCGCCCCGCCGCGCCGTTCAGTACGGCCCGGTGCTCGACCCGGCCGCCGTACGCGAGGGTTCCGCCCAGTCTGACGCCCAGCGCCCCGGCGAAGGAGGCCTCGACGGGTCCGGCGTTCGGGCTCGGGTGCGCGGCGGCGTCCGCGCGCCAGGCCCGTACGGCGCCCCGCCGGTCGGGGCCGGCCAGTACGGCGGCGACCGCCGTCAGCCGGGCCCCCGGCCAGCCGGCCAGGTCGTCGAGCCGGGCGGAGGCCCAGCCGTAGCGCAGGTAGCGGGGGGACTTGTGGCCGACCATCGCGTCCAGGGTGTTCACGGCGCGGAAGGCCAGCAGTCCGGGGACGCCGGCGACGGCGCCCCACACGAGTGCCCCGACCACCGCGTCGGAGGTGTTCTCGGCGACGGACTCCACGACGGCGCGGGCCATCTGCTGTCCGTCCAGGGCCTGCGGGTCGCGTCCGCACAGGTGGGGCAGCCGCTCCCGGGCCACCTCGATGTCCCCGGCGGCGAGCGCGCCGCCGATGGCGCGGGCCTCACGGCCCAGGGAGGTGCCGCCCACGACGGCCCAGGTGGCGGCGGCGGTCAGGGCGATACGGGCGGCCGCGGGCCGGGAACGCACGGCTCGGGCGCCCAGCGCTCCGACGGCGGTCGCGCCCCCGGCGCACACCAGGGTGTGCAGGAGGCCCCGGCCGCGGTCGTCGCGCCACAGGGAGCGCTCGACGGCGGCGGCGGCCCGTCCGAAGGCGGCCACGGGGTGCCCTCGGCGCGGATCCCCGAGGATCCGGTCGCCGATCAGGCCCGCCGTGGCGCCGTACGCGAAGACGCGATCGGCACGCATGGTGGCAGGTATGTCCTCACTCAGGGTCCGCGCCCTGGTTCGACGTGTCCGGCGGCGAGAGTTCCTGGCTCCCGGGACGCACGCGCGGCGTGCGCTTCCGGTGACAGTGGCGGGACCGCGCCGGATTCGCACCGGACTTCCTCTCCATGCCGCCGTATTGGCTCGGGCAGTCCACCACGCACGTCGAAGGCCCGTCAACTCGCCGTTGACCTGCGGCGCGGTCGCGGCACGGCCGGGACGCGGCAGGAGCGCGGGAGGGGGCGGGGGATGCGAAAAGCTCCCTCCGGGACAAACCCGGAGGGAGCCTTCACGCCCGGTCGGCCGCGGGGCGGCGGATCAGGCGACGATCAGGTAGATCCCGTAGCCAACGGCCGCCGCGATGACGGCGAAGCAGGCGTACGCGCCGCTGCGGGCGAGGGCGGCGGTGCCGCCCTGCTCGGTGGCGGTCTCGTGCTTGGACAGGCCCACCAGGCCCAGGGTGAAGAGGGCCACGAGGGCGACGGTGGCGAAGAGGCTGACCCCGAAGACGGAGCCGAGTGCTTCCCAGTCGATCTTCATACTGCCGTTTCCTCTTGTGTCTCTGTCTCGGTCAGACCGCGGCGGCCGGAGCCGCCGGGGTCTGCGTCGCGGCCGGGATGGTGGCCTTGAGGGCTTCGTCCGTAACCTCGGCGGTCGTTGCCGCGGCGTTGGTACCGGCGGCGGCGACGGTCGGCGGGACGGTGACCGCGGCGATCGCCGTGGTGACGACACCCGGCTCTTCGGCGCGGGCCGGCTCCACCTCGTTGACGTTGTTGTGGTCGACGACCTGGCGGCGCGAGATGAACCAGATGGCCAGGCAGGAGCCGATCAGGAAGAGCGTGACCGCGGCGATGCCGACGTCACCGATGCGCATGACCAGCTCGGCACCGGCCGAGACCAGCGCGGCGGCCGGCAGGGTCAGGCCCCAGGCGACGAACATGCGGGTCGCGGTGGACCAGCGGACCACACCGCCCCTGCGGCCCAGGCCCGCACCCATGACCGCACCGGAGCACGAGTGGGTGGTGGAGAGCGAGAAGCCCAGGTTCGAGGAGGCCAGGATGACGGACGCGGCCGAGGTCTGGGCGGCGAAGCCCTGCTGCGGGTGCAGGTCGGTCAGGCCGCTGCCCATGGTGCGGATGATGCGCCAGCCGCCCAGGTAGGTGCCCATCGCGATGGCCATACCGGCGGAGACGATGACCCAGACCGGCGGGTTCGCGTCGGGCGCGATCGCACCGCCGGCGATGAGGGCCAGGGTGATGATGCCCATCGTCTTCTGCGCGTCGTTGGTGCCGTGCGCGAGGGAGACGAGACCGGCCGAGGCGATCTGACCGGCGCGGTACCCCTTGGCGGAGGTCTTCTCGCCGACCTTGTCCCCCAGCTTGTACGTGACCTTGGCGGCCAGGTACGCGGCGATGCCGGCCACCAGCGGGGCGGCGATCGCGGGGATGAGGACCTTGGTGACGACGACGCTGCCGTTGACCGCGCCGATGCCGGCGGAGGCGACCGCGGCACCGATGAGGCCACCCATCAGGGCGTGCGAGGAGCTGGAGGGGAGACCGACCAGCCAGGTGACGAGGTTCCAGAGGATCGCTCCGACCAGGGCGGCGAAGATCACCTCTGGCTGGATGCCCTCCTCGTTGACGAGCCCCTTGGAGATCGTCTTGGCGACCTCCACGGACATGAACGCGCCGACGAGGTTGAGCACGGCGGACATGGCCACCGCCGTCTTGGGCTTGAGGGCGCCGGTCGAGATGGTGGTAGCCATCGCGTTGGCTGTGTCGTGGAAACCGTTCGTGAAGTCGAACACGAGAGCGGTAATGATCACGATCCCGAGGAGAAGCGTTATGTGCTCCATTTACCCAGGCTTCTGTTTGACGTCAGTGGCTCGGCGACCGTAGGCAACCTGGGTGAACGGAAGATGAACTGACTTGGTCGGAGCGGTGTACTGCCCCGGGGTGCGATCGGGCCATTCGTCCTGATTCTTACGTTGATAGTGCTATTAATGCACGTCAAAGTCGGGTGAATGAACCCCTCCGGAGGCGGCTCGCCGCGCGTGCGATCCCGCCCCCCGGGCCTCGAATGAGACCTAGATCACTCGCTCCGTGCCCACCGTGGAGCGATCCGCTCCGGTGGCCCGCCCGAGGCCCCGACCCGACACTGGAGCAGTGCGTACCGCGACAGCGACGGCTGCGGCCGTCACGACGACCCTCATCGGTGCCGGCGCGGCCGCCGTCGCCGTCGCCCGGCACGCCGCCGACGCGGCCCTGCGGTCCGAACCGGGCCGCCCGCTCCCCGGCGGACCGAAGCTCGGCGTCCACTCCGCCGTCGACGGCCGGATCACGCTGACCCGCTCGCTCGCCTCCCTGCGACCCGGCACGTACGGCCTGGTCGCACCCGGCGTGCACGCCGTCGTCGGGCCCGTGCTCCCCGACGCCGACCCCGGCCCGGACGCCGTCGTGCGGCAGCTCGTCTCCGTCACCCACGGCACCCTCGCCCCCGGCACCCGGGTCACCCTCACCCCCCAGGTGTACGTCGGCAACCCGCGCACCGCCCTCGGGCTCGACCACGCCGACGTGGACGTCCCCGGGGAGCTCGGCGCCCTGCCCGCCTGGTTCGTGCCCGCCGCCCGGGACACCTGGGTGATCACCGTGCACGGGCTCGGCAGCAGCCGCGAGCACCCGATGGTGGTCATGCCCTTCCTGCACCGCCACCAGCTGCCCGTCCTGGACCTCGGCTACCGGGGCGACCTGGGCGCCCCCGCCTCCCCGGACGGCCTCGGCCACCTCGGTGAATCGGAGTGGCGCGACCTGGACGCCGCCATCCGCTACGCCCTGCGCTACGGAGCCCGCCGCGTGGTCCTGTACGGCTGGTCCACCGGCGCCACCATGGCCCTGCACGCCTACGAGCGCTCGCCGCTCGCCCACCGGATCTCCGGGCTGGTCCTGGACTCCCCGGTGCTCGACTGGCACACCACCCTGCGCGGGCTCGCCGCGGCCCGCGGCGTCCCCGGCGTGGTGCTGCCGCTGGCGGTCCGGGCCGCCGAGGGCCTCACGGGCCTGCGCGCCGACCGCCGGCCGGCGGGTTCCGACCCCGGCGCGCTGCGCGTCCCCGTACTGATCTTCCACGGCCCGGACGACGCGCTCGCCCCCTGGGGGCCCTCGCGCAGACTCGCCGCCGCCCGCCCCGACCTCGCCACGCTGCACACCGTGGGCGGGGCCGGGCACGGCGCGATGTGGAACGCCGACCCGGCCGGCTACGAGGAGGCCCTGCGCCGCTTCCTCACCCCCCTCATGTGAAGACCCGTGTGAAGGCCGGCGTGAGGGGCCCGTGCGCAGTGTGAGCGCCCGTGTGAAGGCCGGTGTGAAGGCCTGTGTGAAGCGTCGTCATGTGAAGGCCCTGTGACGGACAGGCCCCCACGGGCGGCTTGTCCCGGTCTGCGCTGCGGTGAACGGCGATAACGAGCGGTTCCGTTTGGGCTTTCGGCCAGTGACGGGCGAGACTGCTTCCGTGACGTCCCGAAAGCCTGATGAGCAGTTGGCTCGCGACTCCAGACTCCGACTCGTCTCGCCGCGCTCCGTCGCCGCGGCCCGCAAGGCGGTGACCGACCGACGCACCCGGCCCGCGCCCCGGCCCCCGGCGGGTACACCCGCCACGGCCGACCTCGCGAACCGGGCCCGGGCCTCGCTCGCCGACGCCGTACGCCTGACCCGCTGGGCCGAGCGCAATCTCGGCGCCGGAGACGGCGGCCGGCCCGCCCCCACGGGCGCCCTGTCCGCGGCCGACGTCGAACGCGCGGCCACGGAACTGGGCCTGACGCACGGCCAGATCCAGGTCGGCTGGGACCGCGCCCGGCTCGCCGGACTGGTCGAGGTGCACGGCGGCCACGCCCGGCCCGGCTGGCGGCTGCGCGCCTGGGACCGCGACGACACCGCCGTACTGCGCGGCTGGGTCGCCCTCTTCGACGCCTGGTCGCTGGTCCATCCGGCACCCGCCGACATCGCCCCCTCGGCCGTCGCCGAGGTCGTCGAGGCCATGCCCCAACTCCTCTCCCTGCTCCAGCTGTCCGCCGGCCCGGTGACCGTCCCGGACCTGCTCGACCTGCTCGGGCAGCGCGTCACCGAACTGCGCGACGAGCGGTGCGAGATCCCCTACGAGGCCGAGCCCGCCGCGGCGCAGACGTCCGCCGCCGGCTCCGCGGAGACCCGCCCCGTCCCGCTCGCCCGGCTGCTGCGCTGGGCGCTCGGCGGACTCGCCGCCGTGGACGCCGTCACCCTCGGCCCCGCCCGGGCCACGCTCACCCCGCTCGGCAGCTGGGCCGTCTGGGTCAAGCTGGAGCAGATCTGCGTCGCGGCGCAGAGCCCCGCCGGGAACATCGAGCAGTCCGCCGCCGCCATGCTGCACGGCTGCGCGCGGCTCACCCCCGGCCCGGCCCGCGCCGAGTACCAGGCTTGGCTCGCCGCCCGGCCCGTCGGCCATGCTGTGGCCGAGCTGCTGCAGGCCGCCCGGGGCGAGGACGCCCTGCTGCGCGGCCTCGCCTTCGAGGCGCTGCGCGTGGTCGGCGCCCCCGCCGAGCCCGAGGTGCGCGCCACCGTGCGGGAGCCCGCCCTGCGTCCCTACGCCCTGCTGTGGCTCGCCGAGCACGACGGAGTCGACCCCGACGAGGCGCAGGACGTCCTGACCGCCGAGGAGTCGACCTGGCTCTGGGTGGACACCGCGGCCGCCATCGCCGACCACGGCGAGGCCGAGCTGCTGGCCCGCCACCTCGACTCCGCAGTCCGGACCACCGTCCCGCGGCTGCTGGACGAGGTCCGTGCGGTCGGCCATCCGCGCACGGTGCAGGTGCTGGTCGCGCTCGCCGCGGCCCACCCCGACCCGACGCTGGCCAAGGCGGTCCGCCGGGCCGCCTTCCAGGTCCACACCGGCGGCGAGTGACTCCGTAGGAGAACGAGGTCGGGGACGGGCGCGCCGCCGGGGTCAGACCTGCGGCGCGTACGTCCCGAAGCTCCAGACGTTGCCCTCGGCGTCGCGGGCCATGTAGTCCCGGGAGCCGTAGTCCTGGTCGGTGGGCTCCATCACGATCTCCGCGCCGTGCTCCACCGCCCGCCGGTGGTGGGCGTCCACGTCGTCGACCACGACATAGACCCCCGAGGGGCCGGCGCCCTCCATGGCCTTGTCGAAGACCCCGCCCCTGCCCGAACTGCCCAGCATCACCATGCCGTTGCCGTACGCCAGCTCGGCGTGCGTCACCGAACCGTCCTCACCCTCGTAGACGGCGACCTGGCTGAAGCCGAAGGCCTCGGTCAGCAGCCTGATGGCCGCCTTCGCGTCGCGGTAGACCAGTGTGGGACAGATGGACGGAACGCCTGCCATGACGATCACTCCCTCTCGTGACGGTGACCCGCGTCACACCAGCATGGCAGGCGTCACCGACAGTCAGCGGAAGGTGTTGCACTGGGCCATGTCACCGGTCCGGTAGCCCTGGTGGAACCACTGCTGACGCTGCTCGGCCGAGCCGTGGGTCCAGGCCTCCGGGGACACCCGGCCCTGGAACTTCTCCTGGATCCGGTCGTCGCCGACCGCGGCCGCCGCGTCCAGCCCTTCCCTGATGTCCGCCTCGGTCAAGAGCTTCATCAGCGGCCGCCCGATGGAGGCGTCCGTGACGTTCGTCGCGTTGTGCGCCCACACCCCGGCGTAGCAGTCGGCCTGCAGCTCGACCTTGACCGCGTTGCTGTTCGGGCCCTGCCGTCCGTCCTGGGCCCGCTGGAGGGTTCCGGTCAGGTTCTGGATGTGGTGCCCGTACTCGTGGGCGACGACGTAGGCCTGGGCGAAGGGGCCGCCGGCCGCGCCGAACTTCGTCCGCAGTTCGTTGAAGAAGCCCAGGTCCAGATAGACCTTCCGGTCCGCGGGGCAGTAGAAGGGGCCCACCGCCGAGCTGGCGGTCCCGCACGCGGTGCTCGTCCGGTTCTCGAAGAACACGGTCGTCGTCGGGCTGTACCGGCCGCCGCGCCTGGCGAACTCCTGCCTCCAGAAGGCCTGGGTGCTCCGGGTGACCGCCAGCAGCCGGCAGTCCTCCCGCGTGTTCGCGTCCCGCCCCGTCTTGCAGGCCCGATCCACCTCGGTGAGCGACGAGGAGACCGGCGCCGGCTCCTCCTCCCCGGAGGACAGCCCCAGCTGCTCCGGCCCCACCCCGAACAGCAGCCCGATGACCAGCGCGATGAGACCGACGATGCCGCCGCCGACGGTGGCCTTCCCGCCCGGGATGCGGCCGCCGCCGCGCCTGTCCTCGACCTCGGAGCTGTCGAGTCTGGCGTCGTCGTCGAACTGCATCCCGCACCGCCCTCCGTACGTCGAACAGGTGCGGTCGCGTCTCCGCCCATGCGGCGAGTATCGACCCGATCATCCCGATCTGCGCCTCTGCCGCTCCGCGGGGCCACTGGGCCGGACGGGGGACACGGGGAAGCGGATCCCGCAGGCCGGACGGCCCGGCCCGGGCCCGGAAACCAGTTGCACACCCCCGGTAGAATGTCTCTCATGGCAAATCTCCTCGCGGATTAGCGGCGTCGAAGCTTCGCGTCCTGCCCCCCTTCCGCCGTCCCGACCCGCCCTGGAGTATTTCCGTGATCACCGCCACCGGCATCGAGCTGCGCGCCGGCGCCCGCGTCCTTATCGAGTCCGCCTCCTTCCGTGTCGCCAAGGGCGACCGCATCGGCCTGGTCGGCCGCAACGGAGCGGGCAAGACCACCCTCACCAAGTGCCTCGCGGGCGAGGGTCAGCCCGCCGCCGGCTCCATCGCCCGTTCGGGTGAGGTCGGCTACCTCCCGCAGGACCCGCGCACCGGCGACCTCGACGTTCTGGCCCGGGACCGGATCCTGTCCGCGCGCGGCCTCGACGTGCTGATCAAGAAGATGCGCGCCAACGAGGAGCGCATCGCCACCGGCACCGGCGGCACCCGCGACAAGGCGATGAAGCAGTACGAGCGCCAGGAGACGGAGTTCCTGACCAAGGGCGGGTACGCCGCCGAGGCGGAGGCCGCGACCATCTCGGCCGCCCTCGGCCTGCCCGACCGGGTGCTCGGCCAGCCGCTCCACACCCTCTCCGGTGGTCAGCGCCGCCGCGTCGAGCTGGCCCGGATCCTCTTCTCGGACGCCGACACCCTGCTCCTCGACGAGCCCACCAACCACCTCGACGCCGACTCCATCGTCTGGCTGCGCGACTACCTGAAGACCTACCGCGGTGGCTTCATCGTCATCTCCCACGACGTGGACCTCGTCGAGACCGTCGTCAACAAGGTCTTCTACCTGGACGCCAACCGCTCCCAGATCGACGTCTACAACATGGGCTGGAAGCTCTACCAGCAGCAGCGCGAGGCGGACGAGAAGCGCCGCAAGCGCGAGCGCCAGAACGCCGAGAAGAAGGCCGCGGCGCTGAACTCGCAGGCCGACAAGATGCGCGCCAAGGCCACCAAGACGGTCGCCGCGCAGAACATGGCCAAGCGCGCCGACCGGCTGCTCGCCGGCCTGGAGGCCGTCCGCGTCAACGACAAGGTCGCCAAGCTCCGCTTCCCGGACCCGGCGCCCTGCGGCAAGACCCCGCTGACCGCCGAGGGCCTCTCGAAGTCGTACGGCTCCCTGGAGATCTTCACCGACGTCGACCTGGCCATCGACAAGGGCTCCCGCGTCGTCATCCTCGGTCTCAACGGCGCCGGCAAGACCACCCTGCTGCGCCTGCTCTCGGGTACCGAGAAGCCGGACACCGGCACGGTCGTTCCCGGTCACGGCCTCAAGCTCGGCTACTACGCCCAGGAGCACGAGACCCTGGACCCGGAGCGCACGGTCCTGGAGAACATGCGCTCCTCGGCCCCCGACCTGGACCTGGTCGCCGTCCGCAAGACGCTCGGCTCCTTCCTCTTCTCCGGGGACGACGTGGACAAGCCCGCCGGGGTGCTCTCCGGTGGCGAGAAGACCCGGCTGGCCCTGGCCACGCTGGTCGTCTCCTCGGCGAACGTGCTGCTCCTCGACGAGCCCACGAACAACCTCGACCCGGCCAGCCGCGAGGAGATCCTGGGCGCGCTGCGCACGTACAAGGGCGCGGTCATCCTCGTCACGCACGACGAGGGCGCCGTCGAGGCGCTGGAGCCGGAGCGGATCATCCTGCTCCCGGACGGCGTCGAGGACCTGTGGGGACCGGACTACCGGGACCTGGTGGCCCTCGCCTGATCGGGTTCCGGTTCACGTTCCGGTTCTGATCCAGTTCCTTATGGATCATTCGGCTCACGGGTGATCCATCATCTGAGTGAGACGGTCTCGTACCGTTGCGCGTCGTCCCACGGCCCCGGTCGCACCCGCCAAGGTGTGCGCCCGGGGCCGTTCGCTTTCCGGTTCCGCGCCCCTGACCTGGAGATTCCCGGCGAGGGCAGCGGAGTGTGACGGAAGTCATGCAGCGGAAGGGGAGATTCCGTTCTGCTCGGGCGTCCACCGGTCGGGAAATGCCGTCGTACCGACCTTGCTGAATGGGTGGCCAGGAAGCGTGGGAGGGGTGATCATGAGAAGTCCAGAGCGCACTTCCCACGAGGAGGCACGGGTGGCCGAGACTCTGAAGAAGGGCAGCCGGGTAACCGGCGCCGCGCGCGACAAGCTCGCGGCAGACCTGAAGAAGAAGTACGACTCCGGTGCGAGTATCCGGGCGCTGGCCGAAGAGACCGGCCGGTCCTATGGATTCGTCCATCGGATGCTCAGTGAGTCCGGGGTGTCGCTGCGTGGTCGCGGAGGCGCGACGCGCGGCAAGAAGGCCGCTACGGCCTGACCCCGGTCCCATCGGTTCCAACGCTCCAACGGCATCAAGGCTCATCATGATCCGACGGTTCCTTCGGTGACCCCCGGTCGGCCTTTCGGTCGACCGGGTGGTTACTGTGCAGTCACTTAGGCCGAGCTTGCGGCCGACTGCACACCGGAGGCATGAAAGATGGCTCTGCTCGACAAGGACGGCGTACGACTCACCGTCGACGACACGGTCGCCACGGTGACACTGACCAATCCGGCCAAGCGAAATGCCCAATCCCCCGCGCTCTGGCGGGCTTTGGCCGAGGCCGGGAGGTTGTTGCCGGGCACCGTCCGGATCGTCGTGCTGCGCGGTGAGGGCAAGTCCTTCTCCGCAGGGCTCGACCGGCAGGCGTTCACCCCCGAAGGTTTCGAGGGCGAGCCGTCCTTCCTCGATCTGGCACGCGGTTCGGACGAACTGCTCGACTCCACGATCGCCGAGTACCAGGAGGCATTCACCTGGTGGAGGCGTAACGACATCATCTCCGTCGCCGCCGTGCAGGGGCACGCGATCGGCGCCGGCTTCCAGCTCGCGCTCGCGTGCGACCTGCGCGTGGTCGCGGACGACGTGCAGTTCGCCATGCGCGAGACCAGCCTGGGCCTGGTCCCCGACCTGGCCGGTACCCAGCCCCTGACCTCCCTGGTCGGCTACGCCCGCGCGCTGGAGATCTGCGCGACGGGCCGCTTCGTGCACGCCGAAGAGGCGGAGCGGGTCGGCCTCGCCAACCTCGTCGTCCCCGCGGACGAGCTCGACGCCGCAGTCCAGGACCTCACCACCGCCCTGCTGGCCCCGCCGCGGGACGCCGTGATCGAGACCAAGACACTGCTGCGCTCCGCCCAGGCCCGCCCCTACGACGACCAGCGCGCCGCCGAGCGCGCGGCCCAGGCCCGCCGCCTGCGGGACCTGGCCGGTCTCTCCGACTGAGGGACGCCGCGACACCGGAGCCCCGGGGAGGGCCGGCCAGCCGACCGGCGTACTCCCGGGGCGCCCGCGCGCCCGGGCGCCTAACGTGGTGCGGAGTGAGTCCACCACGCACGGAAGGGACACGCGATGACCGAATCCGCATCAGGGGGCTCCGTCAAGGGCAAGGAACCCGGCGACCGGGGACGCACGAGCATCGCCGACGGGGTGGTCGAGAAGATCGCCGGGCTGGCCGCCCGCGAGGTGGTCGGCGTGCACGCCATGGGCAGCGGCAGCGGCCTCTCCCGCACCTTCGGCGCCGTCCGCGACCGGGTGCCCGGCGGCGGCAAGGCCGCGGTCAGCCGCGGGGTCAAGGCGGAGGTCGGCGAGACCCAGACCGCCCTCGACCTGGAGATCGTCGTGGACTACGGCGTCTCGATCCGTGACGTGGCGCGGGCGGTCCGGGAGAACGTCATCTCGGCGGTCGAACGGATGACCAGCCTGGAGGTCGTCGAGGTCAACATCGCGGTGAGCGACGTCAAGCTGCCCGATGAGCCCGACGAGGAACCGGAATCCCGTCTCCAGTAGCCGAGAGGAGCCCGCATGAGCATGGCGATCGCCGGACTGTTCGCCGGCATGGCCCTGGCGTTCGCCGGCTACTTCGGCGGTTTCGGGGCCTTCCTGCTGGTGGCCGCCCTCGGCGCCATCGGTTTCGTCGCCGGCCGGTTCCTCGACGGGGACCTGGAACCGGGTGACCTGTTCCGCCGCCGTGACGACCGGCGCGGGTGAGGCGCCGATGAGCAGCCCGCCGCGCTCCGCCCCGCCCCGGGTGGCCGCCGCCGAGCGCGGTGCCACCCGTATCGCCGACCGGGTCGTGGCGAAGATCGCCGCCCAGGCCGCCCGGGAGGCGCTCGCCACGGTCCCCGGCACACCCCCGCACGCCACCGTCACCGTGCACCACGACATCGCCCGGGTCCGGGTCAGCCTGGAGCTGGACTACCCCTCCGACCTGGCCGCCCAGTGCGCGGCCGTACGCCGTCAGGTGGCCCTCCGGGTCGAGGAGTGCGCGTCGATGTCGGTGCCCGAGGTGGACATCGACATCGAGCACCTGCACTCCGGCCACTCCCGAACCGCCTCCGGGCGGGACCGGCGGCTGCGGTGACGGCCCGCGGCTCGGGCCCGGGCCCGGCCCACCGGTTCCGCTCCCCCCGGCGGGTGCCCGCCGCGCTCACGGCCTTGGTCGTGCTCGGGGTGGCGGTCCTGTTCCTGTACGACCTGGCCGCCGTACGGTCCGGCCGGCCCGGGATGGGCTGGCGCCGCGACCTCGCCGACCAGCTCGCCACGCACACCCCCGCGGACCTGGGGGTGCAGCTGATCGGAGGGGGCCTGGTCCTGGTCGGGCTGGTGCTCCTGCTGCTGGCACTGGCCCCCGGGCTGCGCGGGATCCTGCCGATGCGGACCCCGGACCAGCGGGCGGGAGTCCGGGCCGGGCTGGGCCGCAAGGCCGCCGCGCAGATCCTGCGGGACCGGGCCATGGAGGTGTCCGGAGTCCGGTCCGTCCGGGTCAAGGTGGGCCGGTCCCGCGTCGGGGTGCGGGCCACCTCGCACTTCCGCGAGCTGGACGACGTACAAGCCGACCTCGACGCGGTGCTCGCCGTCGGCATCGAGGAACTGGGCCTCGCGCGCCCGCCGCAGCCGCGGGTACGGGTCAGGAGGTGAGGCAGTGCTCGCAACGGTGAACCGGATCCTGCTGGCGGTGGCCGGAGCGGTCCTGGTGGCGGCCGGCATCGTGGTGCTGACGGGCTGGTGGCCGCTGCACGGTCGGCATGCGCCGCTGCTGAGCGAGCAGACCAGGAACCGGTACTGGCACGCCGAGGGCTGGTGGTGGTGGGCGGTGCTCGCCGCCCTCGCGGTGGGTGTGCTGCTGGCGCTGTGGTGGCTGCTGTCCCAGCTCAGGCGCCCGCGGCTGCAGGCGGTGGTGGTGGACACCGGGGACGGGGCGTTCGCCATGCTGCGCGGGCGCGCGCTGGAGGAGGCGGTGGCCGCGGAGGCCGGCGCCCTGGAGGGGGTCGCCGGCTGCCGGGTCGCCCTGCGCGGGCGGCGCGGGTCGCCCGCGCTGCGGGTCGCGCTGGAACTGGAACCCCACGCGGTCCCCGCCGACGCCCTGGCCGCCGTGGCCGGCCCGGTCCTGACCCACGCGCGGACCTCGGCGGGCCTCCCGGAACTGCCCGCGGAGGCCCGCCTCAAGGTGACGTCCCACCGGGCCCGGCGCGTGACCTAGGCCGTCTCTTTCGGATCTTGTCGGCCGAGCTCGCGGCGTCCGTTGCCGTACATGGCAAGGCGGAGGAGCGCACCGTGTACTGGACGTACTCGGGTGCCCCGACAACGCGGCCAGGTGCGGTGCCGGGCGTCGCGGGCCCGGCAAGATCCGGAAGAGACGGCCTGGGGGGACCGGGGCACGGCGGGTCAGAAGCCGTGCCGGGAGCCGCCGTCGACCGGGAGCATGACACCCGTCAGGTACGACGCCGCCGGAGAGAGCAGGAAGGCCGCGGTGCGGCCGAACTCCTCCGGGGTGCCGTACCGGCGCAGCGGGATGCGGGACTCGTGCCCCGCCCGCGCGGCCTCCACGTCACCGGACAGCGCGTCGAGCTCGCGCACGCGGTCGGTGTCGATGCGGGCCGGAAGCAGGCCGACCACCCGGATCCCGCGCGGGCCGAGCTCCAGCGAGAGGGACTTCGCGAAGCCGGCGAGGCCCGGGCGCAGGCCGTTGGAGATGGTCAGGCCGGGGATCGGCTCGTGGACCGAGCCCGACAGGACGAAGCCGATGACCCCGCCCTCGCCCAGCTCGGCGGCCGCCGCCCGGGCGAGGCGGACCGCGCCCAGGAAGACCGACTCGAAGGCCGCCGACCACTGCGCGTCGGTGTTGTCCGCGGCGAAGCCCGGCGCCGGGCCGCCCACGCTGATGAGGATGCCGTCGAGGCGGCCGAAGCGCTCCCGCGCGGTGGCGACCAGCCGTTCGGCCGCCTCCGGGTCGGAGTTGTCGGCCGCCACACCGGCCGCGTTCGGGCCGAGCTCGGCGGCGGCGTCGGCCGCCCGCTTCTCGTCCCGGCCCGTCAGGAGCACCTTGGCGCCGTCGGCGGCCAGTTCCCGGGCGGAGGCCAGGCCGAGACCGCGCGTGGCCCCGGTGACGATGTAGACACGGTCTTTCAGTCCAAGATCCATGCCGACACGCTACGCCGTCGCCGGCTCCTGCCGGGAGGCTTCGGCCCGGGCGGCCTCTTCCTCGCGCTCGCGCTTCTCCCGCCGTACGAGGACCACCCAGCCCACCGGAACCGCGCCGGCGAACAGCCACCACTGGACGGCGTACGCCATGTGGGGCCCGATCGAGTCGTGGTCGGGGTCGGCGATGGTCTCCGGGCTGCCGTCCGCCGGGACCGGAGCGGTCAGCTCCAGATATCCGCCGAGGACCGTGCGGCCCAGGTACTCCGCCTGCTGCGCGCTGTTGATCAGCATCACCTGGCGGTCCGGCAGGCCCTTGCGGTCCTTGATGCCGCTGCCGCCGCTGGTCTCGTCGGCCTTCAGCCGGCCGGTGACCGTGACCTCGCCCGTGGGCGCGGCCGGCACCGGCGGGTAGGCGCGCGGGTCGTCGCCGCCCGGCACCCAGCCCCGGTTGACCAGGACCACCCGGCCGTCGGAGAGGACCAGCGGGGTCAGGACGTGGAAGCCGACCTTGTCGTCGCGGTCGGTGCGCATCCGGACGACGACCTCGTGCGCGGAGTCGTACGTGCCGGTCGCGGTGACCGCGCGCCAGAAGTCCGCGCGGGGGACCCGGTGTCCGGGGGAGGTGAGCTCGGTCACGGGGGCCGGCTTCGCCCGCAGGTTCGCCTCGATCAGCTGGTTCTGCGCGACCCGGTGCTCATGGCGGTGGTACTGCCAGAACCCCAGCTTGATCATCGCGGGGATGAGGGCGAGGGCCATCAGGGTGAGGAACACCCACTGCCGGGTCAGCACAAAGCGGTACACGCCCACGACGGTACCCGCAGCGCGAAGGACCCCGGCGGCCGGGTGGCCGTCCGGGGTCATGGCGTACGGACGGGGGAGTCAGACGCGGTCGACGATGCCCACCTTCCCCTCCGCCCGGGCGCAGTGCGCCCCGCAGAACCACTGGCCCGCGACCTCGACGCCCTGGCCGATGATCGAGACCCGGCAGTGCTCACAGACGGGCGCCATGCGGTGGATGGCGCAGGAGAAGCAGTCGAAGACGTGCACGGCGCCCTGCGCGTGCACCTCGAAGGACATGCCGTAATCGTTTCCGCAGACCTCACAACGTGCCATGGGCCGAATGCTGCGCACGGGGAAGGAGCGGAACAAGATCCGGCGGGGTGAGTCGCGGCGCCTGCACCCGGCCGGCGCAACGGTCCGCCCTCCGGTTCAGGACTCGGCCGGGGCCACGTCCCGCAGCAGCTGGGTGAAGGCCGCCTCGTCGACGACCGGCGTGCCGAAGCTCTTCGCCTTGACCGTCTTGGAGGTCGCCGAGTCGGGGTCGTTGGTCACCAGCAGGCTCGTGAGCCGCGACACACTCGTCGCGATGTGCAGGCCCGCCTCGACCGCCCGGTCCTCCAGCAGCTCCCGCTCCACCGAGGTGTCACCGGAGAAGGCGATCCGCATGCCCTGCTTCAGCGGCTTGCCGTCCTCGAAGCGCCCCGGATTGGGGTGCGGGCACGGCGGCCGCTTGCGCGAGGGCCGCCAGCTGCTGCCCCGGTACGAGGCCTGGTACCCGACCCGCGGGGTCACGGCGGAATCCGACCACTCCGTCAGCGGCCGGCATTCCAGCAGCGGCAGCCGTACGCCGCCCTGCGCGGCCGCGTGCAGCGAGGGGCGGAACGCCTCCGCCAGCACCCGGGCGTCGTCGAGCGCGTGGTGGGCGCGCTGCTGGACCACGCCGAAGTGCGCGGCGAGCGACTCCAGCTTGTGGTTGGGCAGCGGCAGGTTCAGTTCCTTCGACAGGGCGATGGTGCACAGCCGCTGGCGGACCGGTGCGGTCGCGGCGGCCCGCGCGTACTCCCGGGCGATCATCTGCCAGTCGAAGATGGCGTTGTGCGCGACCAGCACCCGGTCCGCGAGACGGTCGGCGAACTCCTCGGCGATGTCCTCGAAGAGCGGGGCGTCGGCGAGCATCGCGCTCGTCAGCCCGTGGATCCACACCGGTCCCGGGTCCCGCCGCGGATTGACCAGCGTGTACCAGTGGTCCTCCACGTTGCCCTGGGCGTCGAGCCGGTAGACGGCGGCGGAGACTATCCGGTCGTCGCGAGCGAGCCCGGTGGTCTCCACGTCGACGACCGCGTACCCCTGTGGGTACGCGGTCGGCCACATCGTGTCTGCGGTCGTACGGTCGTCGAGCATGGTCACAGAGGATATCGGCCCCGACTGACACCCGTGGCCGCCCCGGCGCTTCCCGGCCGTCAGCCCAGGGCGGCGACCAGGTCGCCCGCCGCGAGCTGTTCGAGGCCGCAGCCGTCAACCGGCCCCGGCAGCAGCCGGTATACGGAGCCGCTCGCGCCGGCGGGCGCGACCTCGCCGTCCACCAGCGCGAGGAACACCGACCGGCCCGAAACGGCGGTGCCCGCGAGGGCGTCGACCTCCGTGGAGGCCAGCACCGCGTCCGGATCGCGCAGGCCGACCACCCGGGCGGCGAAGGCCGCCGTGTCCTCGCCGGAGTCCCGGCGGTAGGTCCACAGTTCGTCGGGGTCGCTCGGCCGGGGCGTCCGGCGCAGCACGGCCACCTCGCGGCAGCGCGCGGCCGCGTGCCAGCCGGCCAGCTCCCACAGGGTGGTGCGGCCGGTCGAGAAGTACTGGAACAGATCGCGGCCGATCCGGGCCAGGTCCTCCTGGTGCGCCCACACACTGTGGTAGCCCTCGTCGTCGGGCAGGTGGACGTCGGTCCACAGGAAGCCGCGCCGCTCCAGGTCGACGAGGAGCGGCACGTGGATCCGGGAGTTGCCGACCAGGTCGTAGCGCTGGCGCACGGTCCGCGGGTCGTAGCGGGCGGTGCGGCCGGAGCGGGTGGGCAGGGCCATGAACCCGGCGAAGGCATCGGGCAGCAGCTCGAAGGGGATGTTGTTGTAGCTGAAGACGACCGGCATGGCGAAGCGCACACCGGAATCGGCCAGGGCGTCCAGGTCGACGTCCACGTACTCGCTCGCCCCGTGCGGCGCCGGCGCCGAGACGAGGTCGCCGGAGTGGACGACGGCCCCGGCGCCGTACACGAGGTTCGTGAAGTCGCACAGGCCCGCGTAGTTCCAGTCGGCGTCGAACAGCACCACCGACAGGTCCAGGTCCACGCGCTTGCGCGCCGGCTCCATCCAGTGCAGGAACATGCGCAGCACCTCGCCGTCCGGCAGCGCCTGGAAGCTGCCCTTGGGGACGGTGACCAGCGCCTTGGCCGCCGCCCGCTCGGCGGAGGGGACGTGGAGGTGGGCGAGGCGGGAGTCGAGGACCGCCACGTCGTACGGGTCGGCCGCGGCCAGCCGGCGCAGCACCTCACCCTCGAACAGCCCGCACACCGAACGGGTCACCGCCTCGGCCAGCGGGGTCCGGTCGTCCGGCACGGTGAAGGAGTGCGCGACCTGTCCGCGCGGGAAGAACACCCGCCGGGTTCCGGGGAGGTGGCGGATCCGCAGCCGCCCGAGCGCGGACAGCACCGGCCCCGGCCCGGCCTTCGGCAGCCGCCGCGCCAGTACCTCGGCGACCTGTGGCGGCAGCGTGTCGGCCGCGTAGAGCCGCAGCAGGTGGTCCAGGCGGCGGACGAGCTCGCCGGGCCGTTCGGCCAGTACGGCCAGGGCCCGGTCCGGATCCCCGCCGCGCAGGGCCCCCTCGGCCCGCCCCAGCCAGGTGGCCGCCCGGACGCGCGAGCCGTCGATCCGCACCGCGTGCGGGTACGCGGCGGCGGTGGCGAGCAGTGCGGCGCCCAGGGCGGTGCCGGTGGTGTCGGTGCCGCGGAGCACGGCGAAGGCGAGCGCGGCCCGCGGGTGGCGGGCGTACTGCTCGAAGGGGTGCAGGATCTCGGCGGCCCGCTTCCACAGGTCCGCGTGGCGCAGGACGTCCTCGACGAGCAGTGCCGGATCGAGGCCGTCCAGGACGGCCAGCAGGTCACGGCGCAGCGGGCGCGGCAGGGAACGCAGCCGCGGGGGTTCCAGGAGGTCGGCCTCGCCGCCGGACCACACGGCCAGCAGCCGCAGCACGTCGGTGGCGGTGGTGAGCCGCTCGGGCAGCAGGGCCCGTACGGCCTCCCGCGTACGGCGCTCGCGCAGCAGGGTGCCCAGTACCAGGGCCTTGGTCTCCCGCACCGGTACGGCGTCCGGGAGCCAGTCGAGGCCGGCCGGCACGTGGGCGAGGAGCACCCGGGCCTCTTCCCGGTCCTGCGGGGAGAGCGGGGTACGGCGGGCGAGGAGCCTGCCGAGGGCGGTGACGGCGTCGGCCGCGCGGTCGGTGGCGAAGGACAGCAGCCGCAGCGGACCCCCTCCGGAGGGGACCTCCCCCGGGTGCGGGGACGGCCGGATGAAGGGATCGTCGGCGTCGACGCGGCGGTGGCAGATCGGGCAGCCGGTGTAGTCGGCGCCGTCCCAGCAGGTCCGGCAGACCAGGTGGGCGCAGGGCGCGACGGGGTGGACGCTGCCGACGGTCTCGCACAGCACGCACGGCTGGTCCGGCCACTGCAGGAGCAGGGTCAGGACGCGGTCGATCCACAGCGCGCGGGTGTCGTCGGGCACCGAGGCCGGGAACGAGCGGAACAGCGGCATGTGGGTGCGGTCCGCGCCCAGCAGGATGTCGATGTCCCGGATCAGCTGCGCGCCGGCGGCGGCGAGTCCGGCGGGTCCGAGCCAGGCGAGCGCCGAACGCAGCGGGCCCGTCAGGGCGTAGCCCCGGTCGAGCAGTTCGGCCTCCAGGGCCGTCAGGCCCTCGGTCGTCGACGGGTCGCCCGGGCGCGGCCCGGCCTGGTCGACGTAGACGGTGTGCAGACGGCGCAACAGGACGGTCGACAGCTCGGGCAAAGGGGGGAGTCCTCCGGAACCGGAAAGGGGGAGTGGGCGGGGGCGGAGAGGGGACGCGCTACGGGTTCGCAGGAAGGTGAGAAGGAAGCACGTCGCGGAGCCGCCCCCGCGCCGCAGATACAACCACGGGCCCGGGAGCGCGCCAAGCGATTTATCGCGGCGGGGCCGCGCCGGCCGCCGGGCCCGGCGCGAGCAGGGCGTGCACCAGGGCCCGTACGGACAGCAGGAACAGCCGGTCCGGGTCCGCCGGGCGGGCCAGGGCGCGGGCGAGCGCCGGGTCGTGGGGGGCCGCGGCCGGGTCCCAGAGCTCGCTCTCGGCCGGGGACTGCGCGGGGGCGCGTTCGCGGTTGCGCTCGACGAGCAGGTACCCGACGACCTGGAACTGGACGGCGCGGACCGCGTCCGCCGCCCGGGCGCCGCGCAGCCCGGCGGCGTGCACCTCGTGGACGAGCGCCTGCTGGGCGGGCAGGAACATCCGCTCGGTGAGCCCGCGTTCGTGGACCATCGCGATCAGGTGCGGACGGGCCCGCAGTTCGCGGCGCAGGATCCGGGCCACCGCCAGGATCCGGTCGGCGGGGGTGCGGCCGGTGGGCCGGATCGCGCCCATCTCCTCCACGGTGCGCCGCACGAGGGCGTCGAGCAGCGATTCACGGTTGCCGACGTGCCAGTAGATGGACGTCACGGCGGTGCCCAGCTCGGCGGCGAGCTTGCGCATGGTGAGCGCGGCCGGGCCGTGCTGCATGACGAGGGACGCGGCGGCGTCCAACACCTCGTCGCGGGTGAGCGTGGTTCTGGCCACGGCGTCCACCACCAATCTGTCGGATCGTCAATTCTGGTCCGTGCAGGAGTCTTTACCCTTCATCGGCGGCGGTGTAACTGTGTTACAGAACCGACTCCCCCCGAGCCGAGGGATGGTGCGAGACATGGCACGCGTACGGTACGGAGCGCGGACCGAGGCCGAGATCGCGGCGTCGCGCGAGAAGAGTTCCAAGCTCCCCGACATCTGGTCCACCGGCGTCGTGGCCGTCTGGGAGAGCGACCCCGACGTGGTCGCGGCGGTCCTGCCGCCGCCGCTCAAACCGGCCGACCGGCCCCTGGTACGGGCCAACATCAGCAAGGTCGACCTGCCCGGCTACCCGCTCGGCGCCGGCTCGGTGGCCGTCGCCGCCCAGCACGGCGGGGTCGAGGGCTGGTACCCCCTGGTCATGCCGATGACCATGGAGCGCGCACTGACCGGCGGCCGCGAGGTCTTCGGCGAGCCGAAGAAGCTCGGCGAGGTCACCGTGGAGCGCGACGGACTCGTCGTACGGGCCGCTCTCGCCCGGCACGGGATCGCCTTCGTCGAGGTGCGCGGGGCGGTGGACCGCGCGCTGCCGCTGCCCGAGCCCACCCGGAAGACCGACTTCTACTTCAAGTTCCTGCCCGCCGTCGACGGTTCGGGATTCGACGTGGACCCGGTGCTCGTGCACTGCACGCGCAACGAGAAGGTCCGCAAGCTGGAGCACATCACCGGGGACGTCGTGCTGCGCGAGTCGATGTTCGACCCGGTCGCCGACCTTCCCGTCCGCCGGATCGTGGAGATCACCATCGGCGAGAAGACCACCGACCAGAAGGGCCGCGTCGCCGAGCGGGTCAGCGCCCAGGCCCTGCTCCCGTACATCCACCAGCGCTACGACGACCCCCTGCAGATCCTCGACGCGCCCCCGGAGGGCTCGTCAGGGGGGAGGGGCTGACATGCGACTCGAACCGGGACAGGTGGCCGTGGTCACCGGAGCCGCCAGTGGCATCGGCCTCGCCATGGCCCGCCGCTTCGCCGCCGAGGGGCTGAAGGTGGTCCTCGCCGACGTCGAGGAGGGCGCCCTGCGCAAGGCCGCCGGCGAACTCGTCGCGGACGGGGCCCAGGTGCTCGCCAGGGTGGTCGACGTCAGCGACCGCGACTCCGTGACCGCGCTGGCCGACGCCGCCTACGAGGCCTTCGGCGCCGTGCACGTGCTCTGCAACAACGCCGGCGTCGGCTCCGGCGCCGAGGGCCGGATGTGGGAGCACGAGCCCAACGACTGGAAATGGGCCTTCTCCGTCAACGTATGGGGGGTCTTCCACGGCATCCAGGCCTTCGTCCCCCGCATGATCGCCGCCGGCGGCCCCGGCCACGTCGTCAACACCTCCTCCGGCGACGGCGGCATCGCCCCGCTGCCCACCGCGTCCGTGTACGCCGTCACCAAGGCGGCCGTGGTCACCATGACCGAGTCGCTCTACGCCCACCTCAAGGCGGAGGGCGCCCCCGTCGGGGCCTCCGTCCTCTTCCCCGGACCGCACATGCTGCGCACCGGGCTGTGGGAGTCGCACCGCAACCGGCCCGAGCGGTACGCGAAGGAGCGGCCGCGCAAGGCCCCGTACCGCAGCCTCGACCAGTACGAGGCGGCGATGAAGCAGGCCGGCCACGAGGTGCGCTTCACCCCGGTCGAGGAGGTCGCCGAGCACGTCGTCGACGGCATCCGCGCCGACCGCTTCTGGATGCTCCCGGCCGGCGAGCACAGCGACCGGCAGATCCGCGCCCGGTCGCAGTCGATGCTCGACCGGACCAACCCCGGCTACCTGGAAAGCTTCATCCTCGACTGAGGGGCGTCTGTGGTGAGTACGCACGAAGACCGGACCGAAGACCCGTACCTGATCATCTCCTCCGACTGCCACGCCGGCCTGCCCACCGAGCAGTACCGGCCCTACCTGGACTCCCGCTTCCACCCCCGGTTCGACGAGTTCCTCGGCGAACGCGACGCCCGCCGCGCGGAGGCCACCCGCCTCGGCGTCCGCAACGAGGCCTTCGCCGAGAAGTGGTTCCACGACCACGAGGAAGGCCTCAAAGGCGGTTGGGACACCGGGCAGCGGCTGAAGGAACTCGACGGCGACGGCGTGGCCGCCGAGGTCGTCTTCCCCGACGCGGACGCCGTCGACAGCCAGACCGCCGCCCCCTTCGGCGTCGGCCTCGGCCTCTCCGGCGACCAGGACCCCGAGCTCGGCATGGCGGGCGCGCAGGCGCACAACCGCTGGCTCGCGGAATTCGTGGGCCGGCACCCGGAGCGGCACTGCGGAGTCGCCCTGCTCCCCATCACGGGCGAGCCGAAGAAGGTCGTCGCCGAGATCCACCGGGCCAAGGCGTCCGGGCTGGGAGCGCTGATGATCCCCGCGATGTGGGTGGACCGGGCGCCGTACCACGACCGCCGCTACGACCCCGTCTGGGCGGCGGCCGCCGAGACGCAGATGCCGATCGTCACCCACTCCGGGTCCTCGCCGCGCCACGAGTACGGCGACCACCTGGGCATCTTCGTCTCCGAGGTCACCTGGTGGCCGGCCCGCCCGCTGTGGTTCCTGCTCTGGTCGGGGGTCTTCGAACGCCACCCCGGCCTGAAGTTCGGCGTCGCCGAGGCGGGCTGCTGGTGGCTGCCCAACCAGCTGTGGTTCATGGACCGGCTCTACCTCGGCGCGCACGGCGGCAAGAAGCTCTCACCGTTCGAGGAGCTGAAGCGGCCGCCCAGCGAGTACCTGGACCGCCAGGTGTTCATCTGCGCCACGAACACCAAGCGCCGGGAGCTCGCGCAGCGGTACGAGATCGGCGTGGACAACATCCTGTGGGGCTCGGACTTCCCACACCCCGAGGGCACCTGGCCGAACACCCGCAGCTGGCTGAAGAACACCTTCCACGACATCCCGGTCGCCGAGACCCGCCGGATGCTCGGGCTCGCGGCGGCCGAGGTCTTCGGCTTCGACACCGCGAAGCTGGCCCCGATCGCCCGCCGGATCGGCCCCACCCCGGCGGAACTGGGCCAGTCCCCGGACCAGGCGGCGGTGGAGGCCTCCTGGGCCCGCTCCCGCGAGGTGGGCCGCCACTGGCTCACCGACAACGACTTCCCGGTGCTGGGGGTGAACCCGTGACGTCCGAGGACCGCTACACGGTGATCTCGGCGGACTGCCACGCCGGCGCCGACCTGCTGGACTACAAGCCGTACCTGGCCAAGCGCCACCACGAGGACTTCGACGCCTGGGCCGCCACGTACGTGAACCCGTACGAGGACCTCCTGGCGGACACCGCCGACCGCAACTGGAACTCGGCGCGCCGCCTCGCCGAACTCGAAGCGGACGGCATCGTCGCGGAAGTCCTCTTCCCGAACACCATCCCGCCGTTCTTCCCCAAGGCCTCCCTGATGGCCCAGCCCCCGACGGCCGCCGAGTACGAGCTGCGCTGGGCGGGTCTGCAGGCCCACAACCGCTGGCTGGCGGACTTCTGCGCGGACGCCCCGGGGCGCCGGGCGGGGGTCGCGCAGATCCTGCTGAACGACGTGGACGCAGCGGTCGGCGAGATCCGCCGGGCGCGGGCCGCCGGCCTGACGGGCGGCATCCTGCTCCCCGGCGTCCCGCCCGGCTCCACGGTGCCCGAGCTGTACTCCGCGGCCTACGACCCCGTCTGGGCGGTGTGCGACGAGCTGGACGTCCCGGTCAACCACCACGGCGGCTCGGCCTCACCGCCGCTCGGCGACGAACCGGCGGCCCGCGCCGTCTTCATGGTGGAGACGACATGGTTCTCGCACCGCGCCCTGTGGCACCTCGTCTTCGGCGGGGCCTTCCACCGTCACCCGGGCCTCAAGCTGGTCCTGACGGAGCAGGGCTCCGGGTGGATCCCCGGTGTGCTGGAGATGCTGGACTACTACCACGGCCGCCTGGTGGCGGCATCGGCCACGGCCGAGTCCAAGTTCGGGGCGGGCCTCGCGGAGTCGATGGGCCGGGGCCCGAGCGAGGTCTGGCGGGACAACTGCTTCGTGGGAGCGAGCTTCATGCGCCCCCACGAGGTCCCGCTGCGGGAGCGGATCGGCCTCGACAAGATCATGTGGGGCAGCGACTACCCCCACGACGAGGGCACCACCCCCTTCTCCCGCGAAGGCCTCCGCATCGCCTACGCGGGCCTGCCGCGCGAGGAGGTCGCCGCGATGGTCGGCGGCAACGCGGCCCGCGTGTACGGCTTCGACCTCGCCCTGCTGGACGCGGTCGCCGCCAAGCACGGCCCCCTGGTCTCGGAGATCGCACAGCCGTTGACGGCCGTGCCCCCGGAGGCCACCAGCCCGGCATTCGCCCGAGGGGGGTCGGTCCGGGTCTGGTGACACCGGCTCCCGCCGGAGCGGCTCAGTTCTTGTACACGAGCCGCTCCGGCGGGATGCTCTCGGTGCCGACCACGCCAGTGCGCCGGTCCACCTCGACGACCAGCCCGTCCACGGCCGCGAGGGGCGAGAGGTCCACCGTCCCGAGGCATTCGCTCAGGACGAGCAGCCGCAGCCCGGGCAACTCGGCCAGCGGCTCCAGGGTCCCCTCGAACATGCACCTGATCAGTACGAGTTCCCTCAGCCGCCGGTACGGCACGAGGGCCGCGGCCGACACCGGTGCGGCGTGCCGGATCTGCAGCGAATCCAGTTCCGGGAGCGGGAGCGAGTGGACCAGCTGCCGGTACTGCAGGCTGCCCGCGATCGTCAGGTCCGTCACCCCCGGCCACCGCTCGATGCCGTCGAGGGTCATCCGGCGGGCGCCCTGCCACAGCGCCAGGGAGGCCAGCCCCTCGGCCGCCGGGACGTCCCCGATCGCCCGCTGCTCGGGCTCGAACCCGATGACCAGGGATGTGAGCCCGCCGACCGCCGCCAGCGGAGCCAGCGAGAGCCCGTCCCGCAGGTAGCCGAAGGCGAGGCTGTCCGCCGACAGTTCGGTGACCACCTCGATGCCCGTGACCTCGGGACAGTCCAGTACGCCGAGGTGCCGGAGCGTCGGATGCCCGGCCAGCGGCGCGAGATCGGTCAGGGCCGGATTGCGGTGGATGACCAGCCACTCCAGGTCCCGCCGCCCGGATATCTCCGCCGGGAGGGCGCCGTTCCAGGTCAGGTGGACCCGCCGGACGTGGGGCAGCCGACCCAGCGCGGCGAGCTGCTCGCGCGTGCGGACGTGCAGGTGCCCGACGCGCACGGGGGCGTCGGCCAGGACCGCGTCCGCGTAGTCGTCGGTGCGGAACCGCCCCCAGGCGTCGGACAGTTCATGGACCACGTCGTAGCGGTCGTCCCGCCGGAAGCCGGCGATGACCTGGAGCGCCCGGTCCCCGTTGACGAGCGCGGCCGTACGGATGATGGCGGCAGCCTGCTGCTCGTCCAGGCCCGCGGGGTCCGGCAGGAGTTCCAGGACCAGCTCGCCCGCCTTGGCCAGTTCCTCGGCCTGCCCCACCGAGTGCGGCGGCAGCAGGTGCGCCGTACGCGCCTGCACCTCGTGCCAGACCTCGGGGTCCAGCTCCGGGGCGTGCTCCAGGCAGGCCGCGGCCAGCAGCACCAGCCGGTTCTGGTCCCGCTTGACCTTGTCGGCCCGCCGCAGGAGCTGGCGGAGCAGGCGTGCGCGCTCGTCGGGGCGGGCGTGCCCCACCGCCATGCGGATCACGTCCTCCCACGTGTCCTCGTGGGCGTTGCCCACCAGCACACCGAAGTCCCGTGCCTCCACGGCCGCCTTGGCCCCGAGGTAGTCCTGGAAGGTGCGGTGCACGAAGTGGACCGACCCCGGGACCGTCTCCCGGAGCAGCCCGCTGCGGATCAGCAGGTGCCGGAACACCTGCTCGGCACCGGCCTGCGCCCGGACCTGGGGCATGGCGCCGAGCCACTCGCCGACCATCTCCTCGGCCTCCCCGCGGGACGCCTCCAGCTGGCCGTTGCGGATCAGCCAGTACGCGAGCCGCTGGAGCAGCAGGGTCTGCTCGTCCCTGCTGAGGTACACGCCCTCGACACCGGAGATGTCCCGCTCGGTGTCCCGGCGCACGAGGAGCATGTCCAGGGCGGCGTCGTACAGCTCCTTGCGCGCCCTCGGCAGGTGCATGTGACGGTCCCGGTTCAGGGCGCACAGCAGGGCGCACATCAGGGGGTTCGAGGCCAGCCATCCGAGGTCCCGGCGGGAACCGACGGACCGGATCAGTGATCCCTCGTACCGGTCGAGGGTGTCGCGCTCCTCCTCGGAGCCGCACTCGGCACGGGCGGAGTCGTGCCAGTGCGTGATGAACGCGCTGACGTCGGCGCGCTCCATCGGCAGCAGGGACAGCAGGGAGAAGGCCTGCCCGGTCAGCCAGTCCTCCGGGACCGCCGACGGGCGCGTGGTCACCACGTAGCGGGCCCGGGGATAGGCCGCGAGCAGGGATCTCAGCCACTCCTCGGTCCGGCTGCGGAGCTTGGACGGGACCTCGTCGACCCCGTCGATCAGGACGAGTGCCCGTCCTTCGGACAGCAGGTCCTCGACCCATCCGTCAGGGGCCCGCAGCGGCACGCCCGAGGCGCGCAGCCAGTTCTCCGGCATCGGCAAGCCCTCGGGCGAGTTGAACGAGCGCAGCCGCAGGACGAAGGGGACGAGCGTGTTCCAGTGGCGCAGGCCGACCTTGAAGCTCCGTCTCGCCGCGTTCAGCGCCAGCCACTGGACCAGGGTGCTCTTGCCCGAACCCGCCGGGCCGCGCAGCAGCACCCGCTCGGACGTGCCGAGTGCCAGCTCGGTCTTCATCGCCGAGTGCCGGCCCGGATCCTCCAGCAGCTGCTCGCCCGTCACCGCGAGGCTGATGTACGCCAGGTCCAGGGGCCACTCCTCGCGCGCGTGACTGAGGGTCAGGCCGAAGAGCTGGAGGCGGCTGTGGGTCTCGGCGATGTACTGCGCGTAGCGCTCCTCGAAGGCGTACGCCGACCCGTCCGCGCCCTCCTGGAGCCGGTCCAGCGAACGGGCCAGCTCGCCCGTCCGCCGGACGAGTTCCACGTCCGCCCGGGCCCCGAAGCCCGGCAGGGTCGTCACGTACTCCACCGCGTGCGCGCAGCACAGCCGGACCAGCCGTCCGTACAGGACCTCCGCGGCCGGGCTCAGGCCCGCCGGGGGGCCGGGGAGGGCCGCCGCCAGGGCCGACGGGTCGAGGTCCGCCGCGAAGAGGGCCTGCGTGTCGAGGGGGCCCAGTGCCGCGAAGGCGTCCCCGGCCGCGTCCAGCGCCGCCAGGCGTTCGTGCTCCGGCAGCGCCGCGCACTCCGGGCCGAGGCGCTCCGCCAGGGCTTCGGCCAGGCGCCGCATCTCGCCGTCGCCGAGTTTCCCCGGAGGCTTGCGCCAGCGCTGCACCGGCAGTGCCGGGTCGGCCGCCAGGCCCGCCCCCGGGGCCCGGGCCAGGAGGGACTTCACCAGCGTCCCCGCCGCCGTCCCCGCCACCCGTAAGAGAACCGTCTCGAACCCCGTCATGCCCCGCCCCCTTCTCGGCCCGTACATCATCTCGTGAACCGCCGGTAACACCGATGGATACCGATCGGTAACAACCCCTAGCGGCACCCCTGAGAGCGCCTCTATGGTGCGGGACATGCCGAACCTGCCCGATGTCGTGCTGTGGTCCATACCTGCCTTCGTGCTGCTCACCGTCATAGAGGTGGTGAGCTACCGGCTCCATCCCGACGAGGACGCCGCCGGCTACGACACCAAGGACGCCGCCACGAGCATCACCATGGGGCTCGGCAGCATCGGGTTCGACCTGCTCTGGAAGATCCCGGTCGTCGCCGTCTTCACCGCGGTCTACGAACTGACCCCGCTGCGCGTGCCGTTCCTGTGGTGGACCGCCCTGCTGATGCTGCTCGCCCAGGACTTCCTCTACTACTGGCAGCACCGCCTCCACCACGTCATCCGCATCCTGTGGGCCTGCCACGTGGTCCACCACAGCAGCCGGCGGTTCAACCTCACCACCGCCCTGCGCCAGCCCTGGACCAGCGCGACCACCTGGTGGTTCTACCTGCCCATGGTGGCCCTCGGCGTGCACCCGGCGGCGATCCCCTTCTGCTACGGGATCAACCTGCTCTACCAGTTCTGGGTCCACACCGAGCGCATCGGGAAGCTGCCGCGGCCCTACGAGTACGTCTTCAACACCCCCTCCCACCACCGGGTCCACCACGCCTCGCAGGGCGGCTACCTGGACCGCAACTTCGGCGGCATCCTGATCGTCTGGGACCGGATGTTCGGATCCTGGGTGGGGGAGACGGACAAGCCCGTCTACGGGCTCACCAAGAACATCGGCACCCACAACCCGCTGCGCGTGGCCACCCACGAGTACGCGGCCATCGCCCGGGACGTGCGCGCCGCCGGGAGCTGGCGCGCGCGGGCCGGACACGTCTTCCGCGGCCCCGGCTGGCAGCCCGCACCCGCACCCGCACCCGCACCCACATCCGCAGCCGCACCCGCAGCCACATCCGCTCCCGCTCCGGCCGCCGGCGCCGCAGCCGACCCCGCCGCCCCGGCCGTACAGGAGAGCACCGCGTGAGCACCGCCGAGTCCCCGGGCCGACCCGCCCCCGCCTGGGCGGCGGACCAGGCTCCGGCCGGCCGGCCGCGCCTCGGCCGCATCGCCCTCCTGGCCTTCGCCGTGGCCGCCGCCGTCGACCTCGGCTCGCTGCTGGCCGGCTGGCACCTCGGGCACGTCATCGCCAAGCCGCTCCTCATGCCGCTGCTCGTGACCCACATGGCCACCCGCGGCGCGCCCCGGCTGCTGCTCGCCGCCCTGCTGTTCGGCTGGGGCGGAGACCTGGCCCTGCTCTTCGACGCCGAGCCCGCCTTCCTCGTGGGCATGGGCTCCTTCGCCGTCGGCCACGTCTGCTACCTCGTCCTCTTCGGCAAGCGGCCCGCGAACCCGCTGCTCGCAGGCGCGTACGCGCTCGCCCTCCTCGGCACCGTCGCCCTGCTGTGGTCCGATCTGCCGCCCGACCTGCGGATCCCCGTGGCCGGCTACAGCCTGCTGCTCACCGCCATGGCGTTCCGCTCCAGCGCCCTCGGCCTGCGGGCCGGGATCGGCGGCGGGCTGTTCCTGCTCTCCGACACCCTCATCGCCACCGGCGTCGCCGAGTGGCCCCAGCTGCCCCGCCCGGACTTCTGGATCATGGCCACGTACCTGGCCGCCCAGTACCTGCTGGCCACTGGCGCGACCTCCCGGGAAGCAGGCGTACGGTAGGACGGTTCCACAGTCGTACAAGACTGAACGATTTCGAACCGGAGGACTGCACCACCATGCGCGCCACCGTTATCCACGCCCCGCACGACATACGCGTGGAGGAGGTGCCCGACGCTGCGATCCAGCGACCCGAGGACGCCGTCGTCCGCGTCCTTCGTGCCTGTATCTGCGGCAGCGACCTGTGGGCCTACCGCGGCGAGGCCGCGCGCCAGCCCGGCCAGCGCATCGGCCACGAGTTCCTGGGCATCGTCGAGGAGACCGGCTCCGCCGTGTCCGGCCTGCGGGCCGGCGACCTCGTCGTCGCGCCCTTCATGTGGTCGGACGGCACCTGCGAGTACTGCTCCGAAGGCCTCTTCACCTCCTGCGAGCACGGCGGCTTCTGGGGCTCGGTCGGCCACGACGGAGGCCAGGGCGAGGCCGTCCGCGTCCCGCACGCCGACGGCACCCTGGTGAAGCTGCCCGCCGAGGCCGCTTCCGACGACCACCTGCTGACCGGACTGCTCGCGCTGTCCGACGTCATGGGCACCGGCCACCACGCCGCGCTGGGCGCGGGCGTGCGCGAGGGCTCCACGGTCGCCGTCGTCGGCGACGGTGCGGTCGGCCTGTGCGGCGTCCTCGCCGCCAAGCGCCTGGGCGCCGAGCGGATCATCGCCCTGGGCCGCCACACCGTACGGACGGACATCGCCAAGCTCTTCGGGGCCACCGACGTCGTCGCCGAGCGCGGCGAGGCCGCCGAGGCGGCCGTGCGCGAGCTCCTCGGCGGCCGGGGCGCGCACGCGGTCATCGAGGCGGTCGGCACCGAGCAGTCGATGCGCACCGCCGTGAACATCACCCGCGACGGCGGGGCCATCGGCTACGTCGGCGTCCCGCACGGCAGCGGCACCGGCCTCGACCTCGGTGTCATGTTCGACCGCAACATCACCCTGCGCGGCGGCGTGGCCCCGGTCCGCGCGTACATCCCGGAGCTGCTGAAGGACGTGCTCAGCGGCGCGATCGACCCGGCGCCCGTCTTCGACCGGGCCGTGTCCCTGGACGAGGTCCCGGACGGCTACCGGGCGATGGACGACCGCAGCGCGCTCAAGGTGATGATCAAGCCCTGACCTGACCTGACGGACGGGCGGGCGGCCAGGGCGGACGGGCCGGGCGGGTGATCCCCGCCCGGCCCGTCCGCCCCGCTGCGCCGGGTGCTACTTCACGGCCTTGAGCGCGTCGATCACGCCGTAGCCGTAGTAGCCCGTCTGTCCCCACTTGCTCGCGCAGGTGGTGGCGTCGATCAGGGTGCCCGCGGCGTCGTATATCTGCGTCGGGCAGGCCGCCTTCGTGGACTGGGCCTTCAGCATCGCCTGGAGCTGCGAGGGCGTGGCCGACGGGTGGGCGCTCTTGAGGAGCGCCGCGACGCCCGCGACGTGCGGGGCGGCCATCGAGGTGCCCTGCTTGTAGCCGTAGCCCCCGCCGGGGACGGTCGACAGCACGCGCCCGTTGGCGTCCGGGGTGTCGGGGACCTGCCACTTGTCACCACCGGGGGCGGCGACGTCCACGACCCCGAGGCCGTAGCTGGAGTAGTACGAGCGCAGGCCCTTGTCGCCGGTCGCGGAGACGGTGACCACGCCCGGCAGCTGCGTGGGCAGGTCCAGGCAGACCTTCGGGTCGATCGTGCGCGGCACCGGGGTGGTGTCGTTCGGGCTGGTCTCGTCGACGAGGGAGTCGGCCGCCAGGTCCTGGTTGGAATTGCCGGCCGAGGCGATGTGGAGCGTGCCCTTGCGCTCGGCGTACTTGGTGGCCCGGCCGATGGCCTCCACCAGCGCCTTCTGGTCGTCGTCGGACTTGCAGTTGAAGAGCCACGGGTCGACGTAGTAGCTGTTGTTGGTCACCTCGATCCCCTTCTCGGCGGCGAACATGAAGCCGCAGACGACCGCCTCGGTGTAGAAGAGGCTGGTCCCGGGCTCGCTCACCTTGATCGCGGCTATCTTCACGCCCGGCGCGACACCGCTGATGCCGATGCCGTTGCGTGCGGCCCCGATGGTGCCGGCCACGTGCGTGCCGTGGTCGCTGCCGTCGGGGTACGGGCGCCAGGCGCCCTCGGTGGTGTCGGCGACGCCGCCCACGCAGTTGGCCGACTGGCCCTTGGAGAAGTTCGGGGCGAGATCGGGGTGGGTGTCGTCGACACCCGTGTCGATGATGCCCACCGTGACGTTCCGGCTGCCATCGTTGATCTTGTGAGCCTTGTCGGCCTTGATCGTCCGCAGGTCCCACTGGTTGGGCTCCAGCGGCTCCTGACCCTCCTGGGCCACGGCCGCCGCCTTGGCGGCGTCCGCCGCGCTCAGCTGCTGGGTCGCTCCCTCCTCGGTGGTCCGCGCCGCCGACATCGGGGCCGTCCGGGTGGCGCCGACCGACACGAACAGACCGCGCTGGGCGCGCAGCTGCTTGGCGAAGTCCGGGTTCTGGGAGTGTGCGACCACGACCCCGATCTGCTCATAGGCCGTCACCACCGTTCCGCCGGCCCGCTCGACGGCCTTCTTCGCCGCCTTCACCGTGGCGTACGCGTTCAGGTTGGCCACGTACGACAGTTTGGGGCCGGAGGTGTCGGCCTTCGCGGCCGGCGCCGTGTCGGCCGCACCGCCCAGCGGGGCGGCCGAGGCCGAGATCGCGGGCAGGAAGGCGAGCGAGGCGGTGAGCGCCAGGCCGACGGGTACGGCGAGAGCACGGCTGCGCTTCTTGGGCGCACGCGACCCCAGCTGATCCATGGGTTCTCCAGGTCGTCCTCGAAAAAGCCGCCCGGACGCGGTCGCGTCGGACGGGTTCATGACAAGTGAACCTAGCGTCGCCGTTCCCCTCCACGCCATCAGTTCGAGAAATCAGTTCCCCAAGAATCAATCGGTGTTGAACCGTCCCGACGCGCCGTCCGTGCCGTTGACAAGGGGGGCTCGGCACCACCGTCCCCCCACACGGAGGTTGTTTTGTCCGTCGTCCCCACCGCACCCGCGTCACAAGGAGATCCCCCCGTGACCACCGAAGCAGCGCCGCCGCCGGGCAGCGCGGGAACGCCACCGGCGGCCCCCGCGGCAGACGACTACACGAGCGTCCAGCAGAGCGCCGAGTTCACCGAACTGCGCGGCTCCTACCGCTCCTTCGCCTTCCCGCTCACCGTGGCCTTCATCGCCTGGTACCTGCTGTACGTCCTGCTGTCCAACTACGCGGGCGGCTTCATGGGGACCAAGCTCTTCGGCAACATCAACGTCGCCCTCGTGCTCGGCCTCGCCCAGTTCGCGACGACCTTCCTGATCGCCTGGCTCTACGCCCGGCACGCGGCCGCGCGGCTCGACCCCAAGGCCGAGGCCATCAAGGCGCGGATGGAGGCCGCCGAATGAGCGGGGCGCACCACCTGACGACGCTCGCCGCGGGAGCCTCCGAGCACCGTCCGCTGATCATCACCCTGTTCGGGCTGTTCGTCGTCGCCACCCTGATCATCACCGTCTGGGCCGGCCGCCAGACCAAGGACGTTTCCGACTTCTACGCGGGCGGCCGCCAGTTCACCGGCTTCCAGAACGGCCTCGCCATCTCCGGCGACTACATGTCCGCCGCGTCCTTCCTCGGCATCGCCGGAGCCATCGCCCTCTTCGGCTACGACGGATTCCTCTACTCGATCGGCTTCCTCGTCGCCTGGCTGGTCGCCCTGCTGCTCGTCGCCGAGCCGCTGCGCAACTCCGGCCGCTACACGATGGGCGACGTCCTCGCGTACCGGATGCGCCAGCGGCCCGTCCGCACCGCCGCCGGCACCTCCACCATCGTGGTCTCGATCTTCTACCTGCTCGCGCAGATGGCCGGCGCAGGCGTGCTCGTCTCGCTGCTCCTGGGGATCACCAGCGACGGGGGCAAGGTGGCCGTCGTCGCGCTGGTCGGCGTACTGATGATCGTCTACGTGACCATCGGCGGCATGAAGGGCACCACCTGGGTCCAGATGGTCAAGGCGGTGCTGCTGATCGCGGGCACCCTGCTGATCACCCTCCTGGTGCTGGTGAAGTTCAACTTCAACATCTCCGACCTGCTGGGCAAGGCCGCGGAGAACAGCGGGCAGGGGGCGAAGTTCCTCGAACCCGGCCTCAAGTACGGCAAGGACCCGACCTCGAAGCTGGACTTCCTCTCGCTCGGCCTCGCCCTCGTCCTCGGTACCGCCGGCCTGCCGCACATCCTGATCCGCTTCTACACGGTGCCCACCGCGCAGGCCGCCCGTAAGTCCGTCCTCTGGGCCATCGGCATCATCGGCGGCTTCTACCTGATGACGATCGCCCTCGGTTTCGGCGCCGCGGCGCTGCTCGACCGCGACGAGATCATCAAGTCCAACAAGGCCGGCAACACCGCAGCCCCGCTGCTCGCCCAGGCCGTCGGCGGCGGTCCCGACTCCACCGGCGGCGCCATCCTGCTCGCCGTGATCTCCGCGGTCGCCTTCGCCACCATCCTGGCCGTCGTCGCGGGCCTCACCCTCGCCTCCTCCTCGTCCTTCGCGCACGACCTGTACGTGAACGTGATCCGCAAGGGCAAGGCCACCGAGAAGGAGGAGATGCGCGCCGCCCGCTGGTCCACCGTCGTCATCGGAGCCGTCGCCATCGGCCTCGGCGCACTGGCCCGCGACCTGAACGTGGCCGGACTGGTCGCGCTCGCCTTCGCGGTCGCCGCCTCCGCGAACCTGCCGACGATCCTCTACAGCCTCTTCTGGAAGCGCTTCACCACCCGGGGAGCGCTCTGGTCCATCTACGGCGGACTGGTCTCGGCGGTCGGCCTGGTGCTGTTCTCCCCGGTCGTGTCCGGTAAGCCCACCTCGATGTTCAAGGACGCGGACTTCTTCTGGTTCCCGCTGGAGAACCCGGGGATCATCTCGATCCCCCTCGGCTTCCTGCTGGGCTGGCTGGGAACCGTCCTCTCCAAGGAGAAGGCCGACCCCCGGAAGTTCGCGGAGCTCGAGGTGCGCTCCCTCACCGGAACCGGGGCGCACTGACATCATCCGAACACCCAGCGTGGCCGCGTCGTAGTTCCCTACGACGCGGCCACGTCACGTCTCGTTCATTCGGGCACCTCTGGATGACACAGGCGTCGCGTAGTCTCGAAATAGAACGCGTGAAGTAGATCGAATGCCCGCGCGTACCTCTACTTCCGGACAGGGGAGGGGGCCCACAGTGCTTCTCGATACCTACGGCCGCGTGGCCACTGACCTGCGCGTCTCGCTGACGGACCGGTGCAATCTGCGCTGCACCTACTGCATGCCCGAAGAAGGGCTGCAATGGCTGGGCAAGTCGGACCTGCTCAGTGATGACGAGATCGTCCGGTTGATCCGCATCGCGGTCACGCAGCTGGGGATCACCGAGGTCCGGTTCACCGGCGGCGAACCGCTGCTGCGGCCCGGCCTGGTCGGCATCGTCGAGCGGTGCGCGGCCCTGGAGCCCCGCCCCAAGATGTCCCTGACCACCAACGGTATCGGCCTGAAGCGCACCGCGCAGGCCCTGAAGGCCGCCGGCCTGGACCGGGTGAACGTCTCCCTGGACACCCTGCGGCCCGATGTCTTCAAGACCCTGACCCGCCGCGACCGGCACAAGGACGTCGTCGAGGGCATGGCCGCGGCCCGCGAGGCCGGCCTCACCCCCGTCAAGGTCAATGCCGTCCTCATGCCCGGCCTCAACGACGACGAGGCCCCCGACCTGCTGGCCTGGGCCGTGGAGAACGAGTACGAGCTCCGCTTCATCGAGCAGATGCCGCTCGACGCCCAGCACGGCTGGAAGCGCGACGGCATGATCACCGCCGGGGACATCCTGGAGTCCCTGCGCACCCGCTTCACGCTCACCGAGGAAGGCGCCGTCGAGCGCGGCTCCGCCCCGGCAGAGCGCTGGGTGGTCGACGGGGGACCGGCCACCGTCGGTGTCATCGCCTCGGTCACCCGTCCGTTCTGCGGCGCCTGCGACCGTACGCGGCTCACGGCCGACGGCCAGGTGCGCACGTGCCTGTTCGCGACGGAGGAGTCGGACCTGCGCGCGGCCCTGCGCTCGGGCGCCCCGGACGAGGAGATCGCCCGGCTGTGGAAGGTCGCGATGTGGGGCAAGAAGGCCGGATCCGGTCTCGACGACCCGTCCTTCCTGCAGCCCGACCGCCCGATGTCCGCGATCGGCGGCTGACCGCTCTCAGGTACGGGCGTGGTACGGGCCTGGTCAGCGGGGGCGTTCCGAGCCCTCCGGCTGCACCCACTCGTCCAGCTTCACGACGTCCTTGAGGAAACCGCGGACCCCCAGGAACTGGGAGAGGTGTTCGCGGTGCTCCTCGCACGCCAGCCAGGTCTTGCGCCGCTCCGGCGTGTGCAGCGTCGGGTTGTTCCACGCCAGGACCCACACGGCCGTGTCGCGGCAGCCCTTGGCGGAGCAGGTGGGGTTCTCGTCGGAGCCGGAGGCGCTGGAGGAAGTCACAGGCCCACATTAGAACGGAATGGCGACGCCGAGCAGCCACGGGGGGAGCTGCCCGGCGTCGGTCCGTCGCTCCGACGGGGGATGCGGAGCGCGTGAGCAGTATGTCACGCAGGACCCGGTGGAGTGCACCGGAACTTCATGATTGATCTGAGCTTTTCTTGAGGTTTCCCGCGTCGAGCGCCGGTCGCACGGGGGCCGGGACGAAGTGCGAGGGCAGCGACGGCGTCGACTCTCGCCCGGCGTTGGCGATGACCACGGCCACGTAGGGGAGCAGGGCTCCGGCCACGAGCGTCACGATGGCCACCGGGCGCTGCACGTTCCACAACAGCACGGTCGCGATGACCGAAAGGGTCCTGATCGTCATCGAGATCACGTACCGGCGCTGACGGCCCCGCACGTCCTCGGCGAGACCCATCCGCGCACCGGTGATCCGGAAGACCTCGGCCCCGTTCCGCTTCTGCCGCTTCGTCCGCTCCACGCTCCACCACCCGATCGCCCTCCGGGCACTCCCGGCCCGGTCCCTCCCACGGTACGCCCGCCCCCGGGCCGCGGGGAGAGGGGGGACCCCCGTACGACACTGTCCGAAATGCGCCGTACGCCGGATGGGTCGACACTGGGCGCACGTGCGCACAAGGCGCCGGGAGGAGGCTCGACATGGGTGGTTGGTTGTGGGCGATCGTCGTCGGTTTCGTGCTGGGGCTGATAGCCAAGGCCATCCTGCCGGGCAAGCAGCACCAGCCGCTGTGGCTGACCACCCTCTTCGGCATCGTCGGCGCCGTCATCGGCAACGCGGTGGCCACCTGGATCGGTGTCGGTGAGACCGCGGGCATCGACTGGACCCGGCACCTGCTGCAGATCGCGGGAGCGGTCCTCGTGGTCGCGCTCGGCGAGATGATGTACGGAGCGATCAAGGGCAAGCGGCAGACGACGTGACGCAGCGCGGGTCATGACGAAGGGGCCGGCCGGACCAAGCGTCCGAACCGGCCCCTCCGCCGTGCTCCGCGTTGCTCACCCGCGCCCTGCGACGCGTCGGCCGCGTCAGGCGCCGGTGACCTCCACCGCGGCCAGGTTCTTCTTGCCCCGGCGCAGCACCAGCCAGCGCCCGTGGAGCAGGTCCTCCTTGGCGGGGACCGCGTCCTCGGCGGTGACCTTCGCGTTGTTCACGTAGGCACCGCCCTCCTTCACGGTCCGGCGGCCGGCCGACTTGCTCGCGACCAGGCCGGTCTCCGCGAGCATGTCCACCACGAGACCGGGCTCCGCCACCTGGGCGTGCGGCAGTTCGGACAGGGCCGCGGCCAGCGTGGCCTCGTCCAGCTCCGCCAGGTCGCCCTGACCGAACAGGGCCTTCGACGCGGCGATCACGGCGGCGCACTGGTCGGCGCCGTGCACGAGCGTGGTCAGCTCCTCGGCCAGCGCCCGCTGGGCGGCGCGCGCCTGCGGCCGCTCGGCGGTCTGCGCCTCCAGCTCCTCCAGCTCCTCACGGGACTTGAAGGACAGGATCCGCATGTAGGTGGAGATGTCCCGGTCGTCCACGTTCAGCCAGAACTGGTAGAACGCGTACGGCGTGGTCATCTCCGGGTCCAGCCACACGGCGCCGCTCTCGGACTTGCCGAACTTGGTGCCGTCCGCCTTGACCATCAGCGGCGTCGCCAGCGCGTGCACGACCGCGCCCGGCTCGACCCGGTGGATCAGGTCGAGTCCGGCCGTCAGGTTGCCCCACTGGTCGGAGCCGCCCTGCTGGAGCACGCAGCCGTAGCGCCGGTACAGCTCCAGGAAGTCCATGCCCTGGAGCAGCTGGTAGCTGAACTCGGTGTAGCTGATGCCCTGGTCGGAGTCGAGCCGCTTGGCGACCGAGTCCTTAGTCAGCATCTTGTTGACGCGGAAGTGCTTGCCGATGTCCCGCAGGAACTCGATGGCGGACATGCCCGCCGTCCAGTCCAGGTTGTTCACCATGAGCGCCGCGTTCTCGCCCTCGAAGGACAGGAACGGCTCGATCTGGGTGCGCAGCCGGGTCACCCAGTTCGCGACGGTCTCCGGGTCGTTCAGGGTCCGCTCGGCCGTCGGTCGCGGGTCGCCGATCTGCCCCGTGGCCCCGCCGACCAGCGCCAGCGGCCGGTTGCCGGCCTGCTGGAGCCGGCGCACGGTGAGCACCTGGACCAGGTGCCCCACGTGCAGCGAGGCCGCGGTCGGGTCGAAACCGCAATAGAAGGTGACCGGACCGTCCGCGAAGGCCTTGCGCAGCGCTTCTTCGTCGGTGGACTGGGCGAAGAGCCCGCGCCACTTCAGTTCGTCGACGATGTCAGTCACGGTCGTGACTCTCCTTGAGAGATGGAGTGAGTAGGGGCGTGGATGAGGGGTCTACCCGCACATTCTAGGTGGTCAGACGCCCTTGCTCACCGAACTCATGTTGAAGTCCGGGATACGCAGCGCCGGCATCGCGGCACGTGTGAACCAGTCGCTCCACTCGCGCGGCAGGGTCTTCTCGGTACGGCCGGCCTCCGAGGCCCGCGACAGCAGGTCCACGGGGGACTCGTTGAACCGGAAGTTGTTGACCTCGCCGACCACCTGCCCGTTCTCCACCAGGTAGACGCCGTCCCGGGTCAGGCCCGTGAGCAGCAGCGTCGCCGGGTCCACCTCGCGGATGTACCAGAGGCAGGTCAGCAGCAGACCCCGCTCGGTGGCCGCGACCATCTCCTCCAGCGACTTCTCGCCGCCCGCGTCCAGGATGAGGTTCCCGAAGCCGGGGGAGAGCTGCATCCCGGTCAGGCCCGCCGTGTGCCGGGTCGTGCTCAGCCGGTTCAGGTGACCGTCCGCGATCCACTCGGTCGCCGGGACCGGCAGGCCGTTGTCGAACACCGAGGCGTCGTCGCCGGAGCTGTGCGCGATCACGAACGGGGCGGACTCCAGGCCCGGCGCGTTCGGGTCGCTGCGCAGGGACAGCGGCAGCCCGGACAGCTTCTCGCCGAGCCGCGTGCCGCCGCCGGGCTTGGAGAAGACCGTGCGGCCCTCCACCGCGTCCCGGGCCGCCGCCGACCACATCTGGTAGATCAGCAGGTCGGCCACGGCGGTCGGCGGCAGCAGGGTCTCGTACCGGCCCGCGGGCAGGTCGATCTTCCGCTCCGCCCAGCCGAGGCGCACGGCGAGCTCCGCGTCCAGCACGGTCGGGTCCACGTCCTTGAAGTCCCGGGTGGAGCGGCCCGCCCAGGCGGAGCGCTGCCGGTCCGGGGACTTCGCGTTCAGCTCGAGGGTGCCGTTCGGCTGGTCGTGGCGCAGCCGCAGGCCCGTCGAGGTGCCGACGTACGTGGAGACCAGCTCGTGGTTGGCGAAGCCGTACAGCTCCCGGCCGCCCTCGCGGGCCCGGGCGAAGGCCTCGCCGAGGGCCGGCGCGAAGTCCGCGAAGACCGCCGAGCTCGTCTCGGCCGGGGCGTCGGTGAAGTCCGGCGCGGCCGGAACCCCGGTGACCAGCGGCTGCGCGTCCTCGGCCGGGCCCGCCCCGCGGGCGGCCGCCTCGGCGGCCCGGACCAGCGGCTCCAGGTCCTCCGCGGTGACGGCGGAGCGCGAGACGACCCCCGAGGCCGTGCCCTCCTTGCCGTCGACCGTGGCGATGACCGTCAGGGTCCGGGAGCGGGTCACGCCGTTCGTCGTCAGGGCGTTGCCCGCCCAGCGCAGATTGGCGCTCGACCCCTCGTCGGCGATGACGACACAGCCGTCGGCGGTGGACAGCTCCAGGGCCCGCTCGACGATCTCGTGGGGCTTGGTGATGCGGTTCGTCGAGCTCATCGCCCGGCCTCCTGCGTGGTGTTCAGGATGTTCACGTCGCGGAACAGCGCGGACGGGCAGCCGTGCGAGACCGCCGCCACCTGGCCCGGCTGGGCCTTGCCGCAGTTGAAGGCGCCGCCCAGGACGTAGGTCTGCGGGCCGCCGACCTTCTCCATCGAGCCCCAGAAATCGGTGGTGGTGGCCTGGTAGGCGACATCGCGCAGCTGCCCGGCCAGCTTGCCGTTCTCGATGCGGAAGAACCGCTGTCCGGTGAACTGGAAGTTGTAGCGCTGCATGTCGATCGACCAGGAGCGGTCGCCGACCACGTAGATCCCGCGCTCCACCCCGCCGATCAGGTCCTCGGTCGAGAGCCCGCCCGGATCCGGCTGGAGGGAGACGTTCGCCATCCGCTGGACCGGCACGTGCCCGGGGGAGTCGGCGAAGGCGCAGCCGTTGGAGCGCCCGAGGCCGGTCAGCTTCGCGATCCGCCGGTCCAGCTGGTAGCCGACCAGGGTGCCGTCCTTGACCAGGTCCCAGCTCTGCGCCTGGACGCCCTCGTCGTCGAAGCCGACGGTGGCCAGCCCGTGCTCGGCGGTGCGGTCACCCGTCACGTTCATGATCGAGGAGCCGTACTTGAGCTTGCCCAGCTGGTCGAAGGTGGCGAAGGAGGTCCCCGCGTACGCCGCCTCGTAGCCCAGCGCCCGGTCCAGCTCGGTGGCATGGCCGATCGACTCGTGGATGGTGAGCCACAGGTTGGACGGGTCCACCACCAGGTCGTAGCGGCCGGCCTCGACGCTCGGCGCCCGCATCTTCTCGGCGAGCAGGCCGGGGATCTGCTCCAGCTCGGAGTTCCAGTCCCAGCCGGTGCCGGTCAGGTACTCCCAGCCGCGGCCCGCGGGCGGGGCGATGGTGCGCATCGAGTCGAACTCGCCGGTCGTGCCGTTCACGGCGACCGCGGTGAGCTGCGGGTGGATCCGGACCCGCTGCTGCGTGGTCGAGGTGCCCGCGGTGTCGGCGTAGAACTTGTTCTCGTGGACGGCGAGCAGCGAGGCGTCCACGTGGGCCACCCCGTCGGCCGCCAGCAGGCGCGAGCTCCAGTCGGCGAGCAGCGCCGCCTTCTCCGCGTCCGGAACCTCGAAGGGGTTCACGTCGTACGCGGAGATCCACGTCCGGTCGGCGTGCACCGGCTCGTCGGCGAGCTCCACCCGCTCGTCCGAACCGGCGGCCTTGATCACCTGGGCGGACAGCTTCGCCATGGCCACGGCCTGCGAGGCCACCTTGGCGGCGGCGTCCATGGTCAGGTCCACACCGGAGGCGAATCCCCAGCTGCCCCCGTGCACGACCCGGACCGCGTACCCGAGATCGGTGGTGTCGGAGCCGCCGGACGGCTTGGCGTCCCGCAGGCGCCAGGAGGCGCTGCGGATCCGCTCCAGCCGGAAGTCGGCATGCTCGGCGCCCAGCGCGCGGGCCCGGGCGAGCGCCGCGTCGGCGAGCGCCCGCAGGGGCAGCGCGGTGAAGGCCGCGTCGATGGAATGGGGCACGGAAGTCCTCCCGTGGTCGGGGCCGGTCGCCCCGATCATGTCGCGATCGGGGCCCTTGTGCCTACATCTTTCTGTAGGGATTCAACAGAGCCGGTCGCAAGGCCCTGTCGGGGTCGATTCTGCGTACGAGCGATGCGACCTATAGGTTTTTGGTATTCAGACCGCTAGCGAAAGGGTGATCCGTTGAGCCGCTCGGTTCTCGTCACCGGAGGAAACCGGGGCATCGGCCTCGCCATCGCCCAAGCCTTCGCGGAGGCCGGCGACAAGGTCGCGATCACGTACCGGTCGGGTGAGCCGCCGGAGGCGCTCACCTCGCTCGGTGTCCTGGCGGTGCGGTGCGACATCACCGACTCCGAGCAGGTGGAGCAGGCCTACAAGGAGATCGAGGACGCGCACGGCGCGGTCGAGGTCCTCGTGGCCAACGCCGGCATCACCAAGGACACGCTGCTGATGCGCATGTCCGAGGAGGACTTCACGTCCGTCCTCGACACCAACCTCACGGGCACGTTCCGGGTGGTCAAGCGCGCGAACCGGGGCATGCTCCGGGCCAAGAAGGGCCGCGTCGTCCTGATCTCCTCGGTCGTCGGGCTCCTGGGCTCGGCCGGCCAGGCCAACTACGCCGCCTCCAAGGCCGCGCTGGTGGGCTTCGCCCGCTCCCTCGCACGCGAGCTGGGTTCCCGCAACATCACCTTCAACGTCGTCGCCCCCGGTTTCGTGGACACCGACATGACGAAGGTGCTCACCGACGAGCAGCGCGCGGGCATCGTGGGCCAGGTGCCGCTCGGCCGTTACGCGCAGCCCGAGGAGATCGCGGCAGCCGTCCGCTTCCTGGCGTCCGACGACGCCGCGTACATCACCGGAGCCGTCATTCCCGTTGACGGCGGATTGGGCATGGGTCACTGATCACCATGAGCGGAATTCTCGAGGGCAAGCGCATCCTCATCACGGGTGTGCTGATGGAGTCGTCCATCGCCTTCCACACGGCCCGGCTGGCCCAGGAGCAGGGCGCCGAGGTCATCCTCACCGCGTGGCCGCGTCCTTCGCTGACCGAGCGCATCGCGAAGAAGCTGCCGAAGCCGGTCAAGGTGATCGAGCTCGACGTCACCAACGACGAGCACCTGGCCCGCCTGGAGGGCCTCGTCCGCGACGAGCTCGGCGGCCTCGACGGCGTCGTCCACTCCATCGGCTTCGCGCCGCAGGACGCCCTCGGCGGCAACTTCCTGAACACCCCGTTCGAGTCGGTGGCCACCGCCATGCACGTCTCGGCGTTCTCGCTGAAGTCGCTGGCCATGGCCTGCAAGCCGCTGTTCCCGGCGGAGGGCGCGGCCATCGTCGGCCTCACCTTCGACGCGCAGTTCGCCTGGCCGCAGTACGACTGGATGGGCCCGGCCAAGGCCGCCCTGGAGGCCACCAGCCGTTACCTCGCCCGCGACCTGGGCAAGGAGAACATCCGCTGCAACCTGGTCTCGGCCGGTCCGATCGGCTCCATGGCCGCGAAGTCCATCCCGGGATTCGGCGAGCTGGCCGAGGTCTGGAACTCCCGCTCCATGCTGGAGTGGGACATGAGCGACCCGGAGCCGACCGGCAAGGGCGTCGTGGCCCTGCTGTCGGACTGGTTCCCGAAGACCACCGGCGAGATCGTCCACGTGGACGGCGGCCTGCACGCGATGGGTGCCTGATCCTCGACCGGGTCTCCCGCGTTCGTACGGCGGCGGCCGCGCTTCCCTTCCGGGAGGCGCGGCCGCCGCCGTTTGCGTGCTCCGCAGGGGCGTCTTCGATCGCATGTTCACCTGCCGACCGGATCTTCCCGAGTCGAAAACCGGGGCAGATGCCTGCAAACTGACCAGGCCGGGATCTTCTCGGCTCCTGCGGGGAGGAGGTAGGAGTGCGCGCGAGGCCGAGCCGAGCTGTATGCGTGCTGGTCACGACCGTGATCCTGACCGGACTCCTGGTCCCCGGAGCCGCCGCGCAGCCCGTGGGGGAGGAGCCCGTACCCGGCCCCGAGGCGGTGGCCCCCGCCGTCGTGGAGCTCGCCGACATCCCCGCCGAACCCCCCGCGCAGCCCGCACGGCCCGCCGGGGGCGAACTGTTCGGCGCCGACTGCGACACCGTGATCCACGGCTCGCAGGTGTCGGCGTACTGCCACAACGCCTACCCGGAGACCGACCTCGTACGGCTGCACGTCGAGTGCGACCGCTGGTGGGACGTGGACGGCGACGGCGTCGCCGTGGCCGTCGGTCCGGCCGGCCGGACCGAGCTCGTGGGCCGCTGCTGGAAAGAGGTCCGCTCGGCGTGGGTCAGTCACCGGCGCCCGTGAGGGGGGCGTCCTCCGCGTTCTTGCCGAGGCAGGCGAAGGGGTAGCCCGCGGCCTCCGAGGCCGCCGCGTCCCCGTCGCCCCGCCGGATCGCCTCGATCAGCCGGGCGTGGTCCAGATGGGCGGAAGGGTGCAGCTCGGTGCCCACGTCCGCCCGCAGCCAGTCGGCCACCAGGTCGCCGAGGTCCGCGTACAGCTCGATCAGCACGTCGTTGTGCGAGGCGGTCACCACCGCCATGTGCAGACTCACGTCCGCCGCCACGAAGACCTCCGCGTCCCCGCCCGCCCAGGCCTCCTCGCGGCGCGCCAGCAGGGCGTCCAGCTGTGCGAGGTCGCGCTCGGTGCGCCGCTCCGCCGCCAGCCGGGCCGCCGAGGACTCCAGCGTCGAACGCAGCTCGGCGATGTGCCGCGGATCGGCCCCGGCGAAGCGGCGGTGCATCACGCCGGCCAGCTCGCTGGTGGCGATGACGTACGTCCCCGAGCCCTGCCGGATGTCGAGGAGGCCGTTGTGCGCCAGCGCCCGCACGGCCTCGCGCACCGTGTTGCGGGCGACGCCGAGCAGCTCGACGAGCTCCGGCTCGGTCGGGATGCGGGCGCCGACCGGCCACTCGCCGGAGGTGATCTGGTTCCGCAGCTGGGCGATCACCTGATCGACGAGTGCGGAGCGCCGGGGCGACGTCAGCGGCATGGGTTCCTCTCCGGAGTGACTTCAACGGACTTCGAGTGACTTCGAGGGACTTCGAGGGACTTCGAAAGCGATTGGACAACCAATCATCCCATGATTCTATGATGGTTGAATGCCCGACGAAGAGATCCGGACCATGAACCGCCCGCTGGTCGTGCGCACCGCTCCTGACCAGTACCTCCACGCCCCCGCCCCGGCCGCCCCGACCTGGCTCGGCCCGGTGCTCATCGTCGGAATCGTGCTGGCCGCCCTCAACCTGCGGCCCGCCATCACCAGCCTCGGCGCCCTCTTCGAGGAGACCCGGACGGGTCTCGGCATGAGCGGCACCGTCGCCGGACTGATCACCTCCGTCCCCGCCCTCTGCTTCGCCGTCTTCGGCGTCACCGCACCCCGGCTCTCCCGCCGCTTCGGCCCGGCCGCCGTCGTCTGCGCCGGCATGGCCGCGGTCGCCACCGGCCTGCTGATACGCCCCTTCGCGACCGGCGCCGTCGGCTTCCTCGCCGCCAGCGCCCTCTCGCTGGCCGGCATAGCCCTCACCAACGTGCTGCTCCCGGTGATCGTCAAGCGCTACTTCCCGGACAAGGTCGGGACCATGACCGGCCTGTACTCCATGTCCCTGGCCGCCGGCACCTCGCTCGCCGCCGCCGCGACCGTCCCGCTGACCGGCGCCCTCGGCGGCAGCTGGCGCACCGGCCTGCTGATCTGGGCCGTGCTCGCCCTGTTCGCCGTGCTGCCCTGGCTGCCCGTCGCCCGCGCCTCCCGGCGCGCCGAGCGGGCCGGGGCGGCCGCCGCCCCCGTCGGCTCCGCGGCCGGCCCGCGGGTCGTCCGCAGCCGTACCGCCTGGGCCCTGGCCTGCTACTTCGGCCTCCAGGCCACCGGCGCGTACATCACCATGGGCTGGCTCCCGCAGATCTTCCGCGACGCTGGGGTCTCCGCCTCCACGGCCGGCGTGCTCCTCGCCGTCACCATGGTCATGGGCGTCCCGCTCGCCTTCGTCATCCCCGGCCTCGCCGCCCGGATGAAGAACCAGGGCGCCATCGCCGTCACCCTCGGCGTCTTCGGCCTGACCGGCTACCTCGGCCTCTACTTCGCCCCCGCCGCCGGAGCCTGGGCCTGGGCCCTCCTGCTCGGCATCTCCAACTGCGCCTTCCCCCTCGTCATCACCATGATCGGGCTGCGCGCCAAGTCCCCGGCCGGCGTGGTCAAGCTCTCCGCCTTCGCCCAGAGCACCGGCTACCTCATCTCCATCCCCGGCCCGCTCGTCATCGGCGCCCTCTACCAGCACAGCGGCGGCTGGGACCTGCCGCTCGCCCTGATGGCCGGACTGCTCGTACCGCAGATCGCGCTGGGCGTCCTCGCCGGCCGGGACCGCACGATCGAGGACGAATGCGGCATGGGAGACTGACCGGCATGACGCCCGTACTTGAACCGAACCCGCAGAACGGCCGCAAGAAGCTCGGCCTCGTGCTCGGCGCGTTCCTCGCCGTCACCGTGATCATCTCCGTCATCGCCACGATCGCCTCCCCGTGATCCCGGCCCTCCGGGGCGGGGGGTGGGGGTAACCCCACTTCCCCTAGGGGGCCAGGTTCAGGGTGGAGTGGGGTGTGTCCCGGATGGGAACCACCGCCCCGGATCCATAGATTCGCAGGCAGCGAGTCAGTCCGGTCCACACCCACGGAGGCGGCCATGTCGGCCCCCACACACATCGGCCCCCTCACGCCGGGCCCCTCCCGCCCCCGCGCCCGCGCCACCGGCGCGAGCACCCGGCTGCACTGGTGGGCACTGGCCCTGCCCGCCCTCGCCTTCGGGCTCCTGCTGCTGCTCCTCGCCGGATCCGGTGAGGCCCACGCGGCCACCGGCGAGGTCTCGGGCCTCGTCCAGGTCGCCGAGCAGCTCCTGCGCGCCGTCGGCTGACCTCCCGCGCGCCCGTCCCCAGGGCGTGAGCCCCCCAACGCCCTGCGCCCCGTGCCTCGTTTCATGCGAAGCTGGGAGTCATGAGCGCCGACACACCCCGCAGGATCGCCCTCCTCCGGCACGCCAAGGCCGACTGGCCCGAGGTGTCCGACCACGATCGCCCGCTCGCGGAACGAGGCCGCAAGGACGCGCCGGCCGTCGGTCTGAAGCTCGCCGAAACCGGCATCGTCTTCGACCTGGCCCTGTGCTCCACCGCCGCCCGCACCCGCGAGACCTGGAAGCTCGCCGTCCAGGAGATGCCGCACCGGCCGAAGACCCACTACGAGGAGAGGCTCTACGACGCCTCGCTGGGCGAGCTCATCGCCCTGCTCAACGAGACCTCCGACGAGGTCTCCGACCTCCTCGTCATCGGGCACAACCCCGGCATGCACGCCCTCGCCGACGCCCTCTCGGGGCGCGCGGAGGGCGACACCCTGACGCGTATGACCCGTACGGGCTTCCCGACCGCGGCCCTCGCCGTGGTCTCCTTCACCGGATCGTGGAAGTCAGTGGAACACGGCGTGGGCACCCTGCTCGACTACTGGACCCCCAAGGGCCTCTGACCGCCGGTCCCAGGACACCGAAGGGCCCCGGCAGCCGATGCGGCCGCCGGGGCCCGTTCGCGTGCGTCGGGGCCGGGGGTCAGGCCAGGTCGGCGGCCTCGATCTCCTCGCGGGTGATGCCGAGCAGATACAGCACCGCGTCGAGGAAGGGCACGTTCACCGCGGTGTGCGCGGCCTCGCGGACCACCGGCTTGGCATTGAAGGCCACACCCAGCCCGGCCGCGTTCAGCATGTCCAGGTCGTTGGCCCCGTCACCGATGGCCACCGTCTGGGACAGCGGTACGTCGGCCTCCGCGGCGAAGCGGCGCAGCAGCCGGGCCTTGCCCGCCCGGTCCACGATCTCGCCCGTGACCTTGCCCGTCAGCTTCCCGTCGACGATCTCCAGGGTGTTGGCGGAGGCGAAGTCCAGCCCCAGCCGCTCCCGCAGATCGTCCGTCACCTGGGTGAAGCCGCCGGAGACCACGCCCACCTGGTAGCCGAGCCGCTTGAGCGTGCGGATCAGGGTCCGCGCGCCCGGGGTCAGCTGCACCTCGGCGCGGACCTTGTCCACGACGGACGCGTCCAGACCCGCGAGCAGCGCCACCCGGGCGTGCAGCGACTGCTCGAAGTCCAGCTCACCGCGCATGGCGCGCTCTGTGACCTCGGCGACCTCGGCCTCGCACCCGGCGTGCGCCGCGAACAGCTCGATGACCTCGTCCTGGATGAGGGTCGAGTCCACGTCCATGACGACCAGGCGCTGGGCCCGGCGGTGCAGCCCGGCCGAGATCACGGCCACGTCCACGCCGATGTGCGCGGAAGCGGTGGCCAGCGCGGTGCGCAGCGGCTCGGTCTCGACACCGGAGACGGCGAACTCCACTGCCGTCACGGGGTACTTGGCGAGCCGGAAGATACGGTCGATGTTGCCGCCGGTCTCGGTGATCCGGGCGGCGATCGCGGCGGTGGACTCGGCGGTGAGCGGGTGCCCGAGCACGGTGACATGCGAGCGGCCGCTGCCGCGCGGCCGGTTGTCACCGGTACCGGAGAGGATCTCGGCCTGCATCTTGAGGGATTCGGCCCAGCTGTGGACGGTGGCCCGCAGGTCGCCCTCGGCTCCGCCGGCGGGCTTGGTGACGAGGGCGCACAGGACGATGCGGCCACGCGTGACGACCTGCTCGATGTCGACGACGTCGACGGAGTAGGCGGCGAGGGTGTCGAACAGCCCGGCGGTGATCCCGGGACGGTCCTTGCCGAAGATCTTGACGAGGAGGGTGGGGACGTCGGAGGTCTGCGATGCGCTCATGGTGCCCTCACCGTATCTTCCCGACCCGGCCCCCAGGACCCCCGTCCCACCTCTTGAACGGTCGCGCCCCAGTGGTCGGCGAGGAATTCAGCCTCGCCGGCGATTGAGCCCCGGGGAACGGTGGAAGGGCGGGCAGGGGACGGCTCCGCGCAGCGGCCCCCCCAGCCCGCCTCACCGCGGTGGCGCCGGCGGCTTCGGCGGGGGCGGGGCTCCCGGCGGGGGCGGGGGAGTGAAGGGCTCCCGGCGGGGCGGTTTCGGCGGCCCGGGCGACCAGGGCGGGACGCCCGTCACGGTCACGTCCCAGGAGCCGTCCACCTCCCCGCCCGCTCCGGGCCGCGGACCGCGCGCAGGTCCGCCGTACGGTCCGGCCCCGGGGTACGCGGCCGTGGGCCTCCCGGGGGCGGGCCACCCCGGGGCGGATCCCGGCGATCCGGCCGGCCGGGGGAGGGCCGCCCGGCGCCGGCGGGTCAGCAGCGCCCCCGCGGCTCCGGCCGCCGCCCCCCAGAGCGCGCCCAGCAGCAGCGCGTACGGGACGTCCCCCCGCAGCTCCACCCCCGCGTCCACCGCGTCCACCCCCAGCACCGCGAGCGAGGTGTCCGCCGAGAACCCCGTCAGCCGCACCAGCACCGCCAGGGCCACCGCGGTGCAGGCCGACAGCCGTGCCGCGCACCCCAGGATCCCGCGCCCCGGTGTCCGTACGGCCGCCAGCACGCCCGCGTAGAGCAGCAGCAGGGCCGCCCCCGCGACCAGCAGCCACACCCGTTCGTCGTACTCCCCGAGCCGGGCCACCGTCACCGGCTCCCGAGCGGATACCGCCAGCAGATCGTCCAGCGGATCGGGCAGCAGCCGGGCCGGAGCCCCCGCGACCCGGCCGCGCACCGGTACGAACAGCCCCAGCAGCACCCCCAGCCAGCTCCCGTTCGGCGCCCCCAGCAGCGCTCCGCCCAGCACCCGCCGCGGCTGGTCGTCGCCCAGCGCCGCCCACACCGCCGCGGCCCACCCGGCCGCCACCGCGACCAGCAGCATCGCCACCACCGCCGAGGCGGCCGGACGCAGCCGGCCCGCCGCGGCCGGCCCGCGCCGCGACACCAGCAGCGCGAGCGCCAGTACGGCGAGCACCCACAGCGCCGCGCCCCGCAGCGTCGGCGCGAGCTCCACCGAGAACCCCACCCGGGTCCGGGTCTCGATCAGGTCCCCGATCCGGTCCGGGAGCAGCCCGCCGATGTCACCGATCCCCGGGATCTCGACCTTCACGGGGGTCTTCGGCAGCGGCAGCGTCCCGTCGAGGGTGACCACGTCGTGCCCGGCCCACGCCAGAGCGCCCGCCGTCGCCACGAACAGCGCGCCGAGGACCACCACCCCGGCCGCCGTCTCCCCGTGGCCCGCCCCGGCCCGCAGGGATCGCAGGAACAGCGAGGCCAGGACCAGCGCCCCGGCCAGCGACACCCCCAAGGGCATGACGTCCAGGGAGCTTTCGGCGCCCGCACCGGTGACTCCGAGGACCGAGACGTCACCCGAGGGGGTCACGGTTCCACCGACCGCGAGGACCACCGTGGCGGCCGTCATCGCGCCGAGCGAGCCTTCCGCGGCGCCGGAGGCATCGGCGCCCAGCAGGTGCAGCCCGAGTCCGGCCACCCCCGCCATCGCGATCAGGGACCAGCCCACGGTGGCGACGGAGGACAGCAGCACGTCCCCCCAACGGATGCGGCGCATACGGTGAACCCCCGATGCCTACCGAGCGGTACGCGACGGGACCACCGGGCGAGAAGTCCCGTATCTCACTCTCCGGGTGACTTTCGACCCCGTCAACGGGCAGGCGTAGACGCCCCGGCCAGGCCCGGATTCCACATACGGCTGTAGGCCTGAAATAGTTCCCCCGGATGTTCGCCATCCCTAGACTCCCTGACGTCATGGGGGATTCTCGGGGGACTTAAGTGGGGCTGGAGTGCCGGAACTCGTACTGGAATTGAATGGAAGGACCTGGACGCTCGATCCGTCCAGGTCGTACTCGCTGGGGCGTGACCCCCAGGGAGACGTGGTGATCGACGATGCCCGGGTGTCGTGGCGGCATGCCACCATCGCCTGGAACGGCCGGGGTTGGGGCATCGAGGACCACGGCAGCACCAACGGCACCTACGTGCACGGGGCCAGGGTCCAGCAGACCGAGCTCGTGCCCGGCACGCCGGTCCACCTGGGCAACGCGACGGACGGCCCGCGGCTGAATCTGAGCGCCGCCGGCGCGGCCGCACCGCAGCCGGCCGTGGCACAGCAGGCCCCGGCGCAGGCGTACGCCCAGCCGCAGGCCCCGGCCTACCAGGCCCCGCAGCAGCAGCCCCAGCACCAGGCCTGGGAACAGCAGCAGCACGCGCAGCAGCAGCCGCAGCAGCCGCAGGTCCACCTCCCGCACCAGCAGGGCGCCGCCGCTCCCCGCCCGGCGCAGGGCGGGGCCCCGGCCTACGGAGACCGCAGCCCGACGACGTTCCACCAGCTCTCGCTGGGCCACGTCATGCGGATCGGCCGTGCGCTGGAGAACGAGCTGGTGGTCTCCGACCTCCAGGTCTCGCGCCACCACGCCGAGTTCCGCTCGATGCCCGGCGGCCGCTTCGAGATCCACGACCTCGGCAGCCACAACGGCACCTACGTCAACGGTCAGCCGCTGGCGAAGTCCGGCACCGCGCTGCTGGGCCCGAACGACATCGTCGGCGTCGGCCACTCGACGTTCCGGATCGTCGGCGACCGCCTCGAGGAGTTCGTCGACACCGGCGAGGTCTCCTTCTCGGCCCGCCACCTCACGGTCACCGTCGACGGCGGCAAGCAGATCCTCAAGGACGTCACCTTCGGCGTCCCGGAGAAGTCGCTGATCGGCGTCATCGGACCCTCGGGCTCCGGCAAGTCGACCCTGCTCAAGGCGCTGACCGGCTACCGGCCCGCCAACCAGGGTGACGTGCTCTACGACAACCGCAACCTGTACAAGCAGTTCGCGGAGCTCCGCCAGCGCATCGGCCTGGTCCCGCAGGACGACATCCTGCACAAGGAGCTGAAGGTCAGCACGGCCCTCAAGTACGCGGCCAAGCTCCGCTTCCCGGGCGACACCGCCGAGTCCGAGCGCGCCGCGCGCATCGACGAGGTGCTGCGCGAGCTCAAGCTCGACATCCACAAGGACAAGAAGATCACCGCGCTCTCCGGTGGTCAGCGCAAGCGCGTGTCCGTGGCCCTGGAGCTGCTCACCAAGCCGTCGCTGATCTTCCTGGACGAGCCGACCTCCGGCCTCGACCCGGGCATGGACCGCGACGTCATGCAGCTGCTGCGCGGCCTCGCCGACGACGGCCGCACGGTCCTCGTCGTCACGCACTCGGTCGCCGAGCTGGCCATCTGCGACAAGCTGCTGGTCATGGCCCCGGGTGGGTCGGTCGCGTACTTCGGCCCGCCGGACGACGCGCTGAACTTCTTCGGCTACAGCACGTGGGCCGACGTGTTCTCGGCGTTCGAGAACTACCGCGACTACGACTGGGCCGGCCGCTGGAAGGGCTCCCAGCACTACCAGCTCTACGCCGCCGACCTCGACGCGGTCGCCCCGCAGTCGGTCGCCATGCCGCCGGCCCAGCAGATGCGCCCGAGCACCCCGCAGGGCTGGGGCTCGCAGCTGTTCACGCTGATGCGCCGCTACGTCTCGGTGATCGCCTCGGACGTGGGCTTCCTCGCCCTGATGGTGCTCCTGCCCGCGGTCCTGGGCGTGGTCTCCACGGTGATCCCCGCGAAGTTCGGCCTCGCGCCGCCCGTCGCGCCGTCCCGCTTCAACGGCGACGCCGGCACGATCATGCTGATCCTCGCGGTCGGCATGTGCTTCTCGGGTGCCGCCAACTCGGTCCGTGAGCTGATCAAGGAACGGGTCATCTACGAGCGGGAACGCGCGACCGGCCTGTACCGGTCCGCGTACCTCATGTCGAAGGTGATCGTCCTCGGCGTCATCACGGCCATCCAGGGCGTGATCATCTGCGCGATCGGCTTCTTCCCGCGCGACCTGCCCGCCGAGGGCCTGATCATGCCGCCGGCCGTCGAGATCTGCCTGTCGGTCATCGCGCTCGGCTTCACCTCGATGATGTTCGGCCTGGTGATCTCCTCGCTGGTGAAGACCGCCGAGAAGACGATGCCGCTGCTGGTCATGTTCGCGATCGTCCAGGTCGTCTTCACCGGCATCCTCTTCCAGGTCTACGACTCCCCGGGCCTGGAGCAGTTCGCCTGGCTGATGCCGTCCCGCTGGGCCATCGCCGCCGCCGGCACCACGCTGAACCTCGGCAAGCTCATGCCGCCGTGGGACGCGGAGAACCCGACCAACGCCGACCCGCTCTGGGACGCCACGATCGGCCAGTGGAGCCTGAACATCACCATCCTGCTGCTCATCGGCGTCGCCTGCGGCTTCGCCGTGCAGCGCCTGCTGCGCCGCCACGAGCCCGAGGTCATGCGCGCGGGCAAGTAGGACCGCGCGCGGGACGACCGCACGCACGCGGGCATCACGTCCGCAGGTACGGCAAAACGCCTCAGGGCGGCATCCGGAAGTCCGGGTGCCGCCCTGAGGCGCATGGGGGGGGCTTGGGTACGCCGAGGCCTAGTAGGCGCTGTTGACGTTGTCCATGGAGCCGTAGCGGTCGGCCGCGTAGTTGCAGGCGGCGACGATGTTGGCGACCGGGTCGTACTGGTCGAACTTGGTGCCCTTGACGTGGTACGTCTTGAAGGTCGGGTAGATGACCTGGAGCAGACCCTTGCTGGGGATGCCGTTCTGGGCGTTGATGTCCCAGTTGTTGATCGCCATCGGGTTACCGCTGGACTCGCGCATGATGTTCTTGTGGATCCCGGCGTAGGTGCCCGGAATGCCCTCCTTCTTCATGATGAAGAGGGCTTCCTTGATCCAGCCGTCGAGGTTGTTCGCGAACACCGGGGTGCGGGCGGCGGAACGGCTCGCGGCCGCCTTGGTCTCGCGCGCCTTCTTCGCGGCGGCCTCGGCCTTGGCCTTGGCGTCGGCGTCGGCCTTGATCTTGGCCGCGGCCTTCGCGTTCGCCTGGGAGATGACCTGCTGGGCGGAGAGGTTTCCGTGCAGCGCCTTCGTCTGCGCGCCGTTGACGGCCTGGGTCCAGGCGACGGGGGCGGCGTTGACCGTCTGCGCCTCGGCGGCGTCGGCCGGCACGAGGGAGAAGGCGACGGCGGCGGCGCTCAGCGTGGCGACACCGGCAATGGACAGCTTGTGTGCCTTCGTCAGACGACTGTGACCGGGGGTGCGGGAAGCAGACATGGCGGGGCAACCTCTTCGAATAGCGGGAGTCGCAGGAAGGCGCTTTGTGGATCCGGGGATCCGCGGTGCTGTGCGACGGGAGCAATTCTTAGCGGCGGCAAAATCCTGTGGCAAAGGTGTGACGTACGATCCCGCTTAGTGGATCACGCGCGGGCGCCGAGGCCCGATTTCGGGCCTCGGCGCTAGGTGGGACAGCACTGACAGGGTCTTTATCCGTCCACTAGGCAGCTTCGTAAGTGATGTGGGTCCTATGTGCGGGGTCACATCGGACATGCGGCGGTTTTACCGTGAGTTGCTGTCGCAATGCATATGGTCACGGTTCTCATCCTTGAGTAGCAGATGGACGTCCCCGAACTCGTGCCAGAGGCAGAGCCGGGCCAGCGCCTCGGCATACCCGAGCCGTACGGCGGCCCGCCCCGCGACCGCCTCCAGCATCAGCAGATGGGACGCCCCGGGCTCGTGCAGCCCGGTCAGCAGCCCGTCCACCACCCGCACCCCGCGCTCCGGGGTCACCACCAGATCGGTCCACCCGGCTGCCGGGCGCACCCGCCCCCGCGCGTCCGCGGCCGACTCCAGGGCCCGTACGGCCGTGGTCCCCACCGCGATGACCCTCCCTCCGGCGGCCCTGGCGGCGTTCACCAGGCCCGCCGTCGTGGCGGACACCTCGTACCGCTCCGGGTAAGGGGGCTCGTGCGCCTCCTGCGAGGCCACCCCCGTGTGCAGGACCAGCGGGGCGAACTGCACCCCCCGGCTCACCAGGCGCGCCACCAGCTCCGCCGTGAAGGGCCGGCCCGCACTCGGCATCTCCGCCGAGCCCGCCCCGTCGGCGGCCGGCACCGCGAACACCGTCTGATAGGCCGAGATCGGCTGGTCCCGCTCGGTGTACGCGTACCGGATCGGCCGCCCGTACGCCCGCAGCAGCGCCGGTACCCCGTCCGGCGCGGGGGAGGGGCGCGCCCACCAGAGCCGGTCCGCGCCCGCCGCCAGGGGCTCCTCCAGGGTGAGGCGGTGCCCGCCCGGCAGCTCCAGCACCGCCCCGGCGGGCCCTCCGGCCCGCGGCCGGGTCGTCCCGCCGCCGTCCGGGGCGCGCAGCTCCACCGCCCAGCGGCCTCCCCCAGACTTCGTCCGGGGGTGCCCCCTGTCGCCCCGGGTCGAGAAGTGCACCACCAGGTCCTCGCCGCCCAGCCGGGCGTCCACCGCGGCCGCCAGCGTGGCCGAGGTGTTCACCACCAGTACGTCCCCGGCCCGCAGCAGCCCCGGCAGCTCCCGGAAGGCGTGCAGCGACACCCGCTCGCAGCCCTGGGACACCAGCAGCCGCACGGCGTCCCGGCCCAGCCCCGGTCCCCGCTGCTCGGCCGGAATCCGGGCCGACAATTGCGGTGGTATGTCCGTTATATATGGACCCTCCTCCCGCAGGGCCCGATGCCCGCTCACCGCCCGCCCCCCGCGCCCGCCCCCGCAGCCGCGTCCAGGCCCGCCGCCGGGGCCGCCCCTGCGGCCGCGCCCGGGCTCGCCCCCGGGCCCGCGTCCACCCCCAGCTCCTGCGCCGTGTACCGACCGCTCGGCAGCGCCCGCTCCACCAGCCGCAGCAGCGCCGGAGCCACCTCCGCGGGCGTCGGCAGCCCCGCCAGGTCCTCGCCCGGCTCGGCCGCCGCCATCATCCGCGTCCGCATCGACCCCGGATCGGCCCACCACACCCGCAGCCCCGGCTCCTCCACCGCCAGCACCGCCGACATCAGGTCCCCCGCCGCCTTGGTCGCCCCGTACGCCCCCCACGTCGCGTACGCCACCACCGCCGCGTCCGAGCTGATGTTCAGCACCGCCCCGGCCCGCGCCGCCCGCAACAGCGGCAGCCCCTCCTGGACCAGCCCCAGCGGCCCCACCACATTGACCTCGAAGGCCTCCCGCAGCCCGTCCAGCGCGTGCTCCGCCAGCGGCACCAGCGGCTCGGCCCCGAGCACCCCCGCGTTGTTCACCAGCAGATCCAGCCCGCCCAGCTCCCGCGCCGCCGCCACCAGCGCCGCCCGGTGCGCCGCCGAGGACACGTCCCCGGCCACCGCCACCACCCGCGCCCCGGCCGCCCCCGCCGTCCCGGCCGCGGTCTCCTCCAGCGCCGCCGCACCCCGCGCGCTCAGCACCAGGTCCCAGCCCCGCGCCGCCAGCTCCCCGGCCAGCGCCCGGCCCAGCCCCCTGGACGCCCCCGTCACGATCGCCACCGACATGACAGCACCCTCGCCTTCCGTCCCGATCAGCAGATGCCCCCAACCTAGGAACGGCCCACCCCCCACCGCGTCGGCCACGAGCCCCACCCCCACGGGTCCCTTCGACCTACGTCCACGGCCCGATCCCGCAGGTCACGGCCGCGGGTACGGTGAGCCCATGACCGCTAGCCCCCCGCACGGCGGGCCCCCCAGCGGCCTGGCCGCCGTGAGCACCGCACTGCTCGCCATGAGCCGCCGCCTGGAGGTCCGCGACGTCCTGCGCACGATCGTCGTGTCCGCCCGTGAACTCCTGGACGCCGAGTACGCGGCCCTGGGCGTCCCGGACGACCACGGCGGCTTCGCCCAGTTCGTCGTGGACGGCATCAGCGCGGAGCAGTGGCGCCTCATCGGCCCGCTGCCCCGCCAGCACGGCATCCTCGCCGCGATGCTGCACGAGGGGGGCCCCGAGCGCCTGGCCGACGTACGCAAGGACCCGCGCTTCGAGGGCTGGCCGGCCGCCCACCCGGAGATGTCCGACTTCCTCGGCATGCCCGTACGCGACGGCGAGGAGACCCTCGGCGCCCTCTTCCTGGCGAACAAACGCGGCCCTCACGGGTTCAGCGACGAGGACCAGGAACTCCTCTCCCTCCTCGCCCAGCACGCGGCGATCGCCCTCACCAACGCCCACCTCTACGAGCGCAGCCGCGAGCTCACCATCGCCGAGGAGCGCTCCCGGCTCGCCCACGAGCTGCACGACGCCGTCAGCCAGAAGCTCTTCTCGCTCCGCCTCACCGCCCAGGCCGCCGCCGCCCTCGTCGACCGCGACCCGGCCCGGGCCAAGGACGAGCTCCAGCAGGTGGCGGCCCTGGCGGCGGAGGCCGCCGACGAACTGCGCGCCGCCGTGACCGAGCTGCGCCCCGCAGCGCTGGACGAGGACGGACTGGTCGCCACCCTCCGCACGCACGTCCACGTCCTCGACCGCGCCCACACCGCGCACGTCACCTTCACCTGTGACGGCGTACGGGCCCTGCCGGCGACCCAGGAGGAAGCCCTGCTCCGCGTCGCGCAGGAGGCCCTGCACAACGCCCTGCGCCACTCCGGCGGCGACCGCGTCGACGTCACCCTGGCCCGGACGCCGGCCGGGGGCGCGGTCCTCGAGGTCGTCGACACCGGCAAGGGCTTCGACCCCCGGACCGTCCGCCGGGCGGGCCGTCACCTGGGCCTGGTCTCCATGCGGGACCGCGCGAGCGGCGTCGGCGGCCGGCTCACCGTGCACTCGGAGCCCGGTCGGGGCACCACGATCGAGATGGAGGTCCCCGGTGGCTGACAGCACCGGCCGCAGCGGCAGCGGCATTCGAGTACTGCTGGTCGACGACCACCAGGTGGTCCGGCGGGGCCTGCGCACCTTCCTGGAGGTCCAGGAGGACATCGAGGTGGTCGGCGAGGCCTCCGACGGCGAGGAGGGCATCGCCCGCGCCGAGGAGCTGGGACCCGACGTGATCCTGATGGACATCAAGATGCCGGGCACCGACGGCATCGAGGCGCTGCGCAGGCTGCGCGAGCTGGCGAACCCGGCCCGGGTGCTGATCGTCACCAGCTTCACCGAGCAGCGGACCGTGGTCCCCGCCCTGCGGGCCGGCGCGGCCGGATACGTCTACAAGGACATCGACCCGGACGCGCTGGCCGGAGCCATCCGCTCCGTCCACGCGGGCCACGTGCTCCTCCAGCCGGAGGTGGCCCTGGCCCTGCTGTCCCAGGAGGACCAGGGCTCCTCGGCGGGCCGGCCCGGCTCGCTGACCGACCGCGAACGCGAGGTCCTGGGCCTGATCGCCGACGGCCGCTCCAACCGCGAGATCGCCCGCGCCCTGGTCCTGTCCGAGAAGACGGTCAAGACGCACGTCTCGAACATCCTGATGAAGTTGGACCTTTCCGATCGGACCCAGGCCGCATTGTGGGCGGTCAGGCACGGAATCGCCGACTGATCGGAGGTAAATCGGATCGTCTCGTTCCGGTCTGAGATTCATACGGTCGGGTGTATGTAGCCCACATGGCGTATCCCGACGAGGGGCCGGCCGTTCTCCATGGCGTGCCGCGACGGCTGGTCGCGGCAGACGTACTGGAGGACGAGAACGTGAAGAACTTCAAGAAGGCCGCAGCCGTCACCATGATCGCGGGCGGCCTCCTCGCCGCCGGCGCCGGTGTCTCCTCGGCGCACGGCGGTGCGTCGGCGGAGGGCGAGGCCCTGAACTCGCCCGGCGTGGCCTCCGGGAACCAGGTCCAGGTCCCCGTGCACGTCCCGGTGAACGTGGTCGGCAACACCGTCAACGTGATCGGCCTGCTCAACGGCGCGTTCGGCAACACCGGAGTCAACGCCTGACCCGCCCCACCCGGCCCCGCTTCCCCTCCTCTCCCTGGGAAGCGGGGTTCCTTTCTGCCCCGCCGATCCAGCCCCGCCATGCCCCTCTCAGCCCCGCCGGCGTTTGAGGCGCGGGGTGTGGGGCGGAGCCCCGCAAAGCCCGGCGCAGCCGGGGCCGCCCGCGCAGCGGCGCCGCACCCGCAACCGGGGCCAGGCTCCGGCCCCGGGGGTCACCCCCGCTCGCGCGCCTCAACGGCCGAGTTGTACGCCGCGACCAGCGCCCGCCGAGCGACCCGCTCGACCGGCCGTAGCGCCTCCGCCCGCGCCGCGATCTCCGAGGCGGCCACCGCGCCCCCGTGCCCGTTCTCGTACGCCAGCGACACCATCAGGTCCACCCGCTGCGCCAGCGCCAGCACCCGCACCGCCCGCGGCGGGTACCCCGGCGCCAGCGCGTCCCGCCCGGCCTCCGCCCGCGCCCGGTACGCCGACAGCGCGGCCTCCGCGACCGGCCCGGACCCCGCCACGTCCAGCCGGGTCAGCACCTCGGTCGCCTCGCGCAGCGCCTCCGCCAGCTCGCGCTCCGCCTCGCCCAGCGAGGGCACGTCCGCCGGCGGGGCCTCCCGTACCGGCAGCACGTGCCAGGTCACCGACACGTGGACGTCCCCGGCCGGCCCCACCTCGGACACCTCCGGCACCAGACCCAGCGCCGCCCCCACCGCGACGACCGCCTCCTCCGCCTCCAGCGCCCGCGCATTGAACTCCGGCGGCCCGCTCAGCCCCAGCGGATGCCCCGGCGCGGGCAGCGCCACCCGCAGCCCGGTCACCCCCAGGACCCGCAGCCGGCCGAGCGCCAGGGTGAGTCCGACGGGGCCCGTCTCACCCGGCAGCCCCTCCACCCGGTGCACGGCGTCCTCGCCCACGATCGACAACACGGCCTCGTCGGGCGAGACCAGACCGGCCAGCAGTGCGTTCCCCCAGGCGGCCAAGCGCCCTGAACGTGGTTCGAAAAGCATCCCCCTACTTTACGGATCGGCCCCGGCACCGGGCCCCGGCCCCGGACCGCTCTCCGAGTGGCGTAGGTTTTCCTCTGGGGCTGCGTCTACCGGCGCACAGAGAACCGTGACTGCAAGGGGTGACAACACGCTCATGAGCGATGTTCTGGAGCTGGTGGACGTATCCGTGGTCCGCGAGGGCCGGGCTCTGGTGGACCAGGTCTCCTGGTCGGTGAAGGAGGGCGAGCGCTGGGTGATCCTCGGCCCCAACGGCGCCGGCAAGACCACACTGCTGAACCTCGCCTCCAGCTACCTCTTCCCCACCAAGGGCACCGCCACCATCCTCGGCAGCACCCTCGGCAAGGTGGACGTCTTCGAGCTGCGCCCCCGCATCGGTGTCGCCGGCATCGCGATGGCCGACAAGCTGCCCAAGCGGCAGACCGTCCTGCAGACCGTCCTCACCGCCGCCTACGGCATGACGGCGACGTGGCAGGAGGAGTACGAGGACGTCGACGAGCAGCGCGCCCGCGCCTTCCTCGACCGCCTCGGCATGACCGAGTACCTCGACCGCAAGTTCGGCACCCTCTCCGAGGGAGAGCGCAAGCGCACGCTGATCGCACGCGCCCTGATGACCGACCCCGAGCTGCTGCTCCTCGACGAGCCCGCCGCCGGTCTGGACCTCGGCGGCCGCGAGGACCTCGTACGCCGCCTCGGCCGCCTGGCCCGCGACCCGCTCGCCCCGTCGATGGTCATGGTCACGCACCACGTCGAGGAGATCGCCCCCGGCTTCACCCACGTCCTGATGATCCGTCAGGGCAAGGTCGTCACCGCGGGCCCGATCGACCTCGAACTGACCTCCCGCAACCTCTCCCTCTGCTTCGGCCTCCCGCTGGTCGTCGAGCGCAACGGGACCGACCGCTGGACCGCCCAGGGCCTGCCGCTCGGCTAGGCCGTCTCTTTCGGATCTTGTCGGCCGAGTCCGCGGCGTCCGGTGCCGTGCGTGGCAAGGCGGAGGAGCGCACCGTGTACTGGACGTACTCGGGTGCCCCGACAACGCGGCCAGGTGCGGTGCCGGGCGTCGCGGGCCCGGCAAGATCCGTAAGAGACGGCCTAGGCCCGCCTCTTACGTCTCCTACGGGTCCCCGCACCCTGTCCCGACCGCGCCCAACCGACCTACCATGACCATGTGGACATCGACGCGTGGGTGTGGTGGCTCATCGGCGCGGTCGGACTGGGCATCCCCCTCGTCCTGACCGCCTTGCCGGAGTTCGGCATGTTCGCAGTCGGCGCGGTCGCGGCCGCCGTCACGGCCGCCGTCGGCGGGGGAGTGGTGGCGCAGGTCCTGGTCTTCGTGATCGTGTCCGTCGCGCTCATCGCCGTCGTCCGCCCCATCGCCAACCGGCACCGCACCCAGCGCCCCCAACACCGCAGCGGCATCGACGCGTTGAGGGGCAGATCCGCCGTCGTCCTGGAACGGGTCGACGGCAGCGGCGGCCGCATCAAGCTCGCCGGCGAGGTCTGGTCCGCGCGCACCCTCGACGCGGACACCAGCTTCGAACCCGGCCAGTCCGTCGACGTGGTGGAGATCGACGGAGCGACCGCCGTCGTGATGTGAGAAGCAGCCTGCTCGCGGCCCCCGGGTCTGCGAGACTCCGATCAACGGGGCAGCACAGACAGCCGGAAGGGCACGGGGAACCGCATGCAACCGATCATCATCGTCCTGATCATTCTGGTGGTTCTGGTCTTCATCGCACTGGTCAAGACGATCCAGGTGATCCCGCAGGCCAGCGCCGCCATCGTCGAGCGGTTCGGCCGCTACACCCGCACCCTCAACGCGGGCCTCAACATCGTCGTCCCGTTCATCGACTCCATCCGCAACCGGATCGACCTCCGCGAACAGGTCGTCCCGTTCCCGCCGCAGCCCGTCATCACCCAGGACAACCTGGTCGTCAACATCGACACCGTCATCTACTACCAGGTGACCGACGCGCGCGCCGCGACCTACGAGGTGGCCAGCTACATCCAGGCCATCGAGCAGCTCACCGTCACCACGCTCCGCAACATCATCGGCGGCATGGACCTGGAGCGGACCCTCACCTCCCGCGAGGAGATCAACGCGGCCCTGCGCGGAGTCCTCGACGAGGCCACCGGCAAGTGGGGCATCCGCGTCAACCGCGTCGAGCTCAAGGCCATCGAGCCGCCGACCTCCATCCAGGACTCGATGGAGAAGCAGATGCGCGCCGACCGCGACAAGCGCGCCGCGATCCTCCAGGCCGAAGGCGTCCGGCAGTCCGAGATCCTGCGCGCCGAGGGTGAGAAGCAGTCCTCCATCCTGCGTGCCGAAGGTGACGCCAAGGCCGCCGCACTGCGCGCCGAGGGCGAGGCGCAGGCCATCCGTACGGTCTTCGAGTCCATCCACGCCGGCGACGCCGACCAGAAGCTCCTCGCCTACCAGTACCTCCAGATGCTCCCGAAGATCGCCGAAGGCGACGCAAACAAGCTCTGGATCGTGCCGAGCGAGATCGGCGACGCCCTCAAGGGCCTCTCCGGCGCCATGGGCAACTTCGGCCCCATGGGCGGCGGTTCGGGCTTCAACCCGAGCGGGACCGGCAAGGACGGCGGCGGCATCCCGGCCGCGCGGGACAAGGACGGCGCGGAGCGCCGGGAACAGCCCCCCATCGACTGACCCGCCACCCCTTCCTGCATGATCAGTGAGGCCCCTCGACCTTCATGGCGGGGAGGCGACTCACTCATGCAAAGGGGATGGCACCGTCCATGTCCATCTGGGAATCACTCGCTGTCTTCGCCGCCGGCATCGGCGCGGGCACGATCAACACCATCGTCGGCTCCGGCACCCTGATCACCTTCCCGGTGCTGCTCGCCACCGGACTGCCCCCGGTCACCGCCAACGTGTCCAACACCCTCGGCCTGGTGCCCGGTTCGATCAGCGGAGCCATCGGCTACCGCAAGGAGCTCCAGGGCCAGCGCGCCCGCATCCTGCGGCTCGGCTCCGTGTCGCTCGTCGGCGGACTCGCGGGCGCGCTCCTGCTCCTCACCCTGCCGTCCGAGTCCTTCGACACGATCGTGCCCGTCCTGATCGCCCTGGCCCTGGTCCTCGTCGTCCTCCAGCCCCGGCTCGCCGCCGCGCTGCGCCGACGCCAGGAAGCCGCCGGAGGCGACACCGGCCACCCCGACGGCGGACCCGCCCTGCTCGGCGGCATGCTGCTCTCCAGCGCCTACGGCGGCTACTTCGGTGCCGCCCAGGGCGTGCTCTACCTCGGCCTGATGGGCCTGCTGCTCCGCGAGGACCTGCAACGCATCAACGCCGTCAAGAACGTCATCGCCGCACTGGTGAACGGCATCGCGGCCGTCGTCTTCCTCTTCGTCGCCGAGTTCGACTGGACGGCCGTCGTGCTCATCGCCGTCGGCTCCACGATCGGCGGCCAGATCGGCGCCAAGGTCGGCCGCCGCCTCTCGCCGACCGTCCTGCGCGCAGTCATCGTGACGGTCGGCATCCTCGCCATCGTCCAACTGCTCGTCAGCTGAGCGACGTAGAAGAACTACGCCGCCCAGCGCGACCGCATCCACCGAACGCGGGAGATCCGCTCAGGCGGAACGCTCCAGCCACTCCGGGAGCGCCTCCCGCCCGGCCACCCCCAGGGCCAGCAGCATCGCATCCGCCGGCGACGGCACGAAGGGCTTCCGGAGGAGCGGCATCCCCGCCTCCTCCGGAGTCCGCGCCGCCTTGCGGTGGTTGTCCTCGGCGCAGGACGCCACCGTGTTCAGCCAGGTGTCCCCGCCCCCCTGGGCCCGCGGCAGTACGTGGTCCACGGTCGTCGCGCGCTTCCCGCAGTACGCGCAACGGTGCTGGTCCCGGACCAGCACCCCCCTCCGCGACCAGGGAGCATGTCTTCGGAAGGGCACCCGGACATACCTGCAGAGCCTGATCACCCGGGGCATCGGAAGATCCATGGTGGCCGCGCGCACACGCAGCTCGGGGTGCGACTGTTCGACGACGGCCTTGTCCTGGAGCACCAGAACCACGGCCCGGTTCAGAGTCACTGTCGACAGCGGCTCGAAGCTCGCATTCAGCACCAGCGTGTCCCGCATCTCGCCCACCTCCCGTGTGCAGGCCCGCGACCACCATGGCGGCAGGGCCCGCAACCACTCTGGCCGCGCGCGCCACGCGGGACAACGCAATAAAAATGCCCGGTCCTGGCCTTCTTTAGACCAGGACCGGGCGAACGCTCGGGGAACGATCAGCGCGCGGCGGGTGCCTCGTACTCCGCGACGAGCTGCGCACGCCCCAGGGCGTGGAACCGCAGATGGAATCCGACGACCGCCGGCGACGAGTCCTCGTCCGGGCCGAGCTGCTCCCGGTCCACCGCGTACACGGTGAACACGTAGCGGTGCCGCTCCCCGCGCGGCGGGGCCGCACCGCCGAAGTCCCTCGTGCCGTAGTCGTTCCGCGCGTGCACAGCCCCTTCAGGCAGACCCGCGAAGTCCCCGGTGCCCGCCCCGGCCGGCAGCTCCGTCACCGAAACGGGCAGGTCGAAGAGGACCCAGTGCCAGAACCCGCTGCCCGTGGGCGCGTCCGGGTCGAAGCAGGTCACGGCGAAGCTCTTCGTCCCCTCGGGAAAGCCCTCCCAGCGCAGGTGGGGCGAGATGTTCTTCCCCGTGAGGACCTGGGCGGCGTGCAGGTCGGCTCCATGGGAGACGTCCTCGCTCGTCAAGGTGAAGGCCGCGACCTCGGGGTGGAAGTCGTGCGGAAGGTGCGGCCTGCTCTGCTCTGACACTGCTGAACCT